>NZ_JBIVTI010000005.1:0-1263 GCF_044756645.1 Microbacterium sp. NPDC091676 | reverse complement strand
CTAAAAGGAGTCCGGCGGTGTCCTACTCTCCCACAGGGTCCCCCCTGCAGTACCATCGGCGCTGTGAGGCTTAGCTTCCGGGTTCGGAATGTGACCGGGCGTTTCCCTCACGCTATGGCCGCCGAAACACTATTGATGTTTCAATCAAACCTAAAGCAATGATTAATCATTGTTGAAGGTAGTTCTCGACCGTACATCGAGAACCACTCAGTGGACGCAAGCACCAACAAACGGTGTGTTATCAAGTCATCGGCTTATTAGTACCAGTCAGCTGCACACGTTACCGTGCTTCCACATCTGGCCTATCAACCCAGTAGTCTGGCTGGGAGCCTCTCACCCGAAGGTATGGAAGTCTCATCTTGAGGCCGGCTTCCCGCTTAGATGCTTTCAGCGGTTATCCATCCCGAACGTAGCTAATCAGCGGTGCTCCTGGCGGAACAACTGACACACCAGAGGTTCGTCCAACCCGGTCCTCTCGTACTAGGGTCAGATCCTCTCAAACTTCCTACGCGCGCAGCGGATAGGGACCGAACTGTCTCACGACGTTCTAAACCCAGCTCGCGTACCGCTTTAATGGGCGAACAGCCCAACCCTTGGGACCTACTCCAGCCCCAGGATGCGACGAGCCGACATCGAGGTGCCAAACCATGCCGTCGATATGGACTCTTGGGCAAGATCAGCCTGTTATCCCCGAGGTACCTTTTATCCGTTGAGCGACAGCGCTTCCACAAGCCACTGCCGGATCACTAGTCCCGACTTTCGTCCCTGCTCGACCTGTCAGTCTCACAGTCAAGCTCCCTTGTGCACTTACACTCGCCACCTGATTGCCAACCAGGTTGAGGGAACCTTTGGGCGCCTCCGTTACTTTTTGGGAGGCAACCGCCCCAGTTAAACTACCCACCAGGCACTGTCCCTGAACCGGATTACGGTTCGAAGTTAGATATCCAGAGTGACCAGAGTGGTATTTCAACAATGACTCCACGGTAACTGGCGTCACCGCTTCAAAGTCTCCCACCTATCCTACACAAGCCACACCGAACACCAATACCAAGCTGTAGTAAAGGTCACGGGGTCTTTCCGTCCTGCTGCGCGTAACGAGCATCTTTACTCGTAATGCAATTTCGCCGAGTTCGCGGTTGAGACAGTTGGGAAGTCGTTACGCCATTCGTGCAGGTCGGAACTTACCCGACAAGGAATTTCGCTACCTTAGGATGGTTATAGTTACCACCGCCGTTTACTGGGGCTTAAATTCTCAGCTTCGCC
>NZ_JBIVTI010000004.1:0-3617 GCF_044756645.1 Microbacterium sp. NPDC091676 | reverse complement strand
GTGCCAGCAGCCGCGGTAATACGTAGGGCGCAAGCGTTATCCGGAATTATTGGGCGTAAAGAGCTCGTAGGCGGTTTGTCGCGTCTGCTGTGAAATCCCGAGGCTCAACCTCGGGCCTGCAGTGGGTACGGGCAGACTAGAGTGCGGTAGGGGAGATTGGAATTCCTGGTGTAGCGGTGGAATGCGCAGATATCAGGAGGAACACCGATGGCGAAGGCAGATCTCTGGGCCGTAACTGACGCTGAGGAGCGAAAGGGTGGGGAGCAAACAGGCTTAGATACCCTGGTAGTCCACCCCGTAAACGTTGGGAACTAGTTGTGGGGTCCATTCCACGGATTCCGTGACGCAGCTAACGCATTAAGTTCCCCGCCTGGGGAGTACGGCCGCAAGGCTAAAACTCAAAGGAATTGACGGGGACCCGCACAAGCGGCGGAGCATGCGGATTAATTCGATGCAACGCGAAGAACCTTACCAAGGCTTGACATATACGAGAACGGGCCAGAAATGGTCAACTCTTTGGACACTCGTAAACAGGTGGTGCATGGTTGTCGTCAGCTCGTGTCGTGAGATGTTGGGTTAAGTCCCGCAACGAGCGCAACCCTCGTTCTATGTTGCCAGCACGTAATGGTGGGAACTCATGGGATACTGCCGGGGTCAACTCGGAGGAAGGTGGGGATGACGTCAAATCATCATGCCCCTTATGTCTTGGGCTTCACGCATGCTACAATGGCCGGTACAAAGGGCTGCAATACCGTGAGGTGGAGCGAATCCCAAAAAGCCGGTCCCAGTTCGGATTGAGGTCTGCAACTCGACCTCATGAAGTCGGAGTCGCTAGTAATCGCAGATCAGCAACGCTGCGGTGAATACGTTCCCGGGTCTTGTACACACCGCCCGTCAAGTCATGAAAGTCGGTAACACCTGAAGCCGGTGGCCTAACCCTTGTGGAGGGAGCCGTCGAAGGTGGGATCGGTAATTAGGACTAAGTCGTAACAAGGTAGCCGTACCGGAAGGTGCGGCTGGATCACCTCCTTTCTAAGGAGCATCTGACGCTTCGGCGTCCAGAACCCAGATCGAAGGCATACGTTCTTCGCTGGGAGCTCATGGGTGGAACATTTGACATGGCATCGAGATCTGATCTCGGGACTAGTACGCCGCTTCGGTGGTTGGAAGGTTCTGGGTGAGGGGACCGGTGCCTGCACGCTGTTGGGTCCTGAGGGACCGGATGCGGATCTTTCGGGATCTGGTCTGAACCTCTGGACCTCTTTCTGTTTGTCCCTGTGGGGGCAGGTGGATGGGGGTTCCGCCCGTACTTTGAGAACTACACAGTGGACGCGAGCATCTTGCAGCCGGCTTTCGAGCTGGTTGCACAAGATGATCTTAAAGATCATTAGTCAATTTCTGATTCAGTCTTCGGACTGGTCGGGTTTTTGATTCAAACTCATGTGATTTCAAGTCTTTAAGAGCAAACGGTGGATGCCTTGGCATCTGGAGCCGAAGAAGGACGTAGCAATCTGCGATAAGCCTCGGGGAACTGATAAGCAAGTTTTGATCCGAGGGTGTCCGAATGGGGAAACCCCGCTGGGCGGCGTGCCGACCTAGTGACTCCCGCCTGAATATATAGGGCGGGTAGAGGGAACGTGGGGAAGTGAAACATCTCAGTACCCACAGGAAGAGAAAGCAACCGCGATTCCGTTAGTAGTGGCGAGCGAAACCGGAACAGGCTAAACCGAGTGTGTGTGATATCCGGCAGGAGTTGCATATTCGGGGTTGTGGGACTCACCAGTCAGTTCTGCCGAGCTGGCGACGTTACAGAAGCGTATAGACGAACGGTCTTGAAAGGCCGGTCATAGAGGGTGCCAACCCCGTAGTCGAAATGCGTGTTCTGGCGTGGAGAGTATCCCAAGTAGCACGGGGCCCGTGAAATCCCGTGTGAATCTGTCAGGACCACCTGATAAGCCTAAATACTCCCAGATGACCGATAGCGGACAAGTACCGTGAGGGAAAGGTGAAAAGTACCCCGGGAGGGGAGTGAAATAGTACCTGAAACCGTTTGCTTACAAACCGTTGGAGCACCCCTGGTAGGTGTGACAGCGTGCCTTTTGAAGAATGAGCCTGCGAGTTAGCGATATGTGGCGAGGTTAACCCGTGTGGGGTAGCCGTAGCGAAAGCGAGTCTGAATAGGGCGATTCAGTCGCATGTCCTAGACCCGAAGCGAAGTGATCTATCCATGGCCAGGTTGAAGCGACGGTAAGACGTCGTGGAGGACCGAACCCACTTAGGTTGAAAACTGAGGGGATGAGCTGTGGATAGGGGTGAAAGGCCAATCAAACTTCGTGATAGCTGGTTCTCTCCGAAATGCATTTAGGTGCAGCGTTGCGTGTTTCTTGCCGGAGGTAGAGCTACTGGATGGCCGATGGGCCCTACAAGGTTACTGACGTCAGCCAAACTCCGAATGCCGGTAAGTGAGAGCGCAGCAGTGAGACTGTGGGGGATAAGCTTCATAGTCGAGAGGGAAACAACCCAGACCACCAACTAAGGTCCCAAAGCGCGTGCTAAGTGGGAAAGGATGTGGAGTTGCTCTGACAACCAGGAGGTTGGCTTAGAAGCAGCCACCCTTGAAAGAGTGCGTAATAGCTCACTGGTCAAGTGATTCCGCGCCGACAATGTAACGGGGCTCAAGCACGCCACCGAAGTTGTGGCATTGACATTATTGGTAGGCCTTCGTGGTCCAGCCGTGTTGATGGGTAGGAGAGCGTCGTGTGGCCAGCGAAGCGGCGGTGGAAACCAGCCGTGGAGGCTACACGAGTGAGAATGCAGGCATGAGTAGCGAATGACGTGTGAGAAACACGTCCTCCGAAAGACCAAGGGTTCCAGGGTCAAGCTAATCTTCCCTGGGTAAGTCGGGACCTAAGGCGAGGCCGACAGGCGTAGTCGATGGACAACGGGTTGATATTCCCGTACCGGCGAAGAACCGCCCAAGCTAATCCAGTGGTGCTAAACGTCCGAGCCTTCACATCGTCACCTTCGGGTGACACCGTGGAGGGGAGCACGTGACCCCATGCTGGTGCGGTTAGCGTATTAACAGGTGTGACGCAGGAAGGTAGTCCAAGCCAGGCGATGGTTGTCCTGGTGCAAGTGCGTAGGCCGAGTCGTAGGCAAATCCGCGACTCATGAGGCTGAGACACGATGCGGATAAAAAGTGGATGATCCTATGCTGCCGAGAAAAGCATCGACGCGAGGTTCTAGCCGCCCGTACCCCAAACCGACTCAGGTGGTCAGGTAGAGAATACCAAGGAGATCGAGAGAATCGTGGTTAAGGAACTCGGCAAAATGCCCCCGTAACTTCGGGAGAAGGGGGGCCTTCGACGTATTAGGACTTGCTCCGAAAGCGTTTGGAGGCCGCAGAGACTAGTGGGTAGCGACTGTTTACTAAAAACACAGGTCCGTGCCAAGTCGCAAGACGATGTATACGGACTGACGCCTGCCCGGTGCTGGAAGGTTAAGAGGACCGGTTAGCCGCAAGGCGAAGCTGAGAATTTAAGCCCCAGTAAACGGCGGTGGTAACTATAACCATCCTAAGGTAGCGAAATTCCTTGTCGGGTAAGTTCCGACCTGCA
>NZ_JBIVTI010000003.1:0-3772 GCF_044756645.1 Microbacterium sp. NPDC091676 | reverse complement strand
TGCAGGTCGGAACTTACCCGACAAGGAATTTCGCTACCTTAGGATGGTTATAGTTACCACCGCCGTTTACTGGGGCTTAAATTCTCAGCTTCGCCCACAAGGGGCTAACCGGTCCTCTTAACCTTCCAGCACCGGGCAGGAGTCAGTCCGTATACATCGTCTTGCGACTTCGCACGGACCTGTGTTTTTAGTAAACAGTCGCTTCCCCCTGGTCTCTGCGGCCCACACCCGCTCACGGAGAGCAAGTCTCCATCACGGGGCAGGCCCCCCTTCTCCCGAAGTTACGGGGGCATTTTGCCGAGTTCCTTAACCATAATTCTCTCGATCGCCTTGGTATTCTCTACCTGATCACCTGTGTCGGTTTGGGGTACGGGCGGCTAAAACCTCGCGTCGATGCTTTTCTTGGCAGCATAGGATCACCGGATCCCCCCAAACGGGGGTCCCATCAGATCTCAGGCACGTGCTCGAAGCACACAGGAACGGATTTGCCTATCCCTGACCCTACATCCTTAGACCGGGGCAACCATCGCCCGGCCCGGCTACCTTCCTGCGTCACACCTGTTAATACGCTTACCTCCCAGGATCAGGTCCCGCGCTCGGCCAAAACCCACAACACCACAAGGGTGAGCGGGCAGGCTCCGGGCGGTTAGTATCCCCCGCTTGGCATGGACGGTTCTTCGCCGGTACGGGAATATCAACCCGTTGTCCATCGACTACGCCTGTCGGCCTCGCCTTAGGTCCCGACTTACCCAGGGCAGATTAGCTTGACCCTGGAACCCTTGATCATTCGGCGGACGGGTTTCTCACCCGTCTTTCGCTACTCATGCCTGCATTCTCACTCGTGTAGGCTCCACCGCTGGTTTACACCGCGACTTCACTGCCCACACGACGCTCCCCTACCACTCCACACCCCTGAACCACGAAGGCTAGGGCATTATGTGAAATCCACAACTTCGGCGGTGTACTTGAGCCCCGCTACATTGTCGGCGCGGAATCACTTGACCAGTGAGCTATTACGCACTCTTTCAAGGATGGCTGCTTCTAAGCCAACCTCCTGGTTGTCTTCGCAACTCCACATCCTTTCCCACTTAGCACACGCTTAGGGGCCTTAGTTGGTGGTCTGGGCTGTTTCCCTCTCGACTATGAAGCTTATCCCCCACAGTCTCACTGCTGCGCTCTGACTTACCGGCATTCGGAGTTTGGCTGACGTCAGTAACCTTGTAGGGCCCATCGGCCATCCAGTAGCTCTACCTCCGGCAAGAAACACGCAACGCTGCACCTAAATGCATTTCGGGGAGAACCAGCTATCACGGAGTTTGATTGGCCTTTCACCCCTACCCACAGCTCATCCCCTCCATTTTCAACTGAAGTGGGTTCGGTCCTCCACGACGTCTTACCGTCGCTTCAACCTGGCCATGGGTAGATCACTCCGCTTCGGGTCTAGATCACGCCACTACACTCGCCCTATTCAGACTCGCTTTCGCTACGGCTACCCCACACGGGTTAACCTCGCGACGTAACACTAACTCGCAGGCTCATTCTTCAAAAGGCACGCCGTCACCAGAATCAGACTGGCTCCGACGGATTGTAAGCACACGGTTTCAGGTACTGTTTCACTCCCCTCCCGGGGTACTTTTCACCTTTCCCTCACGGTACTGGTCCGCTATCGGTCATTAGGAAGTATTTAGGCTTATCAGGTGGTCCTGACAGATTCGCACGGGATTTCTCGGGCCCCGTGCTACTTGGGATACTCCCCAGGCCGTGCACAACATTACGGTTACGGGGCTCACACCCTCTCTGGCCGGCCTTTCAAGACCGTTCACCTATGCCTGCACCTCACCTCACTGGTCCGGCAGAACCAGAACGGAAAGTCCCACAACCCCGCCCATGCAACGCCCGCCGGCTATCACACATGGAAACGGTTTAGCCTGATCCGCGTTCGCTCGCCACTACTAACGGAATCACTATTGTTTTCTCTTCCTGCGGGTACTGAGATGTTTCACTTCCCCGCGTTCCCCCCACGCACCCTATGTGTTCAGATGCGGGTCACACAATCACCTTGCAGCGTTGTGCGGGGTTTCCCCATTCGGACATCCTGGGATCAACGCTCGGTTATCAACTCCCCCAGGCTTATCGCAGATTCCTACGTCCTTCTTCGGCTCCTAATGCCAAGGCATCCACCGTGTGCCCTTAAAAACTTGACCACACAAGATCAATAAACTTACTCGAGAGAACCACGAGCCACTTGGGCCCAGGTTCATTCATAAGAAATTGCTGTAAGAACACACACCAAAAGCATGTGTTCTAGATGCTCGCGTCCACTATGTAGTTCTCAAACAACAACCCCATCAACCAGACCCCCAACCACCACAACCCACCAAGGGGCTGATCACGTGACCGAAGGAACCGGAAGCAGGAACAAAAGAAACACCAGAACGATGCCCTCTGCATTGCTGCAAAAAGGTCCTGTTGCCTCAGGACCCAACAGTGCGCCAAACACAACCCCACACACCCACGCCCCGGCAGCTTTCCCAACAACACCACACCCCCCCAAAGGAGAAGCACAGGCCGCCGTACTGGCACCAGGACACAACCGGTAAAGGCCATGCCAAACAAGTTTGATTCGTTGATATTCCACCCATGAGCACCCACCGCAGAACAGACGCCTGCGCAATGGGCAACACTGACAACCACCACCATCCGCATACACGAACACCAGCAACTGTTAGCAGCTCCTTAGAAAGGAGGTGATCCAGCCGCACCTTCCGGTACGGCTACCTTGTTACGACTTAGTCCCAATCGCCGGTCCCACCTTCGACGGCTCCCCCCACAAGGGTTAGGCCACCGGCTTCGGGTGTTACCAACTTTCGTGACTTGACGGGCGGTGTGTACAAGGCCCGGGAACGTATTCACCGCAGCGTTGCTGATCTGCGATTACTAGCGACTCCGACTTCATGGGGTCGAGTTGCAGACCCCAATCCGAACTGAGACCGGCTTTTTGGGATTAGCTCCACCTCACAGTATCGCAACCCTTTGTACCGGCCATTGTAGCATGCGTGAAGCCCAAGACATAAGGGGCATGATGATTTGACGTCGTCCCCACCTTCCTCCGAGTTGACCCCGGCAGTCTCCTATGAGTCCCCGCCATAACGCGCTGGCAACATAGAACGAGGGTTGCGCTCGTTGCGGGACTTAACCCAACATCTCACGACACGAGCTGACGACAACCATGCACCACCTGTAAACCGACCGCAAGCGGGGCACCTGTTTCCAGGTCTTTCCGGTTCATGTCAAGCCTTGGTAAGGTTCTTCGCGTTGCATCGAATTAATCCGCATGCTCCGCCGCTTGTGCGGGCCCCCGTCAATTCCTTTGAGTTTTAGCCTTGCGGCCGTACTCCCCAGGCGGGGCACTTAATGCGTTAGCTACGGCGCGGAAAACGTGGAATGTCCCCCACACCTAGTGCCCAACGTTTACGGCATGGACTACCAGGGTATCTAATCCTGTTCGCTCCCCATGCTTTCGCTCCTCAGCGTCAGTTACAGCCCAGAGACCTGCCTTCGCCATCGGTGTTCCTCCTGATATCTGCGCATTTCACCGCTACACCAGGAATTCCAGTCTCCCCTACTGCACTCTAGTCTGCCCGTACCCACTGCAGAACCGGAGTTGAGCCCCGGTCTTTCACAGCAGACGCGACAAACCGCCTACGAGCTCTTTACGCCCAATAATTCCGGATAACGCTTGCGCCCTACGTATTACCGCGGCTGCTGGCAC
>NZ_JBIVTI010000002.1:0-671608 GCF_044756645.1 Microbacterium sp. NPDC091676 | reverse complement strand
GTCACATTCCGAACCCGGAAGCTAAGCCTCACAGCGCCGATGGTACTGCAGGGGGGACCCTGTGGGAGAGTAGGACACCGCCGGACTCCTTTTAGACAAGAAGGCCACCCAATGCTGGGTGGCCTTCTTGCGTTAACGCGTGAGGCGTCGCCTCAGCGGGCCAGGCGCGCCTCGAGCGTCGCCGCGGTCTCGCGCACCGCGTTCGCCAGCACGACCTCTGCTCCGTCGTCGCCGGCCCAGGTGATCGCGACCGCGGCGACGGGCCAGCCGGCCGCGTCGCGCACGACGGCGCCCACGGAGCGCAGGCCTTCCGCGACCTCGCCGTCCTCCGTCGCCCAGCCTCGCGAGCGCACCTCCCGGAGGAGATCGCGCAGCTCGCCGGGGCGTCGCGGGCCCCGCCCGGTGCGGTCGGAGAAGGCGGAAGCATCCGGGTACAGCGCCCGGACCTGTTCGCGGGGGAGGGCGGCGAGCATCGCGCGTCCGGTCGCGGTCAGGTGCGCGGGGAGGCGCACGCCCACGTCGGTCACCAGCGCCGGCCGCCGGGGCGCACGCTCCTCGACGATGTACAGCACATCGCCGCCGCTCATGACCGCCAGGTGCGCGCTCTCCCCAAGCTGGTCGGAGAGCCCGGCGATGAGCGGTCGTCCGAGCCGCGCCAACGGCTGCTGTCGGGCGTAGCCTCCGGCCAGCTCGAAGGCCGACGTGCCGAGTCCCCACCGGCGCTCCTCGCGGAGGTGCAGCACGAAGCCGTGGGCGGCGAGCGTGCGCAGCAGGTGATAGACCGTCGATCGCGGAAGCATGAGCTCGCGGGCGATCGCGGACGCCGCCACCGGTGCCGGCCGGCCCGCCAGGTAGCTCAGGATGCGCAGGGTCTGCGCCGCGGCAGGCACCTGGGCGTCATCGGTCTCGGAGATGTCTGGGATCACAGACACAGGTTGCCACGAAGCCGCGCGCGCGTCGACCCGGCGGGTGTGGAATCGAGACATGAGCGATCCAGCCCCTGTCCTCGTCGGCGCCGCCCCTCTGTCTGCCGCGGATGTCGTCCGCGTGGTCCGTCACGATGCGCCCGTCGTCGTCGACCCCGCGGCGCTGGCCGCCGTCGCCGAGACCCGGCGGGTGATCGACGGCCTCGCCGCGGACCCGCACCCCCACTACGGGGTGTCCACCGGCTTCGGTGCGCTGGCGACGACGTTCATCGCTCCGGACCGGCGACTGCAGCTGCAGGCGAGCCTCATCCGTTCCCACGCCGCCGGGACCGGCGCCGAGGTCGAGCGGGAGGTCGTGCGCGGGCTCCAGCTGCTGCGCCTCCAGACGCTCTCGTCCGGGCGCACGGGGGTTCGTCCCGTCGTGGTGGAGACGTACGCCGCGCTGCTCAACGCGGGCATCGTGCCGGTGGTCCGCGAGTACGGGTCGCTGGGGTGCTCCGGGGATCTCGCGCCCCTCGCCCACATCGCCCTCGCGGCCATGGGCGAGGGCGATGTCCGCGACGCCACGGACCGGCTCGTCCCGGCGGCCGATGCCCTCGCGGACGCCGGCATCGCGCCCCTCACGCTCGTGGAGAAGGAGGGACTGGCCCTCATCAACGGCACGGACGGGATGCTCGGCACTCTGGTGCTCGCGCTCCATGACCTGGAGATGCTGCTGCTCACGGCCGATGTGGCGGCGGCCATGTCGGTCGAATCGCAGCTCGGCACCGATGCGGTGTTCGCCGCCGATCTCATGGCGCTGCGTCCGCAGGCGGGACAGGCCACCTCAGCCGGCCACCTCCGTGCCCTGCTCGCCGGCTCGCCGATGGTCGCCAGTCATAAGGGGCCGGAAGACGGCCGGGTGCAGGACGCGTACTCGCTGCGGTGTTCCCCGCAGGTGCACGGCGCCGCACGGGACACGCTCGGGCATGCCGCCATGATCGCGGAGCGCGAGCTGTCCAGCGTCATCGACAACCCCATCATCACCCTCGACGGGCGTATCGAGTCCAACGGCAACTTCCACGGTGCGCCCGTCGCCGCCGTCCTCGACTTCCTCGCGATCTCGGTCGCCGACGTCGCGTCCGTGTCCGAGCGCCGCACGGACCGGGCCCTGGACCCGGCGCGCAGTCACGGACTCCCGCCCTTCCTGGCGGCGGAGGTCGGGGTCGACTCCGGCCTGATGATCGCGCAGTACGCGGCGGCCGGCATCGTCTCCGAGCTGAAGCGCCTCGCCGTGCCCGCCTCGGTCGACTCCATCCCCTCCTCGGCGATGCAGGAGGACCATGTCTCGATGGGCTGGGCCGCAGCGCGGAAGCTGCGCCGGGCGATCGACGGTCTCTCCCGCGTCCTGGCGATCGAGATCCTCACCGCCGCCCGCGCCCTGGATCTCCGCGCGCCGCTCGAGGCAGGGCCGGCGACCGGAGCCGTGCGCGACCTCGTCCGCACGGTCGCCGCGGGCCCCGGCCCCGACCGCCACCTCTCGCCCGAGATGGAAGCCGTGACCGCCCTCGTCCAGTCGGGTGCCATCGCCCGTGTCGCAAAGGAGCACATGCATGACTGAGGAGAACGCAGCGCGCACGGTACGCGCAGCCCGCGGTGCCGAGCGCACCGCCAAGAGCTGGGGCGCGGAAGCGGCCAAGCGCATGCTCATGAACAACCTCGATCCCGAGGTCGCCGAGCACCCGGAAGACCTCGTGGTCTACGGCGGGACGGGCAAGGCGGCGCGCAGTTGGGAGGCGTACGAGGCGATCGTCCGCACGCTCGACGAGCTGGAGCCGGATGAGACGCTGCTCGTCCAGTCCGGCAAGCCGGTGGGCGTGTTCCGCACCCACGAGTGGGCGCCGCGCGTGCTCATCGCCAACTCGAACCTCGTCGGCGACTGGGCGACCTGGCCGGAGTTCCGCCGTCTGGAGGAGCTGGGGCTGACCATGTACGGCCAGATGACCGCCGGCTCCTGGATCTACATCGGCACGCAGGGCATCCTGCAGGGGACGTACGAGACGTTCGCCGCGGTCGCCCGCTCGCTCGGGCGGGACTCCCTGCGGGGGACGCTGACGCTGACCGCCGGTGCGGGCGGGATGGGCGGGGCGCAGCCCCTCGCCGTGACCCTCAACGAGGGCGCGGTCCTGATCGTGGACGTCGACGAGACGCGGCTCGCGCGCCGCGTCGAGCACCGGTACCTCGACGAGTACACCACCGACCTCGATGCGGCGGTGGCCCGGGTCGTCGCGGCGAAGGACGCCGGTCACGCCCTCTCGGTCGGCGTCGTGGGCAATGCCGCGGAGATCTTCCCGGAGCTCCTGCGTCGGGGCGTGCCGATCGACGTCGTGACCGACCAGACCAGCGCCCACGACCCGCTCGCCTACCTGCCGATCGGCATCGACGTGGACCGCTGGAAGGGGGAGGCCGCGCGCGACCCCGAGGAGTTCACCCGCCGGTCGAGGGAATCCATGGCCGCCCACGTCGCCGCGATGGTCGGCTTCCAGGACGCGGGGGCGGCGGTCTTCGACTACGGCAACTCGATCCGCGCGGAGGCGCAGCTCGGTGGATTCGACCGGGCGTTCGCGTTCCCGGGCTTCGTTCCCGCCTACATCCGCCCGCAGTTCGAGGAAGGGCGAGGACCGTTCCGCTGGGTGGCGCTGTCCGGAGACCCGGAGGACATCTTCAAGACGGACCGCGCGATCGCCGAGCTCTTCCCCGAGGACACCGCCCTGCACCGCTGGCTCGACAAGGCGGGGTCGGCCGTCCACTTCGAGGGCCTGCCGGCGCGCATCTGCTGGCTCGGCTACCAGGAGCGGCACCTCGCCGGACTCAAGTTCAACGAGATGGTCGCCTCGGGAGAGCTGTCCGCGCCGATCGTCATCGGCCGCGACCACCTCGACTCCGGCTCCGTCGCATCGCCGTACCGGGAGACCGAGGCCATGAAGGACGGCTCCGACGCGATCGCCGACTGGCCCCTGCTCAACGCCCTCCTCAACACCGCCTCCGGAGCGTCGTGGGTGTCCCTGCACCACGGCGGCGGGGTGGGGATCGGACGCTCGATCCACGCCGGGCAGGTCACGGTGGCGGACGGTTCGGCCCTCGCGGCGGAGAAGCTCGCCCGGGTGCTGACGAACGACCCCGGGACCGGCGTCATGCGGCACGTGGACGCCGGGTACGACCACGCCAAGGAGGTCGCGCGCGACCGCGGACTGAAGGTGCCGATGCTGTGACGACGACGCTCATCTCCGGGATCGGGGAACTGACCACCAACGCCGCCGCCGAAGCCGACCCGACGGGCACGCTCCGCGACGCGGCCGTGCTGATCGACGGCGAGCGGATCGCGTGGGTGGGCTCGTCGGCCACGGCTCCCGCGGCCGACGAGGTCGTCGACGCCGGGGGTCGGGCGGTGATCCCCGGATTCGTCGACAGCCACAGTCACCTCGTCTTCGGCGGCGATCGGGCGGCGGAGTTCGAGGCGCGCATGGCGGGACAGCCATACGCGGCGGGCGGCATCCGGTCGACGGTCCAGGCGACGCGGGCGGCGACCGACGACGAGCTGCGCGCCCGACTGCGCGGGTTCATCGACGAGCTGCGGGCACAGGGGACCACCACGGTCGAGATCAAGAGCGGCTACGGTCTCGCCGTCGCGGAGGAGGAGCGCCTCGTGCGCCTCGCCGCCGAGGTGACGTCGGAGGTCACGTTCCTCGGTGCGCATGTGGTGCCGGTCGAGTACGCCGACGATCCCGACGCCTATGTCGACCTCGTCGTGGGGCCGATGCTCGACGCGTGCGCCCCGCACTCCCGGTGGATCGACGTCTTCTGCGAGACCGGCGCCTTCACGGTGGCGCAGTCGCGACGGATCCTGGAGGCGGGCAGGGCCCGGGGCCTCGCTCCTCGGGTGCATGCGAGCCAGCTCGGTCCGGGCGACGGCGTGCGGATGGCGGTCGAGCTGGGGGCGGCCTCGGTGGATCACGGCACCTACCTCACCGACGCGGACATCGCCGCGCTCGCCGCGTCGGACACGGTGCTCACGCTGCTGCCCGGCGTGGAGTTCTCCACGCGCCAGCCCTATCCGGATGCGCGCAGACTCCTCGACGCGGGTGTGACGGTCGCGCTGGCGTGCGACACGAACCCGGGGTCCAGCTTCACGTCGTCCATGGCCTTCTGCATCGCCATCGCCGTGCGGGACATGGGCATGACCACGGCGGAGGCGGTCTGGGCCGCCACCGCCGGCGGGGCGCGGGCACTCCGGCGGGACGACATCGGCCGGATCACCCCCGGGGCGCGCGCCGACCTCGTACTGCTCGACGCCCCCTCCCGCGTGCATCTGGCGTATCGCCCGGGTGTGCCGCTGGTGCAGCGCGTCTGGAAGGACGGCCTCGCGGTCGGGTGAGGGCCGCTCGGGCTAGCGTGCCGCGAGGCCGGCGAGCAGCTCGAGCACGCAGAGGGCAGCGAGTCGCACGGTGCGACCGTCCTCCGCGTCCGCGGTCGCGTCGACCTCGGCGATGTCGGCGCTCGCGACCCGGCGATCGGCGGCGACCGCCCGGGTGAGGGCGCGCAGCTCCCACGCGGCCAGGCCTCCCGGGACGCTGGCCGGGCACCCCGGTGCGACCGCGCGGTCGCACACGTCCACGTCGATGTCGAGGTGCACCCGGGCGGCCTCGCCCGCCCCCGCGATCTCGACGGCCTCGGCCACGACGTCGGCGATGCCGCGACGGCGCACGTCGTCGAGGGTGACGACCCGGATGCCCCAGTCGGCCGCGCGGCGGGCGTACGCGGCGGAGTTCGCGAAGTCGGCGAGGCCGATCTGCACGATCCGGGTGGGGTCGATGCGTGCGGTGGGGAGGCCGGACGCCGCCGGGGCGTCTTCGACGAGTCGCCGCACCGGCGTGCCGTTGGAGACGCCGTCGCGCAGGTCGAAGTGCGCGTCGAACGTGATCAGGCCCGTGGCCTCCGCTCCGAGCGCGACCGGGTAGGTGAGGGAGTTGTCGCCGCCGAGGGCGATGACGAGGTGCGACGCGTCCGCGAGCTCCCGGACCCGCTCGATCGTCCGCGCCTCTCCCGCGTCGCCGTCCGGCTCCGGCACGTCCCCGGCGTCGGCGATGCGGAGCACCTCGTCCAGGTCGACCGTCGGCGGGCCGAGCACCGTCGTGCCGTAGCGGGGGAGCGCCTCGCGGATCGCGGCCGGTGTCGCGTGCGCCCCGGTCGGGGACAGGGAGGTGCGCCAGGTCGGGACGCCGAGGAGCACCGCGTCGGCCGTGTCCTCGAACGCGGGCCAGGCGCCGGCGCGCGGCCAGAGCGGATCGTGGGACAGCGCCATGTCAGACTCCCGGGATCAGGGCGTGGGCGACGGTGAAGATCGCGAGGCCGGCGAGGGCGCCGACGACCGTGCCGTTCAGACGGATGTACTGCAGGTCGCGGCCGACCATGAGCTCGATCTTCTCCGTGGTCTCGGCGGGATCCCAGCGCTCCACGGTGTCGGTGATGATCGAGGCGATGTCGTGCCGGTACCGGTCCACGAGGAAGACGGCCGCATCGGAGACCCACGTGTCGACGCGGCGCTGCAGGGCGGCGTCGGTCGTGAGCCGCTCGCCGACCTCCTGGAGCGCCTGCACCGCGCGGCGCCGCAGCCCGCTCTCCGGGTCGGCGAGGGAGGTGAGGAGTCCGTTCTTGGCGGTGTTCCAGGCCTCCGCGGCGAGGGCGCCGACGCGGGGGCTGTCGAAGAGGGCGGCCTTGGCGTTCTCCAGCTTCTCGCGCGTCGCGGGATCGTTCTGCAGGGCGTCCGCGAGGCGGGACAGGTACCCGTCGATCGCGAGGCGGGCCGGATGCCGCGGGTCGGCCTGCACGGCGCGGACGAACTTGACCGCCTCGTTGTACACCGTGTCGTCGATGAGGCGGTGCGCGATCTTCGGCATCCATCCAGGGAGGCGCCGGGAGACGAGTCCGGTGAAGGAAGCGGCGTTCGCGTCGAGCCATCGCCCGATGCTGTCCACCGCGAGATCGACGGCACCGTGGTGGGCTTCGGCGTCCACGATCTTCTCCAGCCACGCCCCGGCGGGCGGCCCCCACTCCGGCGCGACGAGATGCTCGCGCGCGAGGTCGGCGAGGAGGTCGCGCACGTCGTCGTCGCTGAGCGCGTTCAGCACGGCCGTCGCGACCGTCGCCCCCTCGGCCGCCACGCGCTCGGCATGCGGGGTCTCGCGGAGCCACTCCCCGGCGCGGAGGGCGATCGCGGTGCTGGTCAGCTTGGTGCGCACGACGTCGGCCGCGAGGAAGTTCGTCTCCACGAACTCGCCGAGAGTGCGGCCGATCTCGTCCTTGCGGTTCGGGATGATCGCGGTGTGCGGGATGGGCAGGCCCAGCGGACGGCGGAACAGCGCGGTCACCGCGAACCAGTCCGCGAGCGCGCCGACCATGCCCCCCTCCGCCGCGGCCCTGACGTAGGCGAGCCCGCCGACCCGCTCCTGGAACGCGAACGCGACGACGAAGGCGAGGGCCATGAAGATCAGCGCCCCGAGCGCGACGGCCTTCATCCGCCGCAGCGCGCGCCGGCGCTCCTGGTCGGCGACGGAGAGCAGCGTCGTGGGTGTTCGCGGCATGACGTCATCCTTTCACGGGGCGAGTAGCCTCGATACGTGATCGAAGACATCAAGAAGCGCGCTCTGCACCGCACCAGCATCCTCGAGGGTCAGATGCGCGGCGTCGCGCGGATGATCGAGAACGAGGAGTACTGCATGGACATCATCACGCAGTCCCGCGCGATCCAGCGCTCGCTCGAGTCGCTCAACCGCCTGCTGTTGGAGAACCACCTGCGCACCCACGTCACCCACATGTTCGAGGACGGCGGCGAGGAGCGCGACAAGGCCGTCGGCGAGCTCCTCAAGGCGTTCGACTTCGACCGCAAGTAGCGGCCGGCGGGGGACGCTCAGCCGACCGCGTACCCGTCGGCGACCGCCAGTGCCTCCTCGATCGCCGCCAGACCCCGCACCAGCTCCGCCTCCTCGATCACCAGCGGCGGGGCGATGTGCACGCGGTGGAAGTGCGTGAAGGGCCACACTCCTGCCCGCTTCGCGGCGGCTGCGAACGCCGTCATCGGTGCGGCGTCGGCACCGGTCGCGTTGAACGGCACCAGCGGCTCCCTGGTCTGCTGATCCCGCACGAGCTCCACCGCCCAGAACAGACCGCGGCCGCGCACCTCGCCCACGCTCGGATGCGACCGCGCCCACGAGCGCAGGGTCGGACCGACGATCCGCTCGCCGAGGTCGCGCACCCGTTCCAGGATGCCGTCGCGGCGGAACACCTCGAACGTGGCCACACCGGCCGCGCAGGCGAGAGGGTGCCCGGAGTACGTCAGTCCGCCCGCGAACGGGACGGTGTCGAAGGCCGCGGCGATGCGGTCGGAGATCACGACGCCGCCGAGGGGGACGTAGCCCGAGTTCACGCCCTTCGCGAAGGTGATCAGGTCGGGGCGGGCGTCGAAGGCATCGATCCCGAACCACTCGCCGAGCCGGCCAAACCCCACCATCACCTCGTCCGCGATGAAGACGATCCCGTAGCGATCGCAGAGCGCGCGCACCCCGGGCAGATAGCCGGGCGGCGGAAGCAGCACGCCGTTGGTGCCGACGACCGTCTCGACGATGATCGCGGCGATCGTCTGCGGTCCCTCGAGCTGGATGGTCTGCTCCAGATGCGCGAGGGCGCGCTCCGTCTCCTGCTCGGGCGTCTCGCTGTGGAACGGGGAGCGGTAGAGGTACGGTCCGAAGAACCGCACGGCCCCGGTGTCCGTGACGTCGTTCGCCCAGCGGCGCGGGTCGCCGGTGAGGGAGATCGCGGTCGCGGTGGAGCCGTGGTAGCTGCGGTACATCGACAGCACCTTCCGGCGCCCCGTGGCCTGCCGGGCCATGCGCACGGCGTACTCGTTCGCCTCCGCGCCGCCGTTCGTGAAGAACACCTTCTCGAATCCGTCGGGAGCGACCTCGGCGATGAGGCGGGCGAGCTCACCGCGCACATCGTTGGCCATCGACGGCTGGATGGTCGCGAGCCGCCCGGCCTGCTGCTGGATCGCGGCGACGAGATCCGGGTGCTGGTGGCCGAGGTTGAGGTTCACGAGCTGGCTGGAGAAGTCGAGGTAGGCGGTGCCCTCGTAGTCCCAGAACGTCGAGCCCCGACCGGTGGCGACCGGCAGCGGGTCGATCAGCGCCTGCGCGCTCCAGGAGTGGAAGACGTGGGCGCGGTCATCGGCGCGCACCTGCGCCTCGGCGTCCGGGGCGGGGAGGGGGGAGGAGAGTCCGTGGCGGTCGGTGAAGGTCGTCATCGTGATCGCTCCTCGTCAGTGGTTGCTCGGGAAGCCGAGGTCGATCTGCGACGGGGTGTGGTCGGGCCACCGCGTCGTCACGACCTTCGACCGCGTGTAGAAGTGCACGGACTCCGGGCCGTAGATGTGCGCGTCGCCGAAGAGCGAGTCCTTCCACCCGCCGAACGAGTAGGCGCCGATGGGCACCGGGATCGGGACGTTGACGCCGACCATGCCGACCTCGATGTCGAACTCGTACTGCCGTGCCGTCCCGCCGTCGCGCGTGAAGATCGCGGTCCCGTTGCCGTAGGCGTTCGCGTTGACGAGCGCGACCGCCTCCGCGTAGGAGCCCACGCGCACGACGGACAGGACCGGGCCGAAGATCTCGTCGTCGTAGACGCGCATGCCGGGCGTGACGTCGTCGATCAGGCTCACCCCGAGGAAGAAGCCGTCGCCGTCGAACCGCTTCGTGGTGCCGTCGACGACGACCGTGGCGCCTTCCCCGGGGGCCTCTGTGACGTAGGAGGCGACCCGGTCACGGTGCTCCGCGGTGATGAGGGGCCCCATCTCGCTCGCCGCATCCGTGCCGGGGCCGATCGAGAGGCCGTCGATGCGGCGGGCGATCGCGGCGACGAGGTCGTCGGCGATGTCGCCCACCGCCACGAGCACGGACACCGCCATGCAGCGCTCGCCCGCGGAGCCGTACGCTGCGGAGACGGCGGCGTCGGCGGCCGCGTCGATGTCGGCGTCGGGCATCACGACCATGTGGTTCTTCGCGCCGCCGAGCGCCTGGACCCGCTTCCCGGCGGCGGACGCCCGTCCGTAGATCGACCGGGCGATCGGGGTCGAGCCGACGAAGCTCACCGCCTGCACCCGCGGGGAGTCGAGAAGCGCGTCGACGGACTCCCGGTCGCCGTGCACGACGTTGAGGACGCCGTCCGGGAGACCGGCCTCGCGGAACAGCCGTGCGAGCCAGACCGCGGCGGACGGATCCTTCTCGCTGGGCTTGAGGACGACGGTGTTGCCGCACGCGATGGCGGAGGCGACCATCCACAGCGGCACCATGACCGGGAAGTTGAACGGGGTGATGGCCGCGACCACGCCGACCGGCTGCTTCACGGAGTGCACGTCGACCCCGCGGGCGACCTGCTCGCTGCGCTCGCCCTTGAGCAGGTGCACGAGACCGGCCGCGAACTCCACGTTCTCGATGCCGCGGGACACCTCGCCGGCGGCGTCGGACAGGACCTTGCCGTGCTCGGACGTGACGATGGCCGCCAGCTCGTCCGTCCGTTCCTTGAGGAGCTGACGGAGCCGGAAGAACACGTCGGCGCGCTTGATGAGGCTCGTCTCCCGCCACGCCGGCAGCGCGGCAGCAGCGGCGTCCACGGCGGCGTCGACCTCGGTGGCCGAGGCGAACGCGACCTCCTTCGTGACGGCTCCTGTCGCCGGATCGAAGACGAGGCCTCGGCGGGCGGCCTCGCCCGTCTCGGTGCCGTTGATGAAGTGACGGACGATGTCCACGGGGGGCTCCTTCGCAGAGGGGTTCGCGTGTCGCACACTCTGACCGAGGGTCGCTACGCTGGGGCTCGGCCCATGCTGACAGGAAACGGAGCGGGTGCGGAGTGGCAGAGCGTCAGGACTTCTCGGTGGATCGGACAGATCGTCCGGATCGATCGCCCTCGGTGCTGCGCGTCGGGGACGTGCTCGCGCTCCCCGCGGTGCAGGAGGGGGCGCCGACCGTCCTCGTCGGGGGCCCGGCACTGGAGGCCGGGGTGCGGTGGGTCCACGCCTCGGACAGCGCCGCCGTCGCCCGCCTGCTCGACGGCGGCGAGCTGCTGCTCACGACCGGCGCGGCCTGGCCGACGAGCCCCGCAGCGCTGCGCGTGCTCGTGGCGGAGCTGGCGGCGGTCGGGGTGTCCGGCATCATCGTCGAACTCGGCCCGCGGATGCCCCGCGTCCCGGCCGCGGTCGTCGAGGCCTGTGCCGCCTCCGGCCTCGCTCTGATCGCGCTCGGGGTGGAGGTCAAGTTCGTCGCGGTGACCGAGGCCGTGCACCGGGCGCTGATCGAGGCACAGACGGCGGCGCTCCGCGAGCGTCAGCGACTGCACGACCTCTTCACCGCCCTCAGCCTCCGTGGCGCACCGGCCGACCTCATCGTGTCCGAGGTCGCCCGCGCACTCGACGCCCCGGTCCGCCTCGAGAATCCGGCGGGGGAGGTCGTCGCGATCGAAGCGCTCCGCGTCCCGGTCGGCGAGGCCCTCCGACAGACGGAGCGGGGCGGTGATCGGGTGCCGGTGCAGGCGCGCGGAGTGCGCTGGGGCCGGCTCATCCCTGCGGAGGGTCCTCCGCATCCCGCCGGTCGGGCCACCGTCCTGGAGCTGGGGGCGACGGCCCTCGCCTTCGGCTGCCTCGCCGATGGGGAGGGGGCGTGGACCGTGCTCGCCCATCGCCGCCTCGTCGAGGATCTTCTCGGCGCGCGGTTCGCCCGCGAGGAAGACGTCGAGGTCCGGCTCCGGAGACTCGGACTCGACCCGTCGGGCGGAACCGTCTCCGGCCTCGTCTTCCGCACGGACGAGGACGCGGAGATGCTCGTCGCCCGCGCGCGTGCGGCGGGGCTGTCCGCGGTGGGGGCCCGGCGCGGAGCCGACGTGGTCCTGCTCGTGGCCGCCGGGGCCGATGCGCTGACCGATGCCGTCCTCGCACGCCTCTCCGAGGGTGCGCCCGTGACCGTCGGACCGAGCGCCGAAGGCGTCCTCGGGCTCCTGGCCTCGATCCGCGCCGCGCTCGACCTCGCTGCACGGCCGTCAGGGGGCGACGTGCCGGTGGTCCGCCGCGTCGCCGACCGGCCGCTCGAACGCCTCGTGTCGGCCCTGCGCGACGATCGTCGGCTCCAGGCGCACAGCGAGCAGATGCTGGATCCCCTCGTCCGTCACGACCGGGATCGCCGCGGAGACCTGCTCACGGTCCTCGCCGCCCTCGTCGCGCACCCCGGCAACCGCTCCGCGGCGGCGGCCGCGAGCCACCTCTCCCGCTCGGTGTTCTATCAGCGCCTCGCGCTCATCGGCGACCTGCTCGGCGCGGATCTGGACGACGGGGAGACCCTCGCCGCCCTGCACCTCGCCCTCCTCGCCCGCCGTCGCGAGGAGACGCGGCCGCGCTGAGGCCGACCGTCAGCGCGTGCCCCAGGCGAACTGCTGCTTCTGGAGCTTCGCGTAGATGAAGGTCTCGGTCGACACCACGCCCGCGATCGGACGGATGCGATCGTTGACGAGCGCCAGCAGATGGTCGTCGTCCTCGCACACCGCCTCGACGAGCACGTCGAACGATCCGACCGTGATCACGACGTAATCGACCTCGTCGATGTCGGCGATCGCCTCGGCCACGCCTCGGGCGTCCCCGGCGACCTTGACGCCCACCATCGCCTGCCGGTGGAAGCCGAGCTGCATCGGATCCGTCACCGCGACGATCTGCATCACCCCGGACTCGGTGAGCCGCTGCACCCGCTGCCGGACGGCGGCCTCGCTCAGGCCGACGATACGGCCGATCTCGGAGTACGAGCGCCGCCCGTCCTCCTGCAGCATCTCGACGATGGTCTTGGAGATCGCGTCGAGGGTATGGTCCTTCTTCGACGGTGCCATGGTGCGATCTTGGCACCGCGGACGGTCGCGGACAACGGGGTGTGCGTGCGCCCGATCAGGCCTCGACCGGGCCGAGCCAGGCGCTCGCCGCGGTGGCGTGCGCCGACTCCGGGTCGGAGGGATGGAACGCGCCGGCGAGGACGTCGCGGTAGAGCCGGGAGAGCTCGTTGGCGCTGAAGTACGAGCCGCCGCCGGCCACCAGCATGGCCTCGTCGACGACCTGCTTGGCCATCGTCACCGCGCGATGCTTGACGCCCGAGAGCGCGGGGAACCAGCCGGCGCCGCGGTCCGCGCGCTCGTCGACATCGCGGGCGAGGGTGGTGATCTGCGGAGGGAGTGCGTCGTAGGCGAGGGCCATGTCGGCGATGCGCCAGCGGATGTCCGGATCCTGGCTGTACGCGGCGCCGCTCTTCTTGGAGCGACGCCGGTGGGCCGTCGCCACGGCCAGCTCGAGCGCCCGCCGGGCGATGCCGGTGTAGACGGAGGCGAGGAGGATCTCGAAGACCGCGAAGATGCCGAAGACGATCGGGTCGGGGCTCGGGCCGGGGTCGATGCGCCGCACGACGTGCGCCGCGTCCGCGACGGCCCCGTCGAGGCGCGTGGTCCGGCTCTGGGTGCCGCGCATGCCGAGGGTGTCCCAGTCGTCGGCGGTGGTGACCGCGGACGTGCGGTCGACGAAGGCGAACACGAGCTTCGGCGCGTCCGGGCTCGTGGTGTCGAGTCCGTGCAGGCCGAGCTTCGTCCACACCGGGGCGAGCGAGGTGAAGATCTTGGTGCCGGTGAAGGCGTAACCCCCGGCGCCGTCCGGGACCGCCGCGGTGTCGCTCCCGAACAGCACGAGGTCGTTGCCGCCCTCGCTGATGCCGAACGCGAAGACCTCGCCGGCCACGGCGCCGTCCTGCACGAACTCGAGACCGGGCACCCCGCGGTCCGAGAAGACCTTGGCGACGCCGGTCCAGACGAGGTGCATGTTGATCGCCAGAGCGGTCGCGGGCGCGGCCCCCGCGAGCCGCTGCTGGAGGAGGGCGGCCTGTTCGAGGCCGAGTCCCGCGCCGCCGCGCTCCCGGGGCACGAGGATCGACAGGTAGCCGGCCGCGCGGAGCTCATCCAGGTCGGCCTGGGGGAAGGTGTTCTCCCTGTCGTGGAGGGGGGCGCGCTCGCGGATGCGGTCGAGCAGGTCGTCGGGGAGATACGCCGACGGGTCGAAATCGGTCATGCCAGAGCCTCCAGGAGGTGTCGGATCGATTCCTCCGGGCGGTCGCGATGCACCGAGTGGCCGGCGCCGGCCACGACCGACAGGGAGATGCGGGGGTTGCTCGCGAGCACCTCGTCGGCGAGGGCCCCGGTGAAGATGCTGGAGACCGCGGGATCGCCCCCGATCACGCGCGTGGGCACGGTCAGACGGGCCGCGTGCGCACGGACGTCCCACGGCTGGTTCTGTGCGCTGGTCTGCTCGACCGCCCACGCGCTCGCCCGCCGGACGGCGTCGACCTTGAGCTCCTGATCCTGCGGGTGCCAGTGCGGGTGCTCCTGCCGCACCGCGTCGAGGCGGTTGTCGGCGAAGGCGCGTTCCTGGCTGCGGCGGACGTCGGCCGCGTCCCGCTGGACGACGTGGATCGCGGGATCGATGAGGACGAGGCGGCGCGTCCAGTCGGCGTCGTCCGCGGCGGCCACCGTCCCGGCGGCGCCGCCGAGCGAGTGTCCGACGACGGCGTCCCAGGGGCCCGCGCCGGGAGGGCGCGTCGCGGCGAGGTCCGCGGCGTAGGCCGCGACGGAGTAGTCGAGCGTCCGCGGGGCGTCGCCGTGGCCGCGCAGGTCCACCGCCGTCGCGTGCCAGCCGGCTGCCGCGAGGGCGTCGCCGAGACGCCACATGAGCGCGCCGGACGATCCCAGACCGTGCACGAGGAGTGCGCGTCGCGGTGCAGCGGCATCGCCCCAGCTCAGGCGGGGGAGGGTGACGGGAGCGGGCATGGCACCAGCCTACGACCGCGCCGGGACGCGGCGGGCGGCGTCAGCGCGCGGGCTCCAGGGGCGGCAGGTCGGCCGCGATGCGGAGCACCCGCGCGGCGGCCTCGTGTCCGGCGGCCAGGCGGGTCTCGAGGTCGGCGCCATCGAGCGTCGCGGCGAGGAACCCGGAGGCGAAGGCGTCTCCGGCGCCGACGGGCTCGACGACGTCGACGGTCGGCGCGGGTACGAACACCGGGTCCGCGTCGCCGAGGAAGGCCGTGGCGCCGACGTCGCCGTCCTTGACGACGAGCAGACCGCAGTGCGGGAGGTGGGCGCGGATCTCCGCCGCCGTGGCGGTGCCCCAGATGCGCTCGGCCTCGTCGCGGCCGACGAAGGCGATGTCGGCGGCGTCGGCCAGGCGAGCCAGGGTGGCGGACGCCTCCTCGGGGCTCCACAGAGCCCGGCGGTCGTTCACATCGAAGGAGACGACGGCCCCGGCGGTGCGCGCGTCGGCGAAGAGCCGGTCGACCATCGCCACGCAGGTCGGCGACAGGGCAGGGGTGATGCCCGTGGTGTGCACGATGCGCACGCCGGCGAGCTGCGCGGGCGACAGGAAGCCCGGTGCCATGCGCGAGGCGGCGGAGCCGCGGCGGTAGTAGTAGACGGCCGAGGACTCCACGCCGGGATCCTTGAACATCACACCGGTCGGCGCCTCGGCGTCGATCTCGGTCCACAGCTCGACGTGGCGCCGCTCCAGCTCGCCGGTGAGACGTCGGCCGAGGGGATCGTCGCCGAGGCGGGAGGCCCAGGCGGCGCGGTGACCGGCGGCCGCCACGCCGACCGCGACGTTCGCCTCCGCGCCGGCGTGCGTGATCGACGCCGTGTCGGCGGACGCAAGGCCGGCGCCGGTCGGCGTGATCAGTGCCATCGACTCGCCGACGCACACGATCGCGGGGGAGGAGGACGGGACGGAGGGGCTCATGAGGGGGTGACCGCCAGGGGCTCGGTGTCGGGATGGGGGCTCGCGTCGCGGTGACGCAGATCGGGGAAGGAGCGCACGAACACGATGGAGACGAGCAGTCCGACGGCCGCGAAGATGGTGGCGGCCAGGTAGGCGCCGCGCCAGTCGCCGACGTCGACGAGGAAGCCGGCGACCGCCGATCCGGCTGCGGCGCCGATGAGCTGTCCGGTGCCCGCCCAGCCGAACGCCTCGGCGGTCTCGCTGAACTTCACGCTGGCCGTGGTGATGGCGAAGAGCACCGCGAGGGCGGGAGCGATGCCGATGCCGGCGAGGATGAGCGTGCCGCCCAGCCAGAAGACGTTGAGCATCACCATCGTGAGGGCCAGGCCCACGGTGACGATGAGCAGGCGGCGCGCCATGGCCCACGGACCGATCGGGATGTGGCCGAAGGCGAGGCCGCCGGCCAGGCTGCCGGCGGAGAAGACGGCGAGGATGAGGCCCGCCGCGAGGCTGCCGTGTTCGAACGTCGCGACCACGCCGACCTCGACCGCCGAGCAGGCGCCGATGAGGAGGAAGCCGATGACCGTCGCGAGGAGCACGGGCGGCTTGAGGACGACCTTGCCCAGCGCATTGCGGCTGCGGGGGATGCGCACGCGGCCGACCTCGGGGGAGAGGATGAACCACGCGCCGCCGGCGACGAGGACGATCGCCACCAGGAGCAGGCCCTCCATGGTGCCGACCTGGGTGGAGACGAGGGTGATGACCACCGGCGCCAGCACCCAGATGATCTCCTGGAGGGAGGCGTCCAGAGAGAACAGCGGCGTGAGCTGGCCGGCGTTCACGAGCTTGGGGTAGATGGTGCGGACGGCCGCCTGCACGGGCGGCGTCGAGAGGCCGGCGATCATGCCGAGAGCCATGTAGCCGGGGACGGAGAGCGGCAGCAGTCCGAGACCGAGCACCGCGATCACGCAGACGGACAGCGTGAGGGTCAGCACCCGCCGCATGCCCCAGGCGCCCATCCAGCGGCTGGTGATGGGGCCGGCGACCGCCTGGCCGACGCTGGTCGCGGCGAGCACGAGGCCCGCCGATCCGTACGATCCGGTCTGCTGCTCGACGTGCAGCAGGATCGCCAAGGACATCATCCCGTTGGGGAAGCGCGCGGTGAGCTGGGCGGCGATCATGCGGCCCACTCCCGGCGTGCGAAGAAGATCCCGATAGCCCGCCACCAGACAACGGTACCGGGCCGCGGGGACGTCGGGGAGACGGGCCGGGGACCGCGTCGCTGCGACACGCCGGAGACACGCCGACGGACGAATTCCACAGGCCTGGGGATGTCGGAAGCCCCTCGTATCGTGCCGCCTGTGGATGGATCTCGCACGGGCTCCGCTCCGCCGCGATTTCCCGCGGCTCGACGACCCCGGGAAGGAGGGTCGGCCTGTGGAAGAAACGGTGGACAACCTGTGTTGTATCTGTAGAGAGCGGTGGAAAAACTACACGGATGTAACTACTACCCCTTGTGGTCGCACCGAATGTCCGTCCCTATATGTAGTATTGAGATCCCGGCGGAGGTCTGCCGGAGAAACCAGAGATTTGAGGGGTTCAGATGTCGATCACGGTGTACACCAAGCCTTCCTGCGTCCAGTGCAACGCGACCTACCGTGCCCTGGATGCCAAGGGCATCGAGTACGAGATCCACGACCTGTCGGAGGACCCGACGGCGCTGGAGCAGGTCAAGGCGCTCGGCTACATGCAGGCGCCGGTCGTCGTCACCGACGAGGACCACTGGTCGGGCTTCCGTCCCGACAAGATCGACGAGCTCGCGTCCCGCCTGGCGTGACCCTTCGGCGTCGCTCAGGGACCGGGGTGAATCATGCACCTAGTCGCGACCGCAGCGCCGCTCCTGGTCTACTTCTCGAGCGTGTCGGGTAACACCGCGCGCTTCATCGAGAAGCTCGGGCTTCCCGCCCGACGCATCCCCCTCCACCGGAACGAAGAGGACCTCGTCGTCGACGAGCCCTTCGTCCTGGTCACCCCCACCTACGGCGGGGGTGCCGGGCGCGGGGTCGAGAAGGGGGCCGTGCCCAAGCAGGTGATCCGGTTCCTCAACGACGAGCGCAACCGGCGTCACATCCGCGGGGTCATCTCCGCGGGCAACACCAACTTCGGCGACGCGTTCTGCCTCGCCGGCGACATCATCAGCCGCAAGTGCCACGTGCCTCACTTGTATCGGCTTGAGATCTTCGGCACACAGGACGACGTGGATCGCGTGAGCGACGGATTGGAACGACGGTGGAATCTTCAGTGACCGAGACAGTGGCATTCAAGGTGAACCCCGCATACGAGGGCCTGGACTACCACGCCCTCAACGCGATGCTGAACCTGTACGACGCGAACGGGAAGATCCAGTTCGACGCCGACAAGCGCGCCGCGCGGGAGTACTTCCTGCAGCACGTGAACCAGAACACGGTGTTCTTCCACTCGCTCAAGGAGCGCCTGGACTACCTCGTGGAGAAGGAGTACTACGAGGGCGCCGTCATCGAGAAGTACTCGTTCGACTTCGTGCAGAAGCTCAACGACCTCGCCTACTCGAAGAAGTTCCGCTTCGAGACGTTCCTCGGCGCGTTCAAGTACTACACGAGCTACACGCTGAAGACGTTCGACGGCAAGCGCTACCTCGAGCGCTTCGAGGACCGCGTCGTGATGACCGCGCTCGCCCTCGCGGACGGCGACGAGAAGCTCGCCGTGAACCTCGTCGAGGAGATCATCTCCGGTCGCTTCCAGCCGGCCACCCCGACCTTCCTCAACGCGGGCAAGGCCCAGCGCGGCGAGCTCGTCAGCTGCTTCCTGCTGCGCATCGAGGACAACATGGAGTCGATCGCCCGCGGCATCAACTCCGCGCTGCAGCTCTCCAAGCGCGGCGGCGGCGTGGCCCTGCTGCTGTCGAACATCCGCGAGTCGGGTGCCCCGATCAAGCAGATCGAGAACCAGTCCTCGGGCATCATCCCCGTCATGAAGCTCCTCGAAGACAGCTTCAGCTACGCCAACCAGCTCGGCGCGCGTCAGGGCGCGGGTGCGGTGTACCTCAACGCCCACCACCCCGACATCATGCGCTTCCTCGACACCAAGCGCGAGAACGCCGACGAGAAGATCCGCATCAAGACGCTGTCGCTCGGTGTCGTGGTGCCGGACATCACGTTCGAGCTCGCCAAGAACGACGAGGACATGTACCTGTTCTCGCCGTACGACGTGGAGAAGGTCTACGGCGTCCCGTTCGGCGACATCTCGGTCACCGAGAAGTACCGCGAGATGGTCGACGACCCGCGCATCAAGAAGACCAAGATCAACGCGCGCGAGTTCTTCCAGACCGTCGCCGAGATCCAGTTCGAGTCCGGCTACCCGTACGTCATGTTCGAGGACACGGTCAACAAGGCCAACCCCATCAAGGGGCGCATCAACATGTCCAACCTCTGCAGCGAGATCCTGCAGGTGAACACCCCGACCACCTACAACGACGACCTGTCGTACAAGGAGATCGGCAAGGACATCTCCTGCAACCTCGGCTCGATGAACATCGCGCTGTCGATGGACGCCGACGACCTCGGCCAGACGGTCGAGACCGCGATCCGCGCGCTCACCGCGGTCAGCGACCAGAGCCACATCGGCTCGGTCCGCTCGATCGAGGACGGCAACGACCGGTCGCACGCGATCGGCCTCGGTCAGATGAACCTGCACGGCTACCTCGCCCGCGAGCACGTGTTCTACGGCTCGGAGGAGGGTGTCGACTTCACGAACATCTACTTCTACACCGTGCTGTTCCACGCGCTGCGCGCCTCGAACCAGCTCGCGATCGAGCGTGGCACGACGTTCGACGGGTTCGCCGACTCGACCTACGCGTCCGGCGAGTTCTTCGACAAGTACATCGACCGCGCCTGGGTCCCGGAGACCGAGAAGGTCAAGGAGCTCTTCGCGGGCAAGCACATCCCGACGCAGGAGGACTGGGTCCAGCTCAAGGCGTCGATCCAGGAGCACGGCATCTACAACCAGAACCTGCAGGCCGTGCCGCCGACGGGCTCGATCTCCTACATCAACAACTCGACCTCCTCGATCCACCCGATCGCCTCGAAGATCGAGATCCGCAAGGAAGGCAAGCTCGGTCGCGTCTACTACCCGGCGGCGTTCATGACGAACGACAACCTGGAGTACTACCAGGACGCGTACGAGATCGGCTACGAGAAGGTCATCGACACGTACGCCGCGGCCACGCAGCACGTCGACCAGGGTCTGTCGCTGACGCTGTTCTTCAAGGACACCGCCACCACGCGTGACATCAACAAGGCCCAGATCTACGCATGGCGCAAGGGCATCAAGACGATCTACTACATCCGTCTGCGTCAGCTGGCGCTCGAGGGCACCGACATGACCGAGTGCGTCTCGTGCATGCTCTGACACTTCGACAGGCTCAGTGACCCAGGAACTAGGACAAGAATGACTCCTCACTCCCCGCTCAAGCTGGTCTCCAGCGTGCAGGCGATCAACTGGAACCGCATCCAGGACGACAAGGACCTCGAGGTCTGGAACCGTCTGGTGAACAACTTCTGGCTGCCGGAGAAGGTGCCGCTGTCGAACGACGTGCAGTCGTGGAACACGCTCACCCCCGACGAGCAGCTGCTCACCATGCGGGTGTTCACCGGGCTCACGCTCCTCGACACGATCCAGGGCACCGTCGGCGCGGTGTCGCTGATCCCCGACGCGATCACGCCTCACGAGGAGGCCGTCTACACGAACATCGCCTTCATGGAGTCGGTGCACGCGAAGAGCTACTCCTCGATCTTCTCGACGCTCGCGTCGACGAAGGAGATCGACGAGGCGTTCCGCTGGTCCACGGAGAATGCGAACCTTCAGAAGAAGGCGCAGATCATCATGGACTACTACCAGGGAGACGACCCGCTCAAGCGCAAGGTCGCCTCGACGCTGCTGGAGTCGTTCCTGTTCTACTCGGGCTTCTACCTGCCGATCTACTGGTCGTCGAAGGCGAAGCTGACGAACACGGCCGACCTCATCCGCCTCATCATCCGCGACGAGGCCGTGCACGGGTACTACATCGGCTACAAGTTCCAGCGCGGACTCGAGACGGCCGACCAGGCGCGCAAGGACGAGCTCAAGGACTACACGTTCTCCCTGCTCTACGAGCTCTACGACAACGAGGTGCAGTACACGCAGGACCTCTACGACGGCGTCGGGCTCACCGAGGACGTCAAGAAGTTCCTGCACTACAACGCCAACAAGGCCCTGATGAACCTGGGCTACGAGGCGATGTTCCCCTCCAGCGTCACGAACGTGAACCCGGCGATCCTGTCGGCGCTCTCCCCGAACGCGGACGAGAACCACGACTTCTTCTCCGGCTCGGGCTCCTCCTACGTCATCGGTAAGGCCGAGGCCACGGAAGACGACGACTGGGACTTCTGAGCCCTGCGCGGCGGGACGCAAGCAGAGTAATGCGTCCGACTCCGGCCGACCCGACCCTCGGGCTGGCCGGAGGCGCCGTCGGGTGACCCACCGTGAGCCTGACGATCGCGGTCCGGTCGTCCGCTGTCAGCGCTCAGACGGAACGGTCGGGCTACGGCACGTACTCGCCCGATGTGTAGTCGGCGACGAGCTTCAAGGTGCCCGCTGACGGCCGCGCGGACACCCACACGGTGCGCGGATCCCACGATTCCCAGGCACCGACAGTTGCGGCGTCGCCCCCATCTCCGCGGCGAGTTGTTCCGGGGTCATGCCGTCGGGTGGGCGAACGGTGAACGTCACCGAGCAGCCGCCGCTTCCGCAGCCTTCGCTCTGGCCGACCACCTGCGCGCCGGCAGGGAGGGGCACGGCTGACAGGGGAGGAGTGTCGCCCTCGTCCGCCATCATGAACAGCCAGCCCAGCCGTGCGAGGTAGAACACGATGAGGAGAGCTGCGGCGACGATCAGGCCGACCCGGATCCTGCGGCGCCGGGTCGCACCCTTCTCCTGCGGACCGTGGTCGGCTATCGGAGCGGGTTCCATGGCGTGAGCATACCCATTGCGCCCGGAATATCCATCCGCCGCAGACCGAGCATGACGTTCATAGGGCGGCGTCCTTCGCTCCGCGCCGACCGCGGCGAGAGTCTCCGCGCCCGCGGCATCGGATACGCAACGACGCCCCAGCGCTGAGGATGTATGGGAGTCGGCGTGCGGTATTGGAGGATGGAGAGTGGCCGTGCCGAAGGTTCTCACGCGGATGGTGGTGCAGACCTTCGGCTATCAGAGAGAGGTTCTGAATGAAGATGCCGACGAGTCGCTCATCGCAGAACCCCCCGCGAGGCTTCCTCCGACGTGTGCTTCATCTGCTGGGCGCGGCTGCAGGCGCGATCCTGATCGTTGTCGGGGTCCGCTTCGGCACATCACCCGATTTTCAGTACATGTGTGGGCCGGGAACCTATGGGGGCCCCTGCAGTGGTGCCACGATCCTCCCCCTCGTCTGTCTCATCGCGGGGGCGGTGCTGTATGGGCAGTTCGGAACCCGCCGGTGGCTCTGGATACCCGGTGCCGGTGCTGCGGGCGCGGTCATCCTCGCCGAGTATCAGGGCGTTCCCGTGAACCCCTTCTCTTTCGTCGTCGTCCTCATCCTCGCCGCAGCGGCGGTTGCGACGAGTGTGATCAGCATCATCAAAGGGCATGTTGCGCGTTCCGCGAAGTAGCGCGGTCGTCTCACGAAGGCAGAGTCGCAAGCAGACAGTGCACCGGTTTCGATGATCGTGACGGGGATGGTCGTGCCTGGGGGCGTCCGACCCCGGCCGACCTGACCGCCAGGCTCTGACGTTCTGGTTCCGGCCCGTGATCGCGAGCCGTGGAGTGACGGGGAGTCGGTAGACCGCCGACTCGCGTCGATCAACCGCCGAGCACAGGGACGCCCCAGATCCGTGCCGCATCGGAGATGAGGCGATCCATGCCATCCGGCGACTCCCGGCGAAGCGGCGCGTCGTCCCTGGTCACCGGCACCGGGATCGCGACCTGTCCCGCTTCCTGCGAGACCACGATCACCAGGGTCGGATAGAGGAAGGCGCCCTCCTGGATGCCGCCCCTCGTCACGCCCTGGATCCGGTCCCGGGGAACGCTGTAGGCCGTGAGGAGACGCGCCCCGCCGCGGATCAGCCGAAAGCCCGAGGGGTCGATGACCCCGGTGGGGCTCGCCGTGAGCAGGCCGCGGGGTGCGGCGCCGAGTCCGAGAAGGGGGATCGTGCGCGAGAGGTACGCGGCCACGCCGTTGAGGGCGTAGGAGCCGAAGATCCGTGCCTGCGGCTCACGCTCCCGCAGCGCTCGCCGCTGGGCGCGCTGCAGTCGTCGGATGCGTCCGAGCACGATCCAGATGATCAGACCGGCGAGTGCCACCCCAGCGCCGAACACGAGCGAGGTCGCGACGGGCGGCTCGCCGTCCAACAGGGGGCGCACGAGCGTCCCCCAGACGAAGAACGCCGCCAGTGCGGCAGCTATCGCGAGCATCAGTTTGTTGGCGGGCGGGTTCCGGCGCACGAGATCATCCGCCCCACAGGAACGCGGCGGCGGGAAGGAGCGCCACCACGCCGAGCACGGCTCCGATGACGGGCCACGCATACCCGCCGCCGTCAGCGCGGGCGAAGACGAGCCCGATCACGCCGAGGATGAGGGCGATGCCGCCGAAGAGGACCGCGAGCGGCAGCGTGAGGAACAGCAGCCATCCGTAGTTCGGGTCCGCCGTCCCCGCCAGGAGGAAGACGATCGCGGTCGGCACGATGCCGACGAGCGCCACGACGGTGGCCGCGACCCCGCATCCGAAGGCGCGGCGACGGGGCAACGGAGGGATCTGGGTCACGGGGCGATCCTAGCGATCACGCGATCTCAGCGAAGACGAGCCCGATCACGCCGAGGATGAGGAAGCCCTTCCCTTCCGCATCGGTTTCGGCTGGACTGTGCGCATCGGTGTCGACCAATCGGAGGGTGGGACAGATGTACCGCAGCAATGGGAACTACGAAGCATTCGCGCGACCTCGGAAGCCGGAGGGGGCCGACGACAAGACGGTCTGGCTGGTCGGCGGCGGTCTCGCCGCGATGGCGGCCGCGATCTTCATGATCCGCGACGGGCAGGTCGCGGGGGAGCGGATCACGATCCTCGAAGAGCTGGGGCTGCCCGGCGGCGCGCTGGACGGCATCAAGTACCCCGAGAAGGGGTTCGTCATCCGCGGCGGCCGTGAGCTGGAAGACCACATGGAATGCCTGTGGGACATGTTCCGCTCCATCCCGTCGTTGGAGATCGAGGGTGCCAGCGTGCTCGACGAGTTCTACTGGCTCAACAAGGACGACCCCAACGTGTCCCTGTGCCGGGTGACCGAGAAGCAGGGGCAGGACGCGCATACGGACAAGCTCTTCACCCTCTCGGAGAAGGCGCAGAAGGAGATCGTCGCCGTCATCCTCGCCACCCGTGAGGAGATGGAGGGCAAGCGGATCGACGAGGTGTTCGGCGACGACTTCCTCGGCAGCAACTTCTGGCTGTACTGGCGGACCATGTTCGCGTTCGAGGAGTGGCACTCGGCGCTGGAGATGAAGCTGTATCTGCACCGCTTCATGCACCACATCGGCGGGCTGCCCGACCTCTCCGCGTTGAAGTTCACGAAGTACAACCAGTACGAGTCGCTCGTGCTGCCGATGCGGAAGTTCCTCGACGACCACGGCGTGCAGTTCCGGTTCCATCACACCGTGACCGACATCCAGTTCGACATCGAGGACGGTCGCATCCAGGCGACGCGCATCGACTGGATCGCCGACGGCGAGCCCGGCGGCGTCGATCTCGGTCCGGACGACCTGTGTCTGGCGACGATCGGGTCGCTGACGGAGAACTCCGGCAACGGCGACCAGCACACCGCTCCGGAGCTGAAGACCGGCCCGGCCCCGGCCTGGGACCTCTGGAAGCGGATCGCCGCGAAGTCGCCCGCGTTCGGGCGACCGGAGGTGTTCTGCAGCGACATCGACAAGACGAAGTGGGAGTCCGCCACCGTCACCACCGTCGACGAGCGCATCCCGAAGTACATCGAGAAGATCTGCAAGCGCGACCCGTTCAGCGGCAAGGTCGTCACCGGCGGGATCGTCACCGCCAAGGACTCGGCCTGGCTGATGAGCTGGACGGTGAACCGGCAACCGCACTTCAAGGCGCAGAAGCCGAACGAGATCGTGGTCTGGGTGTACGGACTCTTCGTCGAGACGCCCGGCGACTACGTCAAGAAGCCGATGCAGGAATGCACGGGCGAGGAGATCGCGCAGGAGTGGCTCTACCACCTCGGTGTGCCGGTGGAGGACATCGCCGAGCTCGCCGCGTCGGCGGCCAAGACGGTCCCGGTGATGATGCCGTACGTGACCTCCTTCTTCATGCCGCGCCGGGCTGGCGACCGTCCGCAGGTGGTCCCGGAGGGAAGCGTCAACTTCGCCTTCCTCGGACAGTTCGCCGAGACGACGCGCGACACGATCTTCACCACCGAGTACTCCGTGCGCACGGCGATGGAGGCCACGTATCAGCTGCTCGACGTGGAACGCGGCGTGCCGGAGGTCTTCAACTCGACCTACGACATCCGCTACCTCCTCAAGGCGACTGCGCGGCTGCGCGACGGCGAGACCGTCCACATCCCCGGCCCGAACTTCCTCCAGGGCCGCCTCCTCGACAAGCTCGACAACACGCAGATGGGAGAGCTGCTGACGGACTTCGGCCTCATCCCCGCGCACGGCGCGACGGTGCCGCGCCCGCGGGACGACGACGCGATCGCGTGAGCGTGCGCTCAGGCTGCGACGTACTCCTGGCGGACTCGGCCCGCCGTCGCCAGCTCGATGTATCCGAAGTCGTGGTCGGAGTTGAGGATCACGGCGTCGTTGGCGACGGCGTACGCCGCGATCAGGCAGTCGAAGGCGGCCGCGGCTCGCAAGAATCCGTTGGTCCAGAGCGCCTGCTGGATGTCCAGGGCGACCTGCTCGTCGGGATGCTCCCAGGCGGGGAGCAGCTCCTCCATGTCTTCCCGCAGAGCGGCGTACTCCTCCGCGTCACGGGCCGAGTGGCAGTACTCGAGCACCTGCGGCGGGCAGGTGATGAGGAGGTGGTTCGGCGAGAGGGAACGGAGGCGGTCGGCGATCGCGGTGCTTCGCCCTGCCTTCTGCCAGATGCTGTTGTCGACGAGGTAGATGGTCACCGGCGAGTGCTCGCGCTCCGTCCAGCGCCAACGCGCCGCTCCGGCATCGGCTCGGGAGCCACCGTCGGTGCGTCGATCTGTTCGGCCTCGAAACGGCGGCCGATGATGCGTTCGACGGCGGCGGGCTGGCGACGTACCGCGATGAGGGTGCGCAGGGCGAGATCCACGGTCTCGCGGTTGGAGGTCGTGCCGGCGAGCTTCTTGGCCTGCTTCAACTCGTCGGGGTCGATGTCGATGGATGTGACGGTCATGGTCGTTCCTTCCTCCCCGCGCTCTTGTATAGGACAGTATATAGGGCTGTCGGCCGGCGGTCGTCGGCCGGCCGGGGGAGGGTAGGGCGCATGCGATCGACCCGACCGATGCCCGGGAACCCGTGGCCGCACGACATGATCATCACCGTCGAGGATCGTCCGCACACGCTGCTCGAGCTCCTCTGGATCCGCGAGGCGCACGGGCTGGATCCCGCCGACGACGCGCTCCCGCCGCCGCTGGTCGACCGACCGGCGGCGGCCGCGCGGCGCGTGGACGAGGAGACCCGTGCGCGCTGGGCGGAGGTCTGGCCCCGGATCTGGGGCGATGCCGTCGCGCACGCCGCGACCGAGCCCGACTCGGCGCTGCTCGACCGCGCCGTCGCCGCGACGCTGAGTCCCGCCGAGCGGGAGACGCTGCTCGGGCGGATCATCGGGCCCACCGCGCGGGACGCGTTCGGGGTGGAGGTGTTCGACGATGCGGCGTACCGCGAGTGGGAGCGTCGTGGTTCCGAGGCGCATCTCGCGACGCACCTCACGACGCTCGCGGACAGTCCCGAACACCGCGACGTCGCCGCCCTGGCCGACGCCTGGCGGCGCGGCCTCGGGAAGGTGGTGACGCTGCCGTCCCGGGGGACGTACGTCCGGCAGATCGGACCGCAGGCGCTCCTGGTCACCGATGAGGTGCGGAGCGACGCCGCCGCGTACCGCGCGGCGTTGGACTCGTTCGGCCGAGGTCTCCCGGAGCACCCGTCGAGGGCGTGACGCCCCGCGGCGCGAGTCAGAGGACGAGCGGGAGGAACGACACGATCAGGCCGACGGCACCGACCGCGGCGAAGACGACCCCGACAGTCCGCAGGACCCGGCGCAGATGCGGCGGCTCACCGATCCGGATGCGAGCCGGGTCGTTCGAGCTGTGGAACCCGTCGAGCCATCCATCGGTGGTGGCCGTGGGCTCGCTGCGGCGCAGCGGCCTCTCGTGGAAGTCGCCGGCCGCGAACCAGCGAGCGGTGGGGCGGCCGTCCCGATCGATCACGGCGATCTCGACGGGGATCCACTGCCCCTCGACGAGCCGGATCAGCAGGGCCACGATGAGGAACGGCACGCCGACGCCGAGGCCGATCCAGGACAGCACCTCACCGACGACGGAGAGGGTGTCGACGGGGTGCACGACTCCATCGTAGAGAGAGGAACCGGCGAGGGAGTCACGCCATCGGACGGGATCGCGGGCGGTGGGCCTGCTCCAGGTTCCTCCGAAGCCGGTCGCGGCTCTGTCCGTCGACGGACATCGCCCACATCGGGGTGCCGGGGGCGCTGCGCCAGGAGGCGGCGAGCGGGCTGTCGTCGACGGCGTCGAAGCCGAGCTCGTCGTAGAGCGTCGTGACGAACGCGACGGCGTCCGCGTGATCGCTCGAGACGACGAGAGCCGTCCGATCGGCGGCTCCCCTCGGCCGCGCGAGCCTCACCAGGGCCGGCACGGAGTCCTCCGGCGTCCGCGCGGGAACACGGCCGTGGAACTGGATGTGGCTGAACGCCTTCACGACCAGCGAGCGGGGGAGCTGTCGCTGCCGGAGCTCGTGCACGGTCGCCGCTCCGGCGTCGACCTCGGGGAACCTCCCGTCGCGCCACGGCATGTAGTTGTTGTTGTCGATCACGATCTTCCCGGCGAGCGCCGCCGCGGGCAGGCGATGGTGCGGGGCATAGGGGAAGGCCAGGAACGCCACGTCGGCGGCCTCCGCGGCCTCGATGACGGTCGCGGCGCGCGCCTGCGGCCCGAGGTCCTCCACGAGCCCGCGCAGGGTGTGCGGACCCCGGGAGTTGGCGATCACGATGTCGTATCCCGCGCGGATCGCCGCGCGGGCGAAGACGGAGCCCGCCTGGCCCGCGCCGAGGACGCCGATCGTGGTCACCACGGCAGCACGCCGTCCTCGTCGCGGAGGGTGCCCGTCGGTGCGCTCGCGCCGCGCGTCGCCAGGGCCACCACCACGCGGGCGCTGTCTTCGACGGGGCGTCCGCCGTCGAAGCCGGCCGTCATGTCCGTGTCGGTGTAGCCCGGTTCCACGGCGTTGATCCGCATCTCCGGGTGAGCCTTGGCGTACTGCAGCGTCAGCATCGTCGCCGCAGCCTTGGACGCCGCGTAGACGGCGTTGGTGAGGTGGTACTCCGGCCGCGCCGGGTCGGTCACGGCCCCGAACGACCCGGCGCTGCTGGACACGGTCACCACGGTCGGGGCCGCCGACGCGCGCAGGAGGGGCAGGGCGGCCTCCGTGACGCGCACCACCCCGACGGCATTCGTGTCGAAAGCGCGCAGGGCCGCCGGCCCGTCCGCGGGACCGAACTCCTGGATGCCCGCGTTGTTCACGAGGATGTCGAGCCGCCCCTCCGCATCCGCGATCCGGTCGACGGCCTGGGCGACCGACTCGTCATCGGTCACGTCGAGCGTCACGAAACGGGCGCCGATCGCGGACGCGGCCGCGCGTCCTCGGTCGTCGTTCCGCGCACCGAGGTACACGACGTGTCCCCGCTCGGCGAGCTGCCGGGCCACCTCGAATCCGATGCCCCTGTTCGCTCCGGTGACGAGCGCTACACCCATGAGATCCTCCTGAAATACCTTCGTCGCAGCAGATGTTGACGAGCGTATGAGCGTCGACAGCGACCGACCAGGACCCGGATCGACCGGGGTCCTGGCAGACCCCCCTCTCCGTGATGCCGGGCTCTTGGCACGCTCGGCCCCGCGGGAGCGCGACAACCGCCTGGGGGCGTACCTCCGCGCTCGTCGCGACCGCGTCACCCCGGCGCAGGTGGGGATCGTCGTCTCCGACCGGCGCCGCGTCCCGGGGCTCCGTCGCGAGGAGGTCGCGATGCTCGCGGGGATCAGCGCGGACTACTACCTCCGGCTCGAACGCGGGAAGGACCGCACGCCCTCGCCGCAGGTGCTCGATGCCCTGGCGCGGGCGCTGCGCCTGGACGCCGACCATGTCGCTCACCTGAGAGCGCTCGCCGCAGAGCCGCCCGCCGTGGGGACCTCGTCGTCCGACGACGTGCTGCCGCAGACGGCGCTCGATCTGATCGAGGCTCTGGATCAGCCCGCCTTCCTCGAAGACGCCGGTCTCACCGTCCTCGCCGCGAATGCGGCGGCTCGCGACCTCAATCCGCGCCTGCGGCCGGGCCGCAATCAGCTCCGCGACCTGTACCTCGATCCGCAGGAGCGCGCCATGCACCCGGATTGGGAAGGGGTCGCCGCGTGCATGACCGCCGGCCTCCGGTACGCGATGGGCGCAGGGGACGACGCGCGGCTCCACGCGCTGGCCGCGGAGCTCTCCGGGGCCAGCGCGACGTTCCGGCGGATCTGGGCGCGACACGACGTCCGTGCGCAGCGCGGCGCCGTCGTCCGCCTCACCCACGCGGAACGGGGCGAGCAGGTCTTCACGCGTGAGCAGCTCCGCCTGAACGGGACGGACGGGCTCGCGCTGGTCATCTACTCTCCCCGCGCATCGTCCGTGGGAACGAGCGCCGTCATCCGCCAGACCGGAGGCGAACCGTCGGCATCGGTGCGGGCAGTCGTCCGGAATCCGTGACGCTCGTAGAGGCGCACGTTGCGCGCATCCGAGGTGTCCAGCACCACCGGTCCGCCGCCGCGGCGAGCGACCTCGCCGAGCGCGAAGCGGAGGAGGTGCGAGGCGATCCCGCGTCCCTGTCGCCCGGGGTGCACGCCCAGGGTCTCGAGCCGCCACGCGCCTGCGGGGGAGGGGGTCTGGGCGAGGCGGTCGAGGCGGTCGCCGTGCAGCGCGACGACCTGCGCGATGAAGGCGGCCTCCGGTTCCGCGGCGTCCGGGCGGAGAAGCGCGATGGTGCCCGCGCCCTCGCCGGCGACCGCGACGATCCCCTGGTCGTGCGCGTACCCGAGGTAGAGGCGCTGCAATGCCGCGAGCCGGGCGTCGTAGTCGTCCTCGGGGATCACGTGCCGGGTCCAGGGGTAGTCGCGGAAGGCAGCGGCGAGCGTATCCGCACAGGTCGCCAGTTCCTCGCGGCGGGCGAGGCGCACATCGACCTCCGTGTCGTCGTTCATTCCGGTGTCCTCTCGGTGGTGATCCCGTGTCAATGATCGCCTGAAGCGTGGCGAGGTGCCGGGCGAAGGCGGAGCGGCCGGCGTCCGTGATGCCGACGAAGATCCGGAAGGCGACGACCGCTCAGCGCCGCACACCTTCCGCCTCGCCGAGTCGCGCGAGCTCGGCCGCCGTCGGCGCGCCCTCCCAGTCGCCAGACGACAAGCACGCGAAGGCCCCCGCCGCCACCGCCCGCTGCACCCGCTCCGCGAGAGTCGCCTCCTCTGGCCGCAGGCTCAGGTACCCCGCCACGAAGGCGTCCCCGGCACCCACCGTGTCCACGGCGTCGACTGCCACGGCCGGCAGGTCGAGGCGGTCGCGGCCGTCGTCCGCGAAGGCCCCGGCCGCGCCGCGCTTGATGACGACCTCTCGCGGACCGAGGGTGCGCAGGCGCTCCGCGAGCGCACCCGGCGTCCCCGCGCCGACCAGGATGGCGGCTTCCTCCTCGCCCGCGAACAGCACATCGGCGGCCGCGGCGAGGTCCCGGTAGGCGGCGCGCGCGTCCCGGCCGCGCCAGAGCGCGGTGCGATGGTTGACATCGAACGACACGCGGGCCCCGGCCGCCCGGGCCCGCCGCGCGGTGTCCTTCGCGCAGGCGAGGGAGTCGGGGCCGAGCCCGGCGAGGATCCCGGTGAGATGGACGACGTCCGCGGTGGCCAGGAGCGCGTCCGGGACGTCCGTCGGTGCGAGCCGGGAGGCGGCGCTCTCCGCGCGCCAGAAGCTCACCGTGGCCATCCCCGTGGTCCGTCGGTGCTTGTGCATGATCCCCGTCGGGCGGTCGCTGCGGCGGGGGGCATGGACCGTCACGCCCTCCGCCCGCAGCTCCCGCGTGATGAGATCGCCGAGTGGATCGTCGCCCAGCAGGCTGACCCAGCTCGCGCGTGCCCCCAGGCGCGCCAGCCCGATCGCGACGTTGCTCTCCGCGCCGCCGAAGCTCAGCGTGTGCGCCCGCGCGGAGTCGAGGGGGCCGGGCCGGTCGTTCGTGACCACACCCATCGCCTCGCCGACCGTGACGACGTGGAGCGGCGGGAGGGTCACGCGCCGCGTCCGTGGGCGACGGCCGCGAGCGCCTGCTCGGCGCGATCGCGGAGGGCGACGAGACTGCCGCCGGCGAACGCATCCCCCAGGAGCGGGCCGCCCAGGCTCACCGCGATGCAGCCGGCGGCGATCCACGCGGGGATCTCGTCCAGCCCGATGCCGCCCGAGGGCAGCGTACGCACGTCCGGGAAGGGGCCGCGCAGCTGCCCGATGTAGTCCGGGCCCACGGTCGCGGCGGGGAAGATCTTCACCGCCGCCGCCCCGAGCCGCCACGCGGCGTCCACCTCGGTCGGCGTCATCGCGCCCGGGTAGACCGGCACCTCCCTGGCGGAGGCCGCCTCCGCCACCCCGGGCATGATCCCCGGCGAGACGAGGAAGCGGGCGCCGGCGTCGATCGCGGCACGCGCCTCGTGCTCCTCCCGGACCGTCCCCACGCCGATCTCCGCCTCACCCGCCGCGGCGATGAGCCGGGGCAGGGCGGCGATCGTGCCCGGGGTCGTCAGGGTCAGCTCGATGCAGCGGACGCCGCTCTCGGCGAGGGTCCGCACCACCGGTTCGTACAGGCTCGCATCGGGTGCGCGGAGCACGGCCAGCACGCCGGTGCGGGTGAGGGCGTCGGACGGGATGGGGCGCATGAGGGTCTCCTGCGGTCGGTCGCGCGGGGCGGTCAGGGCGTCGCGGTGGCGAACCCGGGGCGGGTGCCGTAGCGGCCGAGGGTGTCCTCGTCGAGGGTCACCCCGAGCCCGGGCGTCACGGGGATGTCGAGGCATCCCTCGGCGTCCAGCGTCCAGCCGCCGTGGATGAGGTCGTCGACGTAGGCCGAGCCCGTCTTGTACTCGACGAGGTCGGTGGCCGAGAGGGCGGAGGCCAGCTGCAGGTCGGCCGCGAGCCCGATGCCGGTGTTCCAGCCGTGCGGGATGAGCCGGATGCCGCGGTCCTGCGCCGCCCACCCGATCCGGCGGGACTCACTCAGTCCTCCGCCCTTCGTCGTGTCGGGCTGCACGATGTCGAACGCGTGCCGGTCGAGGTAGGGCTGGAAGCTCTGGCGCCGGGTGAGCACCTCTCCGCCCGAGATGCGGACGGGGGACGCCGCGCGGAGTTCCGCGAATCCGTCGATGTCGTCCGGGGCGAGGGCCTCCTCGAACCAGGCGACGTCGTAGTCGGCCAGCATCCGGGCGGTCCGCTTCGCCCAGGCCCTGTCGCCCGGGAAGAAGGCCTCGGATCCGCCGGCGTCGACGGCGAGCAGCCGATCGCCGACCGCGGCCCGCGCGGCGGCGACGGTGGCCTCGTCGGTCGCCGCATCCACGCGGCCGAACTTCCACCAGCCGATCTTGAAGGCGGAGAAGCCGGTCGCGACCAGCGCCTCGAGGTTCTCGGTCATCGGGCCGGCCTCGTCCATGAGGACCGACGCGTACGGGCGGACACGATCGCGGTGGCGTCCGCCGAGGAGCCGTCCGACGGGCTGGGAGGCCGCCTGGCCGGCGATGTCCCACAGGGCGATGTCGATCGCGCTCGTCGCGTGGGTGAGGGATCCGCCGCGTCCCATCCAGAAGGCGGTCTGGTGCAGCGTCTCGGTCAGGCGCTCGACCTCCTGCGGGTTCTCGCCGATGAGGTGCGGGGAGAGCAGGTCGATGGCGCCGCGCACCAGGGCCTCCGAGGTGAAGGCGCTGCCGACGCCGACGATGCCCTCGTCGGTGTGGACCGCCACGAGGGTGTGCACGATGTCGTCGGGCTGCAGCTCGTGCGACCATCCGCCCTCGGGTGTCGCACCTCGCAGTCCGCACGTGTCGATTCGGGTGATGCGCATGAAGACCTTCCAACCGTGATGAGGGAAAGGGATCCCCTTCCGAAACCGAAGATAGTCGATTGTCGACAACTGGGCAATCTGTGGGTAATGTCTGTTCCTGCACCCGTCAGCGGTGCGACGAGAGACCACAGCGTTGTGCACGACGGCAGCGCGAAGGCCCGAACCCGAAAGGCATCACAATGAAGTTGACGCGCATCCTCACCGGCCTCGCCGTGGCCGCGACGACCGCCCTCGCCCTCACCGCGTGCACCTCGAGCGGAAGCGCGGGAGCAGGCGGCCAGGAGAGCACCCTCACGAGAGTCCTCGAGAAGAAGACGCTCGTCGTCGGCGTGTTCGCGGACGCCCCGCCCTACGGGGTCATGAAGAGCTCGGGGGAGTACGAGGGCTTCGACATCGACGCCGCGCAGGCGCTCGCCGCCTCCCTGGGGGCGGAGATCGAGTACGTGTCCACCACGAACGCGAACCGCATCCCGCTGCTGGAGACCGGCAAGGTCGACATCGTCATCGCCGCCCTCACCAACCTCGACGAGCGTGCGCAGAAGGTGGCCATGTCCCGTCCCTACGCGGCGGAGGGCCAGGTCGTCCTGGTCCCGGCGGGGAGCGACATCTCGTCGTACGACGACCTCGACGGCCGCAGCGTCGCCGCGACCCGCGGCAGCGTGCCCGCCACCATCCTCGAGAAGCGCTTCCCGGAGGCCGACGCGAGCCTGTTCGAGGCGGTTGCCGACTCCATCCAGGCCCTGCGTAGCGGCAAGGTCGACGCCCTGATGGAGAGCAACTCCGTCGTCCAGGGGATCCTCGCCGACTCCGGCGACGAGTTCGTCGTCGTCGACGCCCCGCAGCTGAGCCCGTCCGTGGTCTCGATGGGGCTGAAGCAGGGCGACCAGCTGTGGCTGAACTACGTCGACAACTTCATCCGGAACTACAACATCAGCGACGCCGCGAACGACTCGTACAACGAGTGGCTCGGCACCGACGTCCCCGAGCTCATCAAGTAGCGACCTCCTCGGCTGCCCCGCCTCGGGCGGGGCAGCCGGAACGGACAACTCATGCAACTCTTCTTCGGGGACCTCATCCCCCATGCGCCCGAGCTGCTCGCCGGCCTCGGTATCAGCATCCTCATCACCCTCGCAGCCGTGCTCATCGGGTCGCCGTTGGGCGTCGGCGTGTACTTGCTGCGCGCCTCCCGTCTCCCCGTGCTCCGCGCGATCGGCGCCGCGTACGTCGAGGTGATCCGGAACACCCCGCTGCTGCTGCAGCTGTACCTGATCTACTTCGCCCTGCCGTCGGTCGGCGTCAACTTCGATCCGATCACCGCGGGTATCCTCGCCCTCAGCGTCAACAACTCCGCGTACCTCGCGGAGATCTACCGCGCCGGTTTCGAGGCGATCCCGCAGGGGCAGATCGAGGCGGCGGACGCCCTGGGTCTCTCGCGACGGACGACGTTCCTCCATGTGCGTCTCGTGCCGGCCCTGCGCAACGTCCTGCCGTCGCTGACGAACCAGGTGATCCTGCTGTTCCTCGCGTCCTCCATCGCCTCCATCGTCGCGGTGCCGGAGCTCATGCACGTGATGATGGGCATCACGACGAGCACCTTCCGCACGATCGAGACGTTCGTCGTCGGCGGCCTGCTCTATTTCCTCGTCGCGTTCCTCATCGCGGGGGCGTCGCGTCTCCTGGAGACGCGCGGCATCCGCTGGAAGGTGGCCTGATGTTCACGTCGTTCGATCTGCCCGATCTCCTCCTCATCCTGCAGGGCGCGTTCGTGACGCTGCAGATCTGCCTCTTGGCGGTGGTCCTCGGCGGGGTGGTCGGTATCGTCTCCGGCATCCTCGCGGCGAGTCCGTTCGCCCCGCTGCGCTGGATCAGTGCGATCTGGGTGGGGGCGATCCGCGGGGTCCCCGTGCTGCTCATCATCTTCTTCGTCTACTTCGCCCTGCCCCTGATGTCGCCCGGCAGCAACGTGCCGGACTACTGGGCGGCCGTGATCGCCCTCACGATCTTCGCCTCGGCGTACATCAGCGAGATCGTCCGCGGCAGCATCCAGGCCCTCCCGCGCGGACAGTTCGAAGCGGCGCAGGCGCTGGGCCTCTCCTGGCCGCAGCAGCTCCGGTTCGTGGTGATGCCGCAGGCGGCGCGCATCATGGTGCCGCCGGGCATCGGCTTCCTCGTCGTGCTCATCAAGGACAGCTCGCTGGTGGCCGTCATCGGCCTGATCGAGCTCACCCGGGCGGGCAACATCGTCGCCTCGCAGACCGGCCAGCCCATCCTCGCCTACCTCGTGGTGGGGGCGGTCTACTTCGTCATCTGCTTTGCCCTCTCCGTCGCCGGCCGCCGCTATGAACGCCGACTCACCATCCACGCGCGCCCGCCCCGGGTGGAGGACGCGCTCATCCCCTCCCGAGGAGACTCGAAATGATCACTGTCACCGACCTGCGGCTCAGCTTCGGCGCCACGGAGGTGCTGCACGGGATCACGTGCGACGTCGCCGAAGGCGAGGTCGTCTGCATCATCGGGGCGTCCGGCTCCGGCAAGAGCACCCTGCTGCGCTGCATGAACGGACTGGAGACGCCCAGCCACGGCAGCGTCGAAGTGAACGGGCACCTGCTCACCGCGAAGGAGCGCCGGGCCGACCTCGCCGCCGTCCGCCGCGACGTCGGCATGGTGTTCCAGCAGTTCAACCTCTTCCCGCACCTCACCGCGCGGGAGAACGTCACGCTCGCCCCGCGCAAGGTGCTCGGCATTGGGGCGTCGGAGGCCGCCGCGCGGGCCGACGCGCTGCTGGCGAAGGTCGGGCTGTCCGCCAAGGCCGACGCCTACCCCGGCAACCTGTCCGGTGGACAGGCCCAGCGCGTCGCGATCGCCCGCGCCCTCGCGATGCAGCCGCGCGTGATGCTCTTCGACGAGCCCACCTCGGCGCTGGACCCCGAGATCGTCGGCGAGGTCCTCTCCGTGATGAAGGGGCTCGCGCAGGAGGGAATGACGATGGTCGTCGTCACGCACGAGATCGGCTTCGCCCGCGAGGTCGCCGACCGCGTCATCTACATGGACGACGGGCGCATCGTCGAGAGCGGCACCCCGCAGCAGCTGCTGTCCCACGCGCAGACCGAGCGGGCGCGGGCGTTCCTCGGGAAGGTGCTCTGACGTCGTGGTCGACCTCCTCATCCGCGGAGCGACCGTCATCGACGGCACCGGAACGGAGCCGTTCCCGGCCGACGTCGGGATCGTCGGCGATCGCATCGCGGTCGTCGCGCCCGATGCCGGCATCGTCGCGGCCGCGGAGCTCGACGCGGGCGGTCTTCTCCTCACCCCGGGGCTCATCGATCCGCACAGCCACAGCGACTGGTCGATCCTGGGCAACCGCGATGCGCTGAGCACGGTGCACCAGGGGGTGACGACCGAGGTCGTGGGCAACTGCGGCGTGACGTATGCGCCGATCGCCGACGGCGACGAGGAGACCGCCCGCCGAGCCCTCGCGGCCTTCGGCTACGACGGCGAGGTGCGCTGGCGATCGTTCGCCGACCTCCTCGCCGTCGTGCACGACGGCGGCACGGCGCAGAACCTCGCCTGGTTCGTCGGGCACACGGGTCTCCGTCGCGCCGCCGAGCGGGCGGAGGGCGACCTCGTGCGCACCATGGAGCGGCATCTCCACGAGGCGCTCGACGCCGGCGCGCTCGGTTTCAGCTCCGGCCTGGAGTACGGGGCGGGGCGCAACGCCTCGACATCGGAGCTGGAGGCGCTCGCCCGTGTCGCTGGACGTCATGACGCCATGTACGCCAGCCACATCCGCAACCGGGACACGGCGCTCGCGGAGGCCGTGGGGGAGTTCTTCCGCGTCGTCCACGCCGGGGAGCTGCGCGCGCAGCTGTCGCATCTGAACGTGCGGCACGATACCGGCGCGCACGAGGGGGCGTGGGAGGAGGCGGTGGCACGGCTGGAGAGCGAGCGCCACTCCGGGGTCGACGTCCTCGCGGACATGACCCCCTATCCCGACGGCATCGGGCTCGCCGCGGGACTGCTGCCCGACTGGCTGCTCTCGGCGGGGGAGGAGTCCGCGGCCCACGCCCTCCGCGATCCGGCGGTGCGTGCGCGGGTGCGTGCGGACGCCGACCGGTACTGGCGCTTCGTGCACAGAGGCCAGTGGGAGCGGGTCCGACTGGCGGTGAGCCCGGCCACCCCCGACTGGGAGGGGCTGATCCTTCCGGAGATCGCGGCGGCGAACGGGACGGACGAGTGGGATGCCTACTTCGACATCATGGCGGCGTCAGGGGGCGACCTCGGAGCCGTGCAGTTCATGGGAGCGCTGTTCCATCCCGACCACGTCGCCGAGGCGGTGCGCCATGAGCGCTTCCTCCTCGGCGTGGACGGCTTCACGTCCCGTCGGGACGGCGTCCTCGGTGCCCGGACCCCGCATCCGCTGTTCTTCCACGGCTCCCAGCACTTCCTGAGCCATCACGCCCTGCGCGCGGGGACCCTCCCCCTGGAGGTGGCCGTCCACAAGATGACCGGCGCGGTCGCGCGGCACTTCCGCCTCCGCGGCCGGGGCGTCGTCGCCGACGGGGCCTTCGCCGACCTGGTCCTGTGGGACCCCGAACTGCTGCGGGCGACGGACACCTTCGTCCTGCCCGAGACCTACGCCACCGCCGCCCGCCACGTCTGGGTGAACGGCACCGCGGTGGTCTCGTCGGGAGCGCGCACCGTCCACCGACCCGGAATCCGACTGGAGAGAGCCGATGTCCTCTGAATCCTCATCCGCCGTCGCCGGCGCCGCGGCCGAACCCCGCCGTCGCCGGAGCGCCGCCACGACGCCCCCGCCAGGGGAGGGCGGACGCCTCACCCCCGCTGTGACCGGGTTCGCCGTCGCGGCGGCGGTCGGCGGCTTCCTCTTCGGCTTCGACACGGCCGTCATCAACGGCGCGGTCACCGCCATCGAGAACAACCTCGGATTGGACGCCGTCGGTCTGGGCGTCGTGGTCGCCGTCACGCTCCTGGGGGCGGCGGTGGGTGCGCTCGGCGCCGGGTGGATCGCGGACCGCATCGGACGGCCCCGCACCATGCTCACCGCCGGTGTCGTCTTCTTCGTCGCCGCGATCGGGTGCGGTCTCGCGCAGGGTGTGGTCGACCTCGCGGTGTGGCGGCTCGTCACCGGCATCGCGGTCGGATTCGCGACCGTGCTCGGCCCGCTCTACATCTCGGAGATCGCACCGGCACACGTCCGCGGACGGCTCGCCTCGATGCAGCAGATGGCGATCGTGCTGGGGATCTTCGTCGCCCTGCTCTCGGACAGCGGGATCGCATGGGTGCTCGGCGGCGCGGATGCGGAACTGTTCCTCGGGCTGCCTGCCTGGCGCTGGATGTTCATCGCAGGCGTGGTGCCGGCGCTGATCTACCTTGTGCTCGCGCTCGTCGTCCCGGAGTCCCCGCGATTCCTCGTGGCCCGTGGCCGGGTGGAGGCGGCGCGTCGGGTGCTGATCCGGCTGCAGCGCGTCGCACCGGCCGAGGCGCGACTCCTCACCGACCGGATCGAGGAGTCGCTGCAGCACAAGGATGCGGGGCGCTTCCGCGACCTGCTGGACCGGCGTCGGGGGCTCCTCCCCGTGGTGTGGGTGGGCATCGGGGTCGCCGCGCTGCAGGCGCTCGTCGGCATCGACGTCATCTTCTACTACTCGACCTCGTTGTGGGAGTCGGTCGGCTTCGAGGAGTCCGCCGCGTTCGGGCTGTCGGTGCTGAGCTCCTTCATCAATGTGGCGGCCACCGTCGTCGCGATCGTCCTCATCGACCGGGTGGGGCGCCGCCGGCTGCTGCTGACCGGCTCGGTGGGCATGTTCGTCAGCCTCGTGATCGTGAGCATCGGCTTCTCCACGGCGCGCCTCGTGGACGGGGCGCCCCAGCTCGAGGGCGTGTGGGGTCCGGTGACGCTGATCGGCGCGAACCTCTTCGTGGTCGCGTTCGCGGTGTCCTGGGGTCCGGTCGTCTGGGTACTGCTGGGGGAGATGTTCCCCAACCGGATCCGCGGCGTCGCCCTGTCCGTGTGTGCCGCGGCGAACTGGCTCGCGGGCGTGGCGCTCAACTTCTCGTTCCCCAGCCTGCGGGATGTGTCGCTGCCCGGCAGCTACGCCCTGTACGCGGTGATGGCGGCGCTGTCGTTCCTGCTCGTGTACTTCGGGGTCCGTGAGACCAACGGCCGCTCGCTCGAGGAGATGGAGGCGAGCGTGGGGCGCGGCGGGACGGCGGGCCCGTCGCGATGACGACGTCGCGCCCAGGTACCGGGGAGCACGCGCCGGACACGGTGACCGTGCACGTTCTGCGGGCGGGCCGTGCGCGGGCGACGGTCGTGCCCGCGCACGGCTGCCTGATCCATGAGTTCGATCCGGGCGGCGGGGACGTGCTGTGGTCCGACGGTCGTCGCCCGCGCGTGCTCGTGCCCTCGGGGCTGACGGGGGAGGAGTCGGCGCAGGAGTTCGACGAGGAGGTGCTGGTCGGCGGGTGGTTCCCCATGTTCCCCGGCGCGGGGCTGCCGACCCCGTCCACGGCGCAGCACGGCTGGGCGCCCCGGGTGCCGTGGACGGTCGTCGCACACGCCGCCGACCGGGTGGTGTGCGTCGCCGACGGGCCGTTCCTCGACGGCGGGGTGGCGGAGCTGACGCGCACGATCGTTCTCGAGGACGGCGCCCTCACGGTCTCGACCGTGGTGCGGAACACGGGCTCGGGGGTTCGGTCGTTCACGTGGGGCGAGCACCCCTGCTTCTCGCGCGCGTTCTTCGCTCCGGGGCGCGTGCTGTTCGCCGGAGAGCAGGTCGTCGCCGTGCCGGCGCACGCGGACGGCGCAGCGGGCCATGTCGCCCGTCACGGGGTGCATGCGGCCGCCGCACTCCTCGGGCCCGCCGGCTCGGTCACGCTGAGAGACGTCGCCGGGACGCTGCCGCACTGGCTGCTGTGGTTCAACCATGCCGCCGCCGACCTTCCCCGCGCGGACACGATCGCGTGGGAGCCGTCCACGGCGGCGGGACTGGGGGTGGGCGATGCGCTCGCCGCAGGGTCGGTGGAGCGCCTGGCCGCAGGCGACGTGTTCCACGCGGTTGTCCGCTGTGAATGGACTTTGTCGACAATCTCCCACGCCTCGGTACGATGACATGATGAGCGCTCTCTCCTCCCTCCCCGCGGTCCCTGCGGCGTCGCGCCGCGAGCGCGTCGCCGAGATCCTCCGCGAGGCCATCACCACCGGTGACCTGGAGCCCGGTCAGAAGCTGACCGAGCTCGAACTGGCCGCCCAGCTGGGGACCAGCAGGGCGCCGGTGCGCGAAGCCCTGCGCCAGCTCGAGCAGGAAGGCCTCGTCGTCTCCTACCCGTACCGCGGCACGGAGGTGCTCGGCGTCTCCCAGGAGGAGATCGAGAACGTGCTCGTGCCCATCCGCATCGCGCTCGAGCGCTTCGCGTTCGAGAAGGCGATGGCCGTCGTCACCGATGGGGACGTCGCCGCCCTGACCGCGATTATCGACAGCATGGACGAGGCGGCATCCGCGGGCGACCTCGCCCGGCTCGCGGACGACGACATTCGCTTCCACGAGGCCATCGTGCTCCTCTCGGGTCAGCAGCACTGCCTGCAGATCTGGCGCACCATCCAGCCGCGGGTCCGCGCCTACTTCCGCCGCGACGCGAACTACTACGGCGACTCGCATGCCGTAGCGGACCAGCATCGCGAGCTGATCGGCGCGCTGGAGAGCGGCGATCGCGATCACGGCCTCGACACCATCACGGAGCACATCCGCACCCACTTCTCCGCGGGCACCGCTCCGGAGGCCGACCGGTGAGCACGGTCGTCGTCACCGGTGCCGCCGCCGGGATCGGCCGCGGCATCGTGCTCCGCGCTGCCGCGCGGGGCCAGCACATCGCCCTCCTCGACATCGACGAGCGCGCGCTGGCCGACACCGCGGCGGCGGCGCTTGCCGCGGGGGCGTCCTCTGCCCTGTCGCTCCGCTGTGACGTGAGCGTCGAGAGCGAGGTCGACGCGGCCTTCGCGACCGCCGCCGAGCGCCTGCCGGCGATCACCGGGGTCGTCGCGAACGCGGGCATCGAGGTGAGCGAGCCGCTCTCGTCGGCGAGCGTCGAGTCGTGGGACCGCGTGATGGCGGTCAACCTCCGCGGGACCTTCCTCACGGCACGTGCGGCCCTCCACCGCTGGCGAGCCCAGGGCACGGGCGGTTCCCTGGTGTGCGTCTCGTCGCCGTCCGCCTTCGTGGGCTTCGCCGGGGGAGCGAACACGGCCTACGGGGCATCGAAGGGCGGCATCTCTGCGTTCGTGCGGGCCGCCGCGTTGGACGCCGCCCCGGACGGGGTGCGGGTCAACGCCGTCGTCCCCGGCGCCACCGACACCGACATCCTCTACTTCGGCCTGGAGGGGGAGGCGTTGGCCGCCCGCCGCACCGAGCTGGGGGAGGCGGCACGCCAGCAGATCCCGCTCGGCCGGATGGCGCGTCCGGAGGAGATCGCCGACGCCGTCCTGTGGCTTCTCGGCCCGGAGAGCGCGTACGTCACCGGCAGTCACCTCGTGTGCGATGGCGGCCTCCTCGCGAAGAGCGCGAACACCTTCTAGGAGCGAGCGGGTCGGGCCCGCGCGGATAGCCTGGTGCGCATGACGGATTCCGCAGAGGTGCCGACGTCCCGCCCGATGGACGCGTGGCTCGACGCTCTCAGCCAGCCCACCGGTTCGCCGGGAGGGGGCGCTGCCTCCGGGGTGATGCTGGGCCTCGCCGCCGCACTGATGGGCATGGTCGCCGGGTACACCCCGGACGAGCCCGCGGTGGTCGCGGGCACAGGCCGGCTCGACGCGGTGCGCGCCGAGCTCCTGGAGGCCGTCGAAACGGACGGGATCGTGTCGGCCCGCTTCGGCGCGGCGCTCGGGCTGGCGTCGGACGATCCCGCGCGGGAGCAGCGGGTGCGGGAGGCGGCCGTCGAGGCGGCGCGGTCAGTGGCGGAGCTGGGGCGCATCGGCATCAGCCTCGTCGCGGAGGCGCGCACGCTGGCCGCGGACGGCAACCCGCACCTCGCCGTGGACCTCGCCGTCGCCACGGAGGCCCTGGAAGCGGGGCTGGCGGGGGCGTCCCTGAACCTCCGGGCCAACCTGCGGCTCGCCCGCGTGCACGGAGCATCGGCCGCGATGCGGGCAGGGCTCGACGAGGAGGTCGGACGACTGGCTGCGGCGCGGACCCAGGTCGAGCGGATCACGGCGGAGCTGTCCGCGCGCCTCGACTGACGTGGCGCACGAGCGGTCGCTGCATGCGCGTATCGAGGAGATCCTCGATGCGTGGGACCTGCGCCCGGACGGTCCGCTCCGGTCCGGCGAGGCCGGAATCGTCGTTCCGGTCCGGCGGGCGGACGGCCTCGCGGCGGCGGTGAAGATCCAACGGCCGGGTCCGGAGGCGGATGCCGCGATCCTCGGGCTGTCGCGGTGGGACGGGCGAGGGATCGTCCGCCTCCTCGCGAGCGCGCCGGATCGCGGAGCGATGCTCCTGGAGCGGCTCGATGCCGAGCGCAGCCTCGAGGCGATGGACGATGACGATGAGGCCACACGGATCGTCGGCTCCCTCCTCGCACGTCTGCACAGCGTCGACCCGCCGGCCGGCCTTCCGCGACTGGAGATGGTGGTGTCGCAGATGCTGGACGATGCGACGGAGGCGGGCGCGCTGCTGACGGGAGAGGACCGACGGCGGTTCGACCGGTGGCGGCGCCTCGTCGCGGACGTCGCCGCGACGCCCGGCAGCGGGTTCCTGCACTGGGATCTGCACTTCGGCAACGTCCTGCACGCGGAGCGCGAACCGTGGCTGGCGATCGACCCCGAACCCCTCGTCGGCGACGCGGGCTTCGATCTGTGGCCGGCGCTGGACAGCGGCTGGAGCCGCGATCCGGGCACCGTCGATGCGGCCCGCATCGTGCGGCGTCGTTTCGACATCCTCACCGAGATGCTGCACCTCGACCGCGCACGCGCGGCACGCTGGACGACCGCGCGGCTCCTGCAGAACGCGCTGTGGGACATCGAGGACGGGGAACCCGCGATCGCTCCCGCCGCGACGGTGCTCGACGATGCGCTGCGGTCGGCAGGGCTGTCTTGATAGCATCCCGGCCATGAGCACGCCGGACTCCGATGCCGCTCGGCCCGAGCACGACCGCGCCGCGATCAAGGAGCGCGTGTACGCGACCTTCACGGGCCTCGCCATCGTGCTCGTGCAGAACGCCAACGTGGCGCACACCAGCGCGCTGCAGGCCACGGTGACCCTGCTCATCGGCATCGTCGCGATCGCTCTCGCGGGCTTCGCCGCCGATCTGGTCGCGCACCTCGCGACGCATGGCAGCTTCCCCCGGGGCGCGGACCTGCGTGAGGTCCTGGGGCTCACCGGCACGGCGCTCGGCTCGGCGGCGGTGCCGCTGCTCGTCCTCCTCGCCGCCGTGCTCGGATGGATCGAGCTGCGGACGGCGCTGACCATCGCGTCGATCGTCTACGTCGCGATACTCGGGCTCATCGGGTACGTCGCCGTCCGCCGGACCGGGGTGAGCGGGTGGCAGCAGCTCATCGCGCTGGGGATCCTCGTCGGGCTCGGCGGCATCGTCGTGCTCGTCCAGCAGCTCGCGCACGGACACTGACGGACACACCCGTTGCTCGGGCCGTGCGCATGGTTCATCCTGAACGTGCTGCACGGATCGACGTGGGGGGCCTCGACGGTCACGCTGCGGCCGACGGAGCGCCTGCCACTCAACTCCCTCCCCCGGCGGGCGCTCCGCTGCGAGAGTGATCCGCCGAGGGACCGCGGCTCGACTCACCCGGGTGATCATCATCTCGGCCCCTGTGATCGCGTGGCGCTCAGGCTTATCGTCGGTGAGCAACGGCGGGCTGTCGCAGTCGGAGAACCCGTCACTCGGATCATCGGCGAGATCGAGGGACACCATGCACACGGAGACCACGCGCGCACGCTCGCGGACAGCAGGGGCACTTCTGGCGACGGCCATCGCGGCGGCGATGGTGCTCTTTGGCGCGACGCCGGCGTCCGCGCTGTGGGATCCCGACCCCGTGCTGCCCCGGGCGGGCTTCTTCACGCAGGTCACCATCACCGGGTCGCAGTACCCGACGAACGTGACGGGCGAGCTCACCACCCTGGCCCCGACCCCCGGGGCGTATCCGGCGACCGGCGCCTCGGTGGAGGCCGTGAGCCCGCAGCTCATCACCATCGCCGACCCCGTCTCCGGAGCGACCGCGTCGGCGTACTGCATCGACTTCAGCACGGAGACCGGCATCGGCGCGGGCTACAACATCGGGGAGTGGGATGCGTCGAACGTGCCCAACCTCGACTACATCAACTACATCCTCAACAACTACTTCCCGTTCAACACGGCGAACCCGCTCTCCGGTCTCACCCTCTCGCAGCAGGTCGCCGCGGTGCAGAGCGCGATCTGGTACTTCAGTGACGGCTTCGTGCTGGCGACGGGGACGAATGCGACCATCCGGAACGCGACGGCCGCCGTCGTGCAGGCCGCCCTCGACAGCGGCGGCCTCCCGGAGCCGTCCGTGCCGACCCTCGCCATCGACCCTGACGCCACCACGGTGCCCGAAGACGGATCGATCGTGGGACCCTTCACCGTCTCCGGCACCACTGATGGCACGCTCGACGCCGCCGTGGGAGTGGAGGTCTTCCTGGATCAGGCGGGGACCCAGCCCGTTCCCGTCGGCACCGCGGTGGCCGCCGGCACGCAGCTCTGGGCGCGGTGGACCGGGCCGGCCGCTCCGGTGAACGGCTTCCGGATCACCGCCCAGGCCTCGCTGACCCAGGGCACGGTCTACCTCTATGACACGGAGTCGTCGGACAGGCCCGCGGCGCAGAAGCTCGTCCTGGCGCAGACGACGACGCTCCCGCTCCGCACCGGCGTCCGCGCGACCCCGTATGCGTCCGGGGAGATCAGCGTGCAGAAGATCATCGCCGGTGACGGCGCGGGGCTCCAGGACGCCATCACCATCGATCTCACCTGCACTCCCGCGCCGGCGTCGGGCGTCGTCGTCTCCGCCACGATCCCTGCGGGGGCCACGAGTGCGGATCCCGTCGTCTTCACCGGCCTGCCGGACGGGGCGACGTGCACGGTCAGCGAGTCCGCGGACGGCGCCAACGACGCGGTCACTCTCGCCGCGCAGACCATCGAACCGGAGACGGTGACGGTCGACGCGGCCGCGACGGAGCCCGTCGTCGTGACCGTCACCAACACGTACGACCCGGTCGAGACGCCGAGCAACGGCGGTGGCGGCGAGGGCGGCTCCGGCGGGAGCACCGGCGAGGGCCAGGGACTCGCCGCCTCCGGGCCGACACCGATGACCGGTCCGCTGACGGTCGCCGGCCTCGGGCTCCTGCTCGCCGGTGCCCTCCTCCGGATCCGTCGTCGGGCGAACCTCCGCTGAGCAGTGGGGGGGCGGCCCGGCCGCGCCCCCCACTCCGGGGATCAGGACCGCGGGGCTTCGTCTCGCTGCGGTTCCCCTTCGTCGTCCTCGTTCGCGATGCGGATGCGCCGACCTTCCTCGATGTCCTTCCGCTCCTTCTCCGCCCTCTTGTCGCTCTGCCGGGTGTCGCGAGCGGGGAGCTGGATGTCGCGTTCGGCCGCGATGCCGGCCTGAAGCTGGCGACCGCGTTCCAGCTCGGCGTCGAACTCGGCGCCGAACAGGAGGGCGAGGTTCGCGATCCACAGCCAGAGCAGGAACACGATGATCCCCGCCATCGACCCGTACGTGCGCTCGTAGTTGGCGAAGGTGGTGACGTAGAGCACGAAGCCGAGGGTGGCGATCGCGAGCACGACGATCGCCACGAGGGCACCCATGCTGATCCACCGGAACTTCGGCTGCTTGGCATTCGGCGTCGCGTAGTACAGCATCGCCACGAGGAACACGACGACGAACAGCAGCAGCGGCCACTTGGCGATGCTCCACGCGAGCTGCACGCCCTCACCGGCGCCGATCGCGTCGCCCAGCGCCGACACCACGTCGCCGGAGAGCACGAGCACGATGGCGACGATCGTCAGGGAGACGACGGTGATGAGCGTGACGAGGAGATGCAGGGGACGCAGCTTCCAGAACGGCCGCCCCTCCTCGATCTCGTAGATGCGGTTCATCACCCGGCTGAACGCTCCGACGTACCCCGACGCCGACCACAGGGCGAGGAGGATTCCGAACACGAGCGCGATCCCGGCGCCGGGGGCCTGGGAGATCTGCTCGATGGGTCCGCGCAGCGCCTCCGCGGTCTCCGGCGGTGCCACGTCGCCGATGATGCCCAGCACGGCGTCGGCGGCGGCCCCGCCCTGGCCGAACACGCCGAGCAGCGAGAAGACGGCGATCATGGCGGGGAAGATCGAGAGCACCGCGTAGTACGTGAGGGCCGCGGCGCCGTCCATGCACTGGTCGGCGGAGAACTCCCGGACGCTCTTGACGAGGACGTACTTCCACGACCGCTTCTGCAGATCGGTCGGGCTGTCCGGCTTCTCGTCGTGCTCGGGCGGTGGAGCGGACGCGGATCCGCTGCGTGCTGTGGCTGCCTTCGACATGGTTCCTCCTCGCGTCGGCGCGAGCGCTGCTCCCGCGATCCAGTCCTATGAGCGCGGCGGCGTTCGGGCACGGGGGTTGCGCGAACCCGAGACGAGGGGGATGCTGTGCCGGCCTCCACCGACCCTTGCCCTGCCACGGTCCCCGCCCCTACGGTGAGGGGACGGGTGGGGATCCGCACCCGGGGCGGGGGCCACGCGATGAGAAAAGTCCGATTCGGAGTTCTGGGCGTGCTGCTGGCCGCCGTGGTCGGCATCGGTGCTGCTCTTCCCGCCGTCGCCGCCGAACCCACCGCCCGGCTCTCGCTCTTCAAGGCGATCGAGAACCTCGACACGGGCGCCAGCCTCGGCGACCGCACGCTGTGGACGATGCACGCCGTCAACGTGGCCACGGGGGAGACCTTCACCGGCGACGGCCTCAACGGCGTGCAGTCGCGCCTCATCCCGCCCGGCACCTACCGCATCTTCGAGACGGGCGGCGTGGCCGGCTACGCCTTCTTCTCCTGGAACTGCGACGGCGACGTGACGACGCAGCCGGAGCGCACGATCACGGTCACCGCGAACCAGTCGATGACGTGCACCGTGCAGAACAACGCGATCCGCAGCAGCCTCACCCTCGTCAAGAACGTGCAGGGCGGGGGCGCGACCCCCTCGGAGTGGACACTGCGCGCTCAGGGGCCGTCGACCATCGAGGGCGCAGGAGGCTCGGCGGCGGTGCAGAACCAGCCGGCACGGATCGGCACCTACACGTTGAGCGAGTCCGGCGGACCGGGAAGTTATGTGCCGGGGCCGTGGACCTGCGAGCGGCGGGATCTGACGACCGGCGCGGTCACCGCCGTCGCCGTGGCCGGTGATCAGTTCGAGATGACCCTCGGCGGTGCGGTGACCTGCCAGATCACCAACACCGGGGATCTGCCCCACCTGACGCTCGTCAAGGACGTCGTCGACCCGGCGGCGACCGGCTACCCGCTGGCCGCCCCGTCGGACTTCGTCCTGACCGCGAGTGGACCCGAGCGGATCTCCGGCCCTTCCGGCTCGGACGCCGTCGACCATGCCTCCATCGACCCCGGCGCCTACACGCTCGCCGAGAGCGGTCCCCTCGGATACACCGGTGGCGCGTGGACCTGCGTCGACGCCACGAGCGACGGCGGGATCGACGGGGCGCTCCTCTACGTGCGCGAGGGCTCCGACATCACCTGCCGCATCACCAACACCTTCGCGGGCGGCTGGCTCACTCTCGTCAAGAACGTGGTGGGCAGCGACCAGCCGCCGTCCGACTGGACCCTGACCGCCGCGGGCCCGGAGACGGTGACCGGCGGCTCCGGATCCGCTGCGGTCACCCGCGTCCCGGTGCCGGTCGGCGACTACACGCTCGCCGAGGCGGACGGTCCCGCCGGGTATGCGGACGGCCCGTGGTCGTGCACCGGTGGCACCCTGACCGCCGACACCGTGACCGTCGTGGCGGGGGCGGATGTCACGTGCACCGTCACGAACACCCTCGAGGTCGGCCAGCTCACCCTCGTGAAGAACGTCGTGAACACCGGCGGCGGTCCGCTCGCGGCGGAGGACTGGGAGCTCACCGCGAGGTCGGCCGACACCGTCATCAGCGGTGCCTCCGGCTCGGGCAAGGTCAGCTTCGCGGCAGTGGCTCCGGGGACTTTCACGCTGTCGGAGGCGAGCACCGCTCCGCAGGCGGGCTCCTATGCGAGCGAGGGGTGGTCGTGCGTCGATGACGAGGGCACTCCCGTCGGCACCGGCGACACCGTCGAGGTCGTGCCGCTGGAGAGCGTGATCTGCACCGTCACGAATCGCTGGACCCAGTCGACCCTGACGCTGCGCAAGCAGGTCGCCTCCGCCTTCGGGACTCCGGCCCTGCCCTCGGCGTGGACCCTGTCCGCCACCGATGGCACCGCCACCGTGTCGGGACCAGCGAACTCGCCGGCGGTCACCCAGGCCGCCGTCGCCCCCGGTACCTGGACGCTCAGCGAGCGGGACGGGCCCACGGGCTACGACCCGCTCGGCTGGAACTGCTCCGGCGCGTCAGCAACGGACGGTGTCGTCCAGGTACCGCCAACCGCGGACGTCGTGTGCATCATCACCAATGCGTCGATCACTCCGCACCTCACGCTCGTCAAGCAGGTCGTGAACGGCGAGCGCGGGCGCGCCGTTCCCGCCGACTTCGAGCTGAAGGCACGCGGCCCCGGCAACGCGGCCCTCTCCGGTCCCAGCGGGTCGGAGTTCGTCACCGACATGTCGCTCCCGCCGGGCGACTACATCTTCTCGGAGGACGGTCCGAGCGGGTACGAGGGCGAGTGGACCTGCACCGGGACGGCCTGGGACGGGACCACGGCGACCCTGGGATTCGGGGACGACGCGATCTGCACCGCCACGAACACCTTCGTCGGCGGCACCCTGACGCTCCGCAAGGCCATCGTCGGGAACGCGCCAGGGGCCCCGGCCGGTCCGGCCGCGGTCACGGACTGGACCCTGCACGCCCTGGGCGGCGGCGAGTTCCCCCGGCCGCGTATCGAGGGGGTATCCGGCGAGGCCACGGTGACCCTCGCTCCGCTCGGTGCCGGTGGTTTCCGGCTCTGGGAGCGGGCGGTGTCCGGCACGCCCACGGCCGACTACCGCAGCGACGGCTGGGAATGCACCGGGGGAGCGCTGGAGGGCGACATCGTCCAGGTGGTCGCAGGGGTCGACACCGTGTGCACGGTCACGAACGTCTACGACCCCCGCTCCGGTCCCGGTCCCGACCCCGAGCCCGAGCCGGAACCCGAACCCGAGAACCCGGACCCCGGGACAGACGGAGGCCCCGGGCCGGCGACCGGGGCCACCGGCGGATCCGCCTCCGACCTCGCGACGACGGGTCTCGCGCCGGGCGCGGCCGCGGCGGCCGGAGCCGGTGGTCTGCTCGTCCTCCTCGGAGCCGCGCTCCTCGCGGCGCGGCGTCTCCGGCGGACGCGCCCCGGGCATCCCGGATCGCGCTGACCCGACCCCTCCGCACGCGCGCGGCGGGTCCGCCCGGGAGAGGACGGACCCGCCGTGTCGAGGCTCAGCCGGCGGCCGGTGCGATCTCGTTCGGCGTGATCTCCAGCTCCGTGCTCGCGAGCACCTCGCCGGTGGTGAGGTCGACGGCGTGCACGCTGTTCGCGGCCGGCTCGGTCACGTAGGCGATGTCGCCCGCGACGACGATGGCGGGGTGCGGGTCCTGCCACTCGGCGGGTCCCTCCCACGCCTCGATCACGGGGTAGGAGTCGGCGATCTCGCCGGTCTCCGGGTCGAGCACGTGGATGGCGCCGTCGGCCCCGAGGATGTAGGCCCGGTCGGCCGGACCGCGCACGACGTCGCGGAAGGTGTATTCCGCCCCCTCCGGAAGGGACACGACCTCGGACGTCATCGCCGCGGTGTCGATGAGCGTGACGGCGCGGAGCAGGTAGCCCTCGGCGTCGGGGTCGTCCTTGTAGTCGCCCACGACGATCGGACTCGTCTCGCTCACGTACGCATTGCCCATGCGGCCGTACGGCTGGTCGGGAGCGGCGAGCTTGGTGATCTCGCCGTCCTTGTAGACGAGCGCGCCGTCCTCGCAGCCGAACACGACGACCTCGTCCGCTGCCGTCCCCTCGCCGTGGACGCCGGGGCACTGGTCGGACGAGGCGATCTCCGCACCCTCCGTATCGCGCACCACGATGCCGCTGCGACCATCGGCATCGCCCACTGTGGTGAGGAACGTGCCGTCCTCCAACAGCACCGAGACGCCGTGGTGCGCCTCGACGCCGTCCACGGTCTCCACCTCCGGCATGCCGCCGTCGCCGAGATCGGCGGTGTCGAAGATGGTGGTGTCGCTCGTGCCGTCGGCGTAGAGGATGGTCTTCCCGCCGTGGCGGACGACGTGGCCGGGGGTGTCGGCCTCGAACACGGTGTCGGTCAAGGCGGCGTCGTTGGTCGAGCCGGCCCCGGTGTCGAGCACCTGGAAGCCCTCGCTCATCGTCACCATCACGTGGCGTCCATCGCCGGCCGGGTTCAGGCGGGTGAACGGCTCGGAGTCGAAGGCGGCGACGGTGTCGAGGGTCTCGCCGTCGAGGACGAGGATGCCGCCGTCGTAGGAGATGGCCACCCGGGGGCCGGCGTCCGACCCGGGCGCGTCGCTCGCGGCGGAGTCGTTCCCGGGGCCGGCCGTGCAGGAGGCGAGGGTCACGGCGGCGCCGAGGGCGACCGCCCCGACCAGCGCCCGGCGCAGGGGGAGTGTCTTCATGCGGTGCTTCTTTCTTGTGAGGGGTGGTCTCAACGGCTGAGACCGGAGGCGATGCGCGCGGTGTTGACGCGCATCATGGTCAGGTAGTCGGGGGCGCCGCCGTCCTCCGCGGTGAGCGACTCGGTGAACAGCTCGATCACCTCGACGTGGACGTCGGCCTCCTCGGCGAGCGCCTGGACGAGGCGGTCGGGCGAGGACGACTCCGCGAACACGGCGGGCACGCCCGTCTCCTCCACGGCATCGACGAGATCGGCCAGGTCGGAGGCCGACGGGGCCGCGAGCGTGGTCCCGCCCGGGATGACGGCGCCGACGACCTCGAAGTCGAACCGGTCGGCGAGGTAGCCGAAGACGTGATGGTTGGTGACGAGCGCCCGACGTTCGTCCGGGATCCGGGCGAAGGCGCGCGTCATCTCGGCGTCGAGCGCCGTCAGCTCGTCGCGGTAGCCGGCGACGTCCGCCGCGAGGGTGTCGACGTCGACCCCGTCGAGTGCGGCCAGGGCGGGCTCCAGGGCGTCGACGACGTCGACCATGCGTCCGGGGTCGGTCCAGAAGTGCGAGTCCGGCATCCCGGCGGCGTCGCCTTCGCGGTAGTCCAGGACCTCGATCGCGTCGCCCGCGACGAACGACGGCACCGCGGCTGCGGCGGCCCCGTCGAGATGCTGCTGCAGACCCTCTTCCAATCCGAGCCCGTTGGAGACGAGGAGGTCGGCATCCCGGAGTGTGGCGGCCTCCTGCGCGGAGATCTCGAACGAGTGCGGGTCCGCGTTCGGCTTCATGAGGGTGACGACGCGCGCCTGACCGCCGACGAGCTCGCCGACCACATCGCCCAGGATGTTGGTCGTGACGACGACCACCGGCCGTGCATCGGCGGGGGCGGTGCAGGCGCTCAGGGTGACCGCGGTGAGCGCGGCGAGGGCCGTGGCGACGGTGGCGCGGAGGAGGCGCATGTCAGCGTCCCGTCTCGGCGACGAACGCCGGGGCGTCGGCCGTGTCGAAGCTGCGTGCGAGGCGGGCGTCGTCGGCGTAGTCGATCTCGAACAGCCGGTGCTCCGCCGGTCCGCTGAGGTAGGCGCGGTGCTGGTCGGCGATGAGGGTCGGCGTCTCACCCGCGGTCAGTGACGCGGCCACCAGGGGAGGGGTCTCCGCTCGCACGCCCCCGTCGGTCGCGTCGAGCACGAGCACGCGCCCGTCCTGCGCGAGGGCGAGCAGCGTGTCGTCCTCGTCGCCGACGGCCGTCACCTGCGCGAGCGGGGTGGGAGCGGTGAGGAGGGTCCAGGAACGGGTCCGGGTATCGAGGAGGCGGATGTCGGTGGCCCCGGCGAGGCCGGCGACGGTGGGGCGGCCCTCGCGGTTGTGGAAGGAGGACACGGCTCCCGCCGGCGCGTGCTCCGGGTAGGGGATGCGGTCGACGACGACGGCTCCGTCCTCCACCTGCGCCAGCAGCGCGCCGTCCGCGCAGCCGATCACCGCGCCGACCCGGGTCGTGATCGTGCCGGCCGGCGCGACGCAGGTCTCCCGGAGCCCGGTGCGCTCGCCGTCCGCCGTGTAGCCGACGACGACTCCGCCCGTCTCCCCGTCGGGCTCGGTCACCAGCGCGAACGACCCGATCGGCACCACCGATCCCTCGTGGGGAGCGCGCTCGATGCGGAACCGCTCCCGGATCTCCCCTTTCGACAGGGCTTCCGTGTCGAGGAGCACGGCGTCTCCGGAGTCCGCAAAGGAGATGCCGATGCCGCCGGTGGTCGAGCTGTTCGTCGTCGCGACCGTCGCCGACCCGTCGCCCGCGACCGCGCCGAGCAGCGCGGGCTCGGCGCGGTAGTAGTGGAAGTGGTCGACGTGATCCCACGTCCAGACGCCGCTGTCGACCACCTCCACGCCGTCGCCGGTGTCGGCGAACAGGTACCGGCCGTCGGTCGTCATCGCTATGGGAGCCGCGATCGTGCCGAGCGCGGTGACGCTCTCGTCGAGGAGGTCGAGGTGCGTCACTCGGCCCTCGTGATCGATGGTCGTGAGCCCGAGCTGCGGCTCGGCCACCTCCTCGGCTCCGGCGATCGCGCCGTGACCGTCCGCGGGGAAGGAGGGGGCGGTCGGGCTCGGCGTCGGGGATCCGGCGCAGGATGCGAGGCCGAGCGTCAGGGTGACGGCGGCTGCGAGAGGCAGGAGACGGGAGGGCATGAGGTCCTTTCGGGGCTCAGGAGAGGGAGGCGGGCGCGGTGCGGAGCGCGGAGGGTCGGCGGACAGCCACGGCGCTCCGCCCCGCCCAGGACAGCGCGGCGAGGCCGATCGCGGCTGCGGCCACGGAGGCGCCCGCCGCGGTGGCCGCGAACCAGGAGGTGAGCAGTCCGAGCACGACCGCGGCGACGCCGAAGGCGGCGGCCAGGACCATACGCGTCGGCAGCCGCGTGGTCCACTGTCCGGCGGCGACCGCCGGGGCGAGGAGCAGTCCGACGACGAGCAGCGATCCGACGGCCTGATAGGACGCCACCACCGCGAGCGTCACGAGCCCGACGAGGGCCGCCTGGGCCCACCGCGGACGGAGGCGGAGCACCGTCGCGATCCGGGCGTCGAGGGCGAGCGCGACGAACGGCCGATGGCAGAGGATGGCGACCGTCACTCCCAGGACCGCGGCCGCGGCGAGCAGGAGGAGATCGGCGGGGGTGATCGCGAGGATGTCGCCGAACAGGATCGCGGTCGCGTCCGTGGCGAAGCTCCCGGAGTGGGAGATGATCAGCACCCCGAGAGCCAGCATCGAGACGAAGAGCAGGCCGATGCTCGTGTCGTAGGAGAGGCGGGCGCGCCGGTGCAGGGCGCCGATGCCGATGCTCATGGCGACGGCGCTGAGTGCCCCGCCCGCGAGGACGGGCATGCCGAGCACCGTGGCGAGGGCGACGCCGGGCAGCATCCCGTGAGCCAGGGCCTCGCCGAGGAACGCCATTCCGCGGATGACGACCCAGGTGCCGACGACCCCGCAGAGGACGGCGACGAGCGCGCCGCCGAGGAGCCCGCGCTGGAAGAACTCGAGCGTGAAGGGGGCGAGCAGGGCGGCGAACGAGAGGGTCACGGAACGCGAGCCTATTCGTAGTTGAGAATGATTATCAAATTCATAAACTGGAGACATGACGATGGAGACCGCGACCCCCGGCTGCCCGCTCCGACTCGACGACGTCGCCGTCCGGCTCGGGGATCACGACGCGCTGCATGGCGTGACCCTGGCGGTCGAGGCGGGGGAGTTCGTCGTCGTCACGGGCCCGAACGGCGCGGGGAAGTCGACGCTGCTGGAGGTGGTCGCCGGGGTGCGTCCACCGACTCGAGGGCAGCGGACCGTGACGGGCGAGATCGCCTTCGTGCCGCAGCGTGCCGCGGTGCCTCCCGGCCTTCCGCTCACGGTGCGGGATGTCGTCGCCGTCGGCACCTGGGGGCGGCTCGGCGCCTTCCGGCGACAGGATCGGCGGGCTGGCGCCGCCGTGGCGGCGGCGATGGAGCGCACCGCCGTGTCAGGGCTGCAGCGGCGACCCTTCGCGACGCTCTCCGGTGGCCAGAAGCAGCGTGCTCTCCTGGCTCAGGGGCTGGCGGTCGAGGCCGGGATCCTGCTCGTGGACGAGCCGACGACGGCGCTGGATGCCGAGTCGGTGCGGCGCATCAGGGCCGTGCTCCGCGAGGAGGCGGATCGCGGGACGACCGTCCTCTGCGTCACGCACGACGCGGCGGTGATCGCGGATGCCGACCGTGAGGTCGTCCTCCGCGACGGTGCGCGGGAACCCGCTGCCCGCCGGGTGCGGGCGCTCACACGGTCAGAGTCCGTGGCCCATGTCGAAGTCGGAGAGCGCCGGGACCTCGATGTCGCCCGGCGATGACGTCTCGCTCGGCGGCTTCGGGAACAGGCGGTGGGACCGCAGCTCGTCGACCTCGGCGGAGAAGTCCGGGTCGGCGTCCACGGTGTGGTGAGGGCTGACGAGCACGTCGTTGCCGACGCCGACGAGGAGATCTGCCCAGTCCTTCTCGCCCTCCAGGAGGATCGGGATCTCGACCGCTTCGGACTCGCCCTCCCTGGCGATGGCGGCGGCCAGGGTGAGCAGCGTCTCCGCGATGTCGTCGGAGGTGATGAGCTGCTGGCCGGCGTAGGAGACGAGTTTCATGAGGGCATCATCGCGTTCCGCGCGTCCGCGCGCACGGGGGTTGCGCTCGCGGGAGAGAACGGATAAAACTGCTTTCCATTCAAGTATCTAACTAGGCTAGCGAACATGGACAGGTCTCAACGCCGGCGCTGGGCGGGGCTGGTCTTCATCAGCATCGCCGTCAGTCTCATCATCGTCGACTCGACGATCGTCAACGTCGCCATCCCGGCCATCGTCGACGACCTGGGGATCACCTCGACCGAGGTGCAGTGGGTGCAGGAGTCCTACACCCTCGTCTTCGCCGCCCTCCTGCTCGTCTTCGGCAGCCTGGCCGACCGCTTCGGACGCCGCCGCGTCATGATCGTCGGCGTCATCGTCTTCGCCGCCGCCTCCGTCCTCGCCGCCACTGCGCCGAGCGGAGGTGTGCTCATCCTCGCCCGGCTCGTGCAGGGCGTGGGCGGGGCGATGATCCTGCCGACCACCCTGTCGATCATCAACGCGACCTTCCGCGGGCGGGAACGCGGCATCGCGTTCGCCGTCTGGGGCTCGACCATCGGCGGCATGGCGGCCGTGGGACCGCTCCTCGGCGGGTGGCTGACCACCGCCTTCTCCTGGCGCTGGGCCTTCGGCATCAACATCCCGCTCGGCCTGTTGATCGTCGTCGGGGTCCTGCTGACCGTGGCCGAATCGCGCGGCGAGCGCACGGAACGGATCGACGTCGTGGGAGCCGTCCTCTCCGTCGTGACGATGGGCAGTCTCGTCTTCGCGCTCATCGAGGGCCGCACGTACGGCTGGTGGCTCGTGGACGAGCGCCCGCAGGTGGGCGGCTGGACCTGGCCGGGAGACCTCTCGCCCATCCCGTTCGCGTTCGCCCTCGCGGTCCTCGGGCTGGTCGCGTTCATCGCCTGGGGTCTGCACCGCCAGCGGCGCGGGCGCTCCACCCTCCTCGCGCTGCGCCTGTTCGCGATCCCGTCGTTCCGCAACGGGAACATCGCCGCCGCCGTCGTGTCCCTCGGGGAGTTCGGCCTCATCCTCGCGCTCCCGCTCTGGCTGCAGTTCGTGCTCGGCTTCGACGCGCTGCAGACCGGACTGCTGCTGCTCGCCCTCGCGGGCGGATCCTTCCTCGCCAGCGGGGTGGCCGGTGCCGCGAGCGGACGGATCGCCCCGGTCTGGGTGGTCAGGGTCGGGCTCCTCGCCGAGATCGTCGGCGTCGCCGGTGTGGGGCTCGTGATCGCCCCGGAGGCGTCCTCGGTGCCCCTCGTCCCGTTCCTCTTCGTGTACGGGCTCGGCGTGGGGCTCGCGACCGCGCAGCTCACCGGCGTCGTGCTCGCCGACGTGCCGGTGACGGACAGCGGGGCCGCGTCCGGCACCCAGTCGACGTCTCGTCAGCTCGGTGCGGCGCTCGGGGTGGCCGTGCTCGGCACCGTCCTGGTCACGAGCACGGCGGTCGTGCTCGGGGCGGCACTCGACGACCACGGTGTGCCGTCGGCGGCGCGCGACCAGGTGGTCTCCGCCGTCGTGGACAGCGCCGGCGCCGCCATCGCGGGGCTCGACCAGAATTCGGAGACCGCGCCGTTCGCCGAGGCGGCCCGCAGCGCGTTCTCCGACGGCACCCGCTACGCGGCATGGACGGCGGCGGGTTTCCTCACTCTCGGCCTGCTCTCCACCGTCGCCCTCGGCTCTCCCCGGGAGCGGCGCGGCGACGAGTCGGTCGCATCGTGACGCGAAGCGAGCTCCCTCAGCGCAGGTAGGCGTCGACCAGGAAGGCTCCGCGGATGTCGCGGAGCCGGTCGACCAGCCGGGTGATGCCGCTCGCGCCGAGGGAGATGAGCGGGAGGTCGAAGGGCCCGAGGGGCTCGAGCTTCCCCATCCGCACCCGCACGACCTCCCAGCCGGCGCCGCGCACCGCGCGATCCTTCCGGCGATCGGCCTCCTCCCTCTTCCCGACGTGCTCCAGCCCGTGTCGGCCGACCGTGTCGTACTCGATCGCGATCCGCAGTTCCGGGAGCAGGATGTCGGGCCACACCTCCGTATGCCGGAAGAACGGCCGCGCGACCTTGATCGCGTTGACGTCGTCGGGGAACACCAGTCGCGCCGCCAGCGCCTGCCGCAGCTTCCCCTCCGCCGCCGAGGCCGGCTTCGGAGCGCACGCGCTCAGGAACGCCGTGCCCGTCGGCAGCGCGGGAGTCTTCGTGCACAGCGCCGGCGCGGGCTTCTTCGGGCGAGCGGGGAGTGCCCGCGCCTCTCCGAGGATCACGGGCTGCGGACGCGCCAGCGCCGTGCATTCGGGGCACCAGGACGAGCGCCGTCGCACCCGCCCCGGGCGTTCGCGCTGCTCGGTCGGCGTGGCCGCGAACAGGTGGCCGACGGCGCATTCCCAGCAGAGCAGCACATCGGCCGCCAACGGGATCTGCGAGAGCGTGATGCCGTGGTTGAGCTCCGGGTGGTACTGCCGGATGAGCTCGGGGTAGGCCGCCCACGCCGCCCGGTAGGTGCCGACCGCGTAGGGCACGTCGAGTCCGCGCGAGAACTGGCGTCTCGCCCACCACTGCTGCACGGACTCGGGCACGACAGCGACCGTAGGTCAGGCCACGGACATCGGCGCTGCGGAGTCACCAGGGTGAACATCGACGGCGACTCTGTCCTGTGTGCGGGGGCGCGCCTAGGGTCGGTGGCGAAGACCGGTGCCTCTGCGCGCGTGGAGAGCATCTCCGATCGCAACCGAAAGCAGGAAACCATGGCTGAACTGATCGTCATCTCCTATGACACCGAGAGCGACGCGGAAGGCGCCTACAACCGCGTCCAGGCGCTGCAGGACGACCTCGTCGTCGAGCTCGCCGGTCTCGCGCTCGTGAAGGTCGACGGCGAGGGCAAGACGAAGGTGGAGTACCCGGGCGCCGGGAGCCGGATCGGCCTCGGCGTCGCCTCCGGTGCTCTGTTCGGTGCGCTGATCGGCATCCTGTTCTTCATCCCGGTCGCCGGCCTGGTGTTCGGCGGCCTCCTCGGGGCCCTGTTCTCCGGTCTCGACAAGACGGGTATCGACGCCGAGTTCCGCGACCGCGTGAAGGCCACCGTGACGGCCGGCAAGTCCGCCGTCGTCATCTACGCGCTCAAGCTCACCGAGGACAAGTTCGCCGAGGCGCTGGCCCCGTACAACGGCACCGTCGTGCAGACCTCGCTGTCCAAGGAGGACGAGGCCGAGCTGGTCAAGGACCTCGGCGGCCACTGACCGTCGACCGATGCGCCCGCTGTGGATCCGTCCGCGGCGGGCGCATCGTCGTCTCCGGTGTCGGTGGGGCGTGCAAGGCTCCGAGCGTGGACACACTGAGCCTCCGCCCCTGGTCGGCCGACGATCTCCCTCTCCTGCGGGCGGCGAACACCCCGGAGATGACGGCGCATCTCAACGGGCCGGAGAGCGCGGCGGAGGTGCAGTCGCGACACGAAAGGTACCTGCGCCTCGTCGCCGAGGGCGAGGCCCTGATGTTCGCGATCGTCGACGACGAGGGGCAGCCTCTCGGCTCGATCGGCGCGTGGCGGATCACGTGGCACGACGAGCCGGCGTGGGAGACCGGCTGGTTCGTGCTGCCCGCCGCGCAGGGCCGGCGGGTGGCGGCCCGCGCTCTCGCTCTGCTCGTGGACGTGCTGCGTGGTCGAGCGAAGGACGGGCGGCTCCTGCTCGCGTTCCCCGGGGTCGACAACCCCGCGTCGAACGCCGTGTGTCGTCACGGCGGGTTCACCCGGCGGGGAACGATCACGGAGCAGTTCCGCGGGGCCGAGCTCACGGTCAACGAGTGGGTGCTCGACCTCGCCGCCGACTCCGCGGCGGGATGACCCGGTCGGATCAGCGGCGCACGCGCGCCCTGGTCTTCGCGACACCGGCGAGAGTCGCCCGCACCGGCGTTCCGAGGTAGAGCCCGAGGGACGCACCGGAGGCGAGGGCGATGCCGATCACGGCGGCGTCGATGAGCGATCCGCCCACGGTCAGCATCCCGGTGGAGGTGCCGGCCGCGTGCACGACCTCGAGGAGGCCCTGGAACACCGCGACGCCGGGGACGAGGGGGACGATCGCGGCGGTCGTCACCGCGACCGAGGGCACGTGCAGATTGTGCGCGATGAGCATGCCGATGAAGCTCGCCAGCAGCGCTCCGACCGCGCTCGCCGCAGCCGGGTGGAGCTGGAGGGCGATGGTGCCGGCGTACCCGGCGAGGGTGACGGCGCTGAGCAGCGCGCTGACGAGGATGATGCGGATGCCGGCGCCGTTGAACACGGCCACGGCGATCGCGATGATGATGGCCCCCGCGAACTGGTTGAGCAGGGGCCCGAAGGGCGCGGGGTCGTCCGGCAGCTCCATCGTGAACCCCAGCACGCCGCCGAGCTCCAGCCCGACGAGGATGCCGATCACCACCCCGAGCGTCTGCATCGTCAGGTCGAGGATGCGGCCGCCGGCGGTGAGGGCGAAGCCGTCGATGGCATCCTGCGCGGCGCCCACCACCGTGAGCCCGGCGAGCATGAGCACGATGCCCGAGGCGACGATGATCGACGGGCGGATGCCGACGAACGGTTCGATCCCCGCGCTGCCGAGCGCCGAGACGGCGACCGCGACGACCGTGGTGACGAGGCCTCCGGCGATCTGGCTGAAGAACAGCGGCACCCGCAGCCGGGCCAGGCCCGCCTGGGTGAGCGCCGCCCCCAGCGCGGCGACGAACGTGAGACCGACGATGAGCGGAGAGGCCCCGAGCATGATGCTCACGCCGACCGCGAGGAGCGCCCGCGCGACGATCACCACAGGCTGCTGGTAGCGGAAGGGCACGCGACGGATGACCCGGAACGCGGTGCGCGCGGATTCCAGGTCCAGGCCGCCGTCGATGTCGGCGACGAGGGCCTGCACGCGCTGCAGCTTCGCGTGGTCGGGGGCGGCGACGCGCACCACGCGGACCAGCGTCTCCGGCCAGACCTCCCCGCTGAGGTGGAAGGACACCGTGATCGAGTTGTAGGTCACGTCGACCTGTACGCCCTTGAGGCCGTACGCCTCGCAGACACGGGTGATCGCGAGCGTGACCTCGTGCGCCGAGGCCCCGACCGCGAACATCGACTCCCCGATGCGCGTCGCCAGATCGAGGACCCGCGGCACGGTGTGCTCGTCGATCACGGGCATCGCCTCGGTGTGGGCGACGGCGGACGGATCGGTGTGCAGCAGGCGCCGGACGGAGAGGAGCAGTCGCTGGGGGGAACGCGCGGGCATATGTCCCATTCTCCCGCGGCCTGAGACCTCCCCATCGACGGCCCGTCTGTCAAGGCCCGAGACGCCCCTCGGCGGCGGTTCTAGAGTGAGGCTTCGCCGCGCCGCTCCCGACGTCGCGGCAGGAGGATTCGACGATGACGGATGACTCGCTTCCCACGGAGGCGCTGCTCGATGGGCGCTACCACCTCCGGGAGTGCGTCGGGCAGGGCGGGATGGCGCGCGTGTACCGCGCGGAGGATTCGCTGCTCGGGCGCACGGTCGCCATCAAGATGCTCCGCGCGGAGACCGAGCAGGGCGCCGCTTCCGAGCGCGCCCGCGGCGAGATGACCGTGCTCGCCTCGCTCAACCACCCCGCCCTCGTCACGCTGTACGACGCGCAGCTGCATCCGGGGCGGGCCGAGTACCTGGTGATGGAGTTCGTCGACGGCCCGACCCTCGCCGCGCGGATCGCCCAGGGGCCGCTGCCCTCCTCCGAGGTGGCGGCGCTCGCCGCCGACCTGGCGGAGGCCCTGCATGTCGTCCATGGCGCGGGCATCGTGCACCGGGACATCAAGCCCTCCAACGTCTTGCTCACCGGGCGTTCCCTCGCCGGGAGCCGCTCGGGCGCGAAGCTCGCCGATTTCGGGATCTCGGTGCTCGTGGACGCGGCCCGGCTGACGTCTCCCGGAACCGTGATCGGCACCGCGGCGTACCTGGCGCCGGAGCAGCTGAACGGCGCGGCGCCGGCGCCCGCCGCCGACATCTACGCGCTGGGTCTGGTCCTGCGCGAAGCGCTCACGGGAGAGCGCGCCTTCGCGGAGGCGGAGGGGATCGGTGCCACCCTGGCCCGCTTGATCGAGCCCCCCGCGATCCCGGAGTCGGTGGGTCCGGCGTGGTCGGCGCTGCTGCAGCGGATGACCGCCACGGATCCGGAGGACCGGCCGAGCGCCGCCGGCGTCTTCGCGGCGGTGTCCGCACTCGCGCACGACCCGTCGATTCCGCCGCGACCGCCACTGCCCGCTCCGATCGCCGCCGCAGCGTTCGCGGAGCAGGCGCCGACCGCGCCGTCCGCTCCGACGCCGACCCTCGTGCTTCCCCGCCGTGTGACTCCCGAGGCTGCGGTGCTCCGCTCCCGGGGTCCGCGGATGCAGCGTGCCCGGCGACGCCGGGGGCTCCTGACCGGGGCGGTCGCCGTCGCGGTCGCCCTCACCGTCGCCGGAACGCTCTGGGCGGCGGGGGCGCTCAACCCGAATCCGGTCGTGACTCCCGTCGACACCGAGCCGACCCCGCGCTCGTCGCCCACACCGGCCGTCGTCGTGCCCGTGACCGTCCCGGAGGAGGCGGACGAGCCGGTGACCCCGGTCGACGCCCCCGCCCCCGCCCCGGAGCCGGAACCGGCGCCTGGGGTGCCGGACGACAAGAAGGCCGAGAAGGCGCAGGAGGCCGCGCAGAAGGCCGCCGACGAGCAGCGGAAGGCCGAGGAGGACGCGCAGAAGAAGGCCGAGAAGGCTCAGGAGCGCGCCGAGAAGGAAGCGGAGAAGGCCCAGGAGAAGGCCGAGAAGGCGAAAGGGGAGGACGCCGACCTCGAGGACTGAGTCCTCGGGCCTGCGCCCTCCCCTGCGGCGGTGCCGGTGTCAGACGGCGAGGTCCGCGAGCTGCCGGGAGGCGGTGCTCGTCTCCGTCGGCTCCGGCACCAGATACAGGCCGTTCGGCGTGTTCGCGGTGAACGCGAGCGCGTCCACCCACCGCCGGTTGATGGCCGGGGGCCTGCTGTCGAAGAACTTGAACACGATGTTCGAGTGCGCATGCACCCATACGGTCGTCCGGCCACCTCCGACGGAGGCGTCTTCCTTCCACGAGAACGGCATCGGTTCGCCGCGCCGGAGCTTCGTCGTCATGACGAGCTGGATATGTGTGAGAGCGCGGTCCTCGATCTCGATCTTCGGACCGCCCTCATAGATGAACTTGCCCATTGGATGGATCCTTCGTTCCATCTCCACAGGAACCCGTTGCCAAGAGGCGCAACCACGCTGATCGCTGGTGGGGATGTCTCCACGCTCTCACCGATCCCGGCTCCGCAACACCCCACCTTCGTCCAGCAGGTCGGTGGCGGACGTCCCCGGCCTCAGATGCGGCGGGGGCCGGGGCCGCTCTCGCCGAGTGCGTCCTCCGGATTCAGCAGGCGGCAGGCCTTCAGAGACAGGCAGCCGCAGCCGATGCAGCCCGCGAGCTCGCGCTGCAGGTGCTCCAGCTGGGTGCGCCGCTCCTCGAGCTCGGCGCGCCAGCGCTTGGCCACGCGGCGCCAATCGCCGTGCGAGGGCGGGGCGTCGACGGGCAGGGTCTGGAAGAGCTCCTGGACCTCGCTGAGCGGGATGCCGATGCGTTTGGCCACGACGATGATCGAGATCCGTCGCAGCATGTGACGGCGATAGCGCCGCTGGTTGCCGGGCGTGCGCGTCGAGGCGATGAGGCCGAGCTGCTCGTAGAAGTGCAGCGCGGAGGGCGCGACGCCCGTGCGTCGGGTGACCTCCCCGATCGGGAGGAGATCGTCCGGTTCCATCCGCCGCCCTTCGTAGACCTCAACAATAGTTGAGGAACAGGCGAAGGGTCAGCGCGACGTCGGCGGAAGCTTGTCGACGCCGTGGCGGTTCGGCTTGTCCGGCTCTGCCGCGGTCTCCGGCGTCACGTCCGGGCTGTCGGCCGGCGCGCCCGACGTCGGATAGTGCGGCTCGTCGATCTCGACGGCCTTGTCCCGCTCGTCCGCCGGGGGCAGGTGGTCCAGGGGCTGCTTGATGTCATCGGGGTGGTGGCTCATGGCCCCAGGGTGCGCTGTGCCGCGTGCAGCGCCCAGGGGGTTGTCATCCGGCCCGCGGTGTGGTCGGTGGGTGACGCTACGGTGAACGGACACGACCTCGGAGGGTTTCCCATGGCATCCGTCCTCGCCGGACTCGATCACATCCAGCTGCCCGTCGCCGACCTCGCGGCGTCCATCGCGTGGTACGAGCGTCTGCTCGGCTTCCGCGTCCTCACCGACTACGGGTCGAGCGCCATGCTCCGCGCCGAGGGCGGTCCCGATCTCATGCTCTGGGAGGCGCCGGGGCACGCGCCGATGAAGCTGACGGTGTCGGGGGAGGACCGGCCGCTCTTCTTCCTGCGCACGACCGAGATCCACGCCCTCGCCGAGCGGTTCGCGGCAGAGGGCGTCGAGGTGGTGAGCTTCGACGACGGCGGCTTCGCCCTCTTCCTGAAGTTCTTCGACCCGGACGGCAGTCTGCTCGGACTCATCCAGCACGCCGCCTGACACCGGCGTCGCGGGCGGGGCGTCGGGCCGCACCGCCCTGTCGATGGCCGTCCGCCTGGGCTATCGTCGGGGCACGGCTCCCTGCGGAGGGGCAGCGAGGAGGAGCGCATGGAGCAGGTCGACACGGTGATCGTGGGCGCGGGCGTGGCGGGCTTGACGGCGGCCCGGCTGCTGCAGGATGCGGGGCGGACGGTCGTGGTGCTCGAAGCGCGCGATCGGATCGGCGGCCGGGTGCACACGGACCGGACGGACGGCGTCGTCGATCTCGGCGCCTCCTGGATCCACGGTGTCGACGGCAGTCCGGTGGCTGCGGCCGCCGCGGCCTTCGGCATGCGGACCACGGAGTTCACCGTCGGCGGTTTCCAGGTGGACAGCCGGCCGATCGCGTATCACGGCCCGGACGGGCGCCCGCTCTCCGCCGAGGAGGCGCGCGCCTTCGCCGCCGATGTGCACGCGGTGGACGCCGCGCTGCCCGACGTCATCGCCGCCTCCGGTCCCGCAGCCTCCTACCGCGACGTCACGGACGAGGCCCTTTCGCGCCAGGAGTGGAGCGCCGATCGTACGCAGCGGGTGCGGGAGTACCTGGAGCATCGCGCCGAGGAGCAGTACGGGGCGTGGATCGAGGACCTCGCGGCGCACGGCCTCGACGACGACGCGATCGAGGGTGACGAGGTCGTCTTCCCCGACGGCTACGACGTGCTCCCGGAGCGCCTCGCCGAAGGACTCGACGTCCGCCGCGGACATGTCGTCACCCGCGTCGACTGGAGCGACGACGGCGTCTGGGTGCGGACCTCGCACGGCGACTTCTCCGGCGACACGACGGTCGTCACGGTGCCGGTCGGCGTGCTGCAGGCCGGGACCCTGGAGATCGTCCCTCCGCTGCCGCCGGTGAACGCCGAGGCGCTGGGGCGGCTGCGCATGAACGCCTTCGAGAAGGTGTTCCTGCGGTTCCCCGCGCGGTTCTGGGAAGACGGGGTGTACGCCCTCCGGCAGCAGGGCCCCGAGGCGCGGTGGTGGCACTCCTGGTACGACCTCACGGCGCTGCACGACGAGCCGCTCCTGCTCACCTTCGCCGCCGGGCCCGCTGCCGTCGCGACGCGGGACTGGAGCGATGCGCAGGTGCAGGCCTCGATCATGGCGCAGCTCCGCCGGCTCTACGGCGACGGGATCCCCGATCCGGTCGGGCTGCACCGCACGGCCTGGCAGGACGATCCGTTCGCGCACGGGTCGTACGCGTACATGACGGTGGGGTCGACCACCGCCGACCACGACGACCTCGCCACTCCGGTCGGCGGCGTGCTGCACATCGCGGGCGAGGCCACGTGGACCGACGATCCGGCCACGGTGCCGGCGGCCCTGTTCTCCGGACATCGTGCGGCCGAGCGCATCCTCGGGCAGGCGGTGCCGATCGAGCGGCTCTGGGCCCAGGTCTGACACCGCGAGCGACGGCAGTGTGGTCGCCGCCGCCCACCCGGTCAACCCCCTGCGTCATCGGCGACCGCCGCGCGTACGGTCGTCGGACGAAACAGAGGAGGAGAGCATGAGCGACCCCCAGAACACGCAGGGCACTCCGGGCGCCGACGAGGAAGCCGACACGGCCTCCGGCGGCGCTCCCGACGACAGCGGCGAGAGCACCGACGACGTGCTCGAGCGCGAGACGACGGACGACGAGGGCAAGCCCCTCGAGAACCCGTCCGGCGGCTGACCGCCGCACCGCCCGAGGGTCAGCCGCGCCTCAGACGGCGCGGCTACCCTCGCCGCACCGCCCGAGGGTCAGCCGCGCCTCAGACGGCGCGGCTACCCTCGGGACATGCGCCGAATCGTCCTCGTCCCCCTGCTGCTCGCCGTCGGCCTCCTCGCGGGGTGCGCCCAGGTCACCCAGGCCGCAGGCGAGGCGTTCGGGGTCCCGGTGGCGGAGACCTGCACCACGATCGACGACGCGTACGCGCAGTATCAGGAGTTGCTGAGCCAGGGCGACGCTTCCGCGGAGCAGCTCGACGCCGCCCGCGACGACCTCGTCGTCACCCTCGACGGCGTCGCGGACGGCATGGACGGACAGCTCGGCGACCTCATCCGCTCCGGCGCCGATCAGCTCGGCGGCATGACCGACCTTCAGGCCCCGGAGACGGTCGAGGCGATCGAGCGCCTCCACGAGGGGCTCTCCTCGTTCTGCGGCTGAACCGCGGTGGGGAGTGTTGGCCGATAGTTGCGAAACCGCAACTATCGGCGTATGGTTGATCTCGATCAACTTTCTATGCAGGAGCATTCCCCCGTGACACACACCTCATCCTCTTCCGAGACCGCGCGCTCGGCCCGCGAGGTCTTCACCGCGATCTCCGGCCTCATCGTCGGCATGTTCGTCGCCGTGCTCTCCGGCACGGTCGTCTCGACCTCGATGCCCGTCATCATCGCCGACCTCGGCGGCACCCAGTCGCAGTACACCTGGGTCATCACCGCGAGCCTTCTCGCCACCGCCGTCTCGACGCCGATCTGGGGCAAGCTCGCCGACCTCGTCGACCGCAAGGTCCTCATCCAGATCTCGCTCATCCTCTTCACGGTCGGCACCGTCATCGCCGGCTTCTCTACCGACACGAACATGCTCATCGCGGTCCGCGTCGTGCAGGGCATCGGCGTCGGCGGCCTCATGTCGCTCGTCATGATCGCCGTGGCCCTCATCATCTCCCCGCGTGAGCGTGGCAAGTACATGGGTGTCGTCGGCGGCATCATGGCCCTCGGCACGATCGGCGGCCCGCTGCTCGGCGGTGTCATCACCGACGCCTGGGGCTGGCGCGCCAACTTCTTCGTCGGTGTCCCGTTCGCGATCGTCGCCCTCGTGCTGCTGCAGTTCACCCTGCACCTGCCCAAGCCGCAGCGCGGCACCAAGGTGTCCATCGACTACTTCGGCATCGTGCTGCTCGCCGTCGGCGTCTCGACCCTGCTGATCTGGGTCTCCATGGGCGGCAACCAATTCGATTGGGACTCCGGGACCAGCATCGCCCTCGCCGTCACCGCGGGTCTCGCCATCGCCGCCTTCGTCGCTGTGGAGTTCTTCGTCAAGGAACCCATCGTCCCGATGTCGCTGTTCCGCAACCGCACGTTCACGCTGTCGGTCGTCGCCTCCATCGCGATCGGCGTCTCGATGTTCGCGACCTCGGTCTTCCTCGCGCAGTACTTCCAGCTGGCCCGCGGGGCCACGCCGACCGAGTCGGGCCTGATGACCATCCCGATGATCATCGGTCAGATGGGAGCGTCGATCATCATCGGCCAGCTCGTTAGCCGGTTCGGCAAGTGGAAGGGCTGGATGGTCACCGGCTCGATCCTCTCCACCATCGGTGTGAGCCTGATGGCGACCCTGCGCTACGACACCCCGTTCCCGCTCGTCGCGGTCTACATGTTCGTCCTCGGCGCCGGTCTCGGCATGGTCATGCAGAACCTGACCCTGATCGTGCAGAACGACACCGCCCCGCAGCAGCTCGGTGCGGCCTCGTCGAACGTCAACTTCTTCCGCACGATCGCCGGCACCATCGGCGTGACCGTCATGGGATCGCTGCTGTCGACCAGCGTCGCCGACTTCATGAAGGACGGCCTGAAGGGCTTCGTCCCGACGTCGCCCGACGAGATCAGCGCCCTGGAGCGCCTGGGCTCCGGCGACGTGCCGAAGGTGGGCGAGCTGCCCGACTCGATCCGCACGATCGTCGAGAGCGCCTACGGGCACGGCATCGCGGACGCGTTCATCCTCGCCATCCCGCTGGCTGTGATCGCGATCATCGCGATCGCCTTCATCAAGAACAAGCCGCTGTCCACCAAGAACGCCGCCGAGCAGCTGCGGGAGCAGGCGGAGGAGTCCGTGATCGAGGTCTCCGAGGCCGAGGTGGGCGCCAACCTCTCGACCGGGACGATCCGCACCGCGCACGCCGAGCCGGCGACCAGCACGGGGTCGGTGAGCGTGCTGGAGCGCGAGGATCGGAAGCAGGAGCGCTGACATGTTCGCGTCCGAGGCGGTCGGCACCCCCGACGTCGACACCGCCCTCAGCGACCTCCAGGCGCATCTCAACCTGATCTTCGCCCGGACCCGGTCGCTGTGGAAGGAGTCGGCGTCCCGGGTCCACCCGGAGCTGCAGGTGGCGGGGTACAAGCTGCTCACGTTCATCGATCGGGCGGGCTCGGCCAGCGCGCACGAGCTCGCCGAGCGCTTCGAGATGGACAAGTCGGTCGTCAGCCGTCAGGTGCGGATGCTGGAGGACCTCGGGCTGATCGCCTCCGTGCCGGACGAGCGCGACGGCCGGCTCCGGGTGCTCACCGCGACGCCCACGGCCTGCTCCGCGCTCACCGCCGTCCGTCGGGAGTACGGCACCCGGCTCCGCGCCGTGATCGACGAGCTGACGCCCGCCGAGATCGACGCCGCCTCCAAGGTCTTCCGGCTCCTCGCCGAGGTCTGAGCGCAGCCCCGCGACCGCATGCGGTCGCGGGGCTGCGCCGTACACTGGCGATATGAGCGCCTCGCCCGACGACTCCGCCGCCGGCGCCCCGATCGACGACCTCGATCAGGCGGTCGCGCGCGTCGAGCACGAGCTCGGCCGGCTGTTCGCGCGCATCCGCGTCGGGTGGCGAGAGGCCGCGGTCACCGTGCATCCGGATCTCCAACCGCTCGGGTACCAGGTCCTGACCTCGATCCTGGCCGGACGGGCGACCTCGGCCGGTGCCCTCATCGAGCGGCTGCAGACCGACAAGTCCGCCGTGAGCCGACAGGTCCGCCAGCTCGAGCAGCTCGGGCTCGTCGAGAGCATCCCGGATCCGGACGACCGCCGCGCCCGGGTCCTGGTGGCGACCCCGCTCGCCGAGGAGCGCGTCGCCCTCGCCCGCTCCCGCTACGAGGGACGCATCGGCGAGCGCCTGCGCGGCTGGACGGCCGCCGACCTCGACCACTTCGCGAACCTCGTCGCCGACCTGGGCGGTTGATACACCGGAACACCTGGTCGATTCACGGGAATACAGCGACGGGCCGTGTCCTTTGCCCCTCTGTGACTCTCTACGACTCCGCCGACTTCGGCGCGCTCCACCTGTCCAACCGTGTCGTCATGGCGCCGCTCACCCGCACGCGTGCGGACGCCGACGGCGTGCCGACCGCGATCATCGAGGAGTACTACCGCCAGCGCGCGGGGCAGGGTCTGATCATCTCGGAGGGGGTCTGGCCGGTCCTCGAAGGCAAGTCCTACCCCGGGCAGCCGGGCATCGTGACCCCGGCGCAGATCGATGGATGGCGTCGTGTGGCCGACGCCGTGCACGGCGAGGGCGGCACCATCGTCATGCAGCTCATGCACGGGGGTCGTGTCGGGCACCCGGACATCTCGGGCGAGCCGCGCGTCGTCGCGCCGAGCGCCCTGGCCGCCCCCGGCCAGACGCGGACGCCTCGGGGCAAGGCCGATCTGCCGGTCGCGCACGCCCTCACCCTCGACGAGATCCCGGTGGTCGTCGAGCAGTTCGTCCAGGCCGCGCGCAACGCGATCGCGGCCGGCTTCGACGGCGTCGAGGTGCACGGCGCCAACGGCTACCTCGTCCACGAGTTCCTGTCTCCCGTCTCCAACGTCCGCGACGATCAGTACGGCGGCTCGCCGGAGAACCGCGCGCGCTTCGCGATCGAGGTGACCACGGCGGTCGCCGCCGCCGTGGGTGCCGACCGGACCGGCATCCGGCTCTCGCCGGCCCACGGCATCCAGGGCGTCATCGAGGACGACGCCGCCGACGTGCGCGCGACCTACACCGCGCTGGCCGAGGGACTCGCACCTCTGGGGCTGGCCTTCGTCGACGTGCTGCACCCCGAGCCCTCCGGAGACCTCGTCCAGGCCATCCGCCGGGCGGCGGGCGCGCCGCTGATCGTCAACACCGGCTTCGGCGTCGAGACCACCCGTGCGGTGGCCGAGGAGCTCGTTGCCGAGGACTGGGCCGACGCGGTCGCGGCGGGGCGTCCCGTCATCGCCAACCCCGACCTCGTGGAGCGGTGGCGGACCGGGGCCGAGCTGAACGAGCCGCGTCCGGAGCTGTTCTACGGGTCGACCGCCGAGGGCTACATCGACTACCCGTCGCTGGAGGTCGCGCGCGCCGGCGAATGACGCGGGGGCGCCCGCTGTCAGAGGACGATGTCGTCGGCGGTGTGCAGCGGGCGCCATCCGGTCTCGCGGATCCCGCGTCGGGGGAGGACGTCGGCGTCGGGCAGGGGGCCGAGGTCGACCCCGGTGAGGACGGCGATCTCGGAGACCGGCACCTGGAACGTGCGGAAGGCCCCGAGCGACGCCACGGCGAGGGCACCCTCCCGGGTGTCGACGAGCTCGGTCTGGTCGAGGAGGAACGCGGCGGCGGCGAGTCGGCCCTCGGCATTCCAGGCCGCGATCTTCCAATACCGGAGGGGGACGCGGATGCCGCGGTACGGCGGGTCGGTGTCGGCCAGGACGGGAGCGGTGAACACGGACAGGCGCTGCGCGGTGGCCTCCGCATACGCGAGCACATGATCCTCCAGTCCGAGCCAGAGGTCTTTCGACTGGTTGAACACGGCCGCCTGGGGCGCGGCATTGGTGTACGTGAAGGTCGCCTCCATGGCCGCGCGGGCCTCGGCGAGCTCGCCCCAGCCCGGATCGCGTCGGCGCACGAGATGCCCGCGGTCGAGGTCGTTCCGGGCGTAGACGGCAGGCCCCGCCTGCTCCTCCGCCGGCACCCGGGGATCGAGGCGCCACTCACCCGTCCGAGGGAGATCCCGCAGGCGGGCGCCGTCGATGGTGACGGCGGTCACCGCGGCGAGCCGCCGTTCCGGATCCAGCAGCACCGTGAACCGGGGTGCGGGGAGCGTGCGCACCGGCATCGGCGGCACGGGCAGCGGGAGCGGGATGCCGAGGAACCCGGGGTCGTAGCCGTCCGTCATGTCTCCATCGTGCCGCGCCCCGCTGACATCGCGGAGCCGTCGCTCAGGCGGGACCGTTGTCCTCGGCGCGCCGTGCGGCGGCCTCGCGCATGCGGCGGCGGATGCGCAGGGCGATGAACACCAGGAGCAGCAGGATGAGCAGGCCGACGACCACGTCGGAGATCACGCCGCTCCACTGCTCGAGGATCGGCCGGATGGCGGGGCCGAAGGCGAAGCCGAGGCCGATCCAGATCCCGTTCCAGACCGCGGATCCGACCAAGGTGTACAGCGTGAACTTCCACAGCGCCATGCGTTCGATGCCGGCGGGGATCGAGATGAAGGAGCGCACGAGGGGAACGCAGCGTCCGAACAGCACGGCCCCGCCGCCCCAGCGGGCGAAGAACGCCTCGGCCTTGTCGAAGTCGTCGTGGTCGAGGAGGGGGATGCGTCCGACGATGCGCCGCGTGCGGTCGCGGCCGACGGCGGCACCGAGCGCGTACCAGATCCACGCGCCGACGAGCCCGCCGATGGTGGCAGCGGCCCAGGCGCCCCAGGCGTTCATCCGCCCGTCGTAGGCGAGGAAGCCCGCCGCGGGCAGGATCGCCTCGGACGGGATCGGCGGGACGAACGTCTCGATGAGCACGGCTAGGCCGACGCCGACCTCACCCAGGGTCTCGATCAGGCTGAGCACCCAGCCGATGAAGCCGTCGTAGCCGGGGGCCGAAGCGGCGAGGGGCAGGGAGCCGGGGGTCATCGTGTCCTCTGTCGGGGGATCGCGGTGATCGTGCGGAGAGCGGGCCCGACGAACGGACACCGCCTCTGCACGGTATCGCCCTTCCCTGGACTCCGCCTGCGTGCGCAGGGAGCGGGAGGAGTCGGCGTTGTCAAGGCGCTCGCCGCCGTGCGACGGCACGCCGATCATGGAACCCCATCGACCGAGGAGGCACCATGACCGATCCGCGACAGGACGAGACGACCGGGTTCCAGGGGGAGCCCCCGACCGCGAACAACGGCGAAGGCGACGCACCGGAGGTCGACGTGACCGATCTGGAGCCGGAGGAGATCGAGGACGGGGTGGAGGTCGACGACCGTCCCTGAGCGGTAGGGGAGATTTTGACATAGGTCAAAATCTCCCCTACCGTCGAGTCATGGGCACGGCGGAGAGCAGAGACGGCGAGACCGACGCGATCAGCGGTGTCACCGCCGCCGAGATCACGGAGAGCGTGCGCGACCTCGTGGAGCGGGGCACCCTCGTCGCCGGCGACCGCCTCCCTCCTGTCCGCACCCTCGCGCAGCGCCTCGGCGTCAACCGCAACACCGTGCTCGCGGCCTATCGCTCCCTCGTGACGGCGCGCATCGCGACCACCGGCGGGCGCACCGGCACGACGGTGCTCGGGCCGGCCGCCACCCCGGACGAGGGCTTCACGCCCGGGACGGCCCTGCGCGACATCGCCAGCGGCAACCCCCAGACGGCCCTGCTGCCCGATCTCGCCGCGGCCCTCGCGACCGTGCATCCCCGGTCCGTCCTCTACGGCGAGTCCGTCATCGACGCCGATCTCGCCGAGTGGGCGACCCGATGGATCGCCGAAGACCAGCCGCGCCCCTTCCGGCTCTCGGTCACCGCGGGCGCCGTCGACGCCGTGGAGCGGCTGCTCGCCCAGACGCTCGTGCACGGCGACCGGGTGGGCCTCGAGGACCCCTGCTTCCTCTCCAGCATCCAGACGGCGCGGCTGGCCGGATACACCCCCGTCGCGATCCCGGTCGACGAGGAGGGGATGACCGTGGAGGGAGTGCGCGAGGCTCTGGAGGCCGGCGTGCGCGCCATCGTCTGCACGGCACGTGCGCACAACCCCACCGGGGTCAGCACCAGCCCCGCCCGTGCCGCCGAGCTGCGGGAGGTGCTCGCGCCCCATCCCCACGTCCTGGTGATCGAGGACGACCACTTCTCCCTGCTCGCCCCCACGCCCTACGCGAGCATCATCGGCCCCGCGCACGAACGCTGGGCCCTCGTGCGGTCGGTGTCGAAGTTCCTCGGACCGGACATGCGCCTGGCGGTGACGGCGTCGGACCCCGTCACGGCGGAGCGCCTCGCCCTCCGGCTCAGCCCCGGGACCATGTGGGTGAGCCACGTCATGCAGCAACTCGCCGCGGCCATGCTCCGTGACGAGGAGGTCCATCGGCTGATCGCGGCGGCCGGCGCCCGCTATGCCGCCCGCAACCGGTCCTTCGTGGCACTCCTCGCCGCTCGCGGGGTGGAAGCCTTCGGGGAGAGCGGCCTGAACGTGTGGGTCGACGTCCGCGAAGAGGCCGCCGTGGTCGCGGCGCGACTGGCACGACGCGGGTGGCTCGTCCGCCCGGGGTCCGACTTCGCGCTGGAGGAGGAATCCGCCGGAGGGCGCCATGTGCGGGTGACCGTGCACGATCTCGACGACGCGGAGCTTCGACGTCTCGCCGACGACGTCGCCGCAGCCGCAGGCCCCGCCTCGACCGAGGAGGACGCGTGACGCCGGGCGAGCCCGCGGGGGTCTTCCGGGTCGGGCGGTCGTCGCGACTGGACGGCGTGCTCTACGACCTGCGCGGTCCGGTGGCCGAGCGCGCCGCGGAGCTGGAGGCCCGCGGCGAGCAGATCCTCCGCCTGAACATCGGCAATCCCGCGCCGTTCGGCTTCGAGGCGCCGCCGGTCATCGTGGAGGCGCTGCGTGCGGCGCTTCCCCGTGCCCACGGCTACTCCGAGTCCCCCGGTCTGCCGGAGACGCGCGAGGCGATCCGTGCGCACTATGCGCGCCGTCCCGGGTTCCCCGCGGTCGGGATCGATGCGGTGACCGTGGGCAACGGGGTGTCCGAGCTCGTGGGCCTCACCCTTCAGGCCCTGCTGGAACCGGGAGACGAGGTGCTCATCCCGAGCCCCGACTACCCGCTGTGGACGGCATCGACCGTCCTCGCCGGAGGAGAGCCCGTCCACTACCCGTGCGTGGAGGAGGCCGGCTGGCTCCCCGATCTGGAGGCCATGGCCGCGGCGATCGGCCCGCGCACGGTGGCGATCGTCGTCATCAATCCGAACAACCCGACCGGCGCGGTGTACGACCGTGCGACGCTGGAGGGCATCGCGGATCTCGCTCGACGCCACGGTCTGCTCCTCCTCTCGGACGAGATCTATGACCGCGTCGTGTACCCCGGCTTCACGCACCTCTCCACGGCGCAGGTCGCTCCCGACGTGCCGTGCGTGACCTTCGCGGGACTCTCGAAGACGCATCGCGTCGCCGGATACCGGGCGGCCTGGGCGCTGACGACCGGGTTCGCCGCAGACGATGCGTTCCTCTCCGGGGTGCGGCTGCTCGCCTCGATGCGGATGTGCGCGTCCGTTCCGGCACAGCATGCGATCACGGCGGCGCTGGAGCGCGACACGTCGCTCGACGCCCTCGTCGCGGCGGACGGGCGGCTGACGATGCAGCGCGACGCGGCGACGGCGGCGCTGCGGGAGATCCCCGGTGTCGAGGTCCAGGAGGCCGGTGGCGGGCTCTACCTCTTCCCGAGGCTCGACCCGGAGGTCTACGGCATCCAGGACGACGAACGCCTGGTGCTCGACTTCCTCGACGCGGAGCGCGTGCTCCTCGTGCACGGGCGGGCGTTCAACGGCGCGGACTCGAACCACGTGCGCATCGCCTTCCTGCCCGAGACGGAGGTCCTCGTCGATGCCGTGCAGCGTTTCGGCAGGTTCCTGCAGGGGTACTCGCCGCCCGGCGCGTGAGGACGCCTGACCCGGTGGAGTGACCGAGTGGCCAGGTCGCGGTCCGCAAGACCGTGCACGCAGGTTCGATTCCTGCCTCCACCTCCGAGCCGGTACCCCGCGGCCGGCGTCAGGCCGCGAGGCCGAGCCAGGCGCGCGGCGAATGACCGAGCCGCTGAGCGAACGCGCGGGAGAACGCCGAGGCACTGGCGTAGCCCAGATCGGCGGCGACCGCACTCACCGACATGCCGGCGCGCAGCTGCTCCTGGGCGATCGTGAGCCGCCACTCCGTCAGGTAGTCGCCCGGCGCGCGGCCGACGACCTCCTTGAAGCGCGCCGCGAAGGCGCTGCGCGACATGGCTGCGGTGCGCGCGAGCGTGTCGAGACTCCAGGGCTCGCCGGGCGCCTCGTGCATCGCCACGAGTGCGGGTGCCAGACGCTCGTCCGACAGTCCGGGCAGCAGTCCCGGGGGAAGCGCCAGCTCACCGGAGTGGTCGAGCATCCAGCGGAGGAGCTGGATGAGCACGACCTCGAACATCCGGTCGGCGAGCAGGGGACGACCGCAGCGCACGTTGTCGACCTCGGCGAAGAGGAGGTCGAGCGCAGGCGCGAGGGTGGCCACTTCGTCGAGCGGCAGGACGATCACGGAGGGGAGGGTGCGCACGAGCGGGTGCGTCGCCCCGCCGTCGAAGTCGATCGTGGCGCAGGCGAAGTCGGACTCCTCGGTCGGGGCGTTGAGGAAGGTGTGATCGATCGGGCGGGGGAAGAACAGCAGGCTCGGGCGGGTGATGGTCTCGCGCTCGATGCGTCCGTCCGGGCGCTGATGCGTCACCTCCATCTCCCCGCGACGCAGCACATGGAGGAAGCCGTGCCCCGCGCTCGCCGCGAAGACCGTGGTCCCGCAGAGCGGTCCGGTGTGGAACAGCCGGCTGCGCACCCGGAAGCGGTCGAGCAGGGGGGTGAGGCGGTCGAGCGGCGGCATCCCTCCATTCTTCTGGACGATGTGTCATGAATGCAAGACCAAATGATGCGTATCGTACTGACACTCGCGGAAGACTGGAGGGGACGCCGAACCCGGCTCGTCCCGAAACAAAGGAGCAACCCATGCCCAACGTCCCTCTCGTCGACCGTGAGACCGCCACCGGCCCCGTCAAGGACCAGCTCGAGCAGATCGGCTCCGCCTTCGGTGCCGTTCCCGCCATGTTCCGCGCGGTCGCGAACTCGCCTGCGGCTCTGACCAGCATGTGGAGCGCGTTCGGCGCCTACGGCGGGGGCACGCTCGGTGCGGCCCTGGGCGAGCAGATCGCCGTCGCCGTCGCGAACCGCAACTCGTGCGGCTACTGCCTTGCCGCGCACACCGCGCTCGGCAAGAAGGCCGGCCTCACGACCGAGGTGCTCGCCGCCGCCCAGGACGGCACCTCTGAGGATCCCCGCACCGCGGCCCTGCTGGCCTTCGCGCTCAAGCTCGTCGAGGAGCGGGGCCAGGTGACCTCGGCCGACGTCGACGCCCTCCGCGCGCACGGCTGGAACGACGAGCAGATCGTCGAGACCATCGGCCAGGTCGCGCTGAACCTCTTCACGAACTACGTGAACATCGCGCTCGACGTGCCGATCGACTTCCCGACGGTGCCGCTGCGTCGCGCCGCCTGAGGTCGAGGGGAGCAGAGGCCGGATTCGCTGGGGGTCCGGCCTCTTCCGCTGCCCGGGCGGTCTCGCTAGGCCTCGACCGCATCCAGCCAGTCGGTGAGGACCCGGGTGGCGAGCGTCTCGAGTCGGGGGCCGAGCGTGCGTGCCTGTTCCCGGATCGTCCGCGGGTCGATGCCGTGGTGATGCAGCTCGTGGGCGTGGCCGATGAGCCAGCGCTCGATGACGCGGTGGTCGGCTTCCAGGTGGAACTGGAGCCCGAGAGTACGCCCCACCGCGAAGGCCTGATGGGGGAAGCCGGGGGTGTGCGCCAGGGACTGCGCGCCGGCGGGGATCGCGAACTCGTCCCCATGCCAGTGGAGCACGGGCTCGCCGTCGAGAGGAGCCAGGACGGACTCCCGGCCCTCGGGCGTCAGCGTGAGCGGGCCGAAGCCGATCTCGACCGCCCCGGTCGGCCGGACCGCTGCGCCCAGGGACTCGGCCAGGAGCTGCGCGCCGAGGCAGACGCCGAGCGTGGCGCCGCCGCTGTCGAGTCGCGCCGCGACGGCGGCCTTCGAGGAGCGCAGGAAGGGGTAGCGATCGTCGTCGTACACCCCGATCGGTCCGCCGAGGACGATGAGCAGGTCGGCGCCTGCGACGGCGTCCGCGTCGACCTCGTCGATGCCGGCGTCGAGGAGGGTGGTCTCGTAGCCGCGTTCCGCCAGCAGGGGAGCAAGGACCCCGAGGTCTTCGAAGGGGACGTGGCGGACGGCGACGGCCGTGCGGGACGCGGACATGCACTCTCCTCGGATAGATTTGACCTATGCCAAAAATAGCACACGAGGTTCAGGGTGCCGAGGTGATCGTGCGGGCCGCCGGGGTGCTGTTCGACTGCGACGGCGTGCTGGTGGATTCCGTCCCCTCGGCGGCGATCGCGTGGGACGCTTGGGCCCGCCGGTACGCCCCGGGATTCGACTTCCTCCGAGACGCCCCGCACGGTATGCGACCGAGTGAGGTGGTCGCGACGCTCGTGGAGCCGGAGCGGGCCGGCGAGGCGACGGCCGACCTCCTCGCGCGGGAGCTCGCCGTCGCGTCGGCGACGGTGGGGATCCCCGGGGCGGCCGCTCTGCTCGCCGCGCTGCCGCCTGACCTGTGGGCGGTCGCGACGAGCAGCAACAGGGCCGTCGCGACCGCGCGGATGCGCGGAGCCGGCATCCCGGCCCCCGCCCTGCTCGTCGCCGCCGAAGACGTGGACAACGGCAAGCCTGCGCCCGACCCCTACCTCCGCAGCGCGCTTCTGCTCGGGCGGGACCCCGGGGACTGCGTGGTCTTCGAGGACTCGGCTCCGGGGATCCGCGCGGCGAGGGCGGCCGGCGCGGGGCTCGTGGTCGGGGTGGGCGCAGCCTCTGCGTCGGCGCACCCCGACCTGATCGTCCGCGACCTCGCCCGGGTGCGCTGGAGCGGCGAAGCGCTGCGTCTCCCGGCGCTCAACGGAGCGCGCTGAGGGCTTCGTCGATCACGTCGACCGCGACGTCGAGCTGCTCGTCCGTCGTCGTGAGGGTGGGCAGGAAGCGGATCACGTTGCCGTCGCTGCCGGCGGTGAGCAGCAGGATGCCGCGCTGGGCGGCGAACTCCGCGACCATGGACGCGGCCCCGGCCAGCGGTCGTGTCGTGCCCGGCGTGCTCAGCTCGAACGCCTGCATGGCGCCGATCCCGCGGACGTCACCGATCACGGCGTGGCGGGCGCGCAGCCCCTCGAGCCGCGCGGACAGGTGGGCGCCGATCCGACGGGCGTCAGCGAAGAAGGTCCCGTGCTCGAGCTCGTCGAACACCGCGAGGGCGGCGGCGATCGAGACCGGGTTGCCGCCGAACGTGCCGCCGAGACCGCCCGGGTCGGGCGCGTCCATGATCTCGGCGCGGCCGGTCACTCCCGCGAGGGGCAGCCCGCCGGCGATGCCCTTCGCCGTGAGCACGAGGTCGGGCACGAGGTCGAAGTGCGTGCTCGCGAACCACGTCCCGGTGCGCCCGAGACCCGTCTGGATCTCGTCGGCGATGAACACGACGCCGTTCCGGGTGCACCACTCCTGCAGGGCGGGCAGGTAGCCGGCGGCCGGGACGACGAAGCCGCCCTCGCCCTGGATGGGCTCGGCGATGACGGCGGCGAGGTCGTGGACGCCGATGCGCTGTTCGAGGTGGGCGATCGTGCGCGCCGCGGCCTCCGCACCGTCGAGTCCGTCCCGGTAGGGGTAGGAGTTGGGCACGCGATGGATGTCGGGCGCGAACGGGCCGAACCCGGTCCCGTACGGCGCCGCCTTGTGGTTCATCGCGAGCGCGAGGTTGGTGCGCCCGTGGAACGCGTGGTCCAGGGCGGCGACGACGCGACGCCCGGTGTGCCGTCGGGCGATCTTCACCGCGTTCTCGACGGCTTCCGCCCCGGAGTTCGCGAAGGCCGTGCGGGTCTCGTGGGTGCCGGGGACCTTCTCCGCGAGCAGCTCGGCGAGGCGCACGTACCCCTCGTACGGGGTGACGGTGAAGAGCGTGTGCGTGACCCGGTCGAGCTGCTCCGCCGCGGCGGTGACGGCGGCGAGGTTGGTGTGGCCGATCGTCGTCACACCGATGCCGCTGCCGAGGTCGAGGAAGCGGTTGCCGTCGACGTCGGTGACCCAGGGGCCGTCGGCGTGCTCGATGTAGACGGGGAGCACGCTGCCGACGCCGCGGGGGACGACCCGCTGCCGGCGCTCGTGCAGCGCCCGGCTGCGCGGCCCTGGGACCTCGGTGCGCAGGCGCGGAGCCGTCAGTGCGGTGTCGGAGAACAGTCCGGGTGCGGACATGGGCGGGCTCCTTCGTGGGGGGGGGCGTCGGCGGGCGCGCGACGTGGTCCCGAAGCTATGTTAGATTTTGACCTATGTCAAAGTCCGAGCCTGTCGGAGAGGGCGCAGCGCGCTACCCGACGGCCGTCACCGCCGCGGATTTCCGCGCCAACGTCGCCGCCGTCCGCGCCCGCATCGACGCCGCCGCCGAGCGTGCAGGCCGGGATCCGGGTGCGGTGCACCTGCTCCCGGTGAGCAAGACGGTCCCGACCGATCGCGTGCGGGTGGCCATCGCCGCCGGCCTGCGCCGGCTCGGCGAGAACAAGGTGCAGGAAGCCGTGCGCAAGCACCGGGAGACGGCCGACCTGGAGGTGGACTGGGTCGTCATCGGGCACCTGCAGACCAACAAGGCGAGAGACGTCGCCTCCTTCGCCGCCGAGTTCCAGGCGCTCGACCGGCTCCGGGTCGCGGAGGCCCTCGACCGGCGTCTGCAGGCCGCGGGACGCAGCCTCGACGTGTACGTGCAGGTGAACACCTCGGCCGAGGACTCGAAGTTCGGGATGCCGCCCGAGGAGCTCCCGGGGTTCCTGAAGGCCCTGCCGACGTACGGCGCCCTCCGCGTCCGCGGTCTGATGACCCTCGCGCTGCTCACGCCCGACGACTCCCGGGTGCGGGAGTGCTTCGCGCTGCTGCGCACCCTCCGCGACAGGGCCCGCGAAGAGACTCCCGAGCTCATCGGCGACGGCGCGCTGTCGATGGGCATGTCCGGTGACTACGAGATCGCCGTCGAGGAGGGGGCGACGTGCGTGCGGGTCGGGCAGGCGATCTTCGGGGCGCGATCCGTCCCCGACAGCCACTACTGGCCGGAGGGCTGAACTCGGCTCAGTCCTCGGTGCGGAATCCGGCCGCCTTGTGCGTGCCGTCGCAGAACGGCTTGAGCGCGGAGAGTCCGCAGCGGCACAGCGCCACCGTGCGGCGCCGAGGGTCGATGACCGTGCCGTCACTCGCGTGCAGCTCGATCTCGCCCCGCACGAGCAGGGGGCCGTCCGGGTACGCCGTGACGGTCACCGGCTCCTCCCGACCGCTCATGCCGTCGTCCTCTCCCGCAGTGCCGAGCGCCCCTCGGTCCAGGCGTCCAGGATGTGGGCTCCGGCCCAGCCGTCGACCGTGAGGCACGCCGCCGCGCCGAACAGGATGTCCGCCAGTAGTTCCGGGCGGTCCTCGGCGAGGCTGCCCGCGAGGTCACGGGCGGCGATCTGCTCGTGCACCGCGTCGGCCTCCACATGCTCCTCGAAGTACGCGGCGACCTCGTCGGCGAACCCCAGCCGGTGCAGGCCGTCGGCGTAGAACCGGCAGGGGATCGACGAGGTCATCTCGTAGGCGGCGAGGTGGCCGACGATCGCGCCGACGAGCCGGCGGTTGAGTCCGAACAGGCTCATCATGTTGTGCGAGGCGAGCGTGATCGCCGGGGCGTCGTCGACATAGGCGCCGTACGTGTCGTCGAGTCCTGCGGCGCGCAGGGCCCGCGCATAGAGCTCGGCATGCACCCGCTGGGGGCGGCCGCCGCCGTACTCGTCGGACTGGATCTCGACGAGGGCGGCCTTGGGGCGGCCGGTCAGCCGCGGAATCGCCCAGGAGTGCGGATCGGCCTCCCGCAGCGTGTACACCGATCGCAGGATCAGGGACTCCTCGGCCTGCTCGCGGGTGGCCTTCCTGGCGATGTGCCGCGACAGGCTGGGGCCGGTGTCCGCGGCGGCGAGGGCGAACAGGGCACGACCCACGGCGTCGACCGTGGCCTCCGGAAGCTCCGGCACCGGCACGGTCTCACGAAGCACGGCCTCGAAGGCGTCCTCGAGGATCCGGCGCGCGGTGACCACCCCGGCCTCCCACTCGAGAGCCGCATCGAGCTGCGGAAGCGAGCCGTAGGAGGAGGCGTAGAGGACGAACAGGGCGAGCTGGATGTCGTCGTCCCGGACCACGTCGTCGCTCGCGGCGACGGCCGCGGCGGCGAGGTCGGGGAGGGCCGCGGCGTCGTCACCGCGACCCGTGAGGACGCCGAGGACGGCGCTCGACAGGGGGCCGCGCGGGGAGAAGGCGACGGCGGTGTCGGCGTCGAGGGTGGAAACGGTCATGAGGAGGGGCTCCCATCGGATCGATCACCCGCATCCTCACCCGCGCGAGCGGAGACCACCAGGGACTTGACGCCGAGCCGGTCGGCAGGCAAGCGCGCCCGCCGTCACGGGCACCCGGCGAACACGTACCCGTCATCGTCCGGAGTGACGAGCTCGCGATCGCGGAGCACGGTCGACGCCGGGGTGTCCGGGTCGGCGCACAGCTTCGCGAACGGCCGCGGGAGCTGATCCGTGTACTCGATGTCGATCACGTGCGGCCCGTAGACCGCGGTGTACGCGCCGCACTCCGCGTATGCGGCGCACTCCTCCGTCACGGCGAAGTCGAAGCCCGCGTGCTCCTGCAGGGCGTCCGCATGCTCGGCCGCGTTCTTCTGCCCGGCGGCGAGGCCGACGCCGTGCGCCGCGTCGACGAGAAGCTCCGCGAGCGCGAGGTTGTCATCCAGGCTCAGGGCGCCGCGTGAGCGCGAGAAGGAATCCAGGTTGTCGAACTCGACCGCCCGGAAGCCGGAGTCCGCGCAGCCCTCGATCCACGGGACCACGATCTCGGCGATGCGGGACCGCTGTGCCGCGCTGCCGGTGTCCAGGAGGGCCTCGTCGGGCCAGTCGGGGTCGAAGACCACCGCGTCGCCGTCGTGCAGGAGAAGGTCGTCGGGCCAGGCGTCGAGCTCGCCCGGCTGGGTCTGGAAGCCGTTGACGTAGCAGACGGAGTAGAGGCCGGCGGCCGGCTCCGCGCTACGGTCGCGCCCGACGATGCCCACCCCCTCGGGCGGATCGTAGGCGCCGCCGAGCTGGTAGTCGGGGAGGGCGCCGGTCGGAGGAAGTGCGACATCGGCCGACGACCCCGTTCCCTCCGCGGGGAGAGCGGGCGGCGCGGTGCAGGCGGCGAGGGCGAGGACCGCGACCGCGACCAACGCCGCCGGCGCCAGGGAGAGGCGTGTCGTGCGTCGACGGCGCCGCGGACGCGGGACGGTCATCGCGGCTGAGGCGTCGGCTGCGCGGGGGCGTCGACGGGCGGGGCCGCCGCCTCCGAGGGGTTCCGGCGGATGCCGATCCACGACACCACGCCGCCGAGCACGAGGAGTGCCGCCGTGACCCAGGCCGCGTTGTGGAACCCGTCGAGGTCGAGGGTGCCCCCGACGATGGTCGACAGCATCGCGACCACGAGCAGACCCGCGACGCGGGAGACGGCGTTGTTCACGGCGGAGGCGATGCCGGAGTGGTTCTCGTCGATGGCCCCGAGGATCGCGGCGGTCAGCGGGGCGACGGTGAGCGACAGGCCGAGGCCCATCACGATCATGGCCGGGAGAACCTGCGCCCAGTAGTCGAAGGTGGCGTTCACGGTCAGCAGCATGAGCGCTCCGACGGCCATGATCAGCGGACCGACCGTCATGAAGATGCGCGGGCCCCAGCGCCCCGCCCACCCGCCGGCACGGGAGCTCAGCAGGATCATGAGGATGGTCATCGGCAGGCTCGCGAGTCCGGCCGCCGTCGCGCTCAGTCCCGCGCCCTGCTGGAGGTAGACGCCGACGACGAAGCCGTTGAGGGAGAGCGCGGCGTACACGAAGAGCGTGGCGAGGTTGCCCCACCCGAAGTCGCGCACCCGGAACAGCCAGAGCGGCATGAGCGGCGTGGCCGAGCGGCCCTGGCGCCACAGGAAGACGGCGAAGAGCGCGGCCCCGACCACGGCGGGGATCCAGATCGCGGGGGAGGCCCACCCGAGGTTCGGCTGCTCGATGAGGGCGAAGACGATGGCGCCGAGCCCCAGCGCGCACAGTGCTCCGCTCCACCAGTCCACGCGGACGCCCCGCGGGTGCTCCGGCAGATGCAGACGGGCGAGCAGCACCAGTGTCACCCCGATGGGGAGGACGTTGATGAGGAAGACGAAGCGCCAGGACAGGAAGTCGACGAAGAGCCCGCCGAGCAGGGGGCCGACCAGCTGGGCGGCCGTGGTGAAGGCCGTCCAGACGCCGATGGCCCTCGCCTGCAGGTCGCCGCGCATGGTCGCGGTGATGAGCGCGAGGGAGCTCGGGACGAGCAGGGCGCCTGCCGCCCCCTGCGCCCCGCGCGCCACGATGAGCATGAGCGGATCGATCGCGGCGGCGACGGCGACGGACGCGATGCCGAAGGCGATGAGCCCGATCCGCATCACCAGCACCCGCCCGTAGGCGTCGGACAGGGAGCCGGCGAGCAGGATCAGTGCGCTGAGGGTGATGAGGTAGGCGTCGACGACCCACTGCTGCGTGGTGATCCCGCCGCCGAGCTCCTCGCTGATGGCGGGAAGGGCGACGTTCACCACCGTCCCGTCGAGGAACGTGACGAACGAGGCCAGCACGGCGATCGCGATGACGAGCCGCTGGAGCGGAGCGAAGGATGACACAGGCCGACCCTACTCCGGGCGACGGACGCGAGGGCCGGTCAGGCGGCCGGTGTGCCGGTACCTTCCTGCAGGAGCCGTCGGAGCGCGGGGAGCCCGTCCCGTGCGTGCGCCGCACGCTGTCGCGCCGCACCGGTCCCGTCGACCCGCAGCCGGTCGAGGCCGGCCCGCACGGCGGCCGCATCGCCGAGGTCGTCCAGCACCGGGCCGATGTCGTCGAGCAGGTGCTCCGCCACGGTCCAGGCCGGGGAGACCTCTCCGGTGAGCGGATCCACGATGCGGGCCGTCATCCCCGCTCTCGACGCCATCCAGATGGAAGCGTCGATCGTCTCCGTCTCGTCCGCGACGATCCGCTGCCCGGACGACAGGGCGATCCCGCGCGTCAGCAGCGCGGAGAGCACGGCGTCGTCCGCCGTGAGCTGCGTGTCCGCGACGCGCGCCTCGACCGTCGGGTAGCGCTCCGAGAGTCGGACCGCCCAGGAGAGGGAGGTCGCCTCGCCGATGGTCCCGAGGTCGAGGAGCTGGTCCACGCGTACGCGGTAGTCGCCGAGGTCGGCGAACCGGGGCGGACACCAGGACGAGGGAAGCCGGCGGATGAGCATGCTCCGCCAGCTCGCGAATCCCGTGTCGAGACCGTTGCCGAACGGGCTGTTCGCGCTGAGGGCGAGCAGCAGCGGCAGCCAGGCGCGGAGACGGTTCAGGGCGCGGACCCGCTCCTCCTCGTCCGGCACCTCGATGTGCACGTGCAGACCGTTCACCTCGTGCTCACGGGTGAGGTGCGCCAGCCGCCGCGCGACGTCGTCGTAGTGCGCCGACGGCGAGAGACGCGGCGAGCGGAGAGTGGTGAACGGCGAGCCGGTCGGTGCCGCGATCGCGCGCCGGGCGCGTGCCTGCGTGCCGATGGCCGTGCGCAACGCCGACAGCTGCTGGACGGCCTCGGCGCCGGTCCGCACCGGATCGGTGAGGGCCTCGACCTGCGAGGCCAGGTACTCGGTGGTCACGCGTCCGGCGATCACGTCATCGCCGATGCGCTCCAGGATGTCACCGCTGAGGGCGACGGGGACGAGCGAATCCTCATCGAGCAGAAGGAACTCCTCCTCGATCCCGAAGCGCGTCATCCGGGTCAGTGGTTTCGCAGTTCGGAGATGAGCTCGGCCTTGCGCTTGCCGCTGTAGCCGGTGAGGCCCAGCTCCTTGGCGCGCTTCCGCAGCTCGGGAACGGTCCAGTCCTCGTAGTCCCCGTGCTCCCCGCCGCGGCGGCCGACCGAGCTGCGGCCGTCTCGTGCGGCGGCGTTCGAGATGCGGGCGGCCTTCTCCTTCGACGCGCCGTCGTCGCGCAGCTCTTCGTACAGTTCCGGATCCTTCAGGGAGTTGTTGCGTCGTCCTGGCATTGCTCTGCTCCTTCGCGCATCGGGAGGGTCGAAGTCAACCCCCTCCAGAGAGGGTGTGGTTCGGGTCTAGCGTGGTCTCACCGCAGTCGGGCGCCCGCGCCCCCAGAGAAGGGAAAGACCGATGAACATCCTCCTGATCATCGTCATCGTCATCGCCGTGATCCTCGCGATCACCGGAGGACTGGTGCAGTCGCTCCAGTTCCTGCTGTGGGTCGGTCTGGTGCTCCTGGCCATCGCCGTGATCGCCTGGCTGATCCGAGCGATCACCGGCAGCCGCAAGGTCTGACCCGAGTGCGGAGGGGGAGGCTCGCCATCGGCGAGCCTCCCCCTCTTCATGGGTTCAGCGGGTGGGGGATCAGCGGTTGAACGCGTCCTTGACGCTGTCGCCGGCTTTGCCCGCGGCGTCCTTCACGTTCTCGCCGGCCTGCTTCGCGTCGGCCTTGACCTGATCCGCCTGGCCCTCGGCCTCGAGCTTCTCGTTGTCGGTCAGCTTGCCGAAGCCTTCCTTGACCTTGCCACCCAGCTTCTCAGCGGAATTCTTCATGTCATCTGCGCCACTCATAAGAGGCTCCTCTCCTGGACGGATCGATTGCTCTTCGAGCGTCGCACCGCCGCGACGGTCCGTCCACGGGATTGACATTCACGGAGTGGCGTGTCAGCGTTCCGTCCCCATCGACTCCCGCCCGCACAGGGGTTAGCCTGGCGCCAGGCGGGTGTCCTGCCCGTCGTCCTCGACGAAGGGAGCGGTGTGCGATGGACGCGATGATGATGGGTGCCATGTCCAAGAACATGGAGTCGATGCCGGACATGGCGATGATGGACATGTCGGTGCTGCAGGCCTGTATGGACGCGTGTGCCGCCTGCGAGCAGGCCTGCACCGTGTGCGCGACGCAGGAGATGGACTGCGCCCCCGCATGCATGAACTGCGCGGACATGTGCCACACGATGATGCGATCGATGCTCCGCATGCAGGGGATGACCCCGGCCACGATGATGGCGATGCTGGACGCCTGCATCGCGATGTGCCAGATGTGCATGGACGAGTGCATGCAGCACGCCGATCACAGCGACGTCTGCCGCCTGTGCGCTCAGGCGTGCCAGGCCTGCATGAACGCCTGCATGGCCGTCCGCGACATGATGATGGCGAGCGCCTGACCCGGAGGGATCAGGGCATCGTCACACGACGGCGACGTTGAAGCGGGTGCGCCCGACGGCGAGGACGGCGTAGTCGAGGTGGAGGGCGACCGGGCTGCCGATCGCGGCCTCCAGCGCCGCGCCGGAGCCGTTCCACAGCGCGTGCGTGGTGCCGTCGAACGTGCGGACGACGAGGTCTCCGGCGACCGGATCCGCTGCGGTCACGAACGCATCCGCCCATCCCGCCGGGGTCGCCGCCGCGAGGCGCTCCTGGATCAGGTGCAGGGCGTGGCCGGGGGCCGACGAGGAGCAGCGGCCGCCGTTCCCGCACATGCACGTCGCACGCTCACGCACCTCGAGGGGCGGACGGCGGTGCAGCGGCGTGGACACGGGGACTCCTTCGGATCGGCGTCCGGCCAGAGTACGTCGATCGTGTCGGGATCCCGCAGCGCTCCCGACACGCGACGAAACAAACGGGTGTAGGCTCGCCGGGTGCTGTCGTCGATGAGCGCCCTCGGGGCGCGGAGCGGAGCTGCAGGCGCGTTCAGCGCCGCAGGCAGAGGCTGAGGACCGGCCGGAGGCGGAACCCCGTCCCCGGTGCTGCGTCGTACCCCGGCATCGTCCGGGTGATCCTCCGATCCGTCTCGCCGTTCCGGCGATCACACCGAAAGCCCTTCCCTCATGCGTCCCATCGACGAGCGCGCCCTCCGCGCCTCCTTCTGCAACGCCTCCCGCAAGGAGGTCTCCGACATCACTCTGCCGCCCGACTTCGCCCAGACGGACTTCGACCGACTCGACTACCTCGGCTGGGTCGACCCGAAGCTGCCGCGGCGCGCCTATGTGGTCGTGTGGATCGACGATGAGCCCGTGGGCGTCGTGCTGCAGCGCGCCGAGCAGCGCGTGCTCGCCCGTGCCCAGTGCTCGTGGTGCGAGGACGTGACGCTCCGCAACGACGTGCAGCTGTACGTGGCCCGCCGCGCCGGGGCCGCCGGTCGCAAGGGCGACACCGTCGGCGTGCTCGCGTGCGCGGAGTTCGGGTGCAATGTCGCGGTGCGCAGGCTCCCGCCGCTGGCCTATCCGGGATACGACCGCGAGCTCGCGCGCGAGATGCGGATCCTGCGGCTGCAGGAGCACGTGACCGGGTTCGTGCGCGAGGTGGCCACCCGGAACGGCTAGGCCGTCACGGCTCGCACGTGAGCCAGGGCGGGTGCCTCCCACGCCGCCGACAGCCGGGCGAACGCCTCGAAGCTGCGTCCGCCCGGCCAGTCGGCCGGCAGCATCGCCGGGGGCAGCCCCGGATCGGTGTAGGGCAGCACCCGCCACCGGTCGATGAGGTGCACGTAGGCCGGGAAGGGCTGCTCGGGCAGGGCCGTGAGCGATGCCTGGAAGGCCTCGTGCTCGGCGCGCAGCCCGTCCAGGTCCCACCACGCCGCAGCGGCCTCGGCCAGGGTGCCGGCCGGGGCCGGGGCCGAGGCGTCGAACAGGGTCGCCCAGCGGCGGGCATCCAGCTCGTCGAGGATCTGCTCCGCCTCCTCCCTGAGGTGCCCGGGACAGATCCACAGGGCGGGGGAGACGACGCCGGCGCCGATCCAGTGCAGTCGACGGCGCAGTTGATGGCGCACGCTGCGCGCGCTCTCCGGGATCGAGAACGACACGAGGCACCACGGATCGTCGTCGGTCATCTCCTGCATCCGGAAGATCCGGCGGTCGCCGCGCTCCAGCATCGGCATCGCCGCAGGGCTCAGGCCGTAGCCGATCGCCTCGCGCCGCTCTGGGAGCAGCAGACCCTTCTGCTTGAGACGGGCGATGCCCGTCCGGGCGGGAGCCGCCGGAATGCCGAGGTCGGCGGACAGAGCTACGAGATCGGCGGCCGAGATCCAGCCCCCGAGCGGGCGCAGATACAGGCCGATCAGGGTGCGCAGGAGCGAGGCGGTGCTGCCGGGGCGGGCGTCGATGTCATCGAGCACGACCGGCGCCGCGGGGTCAGGAGACACCGGACTCCAACGCATCCCTGACCGCGAGCACCCCGGTGACGGTCTCGGCGTGCGAGGTGCTCAGCGGCGACAGCCCGAGCCGGATCCCGTCCGGGAAGCGGAAGTCGGGGATGACGCCGTCGGCCCAGAGCCTCCGGGTGACCTCCCGGAAGTCGGGGTGGCCGATCGTGATGTGGCCGCCGCGTCGCGCCGGGTCGCGGGGGCTCAGCAGGCGGACGTCCAGCGGCGCGAGCAGCTCGTCGTACGCCCGCACGGCGAGCGCGGTGAGCGACTCCGACTTCGCGCGCACGCCGTCGATCCCCGACTGTTCGATGAGGTCGATCATGCCCTGCATCGCGAGCATCGAGGTCACCGGCGGGGTGCCGCTGAGGAGCTGACGGATGCCGTCGGCGGGGACGTACTCCGGGCCCATGGCGAAGATGTCGGCCGCGCTCCACCATCCCTGGATCGGCTGCCGCAGCAGGCCCTGCAGGTCGTGGCGGAGGTAGGCGAACGCGGGCGAACCCGGACCGCCGTTGAGGTACTTGTAGGTGCAGCCGACGGCCATGTCGACGCCCCAGTCGTCGAGCTGCATCGGCACGACGCCCGCCGAGTGGCAGAGGTCCCACATCATCAGCGCCCCGGCCTCGTGGACGACGGCCGTGATGCCGGGCATGTCGGCGAGGGCGCCGGAGCGGTAGTCGACGTGGCTGAGCGAGACGAGCGCCGTCCGCTCCGAGACCACGGCCGCGACGTCGTCGATCGTGACGCCGTGCACCGGATCGGGGGTGATCCAGCGCAGCGTGGCCCCCATCTCCGCCGCCACGCCCTCGGCGAGGAACCGGTCGGTGGGGAAGTTCCCCTCCTCGATCACGAGCTCCGTCCGCCCCGTGGGCCCCTGAGCCGCGCCCGTGGGTCCCTGAGCCGCGCCCCTGGGGCCCTGAGCCGCGCCCCTGGGTTCCTGAGCCTGTCGAAGGGCCCCGCGCATGAGCTTGTACAGGAGGACGCTCGTGGAGTCGGACACGACCGTCTGCCCCGCGCCCGCGCCGAGGGCGACGGCGCCGATGCGGTCGCCGAGCTCCATCGGCAGGGCCATCCACTGCTCGTCCCAGGAGCGGATGAGGCGGGTGCCCCAGTCCTCGCGCACGAACGCGGCGAGCTTCTCCGGAACGTCGCGCAGCGGGCGGCCGAGCGAGTTGCCGTCCAGGTAGGCGGTGACGCCCGGGGCCTCGACGAACGCGTCGAGGTGCGCGGCGAGCGGGTCGGCGGCGTCCAGGGCGCGGGCGGCGTCGAGGAGGGCGGTGTCGGCGGAGCGGTCGGTCATGTCACACCTTCAGGTCGGCGGGGGTGAGGGGGCGGGCGGTCAGGGGATCGGCGGATCCCGGTGGCAGCAGGAGGAGGAGAGAGCGGGGATCGAGCGGGTCGACGGGCGCGAGGGCGCGGAGGAGGGCGCCGTCGTCGAGGCCGGCGGTGCGGAGCGCGGCGACCTCGGCCGGGTTCAGGTCGACGGGGGTCGGGCCGTTGCCCATGTCGGTGCCGTAGCGGACGGTGCCGCCGGCGGCGTGGAACCGCGCGACGTTGTCGATCGCGATGGCCCTCGCGGTGGGGTCATGGATGGCGAGGGTGCTAACCCAGGCGGCGCGGGCGGCCTGCTCCGCGATCTCCTCGTCGTCCAGGCGCTCGGTGAACGGGGCGTGCGCGAGCTGCGTCGCACCGAGGCGGACGACGCGCTGCGCCTCGCCGGGGCCCTCCGCGTGGACGACGACGGGGAGGCCGTGCGCAGCGGCGAGCTCCACGATCGCGCGGAAGAGGGCATCGGAGAAGACCGGGCCGGCGGTGCTGTTGCTCGCGACCTTGATGCCGGAGGCACCGGCCGCCGCCATCTCCGCGACCGCCGTCGCCGCCGCCGCGGGGTCGGCGATCTCGCGGACGGAACCCGCCGGCGCCCATGCGCGGTCCGAAGGGTAACCGCCCGGAGGAGTGAGGAACGCGCCTGCGTAGTGGACAGCGCGCGACGCAGCAGAACCGCGTCCGGTGGACGGATCTCCGGAGTGGTGCCGGACGATCCCCGCGACCGTGGACGGATCGCCTCCGAGATCGACCACCCGTCCGAGGCGCGACGAGGCGAGGAGCGTCTGTTCGACGAGTTGCAGATGCACGTGGTGATCCGTGAAGCCGCCCACGATGCGTCCGACCAGGTCCGGGGTGCCGGGGAAGGGCGCCTCATCGCGGAGCTGGGGGCGCCCGTCGGCGCCGAGCCCGACGACGCCATCGCGCCACCGCTCGCCGTCGAAGAACGTCGCCGACCGCATCAGGAGCCGATCTCGGTGCGGACGGTGTAGAGCTCCGGGAAGAACGTGAGGTCGAGGGCACGCTGAAGGAAGCCGACGCCGCTCGATCCACCGGTGCCGACCTTCATCCCGATGGTCCGGGACACGGTCTTGAGGTGACGGAAGCGCCAGAACTGGAAGTTGTCCTCGAGGTCGACGAGGTCTTCGCAGGCCTCGTAGAGGTCCCAGTGGGTGCGCGGGTCCTGGTAGATCGCGCGGATGGCGGGCACGAGGGCCGGGGTCTCGCGGTACGGCTCCCGCACGTCCCGGTCGAGGATCTCGCGCGGGACGGGGAGCCCGCGGCGCGAGGCGTAGCGGAGGAACTCGTCGTACAGCGTGGGCTTCTCCCACTCGGCGGTGAGGAGCGCGAGGTTCGCGGGGTGGTCGCGGAAGACGCTCAGCATCTTCTCGTTCTTGTTGCCCAGCGCGAACTCGACGGCGCGGTACTGCACCGACTGGAAGCCGGACGAGTTGCCGAGGGCGCCACGGAACTGGGCGTACTCCGTCGGGGTCAGCGTCGCCAGGACCGACCACTGCTGCGTCATCACGTCCTGGATGCGCTTGACCCTGGCGATGCGCTTGAGGGCGTCGCGCAGGTCGTCGGCCGCGAGCAGCTCCCGAGCGGAGCTGAGCTCATGCAGCAGCTGCTTCACCCAGAGCTCCGTCGTCTGGTGCTGGATGATGAACAGCATCTCGTCGTGGTGCTGCGGGTCGCTCACCGGGTGCTGTGCCGTGAGGAGCTGGTCGAGCGCGAGGTACGAGCCGTAGGTCATGCGGCCGGAGAGGTCCGTGACGATCCCGGACTCGAGTGCGCGTTCGTTCTCGGTGTGCATCCCGCGAACATATCACTTTCATGCCGGTCGTCACAGACATGTTATGTCCGGATCGGAGCACCGGGCTCGCACGAAAGAGGCCGGTTCAGCGGGTGTGTGCGTCGAGGAAGGCGATGGTGTCCGCGAGCGCCTTCCGGGCCTCGGGCAGATCGAGGTGGAACTGGTACTCGTGCGGGAGGGCGGGCTCGTGTGGCGCGGGCCAGAACACCGGAGTCACCTCGACGCCGAGCTCCTGCAGCCGTTTCGCCATCGGGATCGACTGCAGCCAGGTGAGCCCGTCGCCGTTGCCGCCCGAGATGTAGGTCGCGGGGAAGTCGGCGGTGACCCAGTCCACGGTCGACATCGTGGCACCGGTCGAGTCCTCCGCCCAGGTCTTCGTCCCGGCGTAGGCCCACATCGCCGATTTGAAGCCCCACCCCGGGACCCCGTCGAGCTCGGCCAGCGCGGCGAGGTCGTAGACGCCGCAGTTCAGCACGGTCGCGACGAGCTGGTCGGCGCGGATCGACGGGCGGATGCCGAGGATCTCGGCGTAGTCCGGATTCGTGATGAGCGTCGCCATCTGGCTGGCGAGCTGGGCCCCGGCGGAGTCTCCCGCCAGCACGATGCGGCGCGGATCGACGCCCAGCTCCGCCGCGTGCGCGTCGATGTACGCCAGGGCCTCGTCGAGCTGGTGGACGGCGAGCGGATACACGCCCTCGGGTCCGCGGGTGTAGTTCACGCCGATGGTCGTGTAGCCCTCGGCGGCGAGGATGCGGAGGTAGGGGTCGACGTCGTCCTTCGAGCCCGAGATCCAGGCGCCTCCGTGGATCCACACCACGGTCGGCAGCGCGCCGCCGGCGGAGGCGGGACGGAAGACGTCCATCGTCGTGTCCGCGCCGGCATCCCCGTAGGCGACGTCCTTGCGTTCGTCGAGCGCGGTGTCCGGGACATGCTTCGTCATCTCCGCCGCGGTCTCGTCGCCGCCCTTCGTGAACACGGAGCGGATGACCATCGCCGAGGGCCACGGGGTGAGCGCGCCGACGATCGCGACGACGGCGGCGACCGCGGCGAGGACGCCCACGGCGATCTTCGTGCGACGCCAGGGCGTCCGGCCGGTCTTCGCGGCCACGGTTCCGGCGGTGCTGCGGGAGTCTTCCACGGCCTCAGTGTGCCAGCATCCGCCGTCGTGGACCGGGAATGACGGGCGTCCTCACCCGGCGAGGCTCGCGAGGAGACGCCGGAGACCGTACTCGAAGGCGCGGTCGACGTCACCGCCGAGTCGGAACGCCCCGGACAGCTCCATCTGCAGGAATCCGGTGGCCCAGGCGGTGAAGAGACGCGCGGCGTCGAGAGCATCCGCCTCGCCGACCGCGGTGGCGCAGGCGCGGATGACCGGGGCGGCGGAGCGTTCCAGGGTCTCGCGGGGGACCGCCGCGTTGAACATGAGGCGGAAGCCCTCCGGGTGCGCGTGAGCGAAGGCGCGATAGGTCCGGGCGAGGGTGGAGAGGTCGTCGCGGGCCGCCTCGAGCCGGGTCGCGAGGGCGACGACGGATGCCGTGGCGACCGCGACACGCAAGGCCTCACGATCGCGCACGCGCTTGTAGAGGGAGGGCGCGCGCACGCCCACGCGCTCCGCGACCGCCTGCATCGTGAGTCCCGCAGGGCCGTCGGCCTCGATGATCTCCTGGCCGGCCGCGACGATGGCATCGAGCGACGTGCGTTCGGGGGTGGGCATGGATCCTCCTCGATGGCTATTGACAGTAGCCATGATAGCTACGTAACGTAGCCATCGCAATCGCCCGAGAGGATCATCATGAAGCTCGCCCCGCACCTCCACCGCCTCGGCAACGACATCGTCGCCTCGTACCTCATCGACCTGCCCGAGGGCATCACCCTCGTCGACGCCGGGTTGCCCGGGCACTGGCATGACCTTCAGCGGGAGCTCGCGGTGATCGGCCGCCCGCTGTCCGACATCCGCGGACTCGTGCTGACCCACGGCGACAGCGACCACATCGGATTCGCGGAACGACTGCGTCGCGAATCCGGCGTCCCGGTGTTCATCCACGGCGCCGATGCACACCGCGTGCGTACCGGGGAGAAGCCGAAGACCCCGATGGGCCCTGCCCGGCTCGGTCCGATGCTCGGCTTCCTCGCCTACGGCCTCCGCAAGAGTGCGCTCCGCACGCACCACGTCACCAAGGTGTCCGAGGTCGCGGACGGTGACGTGCTCGACCTCCCAGGGGCGCCGGTCGTCGTGGGTCTTCCGGGGCACTCGCCGGGGAGCGTCGCGGTGCACGTCCCGGCGGTCGGCGCGGTGTTCGTCGGCGACGCCCTGACGACGCGGCATGTGCTCACGGGGGAGGAGGGCGCGCAACCCGCCCCGTTCACCGACGAGCCCACAACAGCCCTGGCCTCGCTCGACCGCCTCGCGGCGCTCGACGCCGAGTGGGTCCTTCCCGGCCATGGTGCTCCGTGGCGCGGAACTCCCGCCGACATCGCCGCCGCGGTCCGCGCCCACGCCTGACGCTCGCCCCTGTCGGGTTCAACAACGCCCCTCCCCGCGGCTGCCGACGTGCACTTTCCGTCCCGCCCGAACGCCACGCCCGCGCGCGGGATCGAAAACGGGCGGGGAACGGTGTGCGGAGGTGCGATTTCCGTCCCGCACGGGCGGGGCGGGGGCGGGGGTCAGGGGGAGAGGAGGGTGGCGGTGTCGGTCACGGTGATCTGGGGCGGATACAGCGACATGACCTGCACGGCGGCGGCGTGGTTCTCGGCCGTGGAGCCGGCGCAGGCGTCGGCGGCGAGCGTCACCCGTGCCCCGGCGTCCGCGGCGGCGAGAGCGGTGGACACGACGCAGCAGTCCGTGGACACACCCGCGAGCACGATCCGGCCACCGCGCCCCACGATGGCCTCCAGCTCCTGCCCCCACTTGCCGAACGTCGGCAGGTCCACGGTGGGATGAGGCGACAGGCCTTCCGCCTCGGGGACCAGCGCGAACAACGGGTCGTCGGCGGGCCGGTCGGCGAACGGCCACGCCGCGAAGTACTCGCCCCAGGAGGTGGAGCGGTCAGCCGTCGGAAGCCACCGGGTCACGAGCACGCGCTCGCCGAAGGCGTCCGCGAGGCGCCGGATGTTCGTCATCGCGTCGGCGAAGAACGGCGAGCCCCAGGCGGAGTCGGGCGACGCGAAGATCACCTGCGGGTCGACCACCACGAGCCAGCTCTCGGCCCCGGATCCCGCCGCCTCCAGGGACCCGGATCCTGCCGCCTCCTGGGCCCCGGAGCCTGCCGCCTCCTGGGTCCCTGAGCCTGTCGAAGGGCTCACGACTCCTGCCGCCGGATCTTCCCGGCCCGGGCGAACCAGGTCACGAGGAATGAGAGCACGAGGGCGACGAACACCCCGAGGTTCGCGTACGCCCAGTCTCCGTCCGCCCCGCCGACGAGGAACAGGAGGTATCCCTGCCAGTTGTTCCACGGCGCGGCGTCCGCGAAGCCGTTGAGCACGAGACCCCACCCGATCACGCTCGCGACGACCATGGTGCCGATCGAGGTCCAGTCCCAGGCGCCGTAGCGGCCGCGGCTGTCGAACAGGGCCGCCTCGTCGTAGTCCTTCCGCCGCCGAAGGATGTCGGCGATGAGGATGCCGGCCCACGAGGCCAGCGGCACGCCGAGGGTGATGAGGAAGCTCTGGAACGGGCCGAGGAAGTCGGTCGCGAAGAACACCACGAAGATGGTCCCCGCGGTGAGGATCGCGCCGTCGATCGCCGCCGCGGACGGCCGCGGGATGCGGATGCCGAGGCTGAGCAGGGTCAGGCCGGAGGAGTAGATGCCGAGCACCGCGCCGGAGACGAGCGCGAGCACGGCCGTGAACAGGAACGGCACGAGGACCCACACCGGCAGGATGCTCGCGAGCGCGCCGATCGGGTCCGCGGCGATCGCGTCCATGAGCTCGGCGTCCGATCCGGCGAGGAGCAGACCGAAGACGACGAGGATGACCGGTGCCACCGAGCCGCCGATGGTGTTCCAGGCGACGATCGCCCCGTCCGACGCGGTGCGCTTCTGATAGCGCGACCAGTCCGCGGCGATGTTGATCCACCCCAGCCCGAATCCGGTCATCACCATCACGAGCGCCCCGACGACCTGACCGATGCCGCCGTCCGGCCGGGCCAGCACCGCGGCGAGGTCGATGGTGGGCGCGGCGAGGATGATGTAGACGATCGTCACGACACCGGTGATCCACGTCAGCACCGACTGCAGCCGCATGATCGTGTGATAGCCGAGCACGGAGGCGGCGACGATCAGCGCCGCGACGATCACGGTGGCGAGGATCTTCAGCCACAGGCTGTCGCCGTCGCCGCCGAGCTGCGTGATGACGGTCGCTGTGGCGAGCACCGCCATGATCGCGAGGAACGTCTCCCACCCGATCGACGTCAGCCAGGACACGATCCCTGGCACCTTCTGCCCCTGCACCCCGAAGGCGGCCCGGGAGAGCACCATCGTCGGCGCCGACCCCCGCTTGCCCGCGATCGCGATGAGGCCGCACAGCAGGAACGACACGACGATGCCGACGACCGACACCACCGTCGCCTGCCAGAACGAGATGCCGAAGCCGAGCACGAACGAGCCGTACGACATCCCGAACACCGAGACGTTCGCCGCGAACCACGGCCAGAACAGGTCACGGGGCTGGGCGGTCCGCTCGGACTCGGGGATGATCTCGATGCCTGCACGCTCGATGAGAGCCGGCCTGATGTCGGTCATCCTCACATCCTGACACTCCGGAGGCGCACTCCGCGCGGCCCGATTCAGCCGGCGAAGAAGGCCCCGGCCACGCGCGTCAGGTCGTGCAGGTCCGAGACCCCGGCGAGCTCGCGGGCGGAGTGCATCGAGAGGATCGGGATGCCCACGTCGACCGTGCGGATGCCGAGCCGGGTCGCGGTGATCGGGCCGATGGTCGAGCCGCACGGCACGCTGTTGTTCGAGACGAACTCCTGCGTCACCACCTCGGCCCGATCGCACCAGTTCCGCCAGGACGCGGCGCCGACCGCATCGGTCGCGTAGCGCTGGTTGGCGTTGAGCTTGAGGATGGGTCCGGAGCCGAGCACGGGCTGCACGACGGGGTCGTGCCGGCCGATGTAGTTCGGGTGGACGGAGTGCCCCACGTCGCTGGACAGGCACCACGACGACGCGTACGCCTGGCGGCGGGCGGAGCCGTCGGCGCCGAGCCCCGCGTAGAGCCGCTCCAGCACGTCCTCGAGGAAGGGGCCTGCGGCACCGGAGCGCGACTCGGAGCCGAGCTCTTCGTGATCGAACGCGGCGAGGATCGCGACGGGCGCGTCCGCGGCGGGTTCGTGTGCCGCAAGGGCCACGACGCCCGCGTGCACCGAGGCGAGGTCGTCGAGCCGGCCGGAGGCGAAGAACGCGTCGTCCTTGCCGAACACCGCACCCCGCGCGGCATCGGCGACGACGACGTCGTACCCGCGGATGTCCGCGACGGCCACTCCGGCGGAAGCGGCGAGCTCGCCCAGCACATCGGCCTCGGTCGGATCCCCCAGGCCCCACACCGGCTGCGTCTCGGTCTGCTTGTCGAGCGTGAGGCCGTTGTTGACGCCGCGATCGAGGTGGATGGCGAGCTGGGGGAGGCGCAGCAGCGGGCCGGTGTGGGCGAGGACGACCCGGCCGTCGGCGAGGGCCAGCCGGCCGGCGAGGCGCAGCTCCCGGTCGAGCCAGGAGTTCAGCAGCGGACCGCCGTACACCTCGACGGCGGCCTGCAGCCATCCGCGGGCTCCGGTGGTCGGCTGCGGCTTGAGCTTGAAGCCGGGGGAGTCGGTGTGCGCCCCGAACACGTGCACGGGCGTCGTGGCGGTCGCATCCTCCGGCACCACCCACGCGATCGTCGCGCCGTCGCGGACCACGAGGTACCGGCCGCCGGGCTGCGCGGGCCAGGCGTCCTCCTCCTGCAGCCGCGTGAAGCCGGCCTCCTCCAGGCGGCGGGCCGTCTCGGCGGCTGCGTGGTAGCTCGACGGGGAAGCGGCGACGAAGTCGGCGAGGTCCTCGGCGTGGGCGAGGGCGTCCGGGGTGACGGGCATGGCGTGACCTTCCTGCGCGGGGTGTCCTTCGAGCGTAGTCGCGCCCGGCCACCGCACCCTTCCCGGTCGGGGATAGGGTGGTGGCGATAGCGCCTAGGGTTCCGGGGTCTGCACCCGTCTGGTCCGAGCGGCGCCACGGTCCTCCTCCGCAGGGGGACCGTCATCTGACAGGACAAAAGCCCGGAGGACCCGATTCGTCGCGCCCGCGGCGGAGGGAAGGGTCTGCCGTGTCCGCTGTCGCTCTCGTCCTCGTCCTCGCCGCCGCGATCGCCCACGCGTCCTGGAACGTCATCGCGCACGGCATCAGTCGCGCCGGCTCGCCGTTCCTGTGGTGGGGTGCGGTCGCCAGCACGGTCGTCTGGATCGGCGCCGTGCCGTTCACGGGCGGACTCGGTGCGGCCGACCTCGGCTCGTTCGCGCTCGGGGTCTCCGTCTCCGCGGTCCTGCACGTCGCCTACATGGCCGTGCTGCAGCGCGGTTACCGGGAGGGCAGCCTGTCGACCGTCTACGCGACGGCGCGCGGCACCGGCCCCTTCCTCTCCGTGATCGTCGCCGTGCTCCTGCTCGGCGAACGCCCCTCGGCCCTGGCGCTCGTCGGCGTCGCGGCGGTGATCGTCGGTGTGGTGGCGATCGGGTTCGTCGACCGCCGTCCGGCCGGCAGCGGGCGCCGCATCGACCCCGGGCTGGTGTTCGGCGCCCTCACCGGCGTGGCGATCGCGGCCTACACGATCTGGGACGCCCACGCGGTGCGCGCGTGGGAGCTGTCACCCGTGGCGTTCATGGTCGGGACGACGCTGCTGCAGGTGCCGTTCTACTCCGTCGCGGTGCGCGGACGATGGGGTGCGGTCCTAGCGCTGGGGCGCACGCAATGGCGCCGCATCCTGGCCTTCGGCATCCTGTCGCCGCTGTCCTACATCCTCGTGCTGACCGCCATCCAGATCGCTCCGGTGGCGCTCGTGGCGCCGCTCCGCGAGGTCAGCGTCGTGCTCGTGAGCCTGTTCGGCGCCTTCGTCCTGCGCGAGTCCCGGCCGGGATGGCGGATCGGCGCCTCGCTGATCGTCCTCGTCGGGATCGTGCTGCTCGCGCTCTGAGGCCGCGGCTCAGCGGAAGGTGACGAGTCCGGCGTGGGCGGCCGTGACGAGGATCTGCACGCGGTCCCGAAGGTGCCACTTCGACATCATGCGACCGAGGTGGGCCTTCACGGTTCCCTCCGAGACGATGAGCGCCTTGGCGATCTCGGCATTGGACATGCCCTTCGCGAGGCACTGCAGCACTTCCTCCTCGCGCTCGGTGAGCGGTTCGAGGGTCTCCGCGGCCGCGGTGGGAGTGGAGTCGCGTACGTGGCGGATGAGCATCGACGCGATGCGGGGCGACAGCGAGCTCGCTCCGGCGAACACCTCGCGCACACCCGTGACGATCTCCTCTGCGCTGGAGTCCTTGAGCAGGTAGCCGGAGGCGCCGGCGCTCAGCATCGGCAGCACGGTGTCGCTCCCGTCGAGCGTGGTCACGGCGAGGATGCGCACGTCAGGCCACCGTTCGGCGATCGCCGCGGTCGCCTCGATGCCGTTCATCTCCGGCATCTGGACGTCCATCATCACGACGTCCGGCTTCTCGCGCTCCACCGTCGTGAGGGCCTCCACACCGTCCTCCGCCTGCGCCACGACCGTGATCTCGGGCGCGCGCGACACGAAGTGCGACAGCGCGGAGCGGACCAGAGGATCGTCATCGACGATCACGACGCGGATTTCCTGCATGGAGGAAGCCTAACGGCGTGAAGCGGGCGCTCTGAGGATGTAGACCTTTGGCTATCGAGGTCTGGACGAACGCCAGATGTGCGCTCCGCGCGCCGCCGAGAAGATGAATACAGACATCGACAAACGACCACATCAAGGAGGTGAACGGTATGTCTTTCTGGCAGCAGGTTGGCAAGCTCTTCGGTCTCTACCGCTAGAATAGCTGGCAAATAGGAGATAGTGCACCATGGCCTTCGACCAGACGAAACGGGCGACGCCCGAAATCTTCCGCCTCGGTCGAGGGGAACGGCTAAGCCGCGTGGAGCGCTATGTCATCCTCGCGATCATTTGCATCATGATCGCCGTTGACGTGAGCGGACTCATCACCGATCCGAACGTCAATCCCCTTACCTCTGCGGTCAGCATCGCTTCGACCGCAGTCTTCGCCCTCTTTCTTTGGTCCCCCCTCGTCGCAACCTGTGCGATGGGTGTGGCCCTCGGACTCTCCTTCCTCACCGGAACCGAGACCCAGGTGCTCATCACCGCCGCTTTTGCGGCGGCCCTGGTGATGCGGCTGGGATGGACGTCGCTCGTCCTCTCCTACACGGCTGGATTTCTCGTCGCGACAGGTGTGATCGCCTACGGTGACTCAGAAGTGCCGGTGAATGTCGGCATCTATCTGATCTTCGCAACCGCGGCCGGTGCCGTAGGGCTCGCGCTTCGCCTCGCTTTCGCGCGGGGACGTCGCCTCGAGCACGAGCTGGAGGCTGCGGCCGAGCAGGAACGGGAAGCCGTCCTCGCCGAGCGACGATGGATCGCCGGCGAGCTGCACGACAGCATCGCCCACCACCTCACCGTGGTGTCGTTGCACGTGCAGATGCTCGAAGACCCCGACGCGAGCGATGGCTCCCGGGAGGCGATCCGCGTCGCCGCCCGCAAGGCCATGACGGACCTCCGCTTCGTGATCGACCTCGCCGACGATGGTCCGCGTGCCGCGGGCATGCCGACCGGCGACCTCGTCGCAGCGGTCGAGGAGGCGCAGGCCGAGTTCGAAGCGGCCGGCCACGAGGTCATCCTCGACGGAGACCCCGGCGACGAACGGATCCCGCGCGCCGTGGAGATCGTGCTCGCGCGCATCGTGCGCGAGTCGGCCACGAACGTCCTGAAGTACGCCGGCCCCGGCCCCGTCGAGATCCGTCTCGCCGTGGACGACGACAAGGCGCATCTGTCGCTGCGGAGTCCGCTGCCCACAACACCGCGTCGGGAGCTCTCGTCCAGCCAGACCGGGCTCGGGCGGATGGCCGAACGCGTCATGGGCGCCAGCGGCGACTTCAGCGCCGGGGAGGTGGACGGGCACTGGCTCGTCTCCGCCGTGTTGCCGGTGGTGTGACCCCCGCGTATCCTGAGACGACGCCTGCGATCCCGGGCTCGAGGCCGTAGACGAAAGTCTACGAGTGTCTCGACATTCGGTACTTCATCGGCTTCACGACGCCGACATATCCTGAAGGCTCCCCAGATAAAGCGTCCCCAGCGCTGCGATCGCGGGCGCGATCTTTCTGGCTTCTTAGACTCCCGCGCCCGCGGTCGCGAATCTGTCTCCGGGCCTCAGCCGCCCACCGCTCTCATGAAGTGCCCGTCCGTCGATATCCCGGACGCCGCCACCGTGAAGCGCACCACCTCGCTGAGGTAGCGGTCCTCCGACGCCTCGAAGATGCGCCCGTCCGCGTCCCTGGACGTCCGCGTCAGCCGCAGGATGGGCGTTCCTCGAGGCACGCGCAGGAGCGCCGAGTCCTGATCATCGGCGGCCACGGCATCGATCACGTGCTGCAGCGTCACGATCGGGTGCCCGACCGCCGCGAGGTGCTCGGTGATCGAGACCGCGTCGAGGTCGACGTCGAACAGCCGACGGCCCACGTCCTCCGTGTAGGCCAGGCGCTCCAGCATGGTCGGCCGCCCGTCCAGCAGCCGCAGTCGCACCACGCTCACGATCGTGTCGTCGGGTCCGACGCCGAGTGCCGGTCCGAGGTCGCCCGCGCGGCGCAGGCTCAGCTCCTGCGTCTGCGCGCCCGGAGTGACGCCGAGGTCCCGCGCCCACCGGGTGAACGGAACCGAGACGTCGACTGCCTGATTCGCCTTGCGCGCCACCACGCGGGCGGGGCGCCCCCGGCCGGTCTCGATCAGCCCCTCCGCGCGGAGCGCCGCCAGCGCGTTGCGGATCGGTCCGCGCGACGTGTGCCACCGCTCCGCGAGCTCCGCCTCCGTGGGGACATCGTCCCCGGGCCGAAGCGTGCCGTCGGCGATCCGTGCGCGGAGCTCATCGGCGATCTGCGTGTACACAACTTCGGCCACATAGGTACATTACTTGGTTCGTCGCCATCGGGATGAGGGTGTTGCCGCCGTGTTCATCCAGAAGAATCGCGGGTGAACGCCGCTTGAACACTTCCGAGATAGGTATACATGTCGGCCTGACGGCTGGGAGAGTCGTCCCTGGATCACTCCTCCCACCCTGAAAGGTCCTCATGAAGCTCCGCGCTCTCCCCGCCCTCGCCGGCGCTGCGATCCTCGCGTTCGGCCTCGCCGCCTGCTCCGGATCGGCCGATGCCACCGACGCCCCCGGCGACGCACAGTCCGCCGGTGGATTCGCCGTCGACGAGAACACCCTCGTCTTCGGCGTCGTCCCCGACTCGGTGGACACCGAGACGAACTACCAGCCGCTCATGGACTACATCGCCGAGGTCACCGGCAAGACCGTCGAGTACCACGAGTCGACCGACTACGCCGCGCTCATCGAGGCCGCCGTCGCCGGCAAGGTCGACGTCGCCTCGTTCTCGGGGTTCACCTACGTCACCGCGACGAACAACGGCGCGAAGCTCACCCCGATCTCCTCCATCGTGACCGCCGAGGGCCAGGAGCCCGGCTACTACTCGCAGGCGATCGTGCCGGCGGACAGCGACATCTCCAGCCTCGAGGACTTCGCGGGCAAGAAGGTCTGCTTCGTGGACCCCTCGTCCACCTCCGGCTACCTCTTCCCGTCGTACAACCTCCTCGAGGCGGGCGTCGACCCGAAGACCGACATCACGCCCGTGTTCGCGGGCAAGCACGACGTGAGCGTGCAGAAGGTCGGCGAGGGCGTCGAGTGCGAGGCCGGCTTCGCCGAGGACTCCGAGGTCGAGAAGTCCGACAAGGTGAAGGTCATCGCCGAGACGATGGTCCCGGGCGCTCCGCTCGTCTACTCCTCGTCCCTGCCGGACGACGTGGCTCAGCAGCTCGTCGACGCCCTCGGCGAGGTCACCGTCGACGACATCATCGCGGCGGGCATCGACAGCGCGGACTCCGACGCGTTCCGCAGCGTGTTCTTCGCCACCAAGCCGGTGGACGACGCCTACTACGACCTCATCCGCGACATCTGCGCCGAGACCGAAGCCGAGCAGTGCCAGGGCTGACGCCCCGCGCCTGACGACAGGAGAAGCCATGATCGCGGCATCCGACACCCTCATCCGCCTCGCCGGCGTCACGAAGACCTTCGGCAGCACCACCGCCCTCAAGGACGTCACGCTCGAGGTGGCGCAGGGAGAGATCGTCGTGCTGCTCGGGCTCTCCGGTTCCGGCAAGTCCACGCTGCTGCGGCATCTCGACGGCCTGGAGCTGCCCAGCTCCGGGTCCGTCGAGGTGCTCGGCGCGTCCGTGCCCTCGATGAAGGGCCGGGCGCTGCGACAGCTTCGCAGCAGCGTGGGCTTCATCTTCCAGCAGTTCGAGCTCGTGCCTTCGCTGACCGTTCTGGAGAACGTGCTGACCGGGGCGCTCTCGCGGATGCGCGGCCCGCGGCTCGGGCTGTGGAGCTACCCCCGCGCCGCCAGGCTGACCGCCCTCGAGCACCTCGACCGCGTCGGTCTGCTCGACCGCGCCTACCAGCGCAGCGACACGCTGTCCGGCGGCCAGCAGCAGCGGGTGGCCATCGCCAGGGCGCTGATGCAGAAGCCGGCGATCCTCCTGGCCGACGAGCCCGTCGCCTCCCTCGACCCGGAGTCGAGCGAGCAGGTGATGGCCCTCATCCGCGAGATCGCCGCCGACGAAGGTCTCACCGTGGTGTGCAGCCTGCACCAGGTCGACCTCGCGATCAGCTGGGCCGACCGGATCGTCGGGCTCCGGCACGGCGAAGTGGTCCTGGACACCCCGACGGACGGACTCACCAAGGCCGAGGTGATGGAGATCTACGGCCGCGTCGCGACGACCACGGCCGAGATCCGCGCCGTGCAGGTGGAGCTCGTCGACGCCGTGACCACGGTGGCGGCGTCATGACGGCGGTGGAGGCCTCGACACGGGGCGCTTCGACAGGCTCAGCGACCCACGGAGGGGGCTCAGCGACCCACGGAGGGGGCTCGGCGACCCACGGAGGGGGGAGCGTTGCGGAGCGGGCGCCGAAGCGGCCGCTCTCGGCCGAGCGCATCGCCGCCGGGCTCACGCTCGTCGTCCTCGTCGTGCTCGGCATCCTGGCGGTGCGCGACGTCGGCATCTCGATCCCCGCGATGGTGCAGAGCTGGGGCAACGCGGAGAACTTCCTCGCGCGGGTCGGCGGACTCTCCTTCCCCTCACCGGCCGACCTCGCCTGGCTCATCGCCCTGACCGTGGGCCTCGTGCTCGTCGGCACGCTGCTGGCGGCCGTGCTCTCCGTGCCCCTCGCCTTCCTCGCCGCCGCCAACACCACCCCGGGTGCCGGGTGGCGCGCGGCCGTCCGGTTCTTCGGCGTCCTCACCCGCGCCCTGCCGGACGTCGTGCTGGCCATGGCGTTCGTGCTCATGTTCTCGCTCGGCACGCTGCCGGGCATCCTCGCCATCGGCATCCACTCGATCGGGATGATCTCCAAGATGTTCGCGGATGCCATCGAGCAGATCGACGAAGGGCCGCGTCTCGCGATCCGCGCCGCCGGTGGCTCGAAGCTCCAGGAGTTCACCGCGGGCATCCTCCCGCAGGTGCTGCCGAGCTGGGTGGCCACCGTGCTGCACCGCAACGACATCAACCTGCGCGGGAGCGTCGTGCTCGGCTATGTGGGCGTCGCCGGCCTCGGGCTCGAGATGTCGTATGCGTTCAAGGCGCTGAACTACGGCAAGGGTCTCGGGATCGCGCTCGTCATCTTCGTGCTCTGCATCGTGATGGAGATCGTCTCGAGCACGGTGCGCGGCGCGATGCTCGGCGAGCAGAAGCACACCCGGTCGTGGATGGACCGCATCGTGCACCCGCGCCTGCGCCGGCGGTCGCACGCACCCGCCGAGGGCCGCCCGGAGTGGGCGGCGAGCCCGGAGACCGCGGTGCGCCGTCCGTGGACCGCCCAGCGGGTGCGCCACACCGCCGCCGGGATCGTCGCGGTCCTCGTCGTGGTCGGCAGCGTCGTCGTGAGCCAGATCACCTGGTCCGACCTGTTCACCTTCTGGGCGAAGCTGCCCGACGTCGCCGCCCGCTTCTGGCCGCCGTCGTTCGGCAGCTACGACACGGTCGCGATGCTGGAGGCCATGCGGGAGACCGTCGCCATCGCGCTCGCCGCGACCGTCCTCACCCTCCTGCCCTCGCTGCTGCTCGGCTCGTTCGCCGCGCGCAACGTGGCCCCGCACGCCGCAGGGCGCGGCACCGCCCGTCTGCTGCTCGTCGGCATCCGCGGCATCCCCGAGCTGATCCTCGCCATCGTCCTCGTCGTCATCACGGGTCTCGGCGCGCAGGCCGGCGTCATCGCGCTCGCGATCGGCGGGGTCGGACTGCTCGGCAAGCTCATCGCCGACTCCTTCGAGGAGGTCGACCGCGGGCCCGAGCGCGCCCTGCGGGCGGTGGGCGCCACGCGGATGCAGACGTACACGTCGGCCACGCTGACCCAGGGCACCCGAGCCCTCATCGGGCACAGCTTCTACATGCTCGACACCAACATCCGCGCGGCCACGATCCTCGGCATCGTCGGCGGCGGCGGTGTCGGCTACTACCTGCTGAACGCCAGCCAGGGTTCGCGCTACGAGACCGTGACCGCGATCGTCCTGATGATCCTCGTGACCGTGCTCGCCGTCGAGGGGCTCGCGATGTGGATGAGGAAGGTGTTCCGATGATCGGGGCGGACCAGAATCCCGACGTCGTCGTGGTGGGGGCCGGCATCGTCGGTCTCGGCGCCGCCTTCGCCGGCGTGCGCCGCGGGCTCCGGGTCGTCGTCGTCGAGCGCGGCGCGGCTCCGACCGGCGCCACGATCCGCAACTTCGGCCACCTCTGCATCGGCGCCCAGGGCGGAGCGGCACGGCGGTACGCCGACGCCTCCCGTGAGCTTTGGCTGCAGCTCGCCAGGGACGCGGGGTTCTGGCTCCGCGAGTCGGGCACGCTCGTGGCCGCCCGCCACGAGGACGAGCTCGCCGTGCTCTCCGCGGCGGCGCAGGACGGCGGCATCCGGATGCTGGAGGCCGCCGAGCTCCTGCGCCGTGCCCCGCTGCGCCGGGACGGGCTCGTCGGCGGCGCCCTCATCGAGGCCGATCTGCAGACGGATCCGCGCACGGCGGCGACCGCGATCGTGCGCTACCTGACGGCACAGGGCGTCGAGTTCCGCTTCCGCACCGCGGTGACGGCCCTCGGCCCCGGCCGGGTGGAGACCACGCGCGGGGCGATCGACACCGGGGCGGTGGTCGTGGCCGTCAACCACGACATCGACCAGCTCCTGCCTGAGGTCGCGGAACGGCACGGCGTGGTGCGCTGTGCGCTGGACATGATGCGGGCGGCCGTCTCCTTCCCGCGACCGTTGACCGCGCCCCTGCTGACCGGCTGGTCCCTCATCCGGTACGGGCGGTTCGCCGACAGCCCCGAGGCCCGCACCCTCCGCGAGCGCCTGCACGCCGAGCGGCCCGACCTCGCCGCCCTCGACCTCAACCAGATGTACACGCAGCTGCCGGACGGCACGCTCATCCTCGGCGACTCGCATGCCACCGACGCCGCCCCCTCGCCGTTCCAGCCGGAGGCCGCCTTCACCGCGTTCCTGAGCGAGGCCGAGGCCCTGTTCGACGGGGCGGCGCCGCGGGTCATCGAGCGCTGGCAGGGCGTCTACGCGAAAGCGCCCGGCGAGTTCCTCGTCGACCGCGGAGACGACGGTGCCCTCGTGCTCGCCGCGACCACCGGCATCGGCATGACCTGCGGCCTCGGCCTCGCCGACCTGCACCTCACCGCCGCCCTCGGCGGCACCCCTGCTCTGGAAGGAACACCATGACCACTCCGATCGAACTCGTCGTCCTCGACATGGCCGGCACCACCGTCGTGGACGACGGCGTGGTGGAGCAGGCGTTCCAACGGGCCGCCGAGCGCACCGGCGTCGCCGCGCGGCTGCCCTGGGAGCACGCCCTCGGCTACGTCCGGGAGACGATGGGGCAGTCCAAGTTCGACGTCTTCCTCCACCTCGCCGGCGGCGATGCGAGCGCGGCGCGGCAGGCCACGGCGGCGTTCGAGGACGCGTACGCCGAGATCGTCGCCGAGGACGGCGTCGCGGAGATCCCCGGAGCGGCGGACGCGATCCAGGGCCTGAAGGACGCCGGGCTCACCGTCGTCCTGACCACCGGCTTCGCACCGGTCACGCGACAGGCGATCCTCGACGGCCTCGGGTGGGGAGGACTCGTCGACCTCGCGCTCTCTCCGATCGATGCCGGCCGCGGACGCCCTGCGCCCGACCTCGTCCTCACCGCCCTTCTGCGCAGCGGAGCATCCGCGGTGCAGGCCGTGGCCGTCGCCGGCGACACCGTGAGCGACGTCGAGTCGGGCCGCCGTGCGGGTGCCGGCTTCGTCGCGGGCGTGCTCACCGGGGCGCACGACCGCGCGGCCCTGAGCGGAGCCGGGGCCCACATCGTGCTCTCCGACGTCACGGCGTTGCGAGCCGCGCTGGCGCAGCGCGAGCTCCTTCCTGCCGTCGCCTCCGTCTGACGGGCTGACATGGGAACGCTGCTCATCCGCCCGCCCGGACATCGGAGGGACGTCGCGCTGCGCCCCGCCGCCACCGCGATGGTCTGGATCGGCGAAGGCCACCGGCACGAGACGATCGCGGTCCCCGGGGTCGCGCTCGCGGACCGGGACGTGCTCGTCGCCGTGGAGATGTCGACGATCTGCGGATCGGACGTGCACACCGTGCAGGGGCGCCGGTCCGCACCTGCGCCTCTCGTCCTCGGGCACGAGAGCGTCGGACGGGTCATCGCGATGGGCGACGACGGGGCGGCGGCGGTGGACGGCACCCCGCTGCGCATCGGCGACCGCGTGGTGTGGTCGGTCACGGTGTCGTGCGGCACCTGCGACCGCTGTCGGCGGGGCCTCACCCAGAAGTGCCGCGAGCTCGGCAAGTACGGCCACGACCGCGTCGGCGCCCACGGCGACCTGACCGGGGCGTTCGCCAGCCACGTGCAGCTGCGGGCAGGTACCGCGATCGTGCGCGTGCCGGAGGCGCTGCCGGCCGCGGTGCTGGCTCCGGCCGGATGCGCGACGGCGACCGCGTGGGCCGCCGTGGCGAGGGCCGCTCGCGACATCGATCTCGACGGCGCCGCGGTGCGCATCCACGGCGCGGGATTGGTGGGGATCAGCGCTGCGGCGATCGCGGCCGAGCACGGCGCCGTCGTCGAGGTCCGGGACTCGGACGACGATCGCCGGGCCTTCGCCTCCCGTTTCGGAGCCACCGCGCTCGACCGTGACCCGGACGTGGTCATCGAGGCATCCGGGCATGCGGTGGGGGAGGCCCTCGCCGGCGTCGCCGTCGGCGGCACGGTCGTCCTCGTCGGGAGCGTGTTCCCGGCGGCACCGATTCCGCTGGACGCGGAGGATCTCGTCCGCCGGCTGGTCACGGTGGCCGGGGTGCACAACTACGGCGCCGACGACCTCGCCGCGGCAGCGTCGTTCCTCGCGGGGCGGGGGCGCGCGTATCCGTTCGCCGAAGCCGTGGGCGCCGTGCGACCGCTGCTCGACATCGACGCCGCCCTCACGGACGCCGCGGCGCCGGGCGCTCCGCTGCGGGTCGGGCTGGTGCCGGGGCGCTGAGCCTCAGTCGGACCCGGTGCGCCGGGGACCGGCGGCGTGCAGTCCTTCGGCGCGGAAGGCGAGCAGTCGCACCGCGGCGTCGACGCTCGCCGACAGGATCTCGTCCGGGTCGCCGGTCAGGGCCAGCCTCCGGTGCCCGGCGTCGTCGGCGGTCGCCCAGCCGAGGTACACCGTGCCCGCGGGGTGGCCGCCCTCCGGACCCGGTCCGCCCACGCCCGTCGTCGAGACGCAGATGTCGGCGTCGAAGAGCTCCCGCGCCCCCCTGGCGAGCTGCTCCGCGCAGGCGGCGGAGGTCGGGTCGGTGCCCGGGGTGAGCCCCAGCACCCTCTCCTTGACCTCCGTGAAGTACGCGACGATGCCGCCGGCGAACCAGCCCGAGGCGCCCTCGCCGGCACCGATCGTGTTCGCGAGGCGTCCGGAGGTGAGCGACTCCGCCACGCTCACGCGCAGACCTCGACTGCGGGCGAGCTCGCCCAGGTGTTCGAGGTCGGGGGTCTCGTTCGGTGCGGTCATCGGGGCGCTCCTCTCGTCGGTTCCCCCTACGCTACGGACCCCGCGGCGCCCTGTCGCAGGGGATTGACAACGGCGTCCGCGTCAAGCCCCTGGAGGGCCGTCGTCCCGGGCGCCATCGTCGAGGGAGTCACACCGACGAAGGAGGCGGACATGGCGGAGGATGCGCGGGACACCGCGGGAATGCGGGCGGTCTTCTGGATCTGGGCGGGGATCATCGGCGTCGGTCTCGCCGTGATGATCGGCCTCCCGCTCGGAGGGCGATGACGATGGGCTCGCGGATCAAGGACCACGCTCTCAGTCTCTTCTTCCTCGCGCTCTTCGCGCTCGCGCTGGCAGGCCAGGCCGTCGCCGGCTACCTCCGCAACAACGACGAGCTCCTCGATCATGGGCAGCCCACGATCGGCTTCGGCGACTTCCTCTGGTCGTCGGACTTCGCCGTGGACGTCGCCGAGAACTGGCAGTCGGAGTTCCTGCAGTTCTTCCTCTTCATCGCCGCGACGATCTGGTTCGTGCAGAAGGGCTCGCCGGAGTCGAAGAAGCCCGGCGACGAGGGGCCGGGCAGCGATGCGGATCAGCTCGTCGGCGCGCACGCCCGCCCGGACTCTCCGCGGTGGGCCCGGGCGGGCGGATGGCGAGCGGCGGTGTTCGGCAACTCGCTGCTGCTCGTGATGGGGGCGGTGTTCGTGCTGTCCTGGTTCGCGCAGTCGCTCGCCGGGACGGTCGTCATGAACGAGGAGAACGCGATGCACGGCCTCGCCGCGATCACCTGGGGCGACTACGTGACCAGCTCCGACTTCTGGGACCGCACGCTGCAGAACTGGCAGTCCGAGTTCCTCGCGGTCGGGACGATGGTCGCGTTCGCGATCTACCTGCGGCAGCGGGGGTCAGCGGAGTCGAAGCCCGTCGGCACCCCGCACCATCAGTCGGCCTTGGAGTCCGACTGAGACAGCTCGTCGTTGACGTCGGCCTGCGAGAGCCGCTCGTCGTCGGCGTCGTAGCCCGGACGCACCTCCTGCAGCGGCTGGTCGGAGTACTCGCCGCCCTGGCGTCCGCCGAAGGGACGGCCGTGGTCGGCGAACTCCTCGCGGGCGAAGACCAGCTCCCACGGGCCCACCGTGAAGCGCGATCCGGTACGCAGCGTCTCCGTGCGCTCGCCGGGGTGGGTCGCGTCGGCGTCGGGGTTGGAGTTCATCTCGCCGTCGGCGTGCAGGGTCACGACGTACTCGTCGCGGTCGTCGTGCACGACCGTCGCATGGACGGGCTCGGTGTCGGCCAGGCGCAGCTCGTTGCCCGCGGCGGAGCCGATGCGGACCTCTTCCACGTCGAGCGCGAACTCCGTGCGCTCGTCGTCGCGCCGCACGCGCAGTCGCGGGTTGCCCGCGCCGCGCTCGGCGTGGGTGGTGCCGGGCGTGTAGCCCTCCTCGGGGCGGTCGTCGATGTGGCGGTCAGTCATGGCGGTGCCCTCCTCGGGTGTCGATGATTCGAGGCTAATCGCCGCGCGGATCGTGCGCAGGGCCTTGACTTCGGCATCCGCGCCTCCCTTGCCGGCTGATTTGCCGTGCGCCCCGTCCGAGGGCTTACCCTCTACCCATAGGCCGATCCCGGCAGTGTCCGCCGGGCTGAGGACCACCCGACCGAGGAGCATCACCCGATGGGCAAGTTCATCTACGAAGGCAGCGTGAAGACCGAGATCGAGGACCGGGCGCTCACGCACCTGCAGCTCGTCATCACGGCCAAGCTGCGTCGCGGCGAGCCGTTCCCGTTCAGCTGGCGCGAGGACGCCAGCGTCGGCGGCGGCCGGACCACCGTCTGGATCCAGCCGGGCAGCTCGCTCGTCTTCAAGTACTTCGGCAGCCGCCAGCCCGCCGTCAACCGGGCCTGGGTCGAAGCGCTCGCCTTCACCGCGAACTCCCCCAGCGGGCTCTATCTCGTCCCCGAGCCCGCCGAGGGCGCCGAGCCCCCGCACGGCGACGCCTCCTCCGCCGGCTGATACCTGCTTTCGCGGAGACCGCCCCGGGCTGTCAACCCCCTGCCGTCCGCCCTCCGAAGCCGCGAGGCTCGATCACGACCCGATCGACAGCCCCATGACAGGAGGAGCGGACATGACCGACACCACCCGCGACGGCGGCCTCACCGACCCCCGAAGCGCACATCGTGAGGACGGCTTCCCGGCGCAGAGCCAGGACCAGCCGGGCTTGACCGAGAAGACGACCCCGGAGCCGGACCACGGCGAGCAGTCCTACGTCGGCCACGGGCGGCTCGAGGGGCGGCGTGCTCTCATCACCGGCGGCGACTCCGGCATCGGACGGGCGGTCGCCATCGCGTTCGCCCGCGAGGGCGCCGACGTGGCCATCGTGCACATGCCCGAGGAGCAGGCGGACGCGGAGGAGACGCTCGCGCTCGTCCGCGAAGCCGGTCGCACCGGCGTCAGCATCCCCGGCGACGTCCGCGAAGAGGCCTTCGCGACCGACGCCGTGCACCGCGCGCGCCGCGAGCTCGGCGGCCTCGATGTGCTCGTCCTCAACGCGGCCTACCAGCACGACATCGACGGGTTCGAGAACCTCGACACCGAGAAGATGCGCCGCGTGTTCGACACGAACCTCGCCGGCCTCGTGTTCTCGGCCCGTGCCGCCTTCCCCGACCTCGAGCCCGGATCCAGCATCATCGTGACCTCGTCGGTGCAGTCGGCGCAGCCGTCACCGGGGCTCATCGACTACGCCATGACGAAGGCGGCGCAGGTCGCGTTCGTCAAGGCGCTCGCGGAGGAGGCCGGGCCGCGCGGCGTGCGCGTCAACGCCGTCGCGCCGGGTCCGATCTGGACGCCGCTGATCCCCGCGACCGGATGGGGGCCGGAGCGCCTGGAGACGTTCGGTCAGGACACCCCGCTCGGACGCGCGGGGCAGCCCGCAGAACTCGCCGGCGCGTACGTGTACCTCGCCTCGGCGGAGTCGTCGTACGTATCCGGCGCGGTGCTCGCGGTGACGGGGGGCAAGCCGCTCTGATCCGTGCGCGAACGGCGCAGGCGGCGGGGAGGCAGGGCCCCGCCGCCTAAGCTTGTCTGGTGCAGAGACCCGCGGCATCCGGACCCCTCGTGGGCGTCGCGCTCGTCATCGGATCCTGCCTCTCGCTGCCGTTCGGCGCCGCCGTGGCCGCGCAGCTCTTCCCCGTCCTCGGGCCGTGGGGCGTGACGTCGCTCCGCGTCGCGATCGCCGCGCTGCTGCTTGTCGTCATCGTGCGCCCGCGGCCCCGCGCCTGGACCCGGTCGCAGTGGCTCGCCGCCGCGCTGTTCGGGGTGTCCCTGGCCGCGATGAACGGGTTCTTCTACGCGGCCATCGACCGCATCCCCCTGGGGCCGGCTGTGGCCATCGAGTTCCTCGGGCCGCTCGTGCTCGCCGCCGTGCTCACGCGTCGTCTCGCCGACGCGGTCTGGGTGGGCGTGGCCCTGCTGGGCATGGCGCTGCTCGGGGTCGACGGCCTCGTCGGCGCCGAGCCCCTCGATCCGCTCGGCGTGGTCTTCATCCTCATCGCGGCCGGATTCTGGGTCATGTACATCCGGATGAGCGCGCGCGTCGGTGCCCTCATCCCCGGCAGCAGCGGGCTCGCGATGGGACTCGTCGTCGCGGCCGTGCTCCTCATCCCCGTGGGCGTGCCCGCGGCGGCGACGGTGGCGCTGGACCCGCAGCTCCTCCTGCTCGCCGCGGTCACCGCCGTGCTGTCGTCCGTGATCCCGTACAGCTTCGAGCTCGCGGCGCTCCGGCGGCTCCCGCAGCGGGTGTTCGGCGTGCTGCTGAGCCTGGAGCCCGCGTTCGCGACCCTCGCCGGGTGGCTCATCCTCGGACAGGACGCCACGCCGCTGCGGCTGCTCGCGGTGGCGCTCGTGATCGCCGCGAGCGTGGGGACGACGCTGGGCGTGCGCCGCGACCGGAGGGGTGACGGCCCCGCGGGACCGTTCACCGCGCCGATCCCGCTCCCCGACTGACGCCCCTCCGATCGGGCGGCTCTCACGCCCGGACGGCCACCGGCTGCGGCAGCGGGTAACGGCGGCGCAGGATCACCCGCTGCACGAGGGTCCACACCACCGTGACCGTGAGGTAGAGCGCGGCGGCCAGGGGCACGAAGGCCGCGAAGACCGCGGTGAGGTAGTGCAGCGCCGACATCATCCGGAGCACGCCGGGGGAGCTGAGCGGGGAGTCGTCGCCCTCGACGGGGGCCGGTCGGAACACCCGCCGGGTGACCTCGGCGACGGCGATCATCACGGCCAGCAGCACCCCGAAGACCGCGAACGTCGCCGGGGTCGCGGTGCCGCCGAACAGCGCCGACACCAGGCTCGTGCCGAGCGGGGCGCCGAAGAGGTCGTGGGTGAGCAGCTCGTTCGGGTGTCCGGCGATCTCCGGTCGCAGGAACAGCGTGTAGAGCAGGCCGACGACCGGTGCCTGCGCCAGCACGGGCAGCATCCCGGCGAAGGGCGAGGTGTTCTCGGCTCGGTAGAGCGCCAACATCTCCTGCTGCAGGCGCTCCGGGTTCTTCCGGTGGCGTTGCTGCAACGCGCGCAGCTTCGGGGCGAGGCGGGCCCTGGTCTGCTCGGCCCGGGCCTGGGAGATGCCGACGGGGATGAGGAGGGCGCGCACGAGGAGGGTCACGAGGACCACGGCGAGGGCGGCGGCGGAGGGGCCGGCGAGGGGTTCGAGAAGGGTGGAGAGGCCGTTCAGGGCACCGTAGGCGGCGTCCAGGAGCGCGGCGAGGGGAGGGAAGGCGAAGATGTCCACGGGAAGGTCCGTTCGATGAGGTCGGGAGGGGTCGGCGAAGGCCGCGCGGTCCCGGTCGGACGGACTACGCGGCGGTCGCGACTCCCGGCGCTCGCGGACGAGGGTGTCCTGCGGCATCCGGATCGCTCTGCGGGAGGAGCGTTCCGACATCGATCGCCCGCAGCGGGTGCGGGGCATCGGCGGAGGTCTGGTGGCGCACGCTCAGCGCGAGTGCGAGCGTGAGGACGGTGACGGCGAGCAGCGCGATGGCGAGGCCGAGCGCGGCGGCGTCCGGCATCGTCACGAGGCCGATCGCGGCCGCGACGAAGCCGAGCATCTGCCCGAACCACTCGCTCATGCCGCGAGCTTACCCCGTTCGAATCGCCTGAATTGCTGTATCCGGGCCCCCGATGGAGCCATTCAGGCGATTCGAAGGGCGTAGCGTCGGGGTATGGCGACAGAACTTCTGGGAGTCGAGCATCCGATCGTGCTGGGACCGTTCGGGGGGAGCTCGTCGGTGGAGCTGACGGCCGCGGTCAGTGCCGCCGGTGGTCTGGGATCGTATGGGCTATACGGGTACGACGGCGACCGGATCCGCGCCGTCGGAGCCGAGCTGCGCCACGCCACGGACCGGCCTTTCGCCCTCAACATCTGGCTGCCGCTGGGGGACGAGGTCGCGCCGAACCCGCAGCACGCGGTCTTCGCACAGGCGCTGGAGCCGTTCTACGAGGCCGTCGGGGTTCCGGTGCCGGCCCGCCCCGAGCGCTACACCCCCGACCTCGACGAGCAGCTCGACGCGGTGTGGGAGGTCGCTCCGGCCGTGCTGAGCGTGGTGTTCGGCGTGCCGTCCGCCGCTCTCGTCGCCGAGGCCCGGGGCCGCGGCATCCGCGTCGTGGGCACCGCCACCACCGTCGCGGAAGCCGTCGCGCTCGCCGAGGCCGGAGTCGATGCGGTCGTCGCGTCGGGAGCCGAGGCGGCCGGGCACCGCGTGTCCTTCCTCCGCCCCGCTGCCGAGTCGCTCGTGGGCACCGTCGCGCTCGTGCCGCAGGTCGTGGACGCCGTCGACGTGCCGGTCATCGCCGCCGGCGGGATCGCGGACCGCCGCGGGGTCGCTGCGGCCTTCGCCCTCGGTGCCTCCGGCGTCCAGGTGGGGACGGCGTTCCTCGCGACCGCCGAGTCCGCCGCGACGGCCGCACACCGCGACGCCATCCGGACCACCGCCGCCGACGAGACCGTGCTGACCAGGGCGATGAGCGGACGCCTCGCCCGCGGAGCCCGCAACCGCGCGGTGCGGGCGATCGAGGCGAGCGGCACGATCGCCCCGTTCCCGATGCAGAACTGGCTCACCGGACGCTTCCGCGCGGCGGCAGGAGAGCAGAATCTCGGCGAGTTGCAGTCGCTGTGGATGGGGCAGGCCGCCCCTCTCGCCCGGGGGACGACCGCCGCCGAGGTCTTCGCAGAGCTCGCCGCCGGAGTCCCCGGCCGGTGAAGAACGCCGACCGCTGAGCGGCGGAGCGCTACAGGATGACGGTGGAGCGGCCGTGCACGATCACGCGGTCCTCGGCATGCCACTGCACGGCACGGGCGAGCACCAGACGCTCGACGTCGGCACCCCGGCTCTGCAGCTCGGCCGCGGACTCGGAGTGCGTGACCCGCGTGACGTCCTGCTCGATGATCGGCCCCTCGTCGAGGTCGGCCGTGGCGTAGTGCGCCGTGGCCCCGATCAGCTTCACGCCGCGCTCCTTCGCCCTGGCGTAGGGGTTCGCGCCGATGAACGCGGGCAGGAACGAGTGGTGGATGTTGATGACGGGGGCTTCGAGCCGGGTGATGAAGTCGTCGCTGAGGATCTGCATGTACCGGGCGAGCACGACGAGGTCGACGTTGCCGCGGAGCAGGTCGAGCTGACGCTCCTCCATCGCCTGCTTGTCCGCAGAGGGGATGTGCACGAAAGGCACTCCGAAGGAGCGGACGGCCTCGGCGAGGTCCGGGTGGTTCGAGACGACCATGGTGATGTCGATGTCGAGCTGACCCCGCTGCGTGCGCCAGAGCAGCTCCATCAGGCAGTGGTCGTACTTCGAGACGAAGATCGCCACGCGCTTGCGGCGGGCGACGTCGTGCAGCGACCACTCCATGCCGAAGCGCTCCGCGACCGTCGCGATGTCGGCCTCCAGGGCGGGGCGCGCGGCGGACAGACCGTCGAGGTGGATGACCGTCCGCTGGAAGAATCGGCCACCCTCGGAGTCGGTCGAGTGCTGGTCGAGCGAGATGATGTTCGCCCCGTGCCGGGCGAGCACGCCGGCGACCGCGGCGACGATGCCGGGCTGGTCGTCGCAGGCGATCAGCAGTCGGGCGGTATCGGGCTGGGTCATGGCTGCTCCTCGGGGTGTGCATCGATTCTGCCGTGTCGCGCGGGCGGGGAGCGAATCGCCCGCGGCGTCGCTACCCTGAGACCGTGGATGCGAGCGACGTCGGACTGGTGCTGATCCCGCTGCTGGCGGTGGCCGCACCGCTTCTCGCACGCGGCGTCCGTCCGCTCGTCCGGGTGCCGATCGTCGTGTTCGAGCTCGTCCTCGGGATCCTCGTCGGTCCTGCGGTGCTCGGCTGGGTGGAGCCAGGGCCCCTCCTGGAGAAGCTCAGCGACTTCGGCCTGGCCGTGCTGTTCTTCGTCGCCGGCTCCGAGATCGACTTCCGCCAAGTGGCCGGCAAGCCCCTGGCCCGGGCGTCGCTGGGCTGGCTGCTCAGCGTGCTGCTGGGCATCGGGCTCGGATTCTTCTTCGCTCCCGGCGAGGGCATGGTCGTCATCGGGATCGCGTTGAGCTCGACCGCCCTCGGCACGCTGATGCCGATCCTGCGCGATGCGAAGGAGCTGGACACCCCGTTCGGCCGTGCCATCAGCACCATCGGCGCCGTGGGGGAGTTCCTGCCGCTGATCGCGATCTCGATCTTCCTCAGCACCCGGACGACGCCCCTGGCGACGGCGGTGCTGCTGACCTTCGTCGTGCTGGCGGGACTCGCCGTCCTCGTCGCGCACCGGGTGCCGCACGGGCGCCTGCACGGCATCGTGCGCGCGACCCTCCACACCTCCGACCAGTTCGGGGTGCGCTTCGTGATCCTCCTCATCGCGGCCCTCGTCGGCCTCAGCGTGATGCTCGACCTGGACATGCTCCTCGGGGCTTTCGTCGCGGGGGCCATCTGGCGCATCATCATGGCGCGGGCGCCCGAGAAGGATGCGGCCGAGGTCGAGAGCAAGATCGAGGGTCTCGCGTTCGGCTTCCTCGTCCCGGTGTTCTTCCTCTACACGGGGGTGACCTTCGACCTGCAGGCGCTGCTGACATCTCCCTCGGCGATGTCCCTGGTGCCGGTGTTCCTGCTGGCGCTCCTGGTGATCCGCGGATCGGCCGCGCAGCTGTCCGCCCCGGCGGGCGCGAGCGGACGCGACCGCGCCGCGCTCGGCCTGCTCGCGGCCACCGGGCTGCCGATCATCGTCGCGGTCACCGCGATCGGTGTGGATCAGGACATGCTCGACTCCGGGACCGCGGCCGCGCTCGTCGGGGCGGGCATGCTGTCGGTGCTCCTCTACCCGCTGATCGGGATGACGCTGCGTGGCGATCGTGCGCAGGTCGCCGGCCCGCGCCTCGCCGACCAGACCACGCTGGGGGAGCTGTGACCACCGCCTCCGCCCTCTTGACCCAGGCCGTGCAGGAGCTGGCCGGTGCACCCCGCGAGGGCCTCGGCGAGGAGAAGGACTCGCGCTGGCGCGGGCGGCGGATCGTCCGTGTCGGCGAGGCCTGGCACCTCGGCGTCATCCTGCTCACCGACACGCATGCGCTGGCGACGGCGGAGGTGCTGCGAGCCGCCGACCCCGGACGGCGGGGATACACCGCCGAGTCGGCGCGCGCACGGGCCGAGCGCCGGGCCCTCGCCCTCCGCGGCGGCTTCCACGAGGGGGATGTCGTGCACGTCGGCTGGAGCGTGATCGACGTCGACGCGGTCGACGCCGGAGGCTCCTCCGGTCCGCTCGCGCTCATCGACGGCGTGCCGTCCGTGCGCTGGAGTCAGGCCGGCGGGTTCAAGCCGCTGGAGGCTTACCTGCGCGAGCGCGTCCCGCTGCTCCGCGGCGATGCCCCGGTCTGATCTCAGCCGAACAGCTCGGCGAAGCGGCGGAGCAGGGCGGCACCCTCGGTGACCGAGGCCGCGAGGACCTCCTGCTGCACCGCGTCGAACTGCGCCGGATCGAAGTACCCCGTCGTGCGATAGAACGTCATCCGATCGGCGAAGTCGCGCGGCGTCGGCTCGGGATGGAACTGCGCGGCGTACAGGTGGGTGCCCACCCGGTAGGCCTGCACGGGGCAGACCGCGTTGGTGGCGAGCAGCACCGCCCCCGGCGGGGTCGCCGCGGCGCTCTCCTTGTGCGCGGTGAACACGGTGAGCGCGGGGCCGGAGGGGCCGAACACGGGATCGACCGCGCCGTCGGGCGTCGTGTCGATGACCGTCGCGCTCGCCGCCTCCGGCATGGTCGTCACGACCTCGCCGCCGAGGAGCCGGGTGAGCACCCCGATGCTGAAGCAGGTGAAGAACGCGGCGATCCGCTGTTCCCGTGCGGCGCGGGCGAGCGTTTCCAGATCGGCCTCCACGCGCCGCTGCACCGGGGTCTTCTCGATATCGGTGACATTGAAGGGAGAACCGCCGATGACGACGCCGCGGTAGCGGTCGAGGTGGGCCTCGGTCAGCGGCTCGTGCAGCAGATCGAGACGATCGACCACGTCGACTCCGAGCGCCCGCCGGAACGAGGCGTGCTCGGCATCCGCCGCCCCGGTCTCGGGTCGCACGCAGACGTAGAGAAGCGAGGCCATCAGGCGATTCTAACGAGGGGGAGGGTGCCGGCCCGACGGCTCAGCGCGAGGAGTTCGCGGTGCGGCCACGGACGATCCCGACGAACGTCTCCACATCGGGCGTCGTGCGGGCACGGGGCCAGGCGAGGGCCACGGTCGAGACCGGACCGTCGGCCAGGATGCGGTGATCCACGTCCTTCCGGTGGTGCAGACGGGCGAGCGACATGGGCACGATGACCACGCCCACTCCGGTCGCTGCGGTGGCGATCGCATCCGCCGTGGACAGCGGTCCGACGCGGGCGGGGGCGGTGCCGGGCAGGTCCAGCGGTCCGAGCACACCGTCGGACAGCGGGAGCACCACTTCGCCGTCGAGGTCGGCCGCCGTCAGCTCATCGGCGGCGAGGAGGTGGGAGTCCGTAGACGTGATCACCACCGGGACCTCGTCGTAGAGCGCGATCACGTGCAGGGCGTCGTCGTCCAGCGGGAGGCGCACGAGGGCGGCGTCGAGATCGTCGAGCGCCTCTCGCTGCCCGGCGACCTCGATCGCGACGAGCTCGAGGGCCACATGGGGCAGACGCCTCTTCCAGGTGTCGATCCACTTGCCCGGCGTCGCTCCGGGCACGGCGCCGAGGCGGAGCGTCCGCGGTTCCTCGGGTACGGGGACCGGTGCGTCGAACACCACCTTCTCGGCGCGGGGTGAGCGGCGCGGGGCCGGCTTCCCCTGGCGTGAGCCGCCGCCCGCGGCACGGCCCCGGTGGGCGGGTGAGCCCTTGCCGGAGCCCTTCGCGGGTCGTCGTCCCTGGTGCGCCATGGGATCCAGGCTACTCGGCGTCCTCCGAGTCCTCGGCGGGGGAGCTCCGCTGGGTCCGCCGGACCAGTCCGGCGACACCGCCCACGAGGAACAGCGCCCCCGCGGTGAGGAGCACGATCGTGAGCAGGGTGGCGGGAGTCATCGTCCCCACGCCGTCGGCCAGCGCGGCGCGGCGATCCGCGTCGGCGAGGAACCACAGCGCCCCTGCGGCGACCGCGGCGAAGGTCATCCCCCAGATGACGGCTGCCCAGCGCACCCGGGGTGCGGTGATGGTCTCGGTGCTCATTCCTGGCCCTCCTCGGGCTCCTGCAGGGTCACGACGATGAGGCCGCTCGCCTGGTCGATGGTCACGGGCTGGATCGTGGAGGGACTGCCCTCCCCGGCGGAGATGTTCGCGGAGATGACGTTCTCCTCGCCCCGCGGCGTCGCGGCGATGACGCCGGTGTCCATGACCATCGGATCGTCCGGGTCGAAGCGGATCCAGTTCACCTCCACGTCGTCGCCGACGGTGCCGCGCAACTGCAGCTGGACCCCGGCGTCGACGAAGATCTCGGTCCGCCCCGAGCCCTTCTCGATCTCGATGGGGCGGGGGCCGCCGTCGTGCCGGTGGAGCTGCAGGTACAGGTCGCCGAACGGCTGTCGCACGTGCGCCTCCTGGTTGTTCGTGAGCGAGGCGTACCCGAGGGTGAGGCGGGGCATCGTGGACAGGAAGCCCGTGAGGAGGCCGGTGGCCAGCGTCAGCACGGTGAGGAAGGCCAGGGCGCCACTGCGGCGACGGAGGGCTCCGGCCGTGATCATCGCCAGGGCCAGGACCAGCGCGCCGGACAACAGGCCCAGCGCGCCGCCGAGGGCTTCACCGACGGCGAGTCCCACGCCGGCGCCGACGACGATCGCGAGTCCGAGGGCGGTCATGACGAAGGCGAAGCCGGCGCGCGGATTCGACGCGCGGCGGACACGTCGGCGCTCCGCGGCTGCGGCGGCGAACACGGCCGCCTCGGCCTGACGCTCCCGGCGGAGCTGGTCGCGGGCGGCGCGCTCCGCATCCTGCTGCTGGCGGCGCCAGGCCTGATCCTGCTCCTTCCAGGCGGCGTGCTGGGCGCGCCAGGCCTCCAGCGCGGCGGGGTCCTGGGTGCCCGGAGGCAGGGGCGCCGGAGGTGCGGGGATGGCGAGGATGTCGTGCCCGGCGGCGTCGGCGAGCGGTAGCGAGACCGGCGTGTCCGTCGCCGGGGAAGGAATGGCGTCCGCCCCCGTGGCGGGACCCGAACCCGCGTCGGGGGCGGACGCGGCCGGGGCCGCCGGATCGGCGGAAGCCCCCGCCGGATCCGGCGCGGAAGCGCCCGGAGTGCGGCGCGCCGCACGCACGATGAGGAAGAGCAAGGCGCCGGCGAGCACGAGGCCGACCACCCAGGTGAAGGTCGACAGTGCCGACCAGCCGTCGTAGCCGAGGCCGAACAGGCGCCCGGTGAGCGGCGCCGTCGGGAAGAGACCGATCACGGCGAGGGCGAGGATGCCGAGCTGCACGGGGTCGAACCGGCGCTGCAGCAGATCGCGCAGATGCACCCGGCCGTCGACGTCCGGCAGCACAGCCCAGGCGAGGGCGTACAGGAACAGGGCCGGAAGACCGAAGAGGGCCGCGACGACGAGGACGCCGCGCACGATCAGCGGATCGATCCGGAGGCGGATCGCGATGCCGGCGGCCACGCCACCCAGCCAGCCGTCCGTGCGGACCACGCCGAGGCCGGCGACCCACAGCAGGAACCGGTCGGCGCCCCGCGGTCGGCGGGGGACATCCGGTGCCGGCGCCTCGTGGTCGGCGGGCGGTGGCGGAGCGGTCGGAATCGTCATGAGTCGATCCTCGCGGCCGGCGGTGCCGTGGGGCCATGGGGGGATCCCCTGAGCGCACCCTGATTCCGCGCCGGGGAGGTCCCGGAGACGCGAGGCGGATGATTGGATGACGGTATGCCCTCCGCCGTCTCCACGCTCCCCGGCCCCGCGCCGGCGACCGTGCGTCCGGCGCTGACCCGCGACCGCGACGCCCTCGTGACCGGAGTGAGCGCCGGGCTCGCGCGGCACCTTGGAGTGCACGTGCGCCTGGTCCGGGCGCTGTTCGTCGCCCTGACGCTCTGCGGGGGTGCGGGCGTGCTCCTGTACGCCTGGTGCTGGACTTTCATGCCGTGGACGGAGGGGACGACGGCGCCGACGCGTCGCCTCCCGGTCGCCTGGCTCCTGCTGGTCCCCGCGGCCGTCGGCGCCCTCGTCGTCGTGGTGTGGCGCGGGGGCAGCGACTGGTTGAACGGCTCGATCCCTCCGGGGGCGGCGGCCGTGGTGGTCGGCGGGACCACGCTGTGCGCGACCGCCTCCGGGCTGTGGGCGACGCTCATCGATCGCACCGACACGGCCCGCGGTCCTCGGCACACCACCACCGTCCGCATCCTCGCGGTGCTCATCCTCGGCCTCGTGGTCCTCCTGCTCCTCTCGTGGCCGATCGCACGCTCGGGCGTCGTGCTCGTGCTGCTCCCGTCGACCGGGCTGGTGGCGGTGGTGGCCTCAGCCCTCATCCCGCGCTGGCGGGAGCTCGCGGGGGAGCGCGTGCGCCGCATCCGGGAGGAGCAGCGCAGCGTCATGGCCGCCCACCTGCACGACTCGGTGCTGCAGACGCTCGCCCTCATCCAGAACCGGGCCGGGGCATCGAGCGAGGCGGCACGGCTGGCCCGTGCGCAGGAGCGGGAGCTGCGCGCGTGGCTGTACGACGGCGATGCCCCGGCCGACAGCGACCTGCCGACCGACCTGCGGGACTACGCCGGAGCGCTCGAGATCGACCACCCGGTCCGGATCGACGTGGTCTCCGCCGGGCTGTCGGCGGAGCGGGCGAGCGGGGAACTGGCGGCCGCAGCCCGGGAGGCGATGCTGAACGCCGCCCGGCACGCGGGCGGTGAGATCTCCGTCTACATCGAGGGTCGGGTCGACGGCGTCGACGTGTTCGTCCGCGACCGCGGTCCCGGATTCCGGCTCGACGAGGTGCCGGGCGACCGTCTGGGCGTGCGGGAGTCGATCATCGGGCGCCTGCGTCGCGCGGGCGGCACGGGTTCGGTGCGCAGCGACGACGCCGGTACCGAGGTGCATCTGCGCCTGCCCACCGTCTCGTCCCCGGAACGGGGCGCCGGCCGACAGGAGCCCCGTGGCTGACCGCCTCCGCGTCGTGATCGTCGACGACCACTCCATCTTCCGCTCAGGTCTGCGGGCCGACCTCGATGCGAGCGTCGAGGTCGTGGGCGAGGCGGCGGACGTGCCCTCGGCGATCGCCGTCATCGTGCAGACCGCCCCCGACGTGGTGCTCCTCGACGTGCACCTCCCCGGCGGCGAGGGCGACGACGCGGCGGGCGGGGAGGCCGTGATCCGAGGGACGGGACCGAGCACGACGCGGTTCCTCGCGCTGAGCGTCTCCGATGCGGCGGCCGACGTCGTGCGGGTGATCCGGGCCGGTGCGCGCGGCTACATCACGAAGGGCTCCTCGGGTCGCGAGGTGAGCGCCGCCGTGCACGCCGTCGCCGAGGGGGACGCGGTGTTCTCGCCGCGGCTTGCGGGATTCGTGCTCGACGCGTTCGGCGCCGTGGCCGGCGAGACCGCCACCGCGACGGACGAACTCGACCGCCTCTCCGCACGCGAGCAGGAGGTGATGCGGCTGATCGCCCGCGGCTATGCCTACAAAGAGGTCGCCGCAGCCCTCTTCATCTCGATCAAGACCGTCGAGACGCACGTGTCGTCGGTGCTGCGCAAGCTGCAGCTCTCCTCCCGCCACGAGCTCACCGCCTGGGCGTCGGAGCGGCGCCTGCTCTGAGAGCGGTCAGGCCGCCAGCCAGAGGCCCTTCTGATCGGTGGCGACGGTGAGTCCCGCCGCGACCGTCTCGTCGTCGCCGATGCGGGCGCCCCGCACGATGCGGGCCCCGGCGCCGATGTCGGTGCGGACGCCGACGTGCGCGTGATCGCCGATCGCTGCGCCCTGCCCGACGTGCGCGTGGGCGTCGATGTACGCGCCCTCGCCGATCACGGCATCCTCGTCCACCCACGCACCGCGGGCGATGATGGCCCCCGCCCCGACGCGTGCTCCCGGTTCGATGTAGGCTCCCGCCTCGATGTGCGCCTTCGGATGCACCTTGGCGCCATGCGCGACGAGACCGCGACCGTTGGCGTGCTTGCGGTACCGCAGCGTCGCTCCGTGGTCGTTCTCGATGTCGACGTAGTTCTTGCCCACGATTCCTCCCGTGCTCCGGAGTTCTCCGGATATATCAACAACCATGGGAGGGGGAGATTCATTCCCGCGGATGGATACGGCTCAGCGCTGGCACCGGGGGCACCAGAACGTGATCCGCTCTCGGGTGGGATCGGCCCCCAGCTCCCCGCGACGGATGAGCGTTCCGCAGCGTCGGCAGGGGCGTCCGGCGCGTCCGTAGACCCACGTGGCCTGCCCGGGGCGGTCGATGCCGGTGAAGGTGCGATTGCGGCGGTCGCGGTTCGCGCGGATGGTCCGCACGCCCAGGTCGAGCAGGGCGGCGACGTCGACCTCCGGGGTCGGCGTGGTCGGCAGGATTCCGCGGAGGAACAGGAGTTCTGCCGCGTACTCGTTGCCGAACCCCGCGACGTTGCGCTGATCGAGCAGGGCGACGTGGATGGCCCGGGTGTCGGCGCCGAGCCGCCGCGCGGCCTCCATCGGGTCCCAGTCGGCGGCGAGCGGATCGGGGCCGAGGTAGCCGACGAGGTCGTCCTCGTCGCGGGTGGGGACCACCTCGACTTCGGCGATGTCCACGCCCACCGCCTCGCGTTCGGCCGTGCCCACGATCGCCCGCACCTTGAATGCGGGATGCCGCCACTTCTCACCCGGCCGGTACACGAACCAGGCGCCGTCCATGCGCAGATGCGAATGCAGCGTGCTCTCGCCGATCCGCAGCAGCAGGTGCTTCCCCCGAGGAACGGCGCCCTGCACGCGCTGCCCGGTGAGGTCGAGGGTCGCGAAGCGCGGAACACGGAGGTCGAAGCGGGTCACCTCCCCACCCGCGAGGGCCTCGTCCAGACGGCGGGCCGTGCGGAAGACGGTATCGCCCTCGGGCATCAGTCGATCCCGGGTGTGCGGTCGTGCGGTCCCGGGGTCGGCGCGGGGGCGGCGACGGCGAGCGGGGTGCGGACCAGCATGTCGCGTGCCAGCATCGTGCTTCCCGCGACCGCGGCCGGCATCACGGCGACCGCGCCGCCCGGGATGAGGAAGCAGAGCTGGGTGGCGACGCCGAAGCCCAGCACGCGGGCGCGACTGCCCGAGAACAGCGCGGCGCGGGCGGCGGGGCTGAGATCCCGGGCATCGAAGGCGCGACCGGTCAGCTCCCGCGCGAGCAGGCGGCCCGTGAGGACGACGCCGGACACGGCGCCGAGGACGCCGCCGACACCGGGAACGAGGCCGATGAGGAGCACGAGGACGGCGATCAGGATGCCGAGCACGACGAGCCGGAGCCCTTCGCCGACGGTGGTCCAGAAGCTGCCGCCGTCGGCGGGGGGCGGGTCGCCGAGATCCTTCTCCACGGCGTGCCAGATGCGCTGGTAGAACGGGTCGCCGATCGTGAGGGCGAGGGCACTGAACACGGAACTGGCCAGAGCGAGCGCGGCGGCGACCACCACGAGGCTGACCGCGGTCCGCAGGAACCCGCGCCAGGGCTCCACCCAGCCGTCGGCGAACGGGGTGAGCCAGGCCGACAGCGAAGGCATCGACAGGATCAGCGGCACGAGGACGGCGGCGAGGAGCACGAGCGCGATGATCGCGGGGACGAGCCCGAGCGCCATCAGCCCCGGGCGGGTGCGCCATACGCCGAACCCGCGGGACAGGGTGCGGACGCCGGCGGCGAACTCTCGGATCATGGCTCCAGGGTAGGGGTGGGTCGGTGGTGGTCGGGGTGATGTCGGGGTCAGACGGCCTTGCGGAGCGTGAAGCCGCGCGGGGTCTGCACGAAGCCCGCCTCCTGCAGAGCCCGCCCGAGGATCGTGCCGTACACCCCCTCGCCGTTCACCTTCTCGACGGTGAGGGTGTCGAGGCGGCGGTCTCTGGCCGTCGTCGCGAGGTCGGCGGCGGCGGCCTGCAGCACCTCCTCGTCGTCCGTGAAGCACAGCACGGTCCGTCCGCCGCGCTCGAGCGACAGGACGAGGGCGCCGTCGACGAGAACCACGAGGCCCCCGGCCTTGCGGCCGGGTCGATGCGACACGCCCTCGAGCTTCGGCCACCCCAGCGCCGCGCCGTACGGGTTCGCCGGGTCGGTGGCCGCCAGGGTGACGGCCTTCCGCGGCGGGGGGTCGGCGAGGCCGGCGTACGTGCGGAGACGGTCGACCGTGGCCGATGCCGCGAACTGTGCCGCGCCGAGCTTCTCGATCACGTAGCCGCGACGGCAGTGCCCCGCCTCCTCGAACCCGGCCAGCACGCGGTACGCCTGCGCGAAACCGCCGGGGACACCCTCCGACTGCACGGCTCCGCGGGTGACCACCCCGTAGCGGTCGAGGAGCAGTCCGGCGGTGACGGTCGCGCGGCGCGCCGGATCGGTCTCGACCTCGGGGAGCAGCGACCACCGACCGCCGATGGAGGTCGGGCGCGGAGCGGTGCGCGTGAGCGACATGCCGCGATAGGTGCGCGCACGCGGAGCGCGGCGCTTGACCTTGTGGGCCTGAGAACCCCCGGCCAGCAGCGAGCGGATCGGCGCGAACGTGTCGTTGGTGACGTGCCCGGACCAGGTCAGCGACCACAGGGCTTCCAACACCGACTGCTCGTTCTCGGCGCCGGTCATCTCCTTGAGCTGCGTGGCGAAGTACGCGCCACCCGCCGCGAGGGCCGCGAGGAGGCGTGCCTCCAGGGACTCCGCGGCGATCTCCGCGTCCGGATCGGGCAGGGTGAACGGGGCGAGATCGGCCGGGTGCAGCGAGACCCACCCGTCGCGCCCGGGGAGCGTGCCGTGTCCGGACCAGATCACCTCGCCCGCGGCCGTGAGCTCGTCGAGCATCGCCGGGCTGTAGTCGCGCACCCGCGACGGCAGGACGAGCGACTCCCAGGCGCTGGCGGGGATGGGGACGCCGGCGAACTGCTCGATCACCGTGAGCACGCCGTCGATGCCCTCCAGGGGCCGACCGAGGTGCTGCCAGTCCGGCAGGAACCGCGCATAGGCCTCCGGGGAGACCGGTTCGACCGACCCGCGGATCGCCGCGAGCGACCGCATGCGCAGCCGCCGCAGCACCTCGGTGTCGCACCACTCGATGTCGTCGCCGCTGCCGGCCGCGGTGGGGAGGAAGTACCCGCTCGTGAGGCGGCCGTTCGTCTCCAGGCGCTGCAGGGTGTGCCGGGCGACCGCGGTGCCGAGACCGAATCGCTCGGCGACGGCTGAGGTGGTGAACGGGCCGTGGGTACGGGCGTGACGGGCCACGAGGTCGCCGAGGGGATCCGCCAGAGGCTCGAGGAAGGCCACCGGGATGCCGGTCGGCAGGGCCGCTCCGAGAGCGTCGCGCAGGCGCCCGGCGTCCTCGATCGCGGCGACCCTGGCCACCCCGGCGATCGTGACGGGGATGGCCCGTCGCGCGGTCACGAGGTCGTCGAGCAGCGTCGCCGCGGTCGCTCCGCCGGTGGACTCCGGATCGAGGCGTGCCGCCACCTCGTCGGCGTCGAGCGGTCCGAGCAGCCGGAGCAGGTCGGCGACGCCCTCCAGGCCGCGCGCCCGACGCTCCGGGTCGAGGCGCTGGGCCTCGCGCTCGAACTGCGCGATGACGTCGGGGTCGAGGAGCTCGCGCAGCTCGACCGTGCCCAGCAGCTCGCCCAGCAGCGCGGGATCGACGGACAGGGCGGCGGCCCGGCGCTCGGCCAGAGGGGAGTCGCCCTCGTACATGAACGCGCCGACGTAGCCGAAGAGGAGGTCGCGCGCGAACGGCGACGGCTGCCCCGGCTGCGTCTCGACGAGGCGGATGCGGCGGTCGGAGATGCTCGTCGCCAGCCGGCGCAGCGAGGGCAGGTCGTAGACGTCCTGCAGCACCTCGCGCAGGGTCTCCAGGATCACGGGGAACGTGGGGTGCCGGCGTGCGACCTCGAGGAGTTGGGCCGAGCGCTGGCGCTGCTGCCACAGCGGCGTGCGGCGGTTGGGGTTCGTGCGGGGCATGAGCAGCGCCCGCGCGGCGCACTCGCGGAACCGCGAGGCGAACAGCGCCGAGCCGCCGACCTCCTGCGTGACGACCTGCTCCAGCTCGTCGGGGTCGAACACGAAGAGCTCCGCACCGGGCGGCTCCGACTCGGCGTCGGGGATGCGCACGATGATGCCGTCGTCGCTCGCCACCGCGGAGCCCTCGACGCCGAGACGCTCCCGCACCCGAGCATTGATCGCGAGCGCCCAGGGCGCATGCACCTTCATGCCGTACGGGGAATGCAGGATGACGCGCCAGTCGCCGACCTCGTCGTGTCCGCGCTCCACCGTCAGCGTGCGGTCCGTCGGCAGGGTGCCCGTGGCCTCCCGCTGCTCGGAGAGATGCGCGAGGAGGTTGGCGCGCGCCTGCTCGTCGAGCCCGGCCGCGATGAGACGCTGCTCCGCCTTCTCCGGCTTCGCGGCGGACACCTCGCGGGAGAACGCCCCGAGCGCCTCGCCCAGCTCGAACGGGCGGCCGATGCCGTCGCCGTGCCAGAACGGCACCTTGCCGGGCTGGCCGTAGGCGGGGACGACATTGACCCGGTCGTGGGTGATCTCGGCGATGCGCCAGCTCGTCGTGCCCAGGGTGAACACGTCCCCGACGCGGGACTCGTACACCATCTCCTCATCGAGCTCGCCCACGCGGGCGCCGGTGGACTCGCCGGCCACGAAGACGCCGAAGAGGCCACGGTCGGGGATGGTGCCGCCGCTGGTGACCGCGATCCGCTGCGCGCCGGGACGGCCGGTGAGGGTGCCGGCGTCGCGATCCCAGACGAGGCGCGGCCGCAGCTCGGCGAACTCGTCGGAGGGGAAGCGACCGGCCAGCAGGTCGAGCGTGGCCTCGTACGCGGAGCGGGGGAGCGACTGGAACGGGGCCGAGCGGCGGACGGTCTCGAACCACTCCTCGACGCTGATGGCGGCCAGGGCGCTGGCGGCGACGGTCTGCTGGGCGAGGATGTCGAGCGGGTTCCGCGGCACCTGGATGGCCTCGATCTTCCCCGCCAGCATCCGCTCCGTCACGATCGCGGTGTGCAGCACGTCGCCCCGGTGCTTCGGGAACAGGGCCGCGCGGCTGATCTCGCCGACCTGGTGTCCGGCCCGTCCCACGCGCTGGAGCCCGGAGGCCGCGGACGGCGGCGCCTCGACCTGGATCACGAGGTCGACGGCGCCCATGTCGATGCCGAGCTCCAGGCTGCTCGTGGCGACCACACAGCGGAGCACCCCCGACTTCAGCTCCTCCTCGACCTGCGCGCGCTGCTCTTTCGACACCGAGCCGTGGTGGGCCTTGGCGAGCACGGGATCGGCGCCGGCGGTGGACCCCGCCTGCGCCATCATCGCGGCGGGCACGGTCGGCTCCGGAAGCGCGACCCCGATCCGCTCCGCATAGATCTCGTTCAGCCGTCCGGTCAGCCGTTCGGCGAGGCGGCGGGAGTTCGCGAAGACGATGGTCGAGTTGTTCTGGAGGATGCGGTCGACGATCGCCTCCTCGACGTGCGGCCACACCGAGCCGGTGACCTCGGTGTACTCCGCATCGATTCCCGGGGCCTCCGGCGGCGCCCCGGGCGGCGGTGGCGGGTTGGTCATGTCGTCCATCGGCACGACGACGCCGAGCTCGAAGGTCTTCGACGCCGGGGGAGCGACGATCTCGACCGGGTCGGCGCCGCCGAGGAAGCGCGCGACCTCGTCGATCGGGCGGACGGTGGCCGAGAGGCCGATGCGCTGCGCTGCGGTCTCCGCGCCGTGGGAGCGGCGGAGGGCGTCCAGGCGCTCCAGGCTCACCGCGAGGTGCGCGCCGCGCTTGGTGGCGGCGACCGCGTGCACCTCGTCGATGATGACCGTGTGCACGTCGCGCAGGGTGTCGCCGGCCCGGCTCGTGAGCATGAGGTACAGCGACTCGGGCGTGGTGATGAGGATGTCGGGGGGATCGGACACGAGCTTGCGGCGATCGCTCGACGTGGTGTCGCCGGAGCGGACGCCCACCGTGATGCCGGGGGCGGTGAGACCGAGTCGCCGCGCGGACTGCCCGATGCCGATGAGGGGCGAGCGCAGGTTGCGCTCCACGTCCACACCGAGAGCCTTGAGCGGCGAGATGTAGAGGATCCGCGTGCGGGACCCGTCCTTCTTCGGCTCCTCCGGGAGGTCGGCGCGCTCGCGGAACACGCTGTCGATCGCCCAGAGGAACGCCGACAGGGTCTTGCCGGAACCGGTCGGGGCGACGACGAGGGCGTGCTTGCCGGCGGAGATCGCCTCCCACGCGCCCGCCTGTGCCGGTGTGGGTGCGGTGAAGGCACCCCGGAACCAGTCCTGTGTGGCCGGGGTGAAGCGGTCGAGCACGTCGCTCATGCCTCCATCATTCCCGACCCCACCGACATCCGGCTCGGACCTTGACACCGTGCAGACGGAAGGAGTGACGGGTCACCCCACCTCCCGCAACCCGCCGTCGGCATCGATCTCGAGGGTCAGGTCGAGGTCGAGCCGGGCGAGGAAGGCGTCGTCGTGGCTCACGACGAGCACCGCCCCTCGGTAGGCCCGCAGCGCCTCGACGAGCTGGTCGACCGTGTCGAGGTCGAGGTTGTTCGTCGGCTCGTCGAGGACGACGAGGTGCGGCGCCGGATCCGTGAGGAGCAGCCGGGCCAGGGCGACCCGGAATCTCTCCCCGCCGGAGAGCGCCGATACCGGGCGGTCGGTCGTCCCGCCCCGGATGAGGAACCGGGCGAGCCGGTTGCGGAGCTCCTTCTCCGGGACCTGCGGTGCCGCGGCGGCCACGTTCGCGAAGACGGACAGGCCCTCGTCGAGACCGTCGACCCGCTGCGGCAGGTAGCCGATCCGGTCGGTGAGCGCCTCCACCCGGAGCTCCGGCCGCTCCCGTGCCTCGTGTCCGGAGTCGGGCGCGACGCCGGAGACCAGCCGCTCCAGCAGCGTCGTCTTGCCGGCGCCGTTGCGGCCGATGAGAGCCACGCGCTCCGGACCCTGGATCACCCACGACCGTTCCGGATCGCCGAGCTCGGCGATCCGCCGGCTCCGCGACACGTCGGGGTCCGGCAGCTCGATCTTCATCGACGCGTCGGAGCGGACCCGTCGCCCCGCGGCATCGTGTGCCGCGCGGGCCGCGTCCTCCTTCGCGCCGACCTCGGTGCGCAGCCTTCCCGCGGACACCTCGGCGGCCATCTTCCGACCGTGCGCGACGATCTTCGGGACGCGCTTCTCGACCTCGGCCTTCTTGGCGGTCCGGGCCCGGTGGGCGAGCTTGACCTCGGCTTCGATCCGCTGGCGCTTCTCCTTGCGGAGCACCTGGGCGGCGGCGACCTCGGCCTGCTTCGCCGCGTCCTGCTCCGCGTCGAGCCACGCGCGCCACTCGGAGTAGGGGCCGCCGAACACGGAGAGGTTCCGTCCGTACAGCTCGGCGGTGTCGTCCATGAGCTCGAGCAGAGCGAGGTCGTGGCTCACGACGATGAGCGTGCCCTTCCACGACTGCACCATCGCGGCGAGGGCCGCCCTGGCGTCGCGGTCGAGATTGTTCGTCGGCTCGTCGAGGAGGGTGATGGGAGCCCGCCGCAGCCGGATGCCGGCGATCGCGACGAGCACGGCCTCCCCTCCGGACAGCTCGCCGACCGTGCGGTCGAGGAACGCGGGGGCGAGCCCGGCCTCCGCGAGGGAGGCCTCCGCCCGCGCCTCGATGTCCCAGTCGTCGCCGACCGCGTCGAAGTGCGCGGGATCGACGTCACCGGCGGTGATGGCCCGCACGGCATCGAGGGCTGCCGTCACCCCGAGGAGGTCGGACACCCGGCGGTCCACGTCGAGCGTGAGCTGCTGGGGGAGGAAGGCGACCTCGCCCGAGGCGCTGAGGGTTCCGGAGGTGGGGGCGAGCTCCCCGGCGATCAGCCGGAGCAGCGTGGACTTGCCGGCGCCGTTGCGGCCGACCAGTCCTGTGCGCCCGGCGCCGAAGGCTCCGGACACGCCGTCGAGGGCGACCGTGCCGTCGGGCCAGGTGAAGGACAGCCGGTCGAGGACGACGGCGGCGTGCGAGGAAGAGGGCTGTGACATGGGGTGTCTCCTGTCGAGTGCGAGGCTGCACTGACACCGAGCCCCTGCCGGACCGTGGAGTCACGGAAGCGGAGGAGGGCGTCTGCCGGGGAGTCGGCGATCGTCGGGTCAGCGCGCGAGAAGAGGGGCGCGGAGGCGACGATTCAGATCAAAGGACTTCCAGACACGGCGGACAGGACGCCACGACGATACCCGGGCGTGTCGCGCCGCGCAACTCCCGGGCGTGTCGCCGGTCCGTCGCGCGGGGGATGCGGGGCCGCGCGACGGCTCATACCGTGGAGGCATGGCAGACGATCGGAACCCCAGTCCCGACGAGATGCGCGCACGGACGGGCCTCGGCATCGGTCTCGCGCTCGGTGTGGCGATCGGCGTCTCGATGGGGATGGCGCTGGGCAACTGGGCCCTCGGCATCGGGATCGGACTCGCGATCGGCATCGCCCTGTCCGTGGCCTTCCGGGGTTCCGGGGGCGGCAGGGGAGACAGGGAGCAGGACGATGTCGACGACCCGGACTCCGCCGACGGCGCTCAGGACGGCCGGGACCCCTCCGCCTGATCCGCGCCGATCCCCTCGACCCAGGTCGTGAGGAACCGGTGCACGTCTCCGAGCTCCTCCTCGGAGATGCTGTGGGTGAGGCCGCTGTAGACGCGACCGGAGAGGGTCGTGTGCGTGGGGAGCCATTGCGCCGTGTGGGCGATCAGCGGCGCGGGGATGACGTCGTCGTGCGAACCGCGGCCCCAGAACACCGGGGGGCTGACCTCCGCGAGGTGCGCATCGCCGGGGAGGGGGTCCGGGGCGGCGTACCCGCTCAGCGCGACGACCGCACCGAACCGCTCGGGGGCCAGCCGCAGGGCCTGCAGCGACACTGCGGCGCCCTGGGAGAATCCGAGCAGCGCCACCGACGGCGCGTCCGTCGCGGCGTCGTCGAGCCAGCGCAGGAACGCCTCGGCCGCGGGGGTGACGGTGGCGGAGCTGCGTCCGTCGAGCCCCTCGATCGGGTACCAGGAGCGACCGGGGGTCGGCCAGGGCGGGGTCAGCGGCGCGGCGACGGAGGCCACCGCGATCCCCGGGGGCAGATACGGGACGAGGCCGAAGAGGTCGTGCTCGTCGGCGCCGTACCCGTGCAGCAGCACGAGCAGCGGGAGCCCGGCGCGGTCGGTGGGCGACCAGCGGGTCGCCGCATCGTCGATCGTCAGGTTCTCGGTCACACCGTCATCCTGCCAGGGCTCGCGCCGGTGCTGCCCCGGAGCGAGGACGGCTGGTAGAAAGGAGGCATGGCGGTGCGCACACCCGATCCGGAGCCGGAGCCCGAAGACGAGGGCCTCGGCTCGTTCCGCGACGCGAACCCGCCGAGCCCGGACGCGAACCCCGGCTGGCTGAGCGACGTCGAGCTGGAAGAGGCGCGGCGCCATCTGCCCATGCTGTACGTCGAGGCGATCCCCGTGCGCACCGATGGCTCCGGTCAGGTCACCGAGATCGGCGTGCTGCTGCGGTCCACCCCGCTCGGCGAGATCACGCGCACGATCGTGTCCGGTCGCGTGCGCTTCGGGGAGACGATCCGCGACGCCCTGTTCCGCCACGTCGAGAACGACCTCGGTCCCATGGCCTTCCCGCTCCTGCCGCCGCAGCCGCTGCCGTTCACGGTGGCCGAGTACTTCCCGATCCCGGGGGTGAGTGCGTATCACGACGACCGTCAGCACGCGGTCTCCCTCGCCTTCGTGGTGCCCGTGACCGGGACGTGCGAGCCGCGTCAGGACGCCCTCGAGGTGACGTGGTTCTCCCCGGAGGCCGCCGCCTCCGACGCCGTCGCCGCGGAGATGGAGGGCGGCCGCGGCACCCTCATCCGCCACGCGCTCGCCAGCCTCGGCCTCCTCCGCTGACCCCCTTCTCCTCCCTCCTTCTTCTCCCCGAGACCCCGGGTTCGCGTCGAGACCCCGGTGTCGCCGCGCGCTGAAGGCGGGGTCTCGACGAGAGCTCGGGGTCTCGGCGGAAGATGAAAGCTTGTCCTCCGAGCCGGGGAACCGGTATTCATGACGAAGGTGATCTGCTCAGAACGCCCTGATCCGCGCGGTCGTCGACCGCGTCCGTCCCGAAGGATGCCCATGGCGTTCGCCGCTCCTCTCCGCAGCCTCCGTGCGCTGGCCGTCACGGTCGCCGCCGCCCTCCTCGCCTCCGGCCTGGTCTTCGTCGCGACACCGGCGACCGCGGCCACGACCGCGCTCGACCCGGCCTTCCCGGGAGTCGCGGAAGCGCTTCCCGCGGCCGTCGCGAGGGCGGCGTCGGTCGCCGAGGCCCCCGCGCCGACCGACCCCGACCGCACCGCCACCGTCTCCGGCCGCGTCACGTTCCCGAGCGGCGCCGACCTGTCCCGCGGGCGCACCTTCGTCGCGGCCTACGCCCCCGGTGTCGACACCCCCGTCGCCGCGGCCGCGCTCACCGACGGCTCCTACTCCCTGCGCGTGCCGCAGGGCGACATCGTCCTCGGTGTGGTGTCCGAGGGGCGCGCCGTGTTCGACCTGGGCGGTCCGCAGCGCGGCGAGGTCCTGGCCGTCGGACCCGAGGGCGTCGTCCGTGACATGCGGCTCGAGCCCTCCGCCCTGATCTCCGGGAGCGTGACCGCGCCGAAGGGGACCGACATCACCGGGCAGCGGGTCGTCGTCGCCGTGTACCCGGTCTCGGGAGCGGGGACGGCGGTGACGGCCGCCACCCCGGTGACCGACGCCGGCACCTTCGCCGTCGGCGGACTGCCCGCGGGCGCGTATCGTGTGGCCTTCGTCTCGGGATCGGCGGGAGCGGTCTCGGAGTGGTGGGACGATGCTCCTCGTTTCGAGAAGGCGCGGACCATCACGCTTGCCGCCGGGGCCACGCAGTCCGGAGTCGTCGCCGCGCTCGAGCCGCTGCACCGGATGGAGACGTCCGTTCCCACGATCAGCGGGACGGCGACGGTCGGGCAGACGCTCCGCGCGGCGCCGGGGGCCTGGACGTCGGGCGCCGCGCTCGGATACCAGTGGTACGCGAACGGCGTCGCGATCTCGAAGGCCACCGCGTCGTCCCTGACCCTCACGACCGCGCACGCGGGCGCCCGCATCACGGTGCGCGTGACGGGGAAGAAGGCGGCCTTCGCATCGGCGACCGTCGCGTCGGCGGCGACGTCGGCCGTGCTGCGCGCGCTGAGCGCGCCGACCCCCGCCATCACCGGCACCGCCACCGTCGGACAGACCCTCAAGGTCAAGACCGGGACGTGGACGGCGGGGACGCGCGTAACCTACCAGTGGTACGTCGACGGCGTGGCCGTGTCCCGAGCGACCGGGACCTCCTTCAAGATCCCGTCCTCCGCGGCACTGAAGCCGGTGACGGTCGTCGTGTCAGGGACGAAGTCGGGGTACGCCGCAGCATCGAAGCGCTCGAAGCCGACGGCCGCGGTCAAGGGGATCCTCACCGCTCCGACGCCCCGGATCACCGGCTCCGCGATCGTGGGTTCCCGGCTCACGGCGGTCGCCTCGACATGGACCGGCGGGACGCGCCTGAGCTATCAGTGGTACATGAACGGTCGCGCGATCGCGCGGGCGACCGGCTCCACGCTGGTCGTCACGGCGGCCATGGTGAAGTCGAGGATCACGGTCAAGGTCACCGGGACGAAGAGCGGCTACGTCACGGCCGCGCGCACCTCCGCGCAGACCGCCGCCGTGACGTATCCCGCCCGCACCACGCCGGTCTCCACGTGGAACTGCCCGGCTTGGGCTCCCATCAAGGGCAACGCGCAGTCGATGATCTACCACGTGCGGAGCGGGGCGTACTACGCGAAGACCAAGCCCGAGGTGTGCTTCTCCACGGAGAGCGCCGCCGTCAAGGCCGGCTACCGCAAGTCGAAGCGGTAGGCCTCCCTCCGCCGAGACCCCGGGTTCCCGCCCACACCCCGGCGTAGACCCGCGGGCACCCCGGGGTCTCGACGAGAACCCGGGGTCTCGGCGGGTCAGGGGGGCGGGTCAGGGGCGGGTCAGGCGGGCGAGGGCGTCGACGAAGGCGTCGACGTCGGACTCCTCGGTGTCGAAGCCGCACATCCAGCGCACCTCGCGGCGGGCGGCGTCCCAGTCGTAGAAGCGGAACACGTCGCGGAGCTGATCGGCGATGCCCTCGGGCAGGGTCGCGAACACGCCGTTCGCCTGCGTCGGCTGCGTGAACTCCACCCCGACGATCGATCCGTCGGCGAGGCCGTCCTCGATCCGCCCGCGGAGCCGGGCCGCCATGGCGTTGGCGTGCCGGGCGTTGCGCAGCCAGAGGTCGCCGTCGAGCAGCGCGATGAGCTGGGCCGAGACGAAGCGCATCTTCGACGAGAGCTGCATGTTGAACTTGCGGGCGTAGTTGAGGCCGACGGCGGCGTCCGGGTTCAGCACGACGATGGCCTCGCCGAGCATGGCCCCGTTCTTCGTGCCGCCGAAGGTCAGCACGTCCACCCCGACGTCGGTCGTGAACGCCCGCAGCGGCAGGTCGAGGGCGGCGGCCGCGTTCGACAGGCGCGCGCCGTCGACGTGCAGCTTCATGCCGCGCTCGTGCACGTGATCGGCGATCATGCGGATCTCCTCCGCGGTGTACAGCGTGCCGAGCTCGGTGGACTGCGTGATCGAGACCACGAGCGGCTGCGCGCGGTGCTCGTCGCCCCAGCCCCAGGCCTCGCGGTCGATGAGCTCGGGGGTCAGCTTGCCGTCGTCGGTGGGGACGGTGAGGAGCTTGAAGCCGCCGATCTTCTCGGGCGCTCCGCCCTCGTCGACGTTGATGTGCGCGGTCGAGGCCGCGATCACGGCGCCCCAGCGCGGCAGCATCGACTGCAGGCCGGTGACGTTCGCCCCGGTGCCGTTGAACACGGGGAACGCGGCGGCGGTGTCGCCGAAGTGCGCCTGGAACACCTCCTGCAGGCGGGCGGTGTAGGCGTCCTCGCCGTAGGCCACCTGATGGCCCCCGTTCGCGGCCGCGAGGGCCGCCAGGACCTCGGGGTGGATGCCGGAGTAGTTGTCACTGGCGAAGCCCCGGATGGCGGGGTCGTGCGGGATGCTCACCGGACAAGCCTAATCGCCTTCCCCTACCGGATGTCCGAGGCCCGCTCTACCCTCGAACCCATGGAGCGCAGCGCGGCGAAGACCGCTTTCGCGAACGTCCTCGTCAACACGTTGATCGCCAACGTCACGACGAGCTTCCTGTGGTTCGCCCTCACCTTCTGGGTCTACATCGAGACCCGGTCGGTGCTGGCCACGGGCATCATCGGCGGCGCGTACATGCTGTTCGTCGCGTTCTTCGCGATGGTGTTCGGCACCATCGTCGACCGGCATCGCAAGCACCGCGTCATGCTCCTGTCGAGCGTCATCTCGGCGGTGGCCTTCCTCGTCGCGGGCGTGCTCTACCTGTGGCAGCCCGAGGCGTCCCTGCTCGACCTCGGCGGACCATGGTTCTGGTTGTTCTCGGGCGTCATCCTGTTCGGCGGAGTGATCGAACAGCTCCGCAACATCGCCCTGTCCACCACGGTCACGCTGCTGGTGCCGGAGGAGAAGCGGGCGAACGCCAACGGTCTCGTCGGCACGGTGCAGGGGCTCGCCTTCCTCGTCACGAGCGTCTTCTCCGGTCTGTCCATCGGCTTCCTCGGCATGGGGTGGACGCTGGGGATCGCGATCGCGGCGATGGCCCTCACCTTCGCCCACCTGCTGTTCATCCGGATCCCGGAGGCGGAGCCCGAGGTCGACCCGGAGGCGAAGAGCGCCGTCGATCTCCGCGGCAGCATCCGGGCGATCCGCCAGGCGCCAGGACTGTTCGCGCTCATCGTCTTCTCGACGTTCAACAACCTCATCGGCGGCGTCTACATGGCGCTCATGGATCCGTACGGACTCACCCTGTTCGACGCGCAGATGTGGGGGTTCGCCCTCGCTTTCGCCTCGACCGGCTTCCTGATCGGCGGCGGGCTCGTGGCCAAGTTCGGCCTCGGCAGGAAGCCCGTGCGCACGATGCTGCTCGTCGTGATCGCGATGGGGCTCCTCGGGGCGATCTTCATGCTGCGGGAGTGGTGGCCGCTGTACGTCCTCGGCATGTGGGTGTACATGGCGCTCGTGCCGCCCGTCGAGGCCGCGGAGCAGACGGTCATCCAGAAGGTCGTGCCGTTCGCGCGGCAGGGGCGGGTGTTCGGCACCGCGGCGGCGATGGAGGCGGCGGCGGCTCCGATCACCGCGTTCCTCATCGCTCCGATCGCCGAGTTCCTCGTGATCCCGTACATGGACAGCGCGCAGGGGCAGCGGCAGTGGGGGTGGCTCCTCGGCGAGGGCGAAGCGCGGGGCATCGCGCTGATCTGCCTCTTCGCGGGGCTGATCATGGTGGTGGCCGCGACCCTGGCCTTCTTCACCCGGTCGTACCGCACGCTCACCGAGCTGTACGCGACCGCCCCCGACCCGGCTCCGGAGGAGGCTCCCGAACCGGCAGCCGACGCCGTGGACGAAGCGGGCGACGGCCCGCACGCGTTCCGTGACGCCCCGCCGATCGTCCCCGGCATACCGCCCGAAACCCGGTGATCGTCCGAGGAGGGGGACTCAGCCCAGGTCGAGCACCCGGTCGTTGAGGTCCGCGGCGTCGACGTTCCAGAGCCCCACGAGACGCGCGGCGAGGACATCAGGGTCGAGGGCCTTGGCGCGGAACACGACGGCAGCGGCCCGCAGCGGTTCGTCGGCCTCCCGCGCCGCCTTGGAGAATCCCTGGGCGACGGCGCGGGTCCAGGCCTCGCTCGCCGCTTTGACCGCTGCATAGTTCGCTCCGCCGGCGAGGGGGCGTGCGACGGCGGTCGACGACACGATCGCGAATCGTCCGGCAGCGGAGGCGCGGAGGTGGGCATCGAAGGCGCGGCTCGTCGCCCGCACCGCCTCCAGCGCCGGCAGCAGTGCCGCGAAGTCGTCGTCGGTCTGCCCGGCGAGGCCGCCGCCGCCCCGCCAGCCACCCACGAGGGGCACGACCGCATCGACCGTCTCGAGTCGCGCGGCGAGCGCCGTCATCTCGGCGAGGGAGGTCGCATCGGCGAGCTCGGTCTCGGCGCCCGCCTCGGCCAGCGGACGCAGCCGCTCGTCCGTACGGCCGGTGGCGATCACCCGCGCCCCGGCGTCGCGCAGCGCCCTCGTCGCCGCGAGGCCCGCGGCGCTTGTCGCCCCCGCCAGCACGACCACCCGGTCCCCAGCTCCCTGGCTCGTCGACGTCGTCATGCGGTGTCCTCTCGGTCGGAGATGCCTCTGCGGCCGGACCCGGGATCCGGGTCTCCGGCCGCAGAGGTGGTGCGCCCCAGCGTCACAACGAAGCGGTGCGGATCAGTCGTCCGTACCGCGGATGCCGACCGTCGACTCGATGACCGGCTTCATCTTCTTGTCGAGCGTCTCGAAGAACATCGACAGCGGGAACTCGTCGTCCAGGACCGCGTCGGTGTAGCCCTTCGGCGCTCCGGCGAGGATCTCGTCCGACAGCCCGCGGGCCCACTGCGAGGCAGGATGCGGAGTCAGCGTGCCGCGGACCAGATCGTAGGCGGCGAGCCAGTGCGCGACCTTGGGGCGGTCGATCGAGTGCCAGTACAGGTCGTCGATCGCGTCCCCGAGGGCCACGACGGCGTCCGGCACGTTCTCCCAGTCGAAGGCGAGCGCCGTGTCGGTCCAGTGCAGCACGCCGCGCTGGTGCAGCCAGGCGAACAGGAGCTGGCCACCCACCGCGTCGTAGTTGCGCACGCGCGTGCCGGTGATGGCGAAGCGGAAGATGCGGTCGAAGATCACGGCGTACTGCACGAGGTGCGCATACTCGTGCATCTCCCGCTCGGTCTCCGTGAGCTCCTCGCCCGCCGCGACCCGGGCATCCAGGGCCCGCTCGATCTTCACCGACTCGCGGAACGCCGTCATGTCGCAGCGCATCTCCTCCAGCGAGTAGAGGAAGAACGGCATCCGCTGCTTGATCATGAACGGGTCGAAGGGCAGGTCTCCGCGCATGTGGGTGCGGTCGTGGATGATGTCCCACATCACGAAGGTCTTCTCGGCGACCTCCTGGTCCTCCAGCATCGCCGCCGCGCGCTCGGGAAGATCGAGGTTGGTGATCTCCGAGGCCGCGCGGACCACGCGGCGGTAACGGGCGGCCTCACGGTCCTGGAAGATCGCGCCCCAGGTGAAGGTCGGGATCTCGCGCATGGCGACGGTCTCCGGGAAGAGCACCGCGGAGTTCGTGTCGTAGCCGGGCGTGAAGTCGACGAGTCGCAGCGAGACGAAGAGCTTGTTGCCGTAGTCGCCCGCCTCGAGCGCGGCGATGAACTCCGGCCAGATGGTCTCGACGATGAGCGCCTCGACCAGGCGGTCGCTCGAACCGTTCTGGGTGTACATCGGGAAGACGACCAGGTGGCGGATGCCGTCGACGCGATGCTGCTGCGGCTGGAAGGCCACGAGCGAGTCGAGGAAGTCCGGCACGCCGAAGTCCTCGGCCGCCCAGCGCTCGAAGTCGGCGACGGAGGCGGCGAGGTAGTCCGCGTCGTGGGGGAAAGCGGGGGCGAGTGCCCGGATCGCCGCGGTGATCTCCCCGACGAGTGCGGTCGCCTGGTCCCGGGTCGCTGAGCTCGTCGAAGCGCCAGGGATCGAGCCGTCCTTGATCTGCAGCTCCCGGATGGCGATCGCCGCCTGCTTGAGCTGCGCCCAGGCGGCGGAGTTCTCGACGATCGACGCATCCTCGACGACCTCGGGTTCGCCGACGACGGCCTGAACAGCGGAACTGTTGGCGGAAACGAGGGACATCGGAACCTCCGATCGCAGTGAAAAACGGAAAGATTCCGGTGATAACGGAATCCTGACGATAATCTTACAGCTATGGATGATTCTGTCGACCGTTCGATCCTGGCGACCATCTCCCGTGACGGGCGGGCCACGCTGTCTCAGCTCTCCGACGCCGTCGGGCTGTCGGTGTCGGCGGTGCAGTCGCGGCTGCGGCGGCTCGAGACCCGCGGGGTCATCACCGGCTACCGCGCGATCCTCGACCCCGAGCAGGCGGGCACTCCGTTGTCCGCCTTCATCGAGATCACGCCGCTCGATCCGGCCCAGCCGGACAACGCCCCCGAGCTCCTGGAGCACCTCGATGCGATCGAGGCCTGCCACTCCATCGCCGGCGACGCGAGCTACATGCTCTTCGTCCGCGTGCCGACGCCGCGCGATCTGGAGCAGCTCGTCCGCGACGTCCGGCTCGCGGCGAACGTGAGCACGCGCACGACCGTGGTCCTGCAGACGTACTACGAGCACCGGCCCATCATTCCTGTCGCCACCGCCGAGTAGGGCGGCGTCAGAGCAGCGCGCCGACGAGCGCCTCGCCCAAGGGTGTGCGCACGTGCTGCATGCGGGAGCCGTCCCGCTCGCTTGCCACGAGCCCGGCGTCCCGCAGCACGGTGAGATGGTGCGACGCCGTCGACAGCGCGAGCCCCGCATCGGCGGCCACCTCCGAGGTCGTGCGCGGCGTCCCCGCGGTGAGGAGGATGCCGGCGCGCGCTGGGCCGAGCAGGGCCCCCAGGGCTGCCACGGTCTCGCCCGTGTCCCGTGCCCACCCCGCGGTCACGCCACGGGCGGGATAGAACAGCGTCGGCTGTGCCGGCGGCTCGGTGAGCACAAGGCAGCCCCAGGACGAGAGGACGGAGGGCACCAGCACGAGGCCGCTGCCGCGACAGTCCACCTCCTCACTGTGCCGGCGGAGCGAGACCCGCACCGCACCCGCGCCCCATGAGACCTGGGGATGGAGGGCGCCGGCCATCCCGGCGATGCCGGTCGTCGCGATCACCCGGGCACGAACGGCGATGTCGGCCCGGAGGAGTCGCTCCAGCTGAGGCCAGGTCGGTGCCAACGCGGCCTCCCAGACCTCCTCCCAGGCGTCGGCGATCATCGCACGTGCGCGCGCCGGCCGGGCGGACAGGTCGCGCAGGGCCTGACGCTGTGCGCCCGTCGAGCGCTGGATCCGCTTGCCGAGGTCGACGCGCAGCGGGTCGAGCGCCGCCTCCCGCAGGGCGGCGAGCTCGGCCTCGGGGGTCAGGTCGTCGCGCGGAGTGCTGGTGAGGAAGTCCGGAAGGTAGCCGTCGTCGCCGATCACCGTCGCCAGGAGCGCGAAGGCGTCGCGCGGCAGCCCCTCCCGCGCGGTGCGGAGCCACCCCCACTGCAGAGGGTGCGCCGCCGGGCGGAGGAGCACGCGCACCGCGTGCGCCAGTTCGTGCCCGGGGGAGATGCCGAGCCGCACCGCCTGGATGTCACCGGGACTCAGGTGGAACTCGACCCGGTGATCCGGGTGGTCGACGCCCTCGACGGGCACGGAGTTTCGATCCACGTCGAAACTCTAGGAGGTCCCCCGTGTGCTGTCGACACTGGGGTCATGACCGAGATCGACCTTCCCGTCCTCGTCCCGAGTGGGGCGATCCGCATCGGCACAGGGCGCAGCCGCCGATTCGTCGGCGCCGAGCACGGAGCCGCCGTCTCCTACTTCTTCGTCGAGAACCAGCCAGGGGAGGGGCCGGGGCTGCACTGGCACCCCTACTCTGAGACCTGGATCGTGCTCGAGGGCACGGTGCGTATCCGGATCGGCGACGACGCCCTCGTCGCGCGAGCCGGAGATACCGCCACCGCGCCCGCCTTCACGCCACATGGCTTCACCAACGCGGGGACCGGGCTCCTCCGGATCCTCTGCATCCACGCGTCCGACACGATCATCCAGACGTTCCTCGACGAGGACTGAGAGCGGAGACCACCATGTCCTTCCAGGCATACCTCGACAAGGTCGAGACCCAGACCGGGCTGACGCCGCGGCAGTTCATCGACCTCGCCCACGAGCAGGGCTTCGACGAGAGCACGAAGTCCACCGTCGTCCTCAACTGGCTCAAGCAGGAGTACGGGCTCGGCCACGGCCACGCGCAGGCGATGGTCCACGTCATCCTCAAGGGACCGAAGATCAGCGACAAGCACGTCGGCACGACCGGGTCGCACGCCGACAAGACCGACGAGCTCTGGCTCGACGGCAAGGACAGCAACCCGCACCGCTGAGCTCGTCGCCTCGCCGCGACGACTAGGATTCCGTGGGTGGCAGCATCCTCCCAGCGCAAGAAGAAGTCCGGTCGTCGCACCCCGCCGCGCACCAGCGGCAACCCGGCCAAGCGGCCGGTCGTCGAAGCGGGTCCCGTGACGATCGGCGACTGGATCGGTGCGGCGCGTCTGCGAACGCTGCCCCTCGCGATCGCCCCCGTCGTCATCGGTACGGGAGCCGCGCGGAGCACGGGCCCGGAGTTCCACTGGGTGATCGCGCTCGCGTGCCTCGCCGTGGCGGTCCTGCTGCAGATCGGCGTGAACTTCACCAACGACTACAGCGACGGCATCCGCGGCACCGACGCCCATCGGGTGGGCCCGGCGCGGCTCACGGCCTCCGGCCGCGTGAAGCCGCGCACGGTGCTCGTCATCGGCCTCGTCTTCTTCGCGCTCGCCGCCGTGGTCGGCGTCGCGATCGTCGTACGCACGGAGCAGTGGTGGATGCTCGCGGTCGGCGCGGCCTGCATCGTCGCCGCGTGGTTCTACACCGGCGGGAAGCGGCCGTACGGGTACTACGGCCTCGGCGAGGTCTTCGTCTTCGTGTTCTTCGGGCTCGTCGCCACCCTCGGCACCACCTGGGTGCAGGTCTTCATGCTCCCGCAGCAGGCCTGGCTGGGAGCGATCGCCGCCGGACTGTTCGCCTGCGCGGTGCTGCTGGCCAACAATCTCCGCGACATCGATCAGGACCGCGAGGTCGGCAAGCGCACGCTGACGGTCCTCATCGGCCGCCGCGCCACGCAGGTCCTCTTCACGCTCTTCGTGCTCGTGCCGTTCGGCATCGCTGTGTTCCTCGCGTTGCTGTTCCCGATCGCCTGGCTCGCGCTGCTCGCGCTCCTGGCCGGTCTCCCCGCGATCGTGATCGTCTGGACCTACCGGCAGCCGCGGGAACTGGTGATCGCCCTCGCGCTCACCTCTTTGACCTCACTGCTCTACGCGGGGGCCCTCTTCTGGGCCTTCGCCGGCTGACCCGTCCCCGTCGCCCGCGCCGCCGGGCACAGGGACCGAGATGCCGCTCGAACCTATGGGTCAGCCGAGAGTTTTACGACCCGGTCCAACAATCGGACCTGCCTCGGGCCTCCGAAGCTGTGCGCGGCGGGGCCGTCAGGGGCGGTCGTCGGGGGCGCGGTCGACGAGTTCGTCCTCCGCGTCGGCGTCGGCCTGCTGCCCGGACACCTTCCCCTGCCGGCGCTCGTGCAGGCGTGCCGAGGCGTCGGAGAGCGGAGCGCGGAGGAACAGCATCGAGATGCTCACGCCGATGAGGGCGGCGAAGATGGCGGCCAGCCACCAGAACTCGCGGAAGATCGGGAAGAAGAGCCACAGGATGGCCAGCGGGACGAGGAACGCCAGCAGGCGCAGCACGGTGTAGACGAGGAGGGGGGCGGGCTTCTTCACCCCTCCAGTCTACGTTCGCGGATCTGTGCCCCCTCCGTGACGCCGGAGCCCGAGGGCCGCGAACGGGATGCCCCGCACCACGCGCCGCCACGGATGCTCGCCCAGGGTCCACAGCATGTCGTCGTCGGGATCGAGGGCCAGATCCTCGCAGCCGACCGGCAGGGCCACGGGGTGTCGGGTGAGCGCCGGGCGAGGCCCCGACCACAGCACCCCGGGGCGCAGGTGGTCGGACTGCGACACGAAGTAGCGGTCGCCCCACCGCACGGCTCCCTGCATGTGCCGGATCCCGGGGGTGAAGCGCTCCCGTTCCACGAAGCCGCCGTCGGTGCCGTCGGGGACCGTGAACTCGCCGATCGCCCCGGTCTCCTGACCCCGGTACTCGCCGATGAGCACGCGGGGGAGCGGCGTCCCGTCCGCGTCGAACACCCGACCGAGGAAGGAGCACCGCAGGGCGACCGGGTGGCGCCGCGTCCGCACCGCGACGATCGTCGTCCGTCGGTCCCGGCGGCTGGTGCCTCCGCGGATCCGCTGCGCTTCCGTGCCGTGCACGCGCCGGAGCGCCCCCAGGTCGAACTCCCAGATGCCCTGACCTGTCGCCGCCGCGAACAGGCGGTCGCCGAACCAGGCGAGACCGCCCGCATGGATGGGCGCGGGCTGCAGGACGCCGTCGTCGTCGGCGACCGCCAGCACGATGTCGATGCGGCGGGCGCGCTCGCGGTCCACGAGCACGACCCGCGAGGCGAGGTGGCGCCCCGAAGCATCCTGGCGGAACCAGCTCACCGCGAGGGCGCGCCGTCCGCGGCGCTCGCCGACGTCGATGCCCTGGGGGTACCAGCGCTGCGTCCAGGAGCGGGCGGTGAGCCAGCGCAGCTCGATGCCGCTGCGCCGGCGACGCCGACGCATCGGACGCCACATCGTGTTCCACGGCCACCGCATCCGTCCATCGTCGCCGATCCGGAGACCGCATGCGAATTTTCACGGATTGACCTAGGTCGATTCGCACGATCGAACAGACAGTTGTATCGTGTTACGTGTTGAGTGCTGATCTTCATGGAGTCGCGCTCGACGACGCCTCGCGGTCCGCTGGTGGGGGCCAGTACCGCCGCGAGGTGGCCGTCGCCTCACGGTGACGGTTCACCGGATGCTCGCATCCGGCAGTGCAACGCACTGGGGGTGTGGCTCGTTCGGGTGCGGGCCACACCTCAGCGTTCGCCCTCCTCGACGCCGCCCGTATCGTGCTCAGACCGTGCGCCAGTCGTGGCTCTCGATCGCCGCACCCGCCTGTGGTCCCATCTGGAGCATCCCGCCGTCGATCACGACGGAGGCGCCGGAGATGTACGCGGCCTCCGGCGAGGCGAGGAAGGCGATCAGGGCGGCCACCTCGCGCGCGTCCCCGGGGCGTCCGAGCGGGATGCCGGGGCGGTCCTCGGCGTGCGGGTCGGTGTCGGTCTGCCCGGTCATCGGGGTCGCGATCTCGCCCGGGGCGACGCTCACCGCGCTGATCCCGTGCCGACCGAGCTCCAGCGCGAGGTTCTTCATGAGTCCGCCGAGGCCGTGCTTGGCGGTGTCATACGCGCTCGCCCCCACCATCGGCTGGTGCTCGTGCACGCTGGTCACGGAGATGAGCCGCCCCCCGCGCCCCGCGGCGACCATCGACCGGGCCGCCCGCTGCAGGCACGCGAACGCGCCGGTGAGGTCGGTGTCGAGCACGCGGTTCCACTCCTCGAGCGTGACGTCGAGGAACGGGGTCTGGAGTCCGGCGCCGGCATTGTTGACGAACACGTCGACGCCGCCGAGTTCCGCGATCAGCTCGTCGATCACGTCGCCGCACGCGGGGATGTCGGAGACGTCGAGCTGCGTCACCACCGCGCGGGCGCCGTGACTGCGCACCTCGTCCGCGGTCTCCTGGGCGCCGGCCTCGTCGCTGTGCCAGGTGATGCCGACGTCGATCCCGGCTGCGGCGAGGGCGACGGCGGTGGCGCGGCCGATCCCGGAGTCGGCGCCGGTCACGATCGCGCGGCGGGCCTCGGCCTCCAGCCGTGCCTGCGGGTCTCCGGCTTCCGCCATCGGCGTCGGGGTCTTGTCGTTGTGCTGAGATTCGGACATGTCGGCCTCCTGCTCGGTCGTCATCGGTGCGAGCGACGGTACGGGGGCGGCTCGGCGCGGGCGAACCGGTTGACGGAGAGCGGCGGCGACGCTAGCCGTCTCCGTCATCCGGCGACTCATGGTGTTATCCCAGGCAACGGTCCTGGCGGGAAGGATCACGGCCGGGTAACGTCATCCCCATCGCGGCGATCCGGGCGGTCCCGGGCCCCGGCTCATATCCGGAGGCGTTGCGGGTTCGACTCCCGCCGTCGCGTCCACTTGGTCCCGTGCGCGGCCGCTCATCCCGGATGATGGAGGCATGCCTTCCGCCCCTCGCCCCGGACTCCGGGTCTCCGCGGGTTTGACGATCCCGGAGGTCGAGCTGTCCTGGCGGTTCTCCCGATCGTCGGGCCCCGGCGGTCAGGGCGTGAACACCACCGACTCCCGGGTCGAGCTGGTGTGGGATGCGGCGAACTCCGCGGCCCTGTCGTCGACGCAGCGGGAGCGGATCCTGGAGCGGCTCCGCGGACGGCTGGTCGACGGCGTGCTGACGATCGCCGCCTCCGAGCACCGCGCGCAGCTGCGCAATCGGGAAGCGGCCAGGGAGAGGCTCGCCGCGCTCGTCGCGGAGGCGATGCGTCCGCCGGCGCCGGCCCGGCGGGCGACGAAGCCGAGTCGGGGATCGAAGGAGCGGCGGCTGACGGCGAAGCGCCGCCGCACCGACGTCAAGAGCCTGCGGCGGCGCCCCCGCGAGGACTGACGTCCGCCGGCCGCTCTGCGCTCGGCGAGCCGGTGAGCCGCTCCTCGATCGGGGCCCAGCCGTGTTCGAGGAGCGCGGAGCCGGCGTCGAGCACCTCCTGCTGATCGTCGCTCTCGGTGACGAGGATCTGCATCTGCAGGACGAACCGCGCGTACACCCGGACCTCGGGGGTGGGGGTCGGGATGCCGAGCTCGTCGGCGATGGCCGCGGCGAGCGCATCCTCATGGCGCAGCCACATCTTCGACGCGTAGTCGCGGAGCGCCGGCGTCTCGTTGAGGAAGCGCAGGAAGACGCGGGCCACGTCGTCGCCGTGCTCGTCGAGGTTGGCGCCGACCTCGGCCGCGTAGAAGTCGTGGATGGCCCGATTGATCGTCACGCCGGTCGGCCGGTCGCGCACCGCCGAGACGAGGCGATCGCGCTGCTCGTCGTCCTCGTCGAAGACGAGAGCCTCCTTCTGCGGGAAGTGGGCGAACACGGTGGTGGGGGAGACATCGGCGGCGTCGGCGACCTCGCGGATGCTCACGTTGTCGAATCCGCGCTCCAGGAACATCCGGGTGGCCACGTCGGAGATGTTCTTGCGGGTCGCGGCCTTCTTGCGCTCGCGGCGGCCCGGGGGCGGGGGCGTCGTCATGCGGCCACCCTATCGCGCATCGGAACCAAAACTGAATTGACACCAAAACTGGTATCGCTACACTTTCGGTATGACTTCACCTCATCTTCCCGTTCGCGGCGCCGGCCGCGCCTGGGTCATGCTCGTCGTCCTGACGATGCTCACGGTCATCGGCATGACCGTCGTCCTTCCCGTCCTGCCGTTCGTCGTGCTGCAGTACGTCGCGCACGAACACGACCTCGCTCTCTGGGTCGGGGTGCTGGAAGCGGTCAACGGGCTGTGCGCCTTCCTCGCCGCACCGCTCCTCGGGCGGCTCTCCGACCGGTTCGGACGACGACCCGTCATCATCGTCGCGGCGTTCGGCGCGGCCTTCTCGATGGCGCTTTTCGGCGTGGGCGGGGCGATCTGGGTGCTCGTGCTCGCCCGTGTCATCCAGGGGCTGACGGCCGGAGACCTTCCCGCCCTGTTCGCCTACCTGGCCGACATCACGCCGCCCGAGAAGCGCGCGCAGCGCTTCGGGCTCCTCGGCGCACTGACCGGCATCGGCACCATGATCGGTCCCGCCATCGGCGGTCTGCTCGCCGCGGTCGATCTGCGCCTGCCCGTATTCCTGACCACGGCGGTCGGTCTCACGATCGCGGTCCTCAGCATCTTCCTGCTGCCGGAGAGCCTGCGGCCGGAGAACCGCATCGCCCGGATCGCTCTCCGCGATGTCCAGCCGTTCGGCGTGTTCCGTACCGCGTTCGGCCGGCCCGAGCTCCGAGGGCTGATGATCGCGTTCGCACTGCTCGCGCTGCCGTTCGGCTTCTTCGTGAACAACTTCAGCGTGCTCGCCCTCGACGCCATCCAGTGGGGACCGACGCAGATCGGCCTGCTCACGGCGGGGGTCGGCATCATCGACATCCTCATCCAGGGCGTGCTGCTCGGCATCCTGCTGCCGCGGATGGGGGAGCGCGGCGTGATCGTCAGCGCCATCACCGCGCAGGCGATCGGTCTCGCCGGTCTCGCGGTCGTGGCCTCGCTGCTCGCCCAGCCGTGGCTCTTCATCGTCGGCGCGCTCCTGCTCGCCGCCGGTCAGGGCGCGGCGCAGGCCGCGATGGACGGGGCGATGTCCAACGCCGTCGGCGACGACGAGCAGGGCTGGCTCGGAGGCGCCACGCAGTCCCTCAACGCCGCGATGGGCACGATCGCCCCGTTGATCGCGGCGGCCCTCTACACCGCGGTCAGCCATGCCGCGCCGTACTGGCTGGGCGTCGGGATCATGGTCGTCGCCGCGCTCGTCGTCGCGCGGGCGCACATCGCGAACACCGCGAAGCGTCCCGTCTCGGAGGCGCAGGACGCCGTCGGGGTCGCCGAAGCGCGGGTCTGAGCCGGGGCCCGGCGCGGGCGTCGAGGGTCCGCGGGGGTCAGCGCTCGCCGCGGACGAGCTCCACTCCCGCCCCGGCGAACTGCCGCAAAGTGGCATCGGGGAGGAAGGCCCGAGTGAGGGCGCCGCCGATGCGGGTGAGGTCGCTCTCGTCCCGGAAGAGGAGGTACATGGTCTCGTAGCGGGGGTGGAACTTCTCCTTGAAGCGGTGCAGCGAACGGAAGCCGTAGACGGGCTCGAGCGCGTCGGCCAGACGCTCGCTCAGCGCGGCGATCACCCCCGCGTCCGGCGGGTAGTCGTGCGCGAGGGGGGCGCCGGAGAGCGACATGATCTCGGCGCCCTCCTCCGAGAACTGCTGGGCGGAGGCGCCGATCAGATACTCCATCACCGGTCCGAAGCCGCCCTCGCGGCGTCGCATGAGGTCGAGGGTCCAGCCGCGCACCACCCCGCCCTCCCCGTACACGGGCAGCCAGGACAGGAAGCCGTCGACATCGCCGTTCGGAGCGATCGCGAGGGCGAGTCGCACCTCGGGATCCTCCGCCTCCTCCAGGGTTCCCAGCGTGAACCGCATCTCCGGAAGATCCTTGTCGCCGACCCACGCCTCCGAGATCCCGCGGAGCTGCTGCCGCAGACCCCAGGTCTCCGCGGTCAGATGGGTGAGTCGGAAGGTCATCTGCTCCCGCCCTGCCCGGTTGAGGGAGGTGCGCACGGGCTGCCAGCGCTTGCCCGTGAAGGTGAGACCGGGGAGGTCGACGATCGTGTCATCGGCCACCACGAGGCTGCGCCACGTCTCCGGGACCGCCGCCCTCGTCGCCTCGTCCGCACTGAAGAAGCACGGCACGAGACCGGCGTCCTCGGCCGCGTGGATGAAGTCGCGCACCGCCGTCGCACGGGACTCCGCCGGGCCGATCGGGTCGGCGAGGGTCAGGGCCACGCCGTTGCGGCGCTGGTACGCGACGATCCCGCCGTCCACGCGGGCATAGCCGTTGCCCTCCCAGGTCGTCATCCAGGAGAGCGTGCCCCCGCCATGTGCCCGCAGTTCGCGACGGAGCTCGTCCGTCGTCGGGGCGGGCTGCCGGCCGAGTCCGGTCGAGCGGCGCGCGCGGAAGGCCCGGCGCACCGCGATGAGGTAGACCAGCACGAGCGCCCAGAGCACGCCCGTGGCGAGCGTCAGCTCGGTCTCCGCATCGATCACCGTCTCGAGCTGCGCTTCGCTCGTGAGGGTGATGAGCACGAGCACGAGGGTGGCGGCCAGCACGTTGAGCGGACCGAGGACGATGGCCACCACCCAGGCCCAGCGGCGACCGCGCCGCAGGCCGTTCGCGATGAACAGGATCACCGCGACGTCGATCGCCGTGTCGATGAAGCCGCCGGACGCCGGTTCCGTCGGGCCGAACGGACCGTCGGTCGGTACGAGGACCGTGATGATCTCGATGGCCACGAGCGTGAGCACCGCCATCACGGCGATCAGCCGCTGCTCCCGGACGGTCGTGCGCCGCACACGCAGGCTCCGGTCGACGAAGAGGATGAGCAGCACCGCGAACAGGTGCTCGAGGTCGGCCAGCTTTCCCCAGAACATCATCGCGACGAAGACGAATCCGAGGAGCACCAGCCACGCGCGCACCCGCCAGGGCGGACGGAACAGGCCGACGGCGGCGGCGATGCAGGCCATGGTCCCGCCGGACGCCCCGACGTCGAGGGCCTGCGCCTGGGTCTGCGCCCACGCCCACGGCAGCTGCGACACCAGCAGCAGGAACAGGGCGGTGGCGAAGACGGCGAAGAGCTGCCCGACCGTGAAGTAGGCGATGGCGACCCGGGTGCCGCGACGGTGCTCCAGGAAGCCCATGCCCCAGAACCCGGCGATGGTGAAGATGTACACCCAGGGTTCATTGACGAAGAACGTCCCCGTGACCGGCGTCCACCACTTGCCCTCGGCCAGGCTCGGCAGCCCGTAGGCGACGGCGGGGAAGAGGGCCGAGTCCTCGAACGGCCGCCACAGCCCCTGCCAGATCACGCCGGTGAGCAGTACGAGACCGATCATCGTCAGCGTCGCCGGCGTCGTCCGCAGGGCCCCGAACAGGAGGCGGGCCGACGAGGGGCGCTCCGAGGTCATGCGCTCAGCGTAGAGGTGGGGCCGCCGCACGGCGACCCCACCCACCGGATCACTCGGCGACGGCCTCCGCGATCGCTTCCTCCAGGTCGTTCCACTCGACGAGCTCGACCTTCTCGCCGTCGACGAAGAAGGTCGGGGTGCTGCTCACTCCCAGCCGCTCGCCGTCGCGCTTGTCCTGTTGCACGCGGGCGAGGGTCGCCGGATCGGCGACCGCGGCATCGTACGCGGCCATGTCGAGCCCGAGTTCCTCGGCGAACGCACGGAACACCTCGGGCGTCTCCGCCGACTGCTCGCCCCACTGAGCCTGCGTCTCGAACAGCCGGTGGAACATCTCCTCGTAGCGGTCCTGCTGCGCGGCGGCCTCGGCGGCGAGAGCGGCCTGGGTCGAGTTCACGTGCCCGGGCAGGGGGAAGTACCGGGTCACGTAGCGGATGTCGCCCTCGTAGGTGGCGCGCAGCTCCTCCACGATCGGGTAGAAGGCGCCGCACGCCTCGCACTCGAAGTCGAGGAACTCGACGACCGTGACGGCATCGGGGCCGCCCTCGTCGAGCACGTGGGAGTCGGTGCGGACGGTGGGCAGTTTCTCGCCGGCCTCGGGATCGGGCTGCGCGGGCTGCTGGCTGAGGGCGTAGACGATGCCGACGACGAGCAGCGCGACGGCGACGGCGACGGCGACCAGGGTCGCCTTGACGGGGGTCTTCATGGGGTCTCCAAACACGGGTGATACGACGAGGGGTGCCGCGGAGGCGGCCGGAGCCGGCGTCGGATCAGGTGCGGGAGATGGAGAGCTGGATGAGCGAGACCGCGGGCAGGAACGGGCGGGGGCCGACGCGGAACCGTGCGGTCGTCCGCGGAACGAGACCGCGGAGCCGCAGGCCGCTGCGGGTGCGCAGGTGCCGGAAGAGGAGGACGAGGGCGACGCAGCAGAGGGCTGCCGCCGCGCACGCCGCCGCGGCGGCCGGATCCGCCGGTGCGGTCTCGGCGACCGGTCCCGCCGCCGAGGCGTCGACCGGCTGCGAGACGCCCGGGGCGAGGCACAGGGTCGCATGCGCATCCGCCGACCCGTGGGAGGCCGACCACGCGCCGACGACGAGGAGGAGCGCGAGGCCGACGGCGATCACGATCCGGCTGCGCAGGATCCGCTCGGCGCGCGCTCGCGGCGTCGGAACGGGGGCGAGGGGCGGCATGTCCCGCGCAGTCTAGCAACGGGGTCTTTGCCGTCCCCCGGGGCCCGTCCGGCCCCGACATGCCTAGACTGGAGGGGTGGCGAGACTACTGATCGTCGGCGGCTTCCTCGCCGCCGTGTTCTGGGTGTACAGCATCGTCGACTGCGCCGTGCAGCCGGCGACGCGGCACCGGGGCGTGCCCAAGGCCGCCTGGGTCGCCATCGTCGTCCTCATCCCCGTCATCGGCGGGATCCTCTGGTTCGTCATCGGCCGCCGACGGGCGAACGACCAGGGCGTGCCGCGCGTCGTCGCCCCCGACGACGACCCCGCGTTCCTCCGCAGCATCAGCAAGGCGGAGCAGGATGCCCGGATCCGGCGCCTGGAGGAGGAGCTCGCGCGGCTCGACGAGGAGACCGACGAGCCGCCCGCCGCGGACCCGCGCCCGTGACCTCGTCTCCGGCGATGGAGGCCGCGGCCTCCCTGTTCGCCGATCTCGTGGCCCACGGCGTCCGTGACGTCGTGCTGTCCCCGGGGTCGCGCTCGCAGGCTCTCGCGCTCGCCGCGGCGACCTTCGCCGATGAGGGCGCGCTCCGCGTGCACGTGCGGATCGACGAACGCGTCGCCGGGTTCACCGCGCTGGGCCTCGCCAGGGAGACGCGGGTCCCCGTCGCGGTCGTGTGCACCAGTGGCACAGCCGTCGCGAACCTCCTCCCGGCGACGATGGAGGCGTTCCATTCCGGCGTCCCGCTGCTGCTGCTGACCGCGGACCGGCCTCCCGAGCTGCGGGGCGTCGGCGCGAATCAGGCCACCGTCCAGGACGGCCTCTTCCACCCCTGGGTGCGGGCGGAGATCGACGCCGCCGTCCCCGGAGACGGTGACTGGGACGGCCTCGCCGCGCGCGTGGTCGCCCTCGCGCTCGGAGCGGCGGAACCCGAATCCGGGCTTCCCGGCGTCGCCGGGCCCGTGCACCTGAACCTGCCGTCCCGCGAGCCGCTGTCGGGCGCGATGCCCGCGCGCACGCTGTCGCCGGGGGAGGCGCCGCGGCTTCCGGAGCCGGAGGCGTTCCCGCTGGAGCGCGGCCCGCGCACGGTGGTCCTCGCGGGCGCCGATGCGGGCGCCGAGGCCGAGGAGATCGCTCATGCCGGGGGGTGGCCGCTCATCGCGGAGATCGTCAGCGGCGCACGGTTCGGACGCCAGGTGGTCCACGGGTATCGCCGGCTGCTGTCCCGCGACGACCTCGGCGGGCGCATCGAGCGGGTGGTCGTGCTCGGACACCCCACGCTCAGCCGCGAGGCCGCGCGCCTGCTGTCCCGCGCCGACGTGGAGGTGATCGCGGTCCGGAAGGGCGGCGAGGAGCTGAACCTCAATCACCGCACCCGCGCCGTCGCGGCCGTCACGGTCGCCGCGGGGGAGACCGACCGGGAGTGGCTCGGCGGGTGGATGCGGGCCGCGGCCGACGAGGCCGTGGATCTCAGCGAGAACGCCCCCGACACCGAAGGACTCTCCTCCACCGACTTCGCCGCCCGTCGCGACGCCGTGCGCGCGGAACTCGACGCCGTGCGACGCCCGCTCGACCGCGAGCGCCTCGTCGATGCGGTGTGGCGGGCGACCTGGCCGCACGACCGTCTCGTCTTCGGATCGTCACGCCTCGTCCGCGTCGCCGACGAGGTGCTCGGCGGCAAGAAGGTCCCGGTGCACGCCAACCGCGGACTGGCCGGGATCGACGGCACGATCGCCACCGCCACGGGCATCGCCGTCGCGAGCCAGGCCGCCGGGGCGCCGGGCGTGACCCGCGTGCTGCTCGGCGACCTCGCGTTCCTCCACGACGTGGGGGCGCTGCTGTTCCCGGACGACGAGACGGAGCCGCGCCTCCAGGTCATCGTCGGCAACGACGGAGGCGGGACGATCTTCGACGGCCTGGAGGTGGCGGGCACCGCGCCGGCCGCACAGCTCGATCGCGTGTTCTACACCCCGCACGGTGTCCGCCTGGAGCACCTCGCGCTCGCCTACGGCTGGGAGTATCAGCGGGTCACCACGCGCACCGCTCTCGACCAGGCGCTGACGACGCCGCGCGGCGGCCGCCAGATCATCGAGGTGCCGCTGCCGCGGTGAGTGGCATCATGTGCGTATGAACGCGCACACCTGGACGCAGAACCTGCGGGTGCGGCCCGGCTTCCGCCTCGCCGAGGTCGATCCCGACGGCAAGCCCGGCTACGACCACGGCAAGTCCCGCGGCACGGCCGACCTCGAGGCCGGTCTCGAGCAGCTCAACGACCTGCAGGAGCGGCTGTTCGCCCAGAGCCGGACGGGCACCGCACAGGATGCGGTGCTGCTCGTCCTGCAGGCGATGGACTCGGCGGGCAAGGGCGGCATCGTCCGACACGTCGTCGGCGGCGTCGATCCGCAGGGCGTCGCGCTCGCCGCGTTCAAGGCGCCGACGGAGGAGGAGCGCCGGCACGACTTCCTGTGGCGCGTCGAGAAGCGGGTGCCGGAGCCCGGGTTCATCGGGGTCTTCGACCGCTCGCACTACGAAGACGTGCTCATCGGACGGGTGCGGCACCTCGCCGATCCCGCGGAGATCGAACGGCGCTATGACGCGATCAACGCGTTCGAGGAGCGCGTCGCGGCCTCCGGCGTCCGCATCGTCAAGGTCATGCTCCACATCTCGCCGGAGGAGCAGAAGGCCCGGCTGATGGAGCGCCTGGAACGCCCCGACAAGCACTGGAAGTACAACCCGGGCGACGTCGACGAGCGGATGCTGTGGCCCGAGTACATGGAGGCGTATCAGACCGTCTTCGACCGCACGTCCACGGAGGCCGCCCCCTGGTACGTCGTACCGGCGAATGCGAAGTGGTACGCGCGTCTCGCCGTGCAGGAGCTGCTGCTCGCCGCCCTGGAGGACATCGATCCGCAGTGGCCGGTCGCCGACTTCGACGTCGAGGCCGAGAAGAAGCGCCTCGCCGCGAGCTGACCGCGTGGGGGCTCAGGCCAGCGCGTCGACGAGCGGGCGGAACTTCACCCGGGTCTCGAGGAGCTCGCTCTCCGGGTCGGACCCGGCGACGATCCCGGCCCCGGCGTACGCCGTGACCGCGATCGCGTCGTCCGTCGTCGTGAACTGCGCGCACCGCAGGGCGATGGCCCACTCGCCGTTGCCGTCGGCGTCGACCCAGCCGACCGGTCCGGCGTAGCGCCCGCGGTCGAACGGCTCGAGCTCCCGGATCGCGGCGATGGCCGTCGGTGTCGGGGTGCCGGCGACGGCGGCGGTCGGATGCAGGGCGCGCACGAGATCGAGGGCCGAGCGGCCGTTCTCCAGCTCGCCTTCCACATCGGTCGCGAGGTGGAAGAGGTTGGGCAGCTTGAGCAGGAAGGGCTGCTCGCTCGCCGCGAGGGCCCTGGTGTACGGGCGGAGGGACGCGAGCACGCTCTGCACGGCGTACTGGTGCTCGTCGAGGTCCTTGGTGCTGGAGGCGAGGTGCGCGGACGCGGCGGTGTCGGCGTCGGCGTCGGCCCCGCGTCCGATCGTCCCGGCGAGCACCCGAGCGGTCACCGTCCGGTCCTGCACCGTGACGAGGGTCTCCGGGCTCGCGCCGATGAGTCCGTCGACCGCGAAGACCCAGGTGTCCGGGTATCCGGTGGCCAGCGCGCGGACGAGTCGCCGCAGGTCGGAGCCCGCGGGGATGGTGCCCTGGAGGTCGCGGGCGAGGACCACCTTGCTGAGCTCGCCGTCCGCGATGCGGGCCAGCGCTCCCCGCACGGCGTCCTGGTAGCCCTGGGGGCTCTGCTCTCCGGGGCCGACGGTGCCCGCCCAATGCGGTCCGTACTCCGCGGGCTTGACGGCACCCGGTGCACGCTCGTCGTCGGAGCGGCGGATGCGGGTCTCCCAGAAGCGGTCGCCGTGGCGGCCGAGGATCCGCGAGGGGATCGTGAGCACGCTGTCGGCGCGCGAGTCCTCGTCGAAGGCGAAGGCCCCGAACGCGACGAGTCCGGTTCCGGGGAGTCGCAGCGGGTCGGAGACCTCGGCCGCCGCCGCGAGGCCCTGCCAGAGCGCTGCGAGGGTCTCGGCGCGGGTGCGCCCCTCCTCGGCCGACGGGCGGAGCTCGGCGAACGGCTCGCCCACCGCCACGATCCCGTCGCCGCGGCGGAACCAGGCGAGCGGGCGGGCGGGGTCCGCGAAGGAGAGGAGGTCTTCGACCGGATCGATCTCTCGGGTCTCCACGACCAGGGGGGTGTGCTGCACGACTCCAGCCTATTCCGCGGGGCGTGCCCGCAGCCCGCGGACGTAGGGTGGGCGGATGAGCGATGCGCGTCCCGCAGCCGGTGCCGAGATGATCTTCCAGTGGCGCAAGTGGGATGGGTCGCCGCACTGGCGTCACGAGTGCGTGTACCTCGGCGCCGATCGCTGGGGCGACTGGGTGGGGCAGCCCGCCGGATGGCACAGCGCCCGTCCGGGGGCCGAGTTCCACGCCGCCACGCCGAACGTCACCCTCGTCCCGCCGAGCGCCGACTTCGCGCTCACCGTCAACCGCCGCCACCCCCGGGGGATGCGCGTCTACATCGACCTCGGGTGGGATGTCCGGTGGTCGGACGATCCCCTGCTCGCGACCGGGATCGACATGGACCTCGACGTCGTCCGGGTGGAGGGGGAGCGCGGCACCTGGGTCGACGATCGCGACGAATGGGCGGAGCACAGCGCCCGCTACGGCTACCCGGCCACCGTCATGCGGCATCTGGAGGAGCTGGCGCTCGACCTCGAGACGCGGGTCAGGGAACGCACGGCGCCGTTCGACGACGCCACGGCCGATCCCTGGCTGGACCGGCTCGAAGCGCTGGAGCTCGCACCTAGACTGGACGCGTGACCGCGAACGACAAGAACCGCGCCGATCTCGGCAAGGACCCCGCCCGCGTCAGCGGCATGTTCGACCAGGTCGCCGCCGGGTACGACCGCACGAACACGGCGATGACGTTCGGCAACGACGCGCTGTGGCGGGCCGCGACCACCCGCGCCGTGGCCCCGAAGCCGGGCGAGCGCATCCTCGACCTCGGCGCGGGCACGGCGTCCTCCTCCGCCTCCCTCGCCCGCAGCGGCGCGCAGGTCGTCGCGGCGGACTTCTCGCCCGGCATGCTCGCCGAGGGGCAGCGCCGCCACGGCGCGATGCGCAACCTCTCCTTCGTGCAGGCGGACGCCACCGCCCTGCCGTTCGCGGACGACGAGTTCGACGCGGTGACGATGTCCTACGCCCTGCGCAACGTGAACGACCCGAAGAAGGCGCTGCGCGAGCTCTACCGGGTGACCAAGCCGGGGGGACGGCTGGTCATCAACGAGTTCTCCACCCCGCCGGGGAAGCTCTTCCGCGGGGCCTACCGGTTCTACAACGCGCAGGTACTCCCGCGCGTGGCCCGCGTCGCCGGCACCAACGGCGACGCCTACGACTATCTGAACGAGTCGATCCGCGACTGGCCCGACCAGAAGCGGCTGTCCGAATGGATCAGGGAGGCCGGCTGGCGCGACGTCGCGTACCGCAACCTCACCTTCGGCATCGTGGCCCTGCACCGGGCCCGCAAGCCCGCGTGAGCGCGGCGCGAACGGCGGCACCCGACGCAGGTAGGCTGGGACCGTGACTTCGAGCCCCCGCGCCCCGGGTTCGCGACTGGCGAGCCGTCTCGGCTTCAGCGATCGCGTCTTCGTCGGTCCCGCCGCGCGTCGCATCGCCCGCACCATCGAGGACGGACTGGAGCTGGTGGAGACCGGGCTCGCGGACGACGTCCGCGTCGCCGATCCGCTCGCCGACGCCGCCAGCCGCTATCTGTACGAGGCGGGCGGCAAGCGCATCCGTCCCGTTCTCACGCTGCTCGCGGCCCAGCTCGGCGATGGGAACACCCGAGAGGTGATCGACGTCGCGAAGGCGCTGGAGATCACCCACCTCGGCTCGCTGTACCACGACGACGTCATGGACGGCGCCGACCGCCGCCGCGGGGTCCCGGCCGCGCAGACGGTGTGGGGCAACAACATCGCCATCCTCACCGGCGACATCCTCTTCTCGCGGGCCAGCCAGCTCATGTCGCGCCTCGGCGAGCGGGCCATCCGGCTCCAGGCCGACACGTTCGAGCGGCTCGTCCTCGGGCAGATGCACGAGACCCTCGGCCCGCAGCCGGACGACGACCCGATCGCGTTCTACATCCAGGTCCTCGCCGACAAGACCGGTTCGCTGATCGCCGCGGCCACCCAGGGCGGCGTGATCTTCTCGAACGCCCCCGCGGAGTACGAGGAGCCGCTGCGCGTCTACGGCGAGAAGATCGGCGTCGCCTTCCAGCTCCTCGACGACGTGATCGACCTGTCTGCCAAGCCCGAGGAGACCGGAAAGGTCCCGGGCACCGACCTGCGCGCGGGGGTCCCGACCATGCCGTACCTCCTGCTCAAGGCGGAAGACGACGACGCCGCGGCCGATCTCGCCGCCCGCATCGACGACGGCGTGGCCCTCATCGCCGACGGCGCCGACCCCGCGATCCTCGACGGCCCCCTGGACGAGCTCCGCGACCACGCCGTCACCCAGAAGACCCTCGAGCTCGCCCACGCGTGGACGCAGGAGGCGATCGACGCCCTCACCGCACTTCCGCGCGGCACCGTGCGCGAAGCGCTCACCCGATTCGCCGAGACCCTCGCCGAGCGCTCCAGCTGACACCGCGCGGGCCCCGGGCCCGGGTGTCTGCCGCGACGGCACACGAAAGGACCTCCATGACCAAGCTGAGACTGGCCATCGTCGGCGCCGGCCCCGCGGGCATCTACGCCGCGGACATCCTGCTGAAGGCCGAGCGCAAGTTCGACGTGTCCATCGACCTGTTCGAGCAGCTCCCCGCGCCCTACGGGCTCGTCCGGTACGGCGTCGCCCCCGACCATCCCCGCATCAAGGGCATCATCACCGCCCTGCGCGACGTGCTCGACCGCGGCGACATCCGCCTCTTCGGCAATGTCCGCTTCGGTGAGGACATCACGCTCGACGACCTCAAGAAGCACTACAACGCGGTCATCTTCGCCACCGGAGCGATACGCGACACGTCGCTCGACATCCCCGGCATCGACGCGCTGGGCTCGTACGGCGCCGCCGACTACGTGAGCTGGTTCGACGGCCACCCCGACGTGCCGCGCGAGTGGCCGCTGGACGCCGCGTCGGTGGCCGTCCTCGGCAACGGCAACGTCGCCCTCGACGTCTCCCGCATGCTCGCGAAGCACGCGGAGGACCTCCTCGTCACCGAGGTCCCCGAGAACGTGTACGAGGGACTCAAGGCGAGCGCCGTGACCGACGTGCACGTGTTCGGCCGCCGGGGACCGGCTCAGGTGAAGTTCACGCCGCTGGAGCTCCGCGAGCTGGGGGAGCTGCGCGACGTCGACATGGTCGTCTACGACGAGGACTTCGACTACGACGAGGCCTCGAAGGACGCGGTCGCGAGCAACAAGCAGGTCATGGTCATCGACCGCATCCTGCAGTCGTGGCGCAAGCGCGACTCCGTCAACAACGCCGGCGGCACCGCCTCGCGCCGACTGCACCTGCACTTCTGGGCTCGCCCGGTCGAGGTCCGCACCGACGAGAACGGCCGTGTCGCGGCTCTCGTGTACGAGCGCACCCAGCCGGACGGCCAGGGTGGTGCGGTCGGCACCGGAGAGCTGCGCGAGGTGCCCGTGCAGGCGCTGTATCGCGCGATCGGCTACTTCGGCTCGCCGCTGCCCGGCGTCCCCTTCGACAAGAAGCACGGCGTCATCCCGAACCACGAGGGCCAGGTGCTCGCGAAGGACTCCAACGACCGCGTCCCCGGCGTGTACGCCACGGGGTGGATCAAGCGCGGCCCGGTCGGCCTCATCGGCCACACGAAGTCCGACGCCATGGAGACCGTCCGTCACCTCATCAACGACCAGGGCTCGTGGTGGCACCCGGAGGACCCCTCCGAGGAGGCCATCCCGGCGCTGCTCGCCGAGCGCGGCGTCGCCTGGACCGACCTGGACGGCTGGCACCGCCTCGACGAGCACGAGATCGGCCTCGGCGCCCCGCAGGACCGGGCACGCGTGAAGGTCGTCCCGCGCGACGAGATGGTGCGCGTCTCCCGCGGCGAGTGAGTCGTCTCGGCGCCGGGGCGTGCTCCCGGCGCCGGGTCCCCGCAGCCCTAGGCTGAGGCCATGCGACCTCGTGCACTCCTGGCCCTCGGCGCCGTGGCCGTGCTCCTGCTGTCCGGTTGTGCGCCGGAACCCGAGGTGAAGCCGACCAGGACGCCGTCGGCCGCGGTCACGCCCGCGGCCACCCCCGCGTCGGAGGCGCCGACGCCCGCCTTCGACGTGGACTGCGCCGATGTCGACGCGGCCATGTCGAATGCGCTCGGAGCGGCCGGCGGTGACGTCGCCGAGGTCCTCGGTGTCTGGTCCTCCCCGAGCTGGTACCCCGGACCCGCGCAGCACATGTTCCAGCGAGCCGGCGGGATCGCGTGTTCGGCGGGGACGACGGAGCGCAACTGGGAGGTCACGATCCTCCCGGATGCGGACGAGGTCACCACGGGGGCGGAGTCCCGCGGCGGATACTTCGGTGAGGAGGCGCGCTGCGAAGGCGGTGGGTACTGCTTCTTCCAGATCGTCGACGGGGACGTGCTCGTCTCGGCCGCGGTCGTCGACCCGGAGCGCGGTCCGGACGACACCGCGCCGCTCGAGGAAGAGCTGCGCGGCCTCGCTGCCGCCGCGGCCGCCTCGCTGCGCCCCGTGGAGGTGCCGGAGAGCGCTGTCGCCGGGGTGGACTGCACGCGCTTCCTCACGGCCACCGAGCTCGCGGAGCGGGTCGGCGCCGAGGTGCACGTCGTCGACGGCTTCGGCGGCTGGTCCATCCCCGCCGAGGTGTACCAGGAGCGCAACGGCTCCCGCATCTGCTACTACGCCTCGGCCGAGGACGAGTACGCGGGACAGGGATACCTCACCCTCACCACGCTTCCCGGCGGAGCCTGGGCCTTCGACCGGCTGGACGGCGAGGACGCCGTCGACGTCGAGGGGGCGGACGCCGCCGTGACCGGCGTCGACGAGCTCGGCCGGTCGGTGCTCGACCTCCGGGTGGGGCAGGACTGGCTGCGTCTCACCACGTTCGAGGGGTCCGGGATCGACGACCTCGCCCCCATCGGCGCCGCCATCGCGGACGACTTCTCCGTGGCCCGCCCCGGCGGCGAATGACCGCCGTGGGCTAGCCTGGGCACGAGGGGGAGGACGCATGGCCGAGTGGATCCCGGATGTGCTCGGAGACGAGTTCGCCCAGCTCACCCTCGACCTCGGCAGTGACGAGCAGGGTCCGGTCGTGGCCACTCTCGTCCGAGCACTGCCGGACCCGGTCCCGTGGTGGGAGCGCGCCCGGCGCCGTCGCCCGCTGCTGGAGGGCGTGGACGTGCTCTACATCCACGGCTGGTCGGACTACTTCTTCCAGAAGCGGTTGGCCCGATTCTGGACCGCTCGCGGCGCCCGCTTCTTCGCCCTCGACCTGCGCAAGTACGGGCGCAGCCTGCGCGAGGGCCAGACGCCGGGCTACATCACCGACCTGTCCACCTACGACGAGGACATCGCCGCGGCGCTGGACGCGATGGGGCGCGGCGAGGGTGGCGAGGAGAGCGGGCGACGCCTGATCCTGCTCGGACACTCGACCGGCGGGCTGACGCTGAGCCTGTGGGCGTCCCGGCATCCCGGTGCGGCCGATGCCCTCATCCTGAACAGCCCCTGGCTCGAGTTCCAGTTCGCCCCCGTGCGCGCCGCGATCGCTCCGATGGTGGAGTTCCAGGCGCGGATCCGACCGCTCGACGTCGCCCCGCAGGTCGACCTCGGCTACTACACCCGGGCGCAGCAGGAGGTGGCCGACCCCGACGACCCGATGGAGGTCAACACCGCCTGGCGTCCCGTGCAGACGATGGCCGTGTACGCCGGGTGGCTCAACGCGATCCTCACCGGGCACAAGGCCGTCGCCGCCGGCCTGGACATCGCCGCGCCGGTCTGCGTCCTGCTGTCGAAGCGGTTCGTGCCGCCGACCCGGTGGTCGGACGAGCTGACCTCCGCCGACTCGGTCCTCGTCGTCGACGACATCGCCCGGGCGGCCCTGCGGCTCGGCTCCTCCGTGACCGTCGAACGGATCGACGGCGCCCTGCACGACGTCTTCCTGTCCCGGCATGAAGCCCGGGAGGACGCGTATCGCCGCCTGCACCGCTGGGTCGTCGGCTGGCGCGCCGCTCAGACGTAGTACATCGCGCGTGCGAGGCGCTCCGCCTCGTCGCCGTCACCGGTGCGCACGGCCTCGGCGAAGTCGGCGTACACCTGTCGCATCCGCTCGCGGTCGCCCGGGCGCACCACCCAGGCGCGCAGGTTCCGGGTCACCGCGACGGCGACATCGTCGATGAGCATCCGGTGCTGACGGTTTCCGCTGTGGTCGGCGAGGTAGGCGAAGACCGCCCATCGCGCCCGCGCCGTCGACGCGCCGTCGGTGAGCGCGTCCTGCATCCGCGCGATGAGTTCCTGCGCCCGCTCGCGTTGCACGGCACTGAGTCGGGGCACCGCCATCCGGGCCGTGATGCCGCCCTGGTAGCCGGCGAACTCCAGCGATTCGGCCACCACCTGCGGCGTGACCATCGTCACCTCCGTGTACCGGCTCGGGTACATCGTCACCAGCCCCAGCCGCTCCAAGCGCTGCAGCGCTTCGCGCACCGGCGTCCGTGAGACGTGGAGCTCGTCCGCCACGTCGACGTCCCGGATCCGGTCGCCTTCGGCGAACTCTCCCTCCGTGATCAGCCGCCCGATGTGGTGGAACACCTCATCCGCCAGCAACTGCTTGTTCTCTCCGATGCTCTTCGACTCGATCTGCGCCATGGCCCAGCCCCCGGTGGTTCTTGGTCTGCGACCGACGTCCACTCCCGGGCGATGAGGGGAGCGACGGCCGCAGGATTGCCGTCCTGCCTCCTCGGGGGGCCGATCCGCGTGGGGGCGCGCAGCGGGCGGGGAGGCCTGTCATGAACCCGGGACCCGTCGGCGTGCGACGTCGGCAGACCCCAGGCCGACGCGAGCTCCGGGGGCCCGTGCCGCTCCCTCCCCTGAGCCGGCCTGGCATCCTCGAAGCGCATCCGCCGCGGCGATCGGGCGTCGGGCGGGGATGGCGTCGGAGTCGTGACGAGTCACGACCGCTTCCAGTCTCGACGAAGAACACCGATATCTCGGTATGCGTTGACCGGGGAAAAGAAAGGGCTCGGGATCACTCCCGAGCCCTGGCCTCCGACGCGAGTGGCGTCAGCGGTAGTTGATGAACAGTGCCCGATTGGTTGGTGATCGTTGCTGGCTAACGTGTCCGCTGGGATTCCGCGGGATTGGGCGTTGGCAGTGGCTGGCCGATGATGGTCAGATCGGCATGTTTTGCGGACTCCGTGCGGACTGAATCGCATTATTCATGAAAGCCGTCGACGCCTGAACGAACCTCGTGGCTGGCTCCATGTATCGCGGCTCGGCGCAGACAGCGGCGCGACCCCCAAGGGACGGTCCGTCCCGAAGCGCTCTGCGAGCGCGGCTGAAAGCATGATTTCATGCGCCGTGATGCCAATGAACGCTGCGACCTTCTCTAGCTCTGCTGTCGTGAAGGGGTATGCGCCGGACATACGGCCGTAGATCGTTGGTCTGGTCAGGCCTAGGACATTTACGAGTTCGCTGGGCTTCTTTTTCGCCCGAGCTAGCTCGGCCCTGACGGCTCCTGCCACCGCGGATTGGAAGGTCTGGTCGCCCATCTGGTCGAGAGTAGCGGGACGGCAAACAAACAGTGTGGAGAGCGACCAGAGATAGGATCTGTGTCCCATGGAGCTTGTCTACGAGCGGCTGCCAGCGCCAGCGGACGAGGAATCTGAATGGTTGTACTGGGACCCGCCTCGGAAGCGCTGGCATCGGGTCATCCTTCTCACGGTCCCCGAGTCGCCTACGCGAGTGCGCATCCAACATCTCGACGCCGACACGCGTGGGAAAGCAGAGTGGGTGCCGGCCAGACGATGCAAGGTGCCATGGAGTCTGCGTGATGCGTTTGATGCGACGAAGGCCGCGTGGACCCGGTTGGCCTCACATGATCCCGAAGCCTCATATCGCCGCGCTGCGGAGTTTGTCACCCTTGAGCTCCTTGAGGAGTCGATCGCGACTCCTGCTCTCCGCTCGGCCGCCCTCGAAATCTCCAACCTCGACGGACTCAGCGCAGCGACAGGTATCGCCACGCGCGAGCTTTCCGGCCACCCCGACACCATCGTCGAGGGCGGTGTCACCCACGTGCCCTGGCCCACCGTCGCTCGTGTTGTACAGGAGCTTTGCCGGCGTTACCCGGACGCAATCACGAGCTACGTCTCGCAGCGCGAGCGGGAGGAGCACGAGCTCAGTATTCGTCGTCAGGCAGAGGGTGGAGCTTGGTACGACGACGAGACCTTCGCAGATGATCGGTTTGCCAAGAGGGTCAAACGGTGGGCGCGGGAAGATCAAGCCATGCGGCGGATTCTGATGCAGTGGGCGGACGTCGACATGCCGGGCATCGCGAGCCGCTACGCGGAACTGCGTGACCGCCACATCGAACTCACGCTGGCCATTCTCCCTGCCCTCGACCAACTCTCCCGAATTCGCTCTCGAAAATCTGACCTCATCGCCTCTGAGATTCGATCGATCATCGTTCAGCCATTGCCTTGATGGGCTATTACACACGCGCGCTCACAGACGAGCACCGAACGCTTAAGCGGCAGAGGCCGCCATCGCGACGAGGGCCTGCAATATGCTGGGCGGATGCTCAGGGCCATCGGTGCAGTATTGGATCGCGTGTGGCCCCATGCGGTAGCAATCGTGGGGGCCCTAGTCTTAGCGCTCAGCCCCTTGTTTCTTGATCACCTCAGGACTTGGGGCGCCCACATCGGCGCTGACGACTGGATCGCCGCCGCAGTACTTGTGCTTGCGTCTGTCGCCGCGGGCGGCGGCGTGATCTTCGGCGCGTGGCGCTACGAGCGTGCCACGGTGCAGGGTCAAGCGGAGCTCATGGTAGCCGTCCGGTCGTCCTTGGTGCCGGCCGCTAACCACTTCATTCGCCTCCCGCGCCCGGTGACTGACGCGATGTTCGAGGACGCAATAACTGAACTCACGGCGCGTTGTCAATTGTTTGCCAAGAAGGACAACGATAGTCCGGATGCGAATGTCTACCTCCTGGAGAGAGGGCGGCTGGTCCGAGTCAACCGCTCAGCCGGTAATGCCAGGGCGGTATTCGAGACGATCGCCCGGGGGCGGCCGGCAGACGTCGTCGCCGAGGAACGGCAGGTTATCGAGCGCGTGAAGGGAGGAGTGGCAGCGATCTGTACTGACGTGCGGTCGAAGAAGCACCGTCGCGAGCTTCGACTTGCGGACGTCGAACGAAGCTACCGCTCATTCATCTCGCTTCCAATCCTTCGCGAGGATGGATCACCGCTAGGGATGATCTCGCTCAACAGCAGTCGTAAGAGAGGACTGGGCGAGTTGCACGTCCGGTATCTCACCAGCATCGCTGTGCTGGTCGCGGCGCTTGAAGCCGCGCGAGCATCTTGAAATGTAGGTCGATGTCGGTACTGTGCGGCATGATGGTAGGAGGAGGAATGACGATGAGTGCAGGTAACTACACCAAGCATGATCGCGATCGCTTCGACGAGCTTGAGCGAGAGTTCCGAATCATCCGTGACGACGAGGCTCGTCGTGTTCATGAGAACCCCTGGGGGCACCTTAAAACGGCCGCGACTCGGATCGGCTTTCAGCCGAACCCGCGGGACTAAGGCACGTTCACTGCCGCGACTGGTAGCACCCGGAACAGGGTCGCTACTACTCTGCCTGTATGACCCCCAAGACGGTGCTACATCTCGTCGGCCCCGAAGAGGTACACGAGCGCAAGGTTGACCGTTTCGACCCGGACGAGCCGCAGTACCGGAAGGTCGACGGTACCCGAGTAGAGGTCTATCACTTCAAAGGGCGAACGCAAGACGGAAGATTGATCTACGAGCTAGTCGGCATGGAGGAACGAGTAGTTCCGAGCGTCCGATCATCGTCTTAGCTCGCATCACGGGCGTTTTCGGCGCTGGGCATCCCGCCGACGTGGTGGCGTTAGCTGGCTTCGAACAGCACGGCCAAAGGCGTTTTGAAAGCTGTCCCCCCTCTGCGGGGAGGCAGAGAGGGGACCGAGCCAGTATGCCGGTCTGACTGCGCTCGAGGCAATGATCGCTGTTGTCCTGATGCTGATGTCGCTCCCGCGGCTTACACTCGACAGGCACGCCGACCCGGAGAACGCGAACATGTCCGACATCGTTGACACACTGCTCGCGCTCGCTGAGGCCCAAGCCCGGATCATCGCGAGATTGGATCTGAGGATTCAGTCGCTTGAACGCAGGCGGCCGTAACTAGTTCTCCTGGTGGTCGGAGGCTGCGGCGGGGCCGCCACCGGACACGCCTCGCTTCCGACCCCCGCTCTCTCGGAGCTTGTCGATGCCGACAGCCGCGACCACGAAGGCCACCATGCCGAAAGCGGTGAACACCACGAACAGAGTGACCCCACTTGTTGATGCTCCGACGTCACCTCTCATGTCATCGATGATCGCCACGATGGCGGATAACACCGACACAATCGCTAGTACCCACTGAGCTGCGGTCAGGATCGGGCCTGCCGGCAGGATGTTCTTGCTCAGCAGCAGGTGCGTCACCATCGCCCCGAGCGCGAGGAATGACGCGAAGATGCCTGCGTAGGTTGCAACGAAACTGAAGTCCACGAGGTTCACGACGGGAAGTGCTCAGAGAGCTCGTCGAGGATCTCGATCGCTCGTCTGATAGAGGACTCATTGCGGGCAAGCGCGAACGCTACTTCATGCTCGTGGATGACATCGTGGTCGTCCTGAGTTGCGTTGATTTCACCGCGCGCCGCCATCATTTGTTGGTTGGTTGACATGGTGTACTCGAGCAACGACTCGAGTTCCGCGCGGGTCGGGTGTGTGGCAAGCAGGTGCCCGACCCCCGGCGTCTCGGGTTTGAGGATTCCCGCTGTTCCGACCGTGACAGCGGCATACATATCGACGTTCCGTGGACTCGCCGATCCTTGACTCATCGCAGCGATCCGATTAGCGACTTCGCTGCGGATCTGGGTCAGCTCCTCAAAGAGAAACTGCAGATCTACGAGTTCGGTTGGATACTCGAACTGCTCGGGTAGTGGCATAGCTCCTCGAATCCTCGTCGGTAGTGGTTTCAACGTAGCGGGTCGCATGGAGTGACGTCTCTCCGTGCGGCTATCGAATTGATAGACCCACACGGAGAGACGTCATCTCAGGCGGTGGTGCCGTCGACGATGATGCCGCGCGCGGTGAGCGCAGTAATCAGCGACGCAAGGGCTGCGTTTCCACCGCGCGATCCGGCGACCGTCGGGGTTGCGACCGTATCCAGGTCGAGGCGGGAGGACGCCGTATCGGCCAAGCTCCGGGCGCCGAGAGAGTTGTCCCGGTAGGTGTTTCCAACGAGCATGACTCGCGTGATGGGAGCCGAGCTCGTGGTTTGGAAGCCGTACCTCTGGCTCACACCCTCCGACGTGTTCCCGAGATAACGGATGTTCGTCGAAGCGAGCTGCGGGTTGATGATGCAACCGGCGTAGCTTCCCGGGTTGCCGGTCCCGTTGTCGCGGATCGTGCAGCCGATGATGGCGAGGTCATCGACGCCGGAGCGCACATGGAATCCGTGCTGACTGTTGCCCTCAATCGTCACGCCCTGGAACTTGATGCCTCGTGAGATCGCGGTCCAGTCAATGAAGACGCCGGGGCCGATGTTGTTTCGGATGACTCCGCCGGTCATGGTGAAGTCTCGCGCCGCGCGGAGGTTGAGCCCGCCGCCGAAGTTGACGCTGTCCACCCCGTTTCCCTCGATGGTGCAGCCCATCAGATCGATCCCGCCTTGATTCACGGTGGGCGTGTATGCGAACGCGACGAGGAAACCGAAGTGCCCGTTGCCGGAGAAGGTGCACGAGACAAACTTGATGTTCTCGCACACCACGCTGCCGGTGTTCGGTTCGATGTCTACGCCCGCTCGCGGGTTGGTTCCCGACGTGGTGCGGAACGTGCATCCGATCGCGGTGAGCCCCGAAACGTGGCTCACCGACATGCCCTGCCTGTTGTTGCCGTATGAGTGCACGTTGATGAGCGTGATGTTCTTCGACGCCCCGCCTTGGTGGCCGATGTAGATGCCGTCGCCGTTGCAGTTGAATACCTCGACGTCGCGCAGGGTGATGCGCTGAGCGTTCGGTGCGATGTAGAAGCCATGCTGGTGTTCTGACGAAGCGAACAGTGCGCGTTGCCCGTCGACGCGTAGCCCGTCGATCGTCACGTCTGAGACGCCGGCGATCACGAAGGCGCTCGAGGCCAGCGCGGCCGACTTTCGAATCGTCGCACGGTTGCCGTACACCCGGGTGCCGGTCGGCACTGTGATCGCGACACCAAGCAGGAGAGTGCTTCCTGCTTCGAGCGTCACGGACGCCCCGAACGCGGCGGCCCTATTGAGCAGGGCTTGAAGCGCCGGGCCGTCATCTGCTGCACCATCGCCCACAACGCCGTATGCCGAGGCATACAGCGTCGTACCGTACCGTTCATCTGCCGCACGCTGCGCCGCGGATGGCGTCGTGGAGTTCAGGAACCCCGCCATCGCCTGATCGTTCTCCTCCGTCGAAAGAGATGCCAGAAGAACGGGCGTTGGAAGCCGGTAGTCCGAGTCGTCAACGGCTACAAGTCTGTTGACCATATGCAGGTACTCCAATCATGAGTCTGTCGGGAGAAATGAAACGGGCCCGTGTCACCGACATCTGACACGGGCCCTGAAAGGGGGGCGGGGCTAGGACCGAACACCACCACGCGACCACGCCTGGGAGGACCGGTCGTAGCTGTTGATGCGCGAATCCGCCTCAATACCCATACGGCCAACCAACTGATCGTTCACGTCACGAATGACAAGCTCAGCCGGCATGCGCGGCGTAGAGGATGCCGCGGCCCCCGTCAGACCGACAAGGTTCGAGAACGAGAACTCCGGACGGAACGACTCCGCACCAACAGCGAACTGCTCCATCAACGACTGACCGCCATCGAACACGGCAGCCCAGCCCTGGCCCGAGAACGGGCCACGGAGAGCGGGCGAATGGGGGAAGAACCCCTGCGCCCAACTCAGCACGCCACCAATCGCGTCACCGACACTCCCGATCATCGAACGGATTCCGTCTATAAACCCCTGCAGAAGTGCGCGGCCGGAACTGACCAGCCACGACCCAGCGCCCGCAAACAGGTTCTGAATGTGGCGTGGCAGCCCTGAGAAGATAGCCACCACGCGACTCACGCCACTGCTGAACACCGACGTCAACGTCGCCCAAATCCGCGAAGCCGTACCGCCGATGTTCGCCGCCGCCGAGTTGAAGAAAGACGTGACCCGCGACCAGCCAGCAGTCCAGGTAGATGCCACCTGCGACACCAACCCCATGAGGAAGTTAAGGGCCGGCGCCAACCACTCGTTGATCCCGCGAGCGACATCGATGATCGGCCCATGCGTGCCCTCGACCTGCCTTCCCCAGTCCTCGAGAGTTTTGTTGCCGTTCAGGAACAGCAGCAGGTTCACCACGAACGCCGTCAACTCCGCAAGACCCTGAATCAACGGCACAAGAACCGGGATGAGCATCTGAAGCGCCTGCGTGAGGATCGGCAAAATGTCCACGGCCAGTTCGATCAACGGAGGCAGGAGCGGAAGCAACGCCACCAGCAGCTCTACCAGCGGCGGGGCCAGTTGCGAGATCGCGTCCACCAGGACGTCGGCGAGCAGCGGCACAACCTCAGCGAGTTGGTCACCGAGCCGCGCGAGCAAGTCCGCCACCACTGGCCCGACCGTTGTCCCCAACTCTTGCAGCACAGCGCCGAGAGGCTTGAACGTCTCACCGAGCCCGAGAAGCGAAGACTGCAAGGCGTCGGACTCGATCACCAGGCCAGCGATCAAACCGATCACGGCGCCCACGGGCCCAGAGACCACCGGAAGGAACCGGCCGATGATCGGTAGAGCGGCCACCATCGGAGCCATCGCGCCGGCAAGCGCCGTGAAGACCGGTGTGAGCCCCTCCATTCCAGAGAAGGTGCCCTTGAGCTCAGAGAACCCCGACACCATCCGATCGAGAGTGTTCAACACCGAATCGGAGAACTGGAAGTCGATGCCATCCAGCGTCCACTGCAACTTCTCCACGACCGGCTGCACCCGAGCGGTGATCCCATCCGCGATCGTCGTCAGTTCACCGAAGAAGTCCCTAGCGAGCCCCAGAGCAGGGCCAGCGAACGCCTCCCCGAGCCGACTGAGTGCGGCGCCGAGGTTGGCGAGCGACCCACGCGTCGTGTTGCCTGACTCCAGAGCGGCGCCGCCGATGTTGTCCTCGATCGCCTTACGGAACGTGGCCGCGTCGATCTCACCCCGAGACACCATCTTCTGAAGCTCGTCCGCGGTGACCCCATACTCCTTCTGTAGCCACTGCATGATCGGAATACCCCGCTCCGTCAGACGATTCAGGTTCTCCATCCCCGCGTAACCCTTAGAGGTCACCTGGTTGATGATGTCGCCCATCTCACCCATCGACGTGCCAGCAATCGTCGCCGCATCCGCCGTCAACCGCAGATACCGCTCCAACTCCTGACCAGGCTTGATACCCGCAGCAACCGCAGAAGCCGCAGTCGTCGCCGCAGCATCCAAACCAAACGCCGTGCCCTTCACCGAAGCAAGAGCGTCCTGCATGATCGCCTCAACGGCCTTCGTGTCATGCCCCAGACCCTTGAGCTTCGCCGTCGCATCCTCAATGTTCAGAGCACGCGAGATGCCCCCACCGATAGCGATCGCCCCGACCGTGCCGGCAAGCAACCCCACACCGCCCACGATCTTCCCCACACCGCTCCGCAAAGACGCGAAGAAGCCCGTAGAACGCTTCTCAGCGGCCGAAAACGACTGCTGTGCCTCCTTGTCCACCGCCTTCGAAAAACCCGTCCCAGAAGGCAGCAGGCTCACATAGGCAACACCGATTTCTTGTGCCACTACGGCACCTCCAAACAGCCCGAAGGCCATGCAGAGGGTTAGGCGACATCCCCTGTTGAATTACGAAGGGCGCCCCGACCGATGAGGTCGAGACGCCCTGTCCGGCTCAATCGCCGCTACTGCTTCGTTTCCTGCAAGAACGTACGCAGGACCCCGTGGACAGCCAGCCGGTGCCGCTTATCCCGCGCAACGATCGAATCGACCGTCGCCGCCATCACCCCAGGCAACAGCGCAAGCACACGAGCAAACCGGTCCAAGGGGATCTCCCTCTGCAGAACCGACTCCCGCTCAGACGGCTCCGCCAGGATCACCATCGCGGACACCCGCCGCGCCAAATCCAGATCATCCACGCGAGTCACCCCCAAGCCGCCGCGCCATCCGATCAACGGGATGCTCCGGCGACGACGGCTTCACCAGACCCTTCACGAACACGACCAGCAGGCCGATGATCACAATTGACACTGCAATCGCGCCGATCCAACTAACGATTTCCCAAGGGTTCATCGCTCCAACTCCTTCTCATCAATGACTTTGCGGGGCGGGGAGTCCCTCCCGCCCCCTTCACGGCCCTCCCAGAGGTTAGGGCCGTTCTCTCCCCGCCGTTTTTTTCCACACGCCCCCGGGCGGCCTTGTATGGCCTCGGTAACGCCCGAACTGGGGGGTGAGCCCGCGGAGCGTTTCTGGCGCTGGTGGCCGCTCGGGCGCCGCGTCCGAACAGGAACGCTGCAATTCCGGGCTTTATCGGTAACACGGGGCCCGCCGGTCTCGTCCCCCTGTAACGCTTCCTAGCGCACGACGCGATCTAAGCGCCTGACCGGAAAAGACCCCAGCAGCACTCGCTCTGGGGTCTTTTCGCGCCGCCACCATCGACACGCAACCACCCAGCGGCAACCCTGACGCGCTCCGTGTGTGAAAAGGCCCTAACCTCTCGGGGTGGCCTTGGGTGGGGGCGGGAGGGGGTGTGGCCCCGTCGCCATGACTGGTTTGTCGGTGCCTCGCGATAACTTCTCGGCCAACCGCCTATGCGCTCCTGCAAACGGCAACCAAGGAAAGGAACCGATGATGACCATCACCACCGCAAAGAACCAGGCACGCATGATCGCTCAGGCGATCAACGGCAGCAGCTCTTCGCTTCAGACATTGGGCAACATCGGGACCGACCCTCACCCTGAGCGGCTTCTCGCCGTTGCGGTGGCCCACGCCGGCAATGCAATCGAGGCCCTGATCAAGGTGGTTGACGACCTCGAAAGCGAGGTCGCCTACCTGCGTTCGCGAGTTCGCTGACGGGCACCCGACGCGGTAACCCCCGGCCTGAGCACCGACCTGTGCCCCGTTAGGCGATCGGCCCTTCATGTACCGGTCGCAGGCGTGCTTCGGGGAGCTGATAGGACATGGCGCGCTGTAGTTCGTTCTGCACGTTGTCGGTCCACCTGTGGAGGTCGTACAGGTCGCTGATGGTGGTGGCCATGTCGGGGTTCGCGCTCGTATAGGAGGTGACGGCGTCGTCCCATCCCTTGCTGATGGCGGTGTCGAGGATGGCTTTCGCGAGAGCCCGGTCTCCGACGTCGAGCGCGCGGGACATAGCATCGCGGGCGTCGTGTGCGGTCTTGAGTGTTGCTGCTCGGTCGTGGGCGTCACGGAAGGCGATGACGTCCCCGTCCATGGCGGTTCCGGTGATCTGTCGGCGGAGGCTCTGACGGGTGTTCTCGAGCGCGGCGGTTTCACGGCTGCTGAGCTCGGTGAGCTTGGCGCGGTACTCGGGCTCGCGGCGGTCCAGTTCGGCGCGCTTGCCGGCCATCGAGAGCTTGTCGTTGGCGTTGAGGGCGTCGACTTCTGTGGCGAAGTCGCTGCGGATCTTGGAGGCGGTGTCGCGGAGGTTGTTGAGTTCGTTGTTCAGATTGGTCAGGGCCATGGTGTCTCCTTAGTTGTTCTGATTGGTTGCAGCATCCGCGATGTCTGTGGCGATGCGGATTGCGTCTGATGTAGGGATCACGAGTTTCGGTAGCCGGCCGACGATGATCGCGATCCCTGGTTCTGTTGCGCCGGTCGGGTTTCGGAGGACGGCCGGCGTGACTGCTGCTTCGTGGCCGTCGTTGATGTTCTGTTGGTATCTGTGTGGTGCGGAGTAGAAGCGGGTCATGTGTCGTCCTGGGGGACGTAGAGTCCTTCGGCGGCTCGCTTCATGCCCTCGGGTTCGTAGAGCTCTGGTTCGGTCTTGTTGAGGCCGGCTGGGTCTCTGAGCCCGGTTGTGGGGTCGTCCTCGTTGGTGTTCATTGGTTTCTCCTTTCGAAGCGCGGTGGTCCAGTCGCGCGTGGGCTGTCTGTGTCCCGAGGCTTCGAGTTGTGAGTAGTAGCGGCTCAGTTCGCGGGCGAATGCGAGTGGGTCGTCCCAGGCGTTGCTTAGTGCTCGGAAGTTGAGTGGCTTTGGGGCTGATGTGCCCATCGGGTTCTCCCTTCTTTGAGTTGCGGTCCGGACGCGTCGGGTCAGTTCATGCGGCTTCTCCGGTCAGGACGTTGTCGGGGATCATCCCGCCATCGGCCCACTTTTTGCCGCGCTCGGTTAGTTCCGCGTAGGCGGGCGTTCCGAACTCGGGACCGGTGTAGTCGTCGTTCCTGCCAACGTTCGAGTAGAAGCGGCCGATGAGCTCGCGAGCGTCGTCGGAGCTCAGTACGCGCCATTCGGCTTGAGTGCGGTCACTTGGCGTTTTGCCTGTGAGGTGAATGTAGAGGTCGGAGAGAAGCCACCATTGAGCTTCTGTTATCCCCAGGTTGCTGAACTCGAATGCGTCGTTTTCGACGCTAAGAGTCTTCTTCAATGGATCTTCTTGTAGTGGTTCTTCTTCCCCAGTCACCGTGACACCACCCCACCGGTCACCCTGAAAGGGGGGTACTGTCACCGTGGAACCACCCCAGTCACTGTGACTGCCATTCGAAACGTCATCATGCGGTTCGGGCGGCAAGTTATCCACAGGGTCGTCCTCGACGAACTTGACCGGTGGGCGCTTCGGCAACGCGACCTGATAGAGGTTCGAGTCGTTCCGTGAATCGCCGATCATCCGCCGCGTCACAGTCACGAGACCTTTATCGACCAAGCGCTTGCGGGTACGGCGAACCGTGCTCTCCGACATCCGCGCTTCCTTGGCCAGCAGGCTGACGCTCGGGAAGCAGATCCCCTTCGAGTTCGCGCGGCTCAGCATCGCGATGTACAGCAGCAATTCGTTGCCGTCGAGGTCACTCTCCCTGATCAGCCAGTGCGGGAGCTTCGTGAACAGATCGGTCATCGTCACCTCCCTTTGCCCGCTGCCGGCTGGCTGCGTTCCGCTCGCGTGCTTTGTGAAACTCCTTCATGCGTCTCTCGAACGCGCTCTCCTTCTTCTGAGTGGTCATGTGGTCCCCTTCCCCAGGGTCTGTGTTCAGTTGAAACGGACGGTGCCCCTCATCGCTGGGGATAAGGGGCACCGGATCAGGGCACGAGGCGGTCCGTCAGGCAGCAGCGTTCCGCATCCAGCCCTGCACAAGGAGTGCTTCGGCTGCCTCTCGGACGGAAGGAGAACCGCCGACATGCTGTGCGATCGCGTCCGCGAGGTCGTCCCGAATTCTGAGCCACTCAGCCAGAGACCGCGGCTCTTCACGCCGCTGTTCGTCCGCCGGCGGCTCGAAGCTCAAACGGCCGGTGCGCACCATCTCTGCTTCGACCATGTCGTCAGCGAGGGCGAACAGATCTGGACGGGAAGCGCGTGCTTGCAGCTCGGTGTCCGGTTCTGCGACGTACTGCGGGTGCGCTTCGGCGTAGCATTCCCGAACGTGGAGTGCGATCTTGCCGGTCTTGCTTACGGGGATACCGTTCGCGCGCGCCCAGGCACGTACTGCTCCCGGATTCAGTTTGGTTTCGAGCGCGCTCATTTCTCCGTCTCCCTGGCATCCTTTGCCTTCATGGCTATGACCTCGTCGGCGAACACCGGGTCATTGATGAGCGACTCCCGGAACTCTCGGTAGTGCTTCGGGAGATCGCGGAGCAGGGTCGCGACCTCGCCATATTCGGTGTCGATCTCCTCGGGCTTGTTGATCCACCACCCCTGCCAGTCGGGCATCCAGTTCGTGATCGGCATGCCGTTCATGTCAACCGTGAGCAGCATCCCGTGACCGAGATCGCGGGTGTGGTGGCTGACGTCGTCGGCATGGATGTTGGCGGGCGTGTCGCACCAGCCGAACCGGCAGGCCATCAGATGTCCAGCCTCTGCAACTCGGCGTCGACCTGAGCGGGCCGCCGCAGCAACTTCGGCTCTGCGCGCAACAACAAAGCAGCGGCCACGAGGTCTTCTGCCACGTCCATCGCCCAACGCGCGACGTCCGGGTCTTGGTCGGCGCGAAGTTCCGCACGGATATAGATGTTGGGCACGCCGTTGTCGTAGAGCTCGACGCGGCCGTCCGGGTGGAGGCGTCCCCCGCCGTAGAGCTCGACATCCCGGATGGTCCGAGAGAAGGAGAAGACAGTTCCCTCCACCTCGTCTTCGATGTCCAGGAACTCGAGCTCCTCGGTCCACGAGGGCGCCGCGGCTGACACCTCGGGGTGAGCCCGCAGGTAGGTTGCCGAGTACTCGTCCCAGCCGGGATCGCGGCGGGTTGGGGGCGGAGTTGCCGCTGTACTCTCCACCCCCGCTGCCAACAAGGTGCGGTTGGCGCGCGCATCTGCGATACTGGTGTTACCAGTCATTTTCGGTTCCCTTCGATGTGACTTCGACCGTCGCCCTGTTGCAGCAGGACGGCGGTTTTCTTTTTGGGTCGGCTAATGCCGGATCGGTAGGACTCGCGTTCTACTTCGATCAGATTGGCTATGTGTTCGTCGATGGTTTGGCGCGCCTTCTCGGGACCGAAGATCCGTAAGGCGTCTCGGGCGAGCCGAGCCATTTGGCCGGTTGAGGTGCCGATGCACACCAACAAGCCGCTGTCATTGACGAATGACATTCCGTGACGTTCTAGTTCGTTCATCGCGTAGACGATGAGCCTGTCAACGTCGCGCGGGTCCAACTTCGCCCGCTTGGCAGTCTGGGTCATCCTGCGTCCGTGAACCCCGCTTCGATGAACTCGTTGAGGTCCGAGCGGCGGACAAGTCGACGACCGGCGATCTTGCCGGACTTGATCTGGTTCGTGTGGATGAGCCATCGAACCGACGCGGGCGTGCGTCGGGTCAGTTCGGCGACCTCCTCGACCGTGAGCAGTTCAGGCTCCGGCAGTGCGGTGAGGGTCATGCGTTCTCCTTCCATCAAAATTGTGGCGTGCAAACAGTATTGCATAGCCTCCAACGATTCTGCAACACCCCCACACTTGTGTGGGAGACTCGATACGTGGAACACACTGAAGAAGCCGCTTTCGCCCAAGCCGTCCAGAGACTGCGGGAAGACCGCGGTTGGAGTCAGGGCGAGCTGGCGCGCCGAATGGTCGCCGCCGGGTGGCCAAGCTACTCACAGATGACCGTGAGTCGAACCGAGAAGCTTGAACGTCCGATCCGTCTGAACGAAGCCCTCGCTCTCGCCCGGGTCTTCAATGTGACCTTGCCTCTGATGATCAGCGGTGGCGATGGCGGGCCCGAAGCCCTCGCTGCGCTCCGAGATGTGAGAGGTCAACTGCTTGCCGCCAACAGGAGTTTCAAGATTGGCGCCGAGTCGGCGGACGAGGTCCTCAGCAGTGTTCGCCGAATGCGGGAGGACGGCCGAATTCCGCCGGACTCCCCATATGCGGAGTGGATCGCGGAGTTGGAGGGCGACATCTACGACCTTCTAGACGGTGGAGATGGGACTAGGCGTGTCGAGCATCAAGCAGAGGCCTAACGGGGTCTGGCGCGCGCGCTACCGCGATCAGAATGGCAAGGAGCACTCAGCGCATCGGAAGACGAAGCGCGAGGCTCAGAGGTGGCTAGACGAGCAGACGGCCGCAGTGGTGACGGGGCAGTGGGCGGATCCGGCTGCCGGCCGCGTCTCCTGGGATGAATGGGTGTCGTCGTGGATGGCGATGCAGGTGTGGGCGCCGGGAACCCATAGCGCGGCGCTCACGGCGGTGGAATCAGTACCGTGGCGTCGCCGCTCGATCCGCGATATCAAGCAGGCCGATGTGCAGAGCTGGGTGACTGTCGAGCGGGATCGGGGGTTGGCCGCTTCGACGATCCGCACGCGACTGAACTACGTGCAGATGGCGTTCCGGGCAGCGGTCGACAATCAGGTGATCGCCCGCAACCCTGCATTGCGAGTTAAGACGCCACGGAAGCAAAAGGCCGAGATGGCTATCAAGATCCTGACTTCAGATCAGGTGGCGGCAGCACTCGAGGCGGCGGGGGAGTTCCGCCTGTTCGTTGCAGTGTGCGCTTTCGCGGGCTTGCGGTTGGGTGAGGCCGCGGGTCTGCAGGCGGGTGATATCGACGTCGACCGGGGAACGATCGCGGTTCGTCGGCAGGTGCAGGGCACATCTGTTCCATCCACCAAGGTGGCACCGCCGAAGGCGGGTTCGGAGCGCGAAGTGTTCGTGCCGCGGGAGCTCGTCGAGATGCTGGCACGTGAAGCACGCGTCTCATCTGATGCCTTCCTGTTCCGAACCCCGCGCGGGCACCTGTACAACCGGAACAACGCTGGACATGAGTGGCGCAAGGTCCGTGAAGCTCTTGGCCTCGACGAAGGGATCACGCTGCACGCACTCCGTCACACCTTCGCGTCGAACCTGATCGCGTCAGGCTGTGACGTGGTGACTGTGCAACGCGCGCTAGGGCACTCTCAGCCGTCGATCACGCTCGATGTCTACAGCCACCTGTGGCCGTCGGCGGAAGACAAGACGCGTTCCGCGACGGCCACATTCATGGGGGAAGTGCTGGGGATTGCGGACTCCCTGCGGACTCGCGACTAATAACCCCAGGTCAGGGCCAACCCCTACCGGTAGTTGATGAACTGCAGATCGATGTCGAGGTCGCTGCCCTTGAGGAGCGCGATCACGGCCTGGAGGTCGTCGCGGCTCTTGGACTGCACGCGCAGCTCGTCGCCCTGGATCTGGCTCTTCACGCCCTTGGGGCCCTCGTCGCGGATGATCTTGCCGATCTTCTTCGCGTTCTCGGAGGAGATGCCGTCCTTCAGGCTCGACAGGATGCGGAACTCCTTGCCGCTGGCGAAGGGCTCTCCCGAGTCGAGGCTCTTCAGGGAGATGCCGCGCTTGATGAGCTTGGACTGGAACACGTCGAGGACGGCGTTCGCGCGCTCCTCGGTGTTCGCGGTGATGAGGATCTGCTCGCCGCTCCAGGCGATCGACGCGCCGGTCCCCTTGAAGTCGTAGCGCTGCTCCACCTCTTTGCGCGCCTGGTTCAGGGCGTTCTCGGCCTCCTGGCGATCCACTTTCGAGACGATGTCAAAGGAACTGTCAGCCATGCCTCAACTGTATCCGGGGGTCTGCGGAAAGTCCCGTGGGCGAGCCTCCCCGAGGCGCGCGTCTTCGGATCACAGGACGCCATCGCCGCCTTGCCGCGTCGTGACTGGATCCACCGCGTCATCCGCGATGCACCCCATCGTCGTATCGGGGACACCGCGCGCTGACGCTTCCACCTCCGGCCGGGCCGAGCACCCGCTAGCCGCTGCTCGCCGTGTAGACGTTCTCGGAGACCCGAGTCATCCCCTCCGGAGCGGGCGCACCGTCGGGGACGACGGTGAACGTGCCCGTGACGCCTCCGAGCGAGAAGGGCGCGCCGTCACCGCCGCACCCGAGCACCCAGCTCTCCTCGTCGGCGTAGGCCAGGAGGCATGCGGAGGTATCGTCTCGAGCGCGAGCGAGCCACAAGGACGTCCCTTCGTCTTCGCCGACGAAGCGGGCTGTCGCCTGGTCCACGTCGTCCCACGCGTAGCCGGGAAGATCTGCCGGAACCTCGTCCCGCGCCCCGGCTTCCCGATCGAGCACCGCGTATGTGGCTCCCACCCCCGTGCATCCGCTGAGCGCGACCACGGACAGGACGGCGACGGAGGCGAGAGTCGCCCGAACGTGGATCCCCATTCAGCGATGCTCTCGCAGATGAGCCGTACGCGGAACCCGCTGACTCTGCCGCAGCGCCTCGGACGGTTCGAACTCCGGCCGAGATGGAAGCGTTTTCAGGCCTCGTGCCCCGCGCTGGGCCGATCACGGGTTGATATCAACGCGGTTGCGGATTGTGATCGCCTTTCGAAACGATGCATACTGTAAGCGCTTGCAGTCTTGCAGGCGCTCAGCACTGAGAGAGGCACACACCAATGAAGGTGAACAAGAGGGGCATGGTCGCCGCGGGCGCCATCGCCATCGTTTCGGCTCTGACGCTCGCCGGCTGCTCGACCGGCTCCGGCGGCGACGACTCTTCCTCCGGTGGAGACAGCGGCGGCACGCTGACCGTCTGGGTCGACGCCGAGCGGGTCGACGCGCTGCAGGGCGCGGCGGACGCGTACCAGGAGAAGACCGGTGTCACGGTCAAGCTGGTGGGGAAGTCCGTTGACGACATGAAGGACGACTTCATCCAGCAGGTCCCGACCGGCAAGGGCCCCGACGTGGTCATGGGCGCTCACGACTGGCTCGGCGAGCTCTCGACGAACGGCGTCGTCGCGCCGATCGAGCTCGGTGACAGCTCCGAGGACTACCTCCCCGTCGCGCTCCAGGCGGCGACCTACGAGGGCACCGTCTACATGCTCCCGTACGCGGTCGAGAACATCGCCGTCCTGCGCAACGCCGACCTCGTCCCCGAGCCCGCGACGAGCTTCGACGACATGGTCTCTAAAGGCACCTTCGTGGTGGAGCAGGGCGCCGAGGGCAACCCGTACCACCTGTACCCGTTCCAGACCGCGTTCGGCGCTCCGGTCTTCGGCACCGACGACAGCGGCAGCTACGACCCGACCGACCTGCAGCTCGGCAGCGAGGGCGGCTTCGCCTTCGCCGACTGGCTGGGTGCGCAGGGCGCGGCCGGCACGCTGAACACCGACATCGACGGTGAGATCGCCAAGCAGCAGTTCCTCGACGGCACCGCCGCCTTCTGGCTGACCGGCCCGTGGAACGTGGGCGCGGCCACCGAGGCGGGCATCAACGTCGAGATCGACCCGATCCCGAGCCCGACGGGGGAGACGGCCTCGCCGTTCGCCGGCGTCAAGGGCTTCTTCGTGAGCGCCGAGTCGAAGAACAAGGTCGCGGCCAACGACTTCCTCGTCAACTACCTCGGCACGGAGGACGTGCAGCTGGAGCTGTTCAAGGCCGGCAACGTCCTCCCGGCCCTCACGGCTGCCGCAGACACCGCGGCGTCCGACCCGATCATCGCCGGCTTCCAGTCCGTCGGCGCCGACGCGGTCCCCATGCCGGCGATCCCCGCCATGGGTGCGGTCTGGCAGTTCTGGGGCGTGGCCGAGGCCGCCATCATCAACGGCGAGGACCCGCAGGCGACGTGGCAGAAGCTCGTCGACGACGTGACCGCCGCGATCGAGTAACGGCCGACAAGATGACGACCCTGCCGGGGCGGGCCGCCCAGCCCGCCCCGGCAGGACCATGACGAGGACGACATGACAGACACCGAAGAGCGCACAGCGCCCCCCACGCCTCGGCAGCGCCAGGCGGCGAAGATCGCCGAGGCGGCCTCCCGACCGATCGGGTGGATGCTGCTCAAGATCCTGTTGCTGGCGATCGTGGACGCGATCGCCGTCTACGCCGTGTTCGTGCTGCTCGTGCAGCGCGAGTGGCTGGTGCTCGGCCTCGTCGTCGCGGTGACGGTCGTCGTCAACTACATCTACTTCTCCCGCAAGCGCATCGCGGCGAAGTACCTCACGCCCGGGATCATCTTCCTGGTGCTGTTCCAGGTCTTCACGCTGCTCTACACGGGCTACATCGGCTTCACGAACTACGGCACCGGTCACAACGGGAGCAAGGAGCAGGCGATCTCGTCGCTGCTCGCCTCCGCGCAGGAGCGCGTCGAGGACTCTCCGACGTACCCCGTGACGGTGGTCGAGCAGTTCGGCACCTACGGCCTCCTCGTCACGGATCCCGAGGACGGCGATGCGCTCCTCGGCACGGCGGAGCAGCCTCTCGCCGAGGTCGATGCGGAGTTCGAAGGCGGCAAGGCCGTCGCCGTGGACGGATGGACGACTCTTCCGCTCGCCACCGTCTTCACCCTGTCGGAGGAGCTGGAGCAGCTCTCCGTCCCCTTCAGCGACGACCCCAACGACGGCAGCCTCCGTGCGCCCGACGGGCAGAACGGCTATCTCTACGTCTCGACGCTGACCTACGACGCCGATGCCGACACGATCACGGACACCGCGACCGGCACGGTCTACAGCGACACCGGCGACGGTGCGTTCACCGCGGAGGACGGCGAGCAGCTGCTGCCCGGCTGGCAGACCACGGTCGGCTTCGACAACTTCGTCCGCGCGGTGACCGACGAGTCCATCCGCGGCCCGCTCATCTCCGTCACCGTCTGGACCTTCGTGTTCGCGCTGGTGTCCGTCGCGACGACCTTCTTCCTCGGCCTGCTGCTCGCACTCGTCTTCAACAACACGCGGATGCGCTTCCGCAACGGCTACCGGATCATCCTCATCCTCCCGTACGCCTTCCCCGCGTTCCTCTCCGCGCTCGTCTGGGCCGGGATGATGAACGAGAGCTTCGGGTTCATCAACCAGGTGCTGTTCGGCGGCGCGGCCATCCCGTGGCTCACCGACCCGGTGCTGGCGAAGGTGTCCGTGCTGCTGGTGAACCTCTGGCTCGGCTTCCCGTACATGTTCCTCGTCTGCATGGGGGCGCTGCAGGGCATCCCGGAGGACGTCAACGAGGCCGCCGTGATGGACGGCGCGAACCCCTGGCAGGTCTTCCGCCGGATCAAGCTGCCGCTGCTGCTGGTGACCGTGGCGCCGCTGCTGATCTCGTCGTTCGCGTTCAACTTCAACAACTTCAACCTGATCTACATGCTGACCAAGGGCGGCCCGCGCTTCAGCGACGTGTCGATCCCCGTCGGCCACACCGACATCCTCATCTCGATGGTCTACAAGGTGGCCTTCACCGGGCAGACCCGCGACTACGGACTCGCCTCCGCCTTCACGATCCTGATCTTCGTCGTGGTCGCGACGATCTCGATCATCAGCTTCCGCAAGACCAAGGCCCTCGAGGAGCTGAACTGACATGAGCACCGTCCCCAGCACCGCCACCGCCCCGCGCACCGCTCCGCCGCGTCGCTCCTTCGGCGCCTGGTTCGCCGACACCGGGTGGCGTCACCTCGTCGCCATCGTGGTGAGCGCCTTCGCCCTCTTCCCGCTCCTGTACGTCGTGTCGGCATCGCTCAACCCGAAGGGCACGCTCACCGGGTCGAACCAGCTCTTCTCGGCCATCGGGATCGACAGCTACGTGCGCATCCTCAGCGACCCGCAGAATCCGTACGGGACGTGGTTCCTGAACACGCTGCTCATCGCGGTCGTGACGGGCGCGGTCACCGTCTTCATCGGCGCCTGTGCGGCATATGCCTTCTCCCGCATGCGCTTCGCGGGCCGCCGCGTGGGGCTCGTCACCATCGTCGTGGTGCAGATGTTCCCGCAGCTCCTCGCGGTCGTCGCGATCTTCCTGCTGATGTCGACGCTGGGGGACTGGTTCCCGGCGATCGGCCTCAACACGCACACCGGCCTGATCCTCGTCTATCTCGGCGGCGCGCTCGGCGTGAACACCTACCTGATGTACGGCTTCTTCAACACGATCCCGAAGGAGATCGACGAGGCGGCCCGCATCGACGGCGCCGGGCACGCGCGGATCTTCTTCACGATCATCCTGCGTCTGGTCGCCCCGATCCTCGCGGTCGTCGGTCTGCTCTCCTTCATCGGCACGGTGAACGAATACGTGATCGCCAGCGTCATGCTCGTCGACGTGGATCAGCAGACCCTCGTCGTCGGTCTGACCAAGCTCGTGGCGAACCCTCGCTACGCCGACTGGTCGGCCTTCTCGGCCGGCGCGGTCATGGCGGCGATCCCGGTGATGGTGCTCTTCCTCTTCCTGCAGAAGTACATCGTCGGTGGTCTGACCGCGGGGGCGACCAAGGGCTGATCGACGCATCGGCGGGTACTAGCGTGCGTCACATGCTACCTTGTGAGGCATGACAGCGGACGTCGGGGCGCAGATGCGCAAAGGAGTGGTCGAGTACTGCGTGCTCGGCTTGCTCTCGCGTGAGCCCATGTACGGCTGGCAGCTGTCGGAGGCACTCACCGGCGCCGGGCTGATCGCCAGCATCGGCACGCTCTACCCGCTGCTCGGGCGGTTGCGCGACAACGGCTGGGTGACGACGTTCGACCGGCCGTCCGAGAGCGGTCCGGCGCGCAAGTACTACCGGCTCACGGATGCCGGTATCGATCAGCTCGCGCGCTTCCGGGCGCAGTGGGCGCCGTTCGCCCGTGCCGTCACGGGCATGGTGGGGGAAGGATGACCATGACCGAGAAGACCGCAGCCGAGCTGCGCGACGACTACCTGGCCCGGCTCGACGAGGCGATGCGCGGGCTCCCGCACGGCGTCGCCTCGGACATCCGCGGCGGGATCGCGGAGGAGCTCGACGGGCTCGACGCGGCGACGGTCGCGGAACGGATCGATCGGCTGGGCGATCCGCGAGGGATCGCGCGCGAGGCGGAGGACGAGGTGCCGACGGCGCTGCCCGTCGTGCTCCCCGCACCCACGCCGGCGCCGGCGGCACCACGCACGCCGACGACAGCGACGAGGGGATTCGCGATCGCGGCCGCGCTCACCCTGAGCTTCGGCGGGATCGTGGTGCCGGTCGTCGGCTGGTTCGTGGGCGCGGTGCTCGTGAGCCTCAGTGCGATGTGGCGGACCTGGGAGAAGGCCGTCGCGATCCTCGTGCCCTTCGTGGTCACCGGGCTGTCCTTCCTGATCGCCTCGACCATGACCGGCTTCTCGACGGGCTCGGCCTCCGGGAGCTCGACCGACGGCGACGCGGTGTCGGAGGTGGTGAACCCGCTCGTCCCGTCCTTCGGGGAGTGGCACCTGCTCCTGTTGCTGGGCTTCCTGCTGGTCCCGGCCTCCGGGCTCTGGCTGCTCTGGCGGATGCGCGGCCGCGGCCTCCGCTGACGGAGGCCGCCGCGTCGCGGCGTTGCTCACGACCCGCGCGGCGGCCCGGGCCTACGGTGAGACCATGGCACGGGTGGGTGGACGCAACCTCGGGATGAGCTGGTTCGCCGGCATCGTGTGCGCCGGGATCGTCGGCGCCCTCGTCTGGCTCTCGCTGCCGATGCTCCCGATCCTCGCGCAGTTCGCCGGTGACGCGCTCCGCAGCACTTTTCCCTGAGCGGCGGAGACCGCGGGACCACGCGTATGGCGACACGACGGCACGCCTCCGGAAGCGCCGGGACGGGCGGCGGTAATCTCGCACTGCACATCCCCGATGAGAGGCGCATCCCATGAGTGATCCCGAGGCTCGTCAGCCCGAGAAGTCGAACGACGTCGACGACGTCGTCGGCAGCGCGAACGCCGGTCTCGACGCCGCCGCGGCGGCCCGCGGAGATGCTCCCGGCGGCGCGGACGACGGCGACCGCTCGCGCGCCGAGGACGTGACCCCGGCGTCCGCAGAGACGCCCGCCGACCAGGCCGCCCCGCGACAGGAGCCTGCTGTCGATCCCGATCTCGCCGCGTTCGAGGCCGCCGAGCGGGAGCACCCCGGCACCTTCGCCGCCTCCGCACCTGCTCCGACCCGTGCCGAGGATGACCGTCCCGTCGCCGACCGCTTCGGCGACGAGCGCCGCGACGCGACCCCCGAGACCTCGCTGTACGCGACGCCGGAGACCTCGCTGTACGACACCTCGGCCCCTCGCGGACACGAGGAGTCGGCCATGGCGGGCGCCGCCTACGCGTCCCACGCCGACGACACCGACACCCGCATCGTGCCGTCCGAGCCGCTCACGAACGGCGCCGCCGCTCCGCAGCAGCCGCAGCAGCCGCAGCCGATCTTCGTGCAGGCGCCGGAGCCGCCGCGCGAGCGGGGCAACCGGGGTACCGCCGGCGCCATCGGTCTGCTCGCCACCGTCGCCTTCGCGCTGCTCTACCTCGCGACCATCCTGGGCCTCGGCGCCCTCGCCGGCGACGTGAACGGGGAGAACATCGGCGAGGCGCTCGTCGCCCCGCTGCTCACCTGGGGCTTCTGGACGCCGGTGGTCGTGTTCTTCCTCGGCTTCTGGCTCCTCGGAGCGATCATCAACCGCGGACGCTGGGGCCTGTGGGTCGTGTTCGGCATCGTGGTCGGGCTGATCGCCTACGCCGGACACATCCTGGGGCAGCTCTTCGAGGCGCCCTTCTGGAAGCTCACGGCGTCGCAGGGTCTCGAACTCGCGGGGGAGCAGCTGCTGGCACCGCTGGCCATCGCGGCCTTCGTCTTCGCCCGCGAGCTCACGATCTGGTTCGGCGCCTGGGTGGCCCGTAGCGGCGCCCGCAAGACCGAGCTGAACGAGGAGGCGCAGCGCGAGTACGAGCGCACCCTCGAGGCCGGTCCGACCCTGTCGAGGTAATCACGAACACCACCACGCCGAACCCCCGCGGGCCCGAGTCCGCGGGGGTTTCGGCTGTCCTCGCGGCGGTGATGGCCACCATCGCCTTCTTCGCTCTTGCCGTCTTCGGTCTCGGTGCCCTCAGCGTCGCCACCGACCGCGACATCATCGACGTTCCGGGCCTGGGTCAGATCCCCGGGGTGACCGGCATGGTCGCGGCCGTCGTCGTGTTCGCCCTCACGCTGTGGGCGACGGTGCGGCGGGGACACGCCTCCTTCGGCTCTGCTCCCGTGATCGCGCTGCTCACGGCACTCGTGCACCTGGCCGCCGTCTGGTTCGCCGTGGTCGTCGCGACGAGCGATGTGGTCGTGGCCACCGCCGTCGCCGGAGATCTCGTCCGCGGCGGCGCGAGTCTCGTGCTCCTCGCCGCCGCGGCGGTGGCCGCCTGGGGCGGGATCGCCCTGCGCCGCACGAGGTCGGCGAGGCCGCAGTGGCCGTGGGAGCGCGACGAGGGGGAATGACACCCCGTAAATCCGCGCCGTGAGCGGCGACGCGCCGTACGCTGGTGGGGTGGAGCGCTCATTGGAGACGCAGGTCGACCAGGCCGTCGAGGCCTGGTTGCGCTGGGTGCCGCGCTGGGAGCCGGCGACGCACCGCGGCCGGACCGCGCCCTGCCGACGCTGTCTCGGCTCGCCCATCCTCGCCGCCGCGGGCATCGCCGGCACCACCCCGCACGGCGTCCAGCACGGCCTGTCGACGCGCATCAAGACGATCGTCGACCACGCGGTCGCCGAGTACACCGCGCGGAACCTCCCGACGCTGCAGCGCGAGCTCGACCAGCAGGCCGCGCGCAACAGGGCCCGCAGCTACCGACCGACCGAAGACCTCGACCCCGAGTTCGAGGGCATGCCGCTGGACCCGGAGCCAGTGCCCGGTGCACCGTTCCTCTTCACGATCGCCGGCCTCGCCGACGACTCCGCGGCAGAGCTGCCGCCGCTGCCGCCGCTCTCCGACGAGGCCAAGACGGCGCTGCGACAGGAGGTCGCCCTCGCGGACGAGTACGCGAACCTCGTCGGACGCGAGATCTGCGGGATCCTGCTCCGGCACCGGATCACGATCCAGGCGGCGGTGTCCCGACATGTCGAGCCGCAGATCGAGGCGCTCCTCGCCGAGCTGACGGAGTCGCTGGACTCCCCGTTCGACCCCGACATCCCCTGACTCCGCGCGGTCCGCGCGAGGGCGACCGTCATTTGACCGTCAGGTTACGCGGCATTACACTTGATCAGGTGTGTGCACGTCCTGACGTGCGCGCTGGGCGTCGGCACCTCGCCGGTCCGCCCCCACGGCATACCCACCACACCAAAAGCTCGTCGGTTCCGGCGTGCCGGTGGGTCATGATGTGAAACCCATCACGCTGTCACCGTGCAGCACTATGAGGAGAGAACGTGCCAACCATTCAGCAGTTGGTTCGCAAGGGCCGCTCGCCCAAGGTCACCAAGACCAAGGCGCCCGCGCTCAAGGCGAACCCGCAGCAGGCCGGGGTCTGCACCCGCGTCTACACCACCACCCCGAAGAAGCCGAACTCGGCGATGCGCAAGGTCGCTCGTGTGAAGCTCCGCAACGGGACCGAGGTCACCGCGTACATCCCCGGTGAGGGCCACAACCTGCAGGAGCACTCCCTGGTGCTCGTCCGCGGCGGTCGTGTGAAGGACCTCCCCGGTGTGCGTTACAAGATCGTCCGTGGCGCTCTGGACACCCAGGCCGTCAAGAACCGTAAGCAGGCTCGTTCCCGCTACGGCGCGAAGAAGGGTTGAGTTAGATGCCTCGTAAGGGTCCCGCCCCCAAGCGCCCCGTCGTCAACGACCCGGTCTACGGCGCTCCGATCGTCACCTCGCTGGTGAACAAGATCCTCGTCGACGGCAAGAAGTCGCTGGCCGAATCGATCGTCTACGGCGCCCTCCGCGGTGTCGAGGCGAAGAACGGCCAGGACGCCGTCGCCACCCTGAAGAAGGCGCTCGACAACGTGCGCCCCACGCTCGAGGTCCGCAGCCGCCGCGTCGGTGGCTCGACCTACCAGGTTCCGGTCGAGGTCAAGCCGCACCGCGCGAACACCCTCGCGCTGCGCTGGCTCGTGAGCTACGCCAAGGGTCGTCGTGAGAAGACGATGACCGAGCGTCTCCAGAACGAGATCCTGGACGCGTCGAACGGCCTCGGTGCCGCGGTCAAGCGCCGCGAGGACACCCACAAGATGGCCGAGTCGAACCGCGCGTTCGCTCACTACCGCTGGTAACCCCTTCGACGGGCTCAGGGTCCCTTCCGCGTCCCTGGGCCCGTCGCACCCCCTCTTCGCAGTACACCTGCTGCTCCAATAGATAAGGACACTCCTGTGGCACAAGACGTGCTCACGGACCTGAGCAAGGTCCGCAACATCGGCATCATGGCGCACATCGATGCCGGCAAGACCACGACGACCGAGCGCATCCTGTTCTACACGGGCGTCAACCACAAGCTCGGCGAGACGCACGACGGTGCGTCGACCACCGACTGGATGGAGCAGGAGAAGGAGCGCGGCATCACGATCACGTCTGCCGCCGTGACCTGCTTCTGGAACAAGAACCAGATCAACATCATCGACACCCCCGGTCACGTGGACTTCACGGTCGAGGTGGAGCGCTCGCTCCGCGTCCTCGACGGTGCGGTCGCCGTGTTCGACGGCAAGGAGGGCGTCGAGCCCCAGTCCGAGACCGTGTGGCGTCAGGCCGACAAGTACAACGTCCCCCGCATCTGCTTCGTCAACAAGATGGACAAGCTCGGCGCGGACTTCTACTTCACGGTCGACACGATCATCAACCGCCTCGGCGCCAAGCCGCTGGTGCTGCAGCTCCCGATCGGTGCCGAGAACGACTTCGTCGGCGTCATCGACCTCGTCGAGATGCGCGCACTGGTGTGGCCCGGCGACGCCAAGGGTGACGTGACCATGGGCGCCTCCTACGAGGTGCAGGAGATCCCGGCCGACCTCAAGGACAAGGCCGAGGACTACCGCCAGCAGCTGCTGGAGACGGTCGCCGAGACCGACGAGGAGCTTCTCGAGAAGTTCTTCGGCGGCGAGGAGCTCACCGTCGCGGAGATCAAGGGCGCCATCCGCAAGATGGTCGTCGCCAGCGAGATCTACCCGGTCCTCTGCGGCTCCGCCTTCAAGAACCGCGGTGTGCAGCCCATGCTGGACGCCGTCGTCGACTACCTCCCGTCCCCGCTGGACGTGCCCGCCATCGAGGCGCACGACCCGAAGGACGAGGAGAAGATCATCGAGCGTCACCCCGACGCGAAGGACCCGTTCGCGGCCCTGGCCTTCAAGGTCGCCGTGCACCCGTTCTTCGGTCGTCTGACGTACGTGCGCGTCTACTCGGGCGAGCTCGAGTCGGGCGCCCAGGTCATCAACTCGACCAAGGGCAAGAAGGAGCGCATCGGGAAGATCTTCCAGATGCACGCCAACAAGGAGAACCCGGTCGACAAGCTGACCGCGGGCAACATCTACGCCGTCATCGGCCTGAAGGACACCACCACCGGTGACACCCTCGCCGACATCGCGCAGCCGGTCGTCCTCGAGTCGATGACGTTCCCGGAGCCGGTGATCGAGGTCGCGATCGAGCCGAAGACCAAGGCCGACCAGGAGAAGCTGGGTCTCGCGATCCAGAAGCTCGCTGAGGAGGACCCGACCTTCCGCACGGAGCTCAACCCGGAGACCGGTCAGACGACCATCAAGGGCATGGGCGAGCTGCACCTCGACATCCTCGTGGACCGCATGAAGCGCGAGTTCCGCGTCGAGGCGAACGTCGGCAAGCCGCAGGTCGCGTACCGCGAGACGATCCGCAAGGCCGTCGAGAAGCACGACTACACGCACAAGAAGCAGACCGGTGGATCGGGCCAGTTCGCCAAGATCCAGTTCAACATCGAGCCCCTCGAGCTCGACGGCGAGAAGACGTACGAGTTCGTGAACGCGGTCACCGGTGGCCGCATCCCGCGCGAGTACATCGGCTCGATCGACGCCGGTTTCCAGGACGCCATGAACGTCGGTGTCCTCGCGGGCTACCCGATGGTGGGCGTCAAGGCGACCATCGTCGACGGTGCGGCGCACGACGTCGACTCCTCGGAGATGGCGTTCAAGATCGCGGGCTCCATGGGCTTCAAGGAGGCCGCTCGCCGCGCCAACCCCGTGCTGCTCGAGCCGCTGATGGCCGTCGAGGTCCGTACTCCGGAGGAGTACATGGGCGACGTCATCGGCGACCTGAACTCGCGTCGTGGCCAGATCCAGTCGATGGAGGACGCCGCCGGCGTCAAGGTCGTGCGCGCCGCGGTGCCGCTGTCCGAGATGTTCGGCTACATCGGCGACCTGCGCTCGAAGACCTCGGGCCGTGCCGTCTACTCCATGGAGTTCGACAGCTACGCCGAGGTCCCGCGCGCGGTGGCCGACGAGATCGTCCAGAAGGCCAAGGGCGAGTAATCGCTCTTCTGGGAGCCCTGGGTCGCTGAGCCTGTCGACGCACCCGGGGTTCCCAGGTCACCTACAACTTCACATTCCCTCTCTACTAAACTGAGAACCTAACCCGTAGAGAACCGGTCGCAAACCAGTGCCCGGCACCTCTACAACGACGTCCTGAGGAGGACCCAGTGGCTAAGGCCAAGTTCGAGCGGACCAAGCCGCACGTCAACATCGGAACGATCGGTCACGTCGACCACGGCAAGACCACGCTCTCCGCAGCGATCTCGAAGGTGCTTGCTGACAAGTACCCGTCCGACACGAACGTGCAGCGCGACTTCGCTTCCATCGACTCGGCGCCGGAAGAGCGCCAGCGCGGTATCACGATCAACATCTCGCACATCGAGTACGAGACCCCGAAGCGCCACTACGCCCACGTTGACGCCCCCGGCCACGCCGACTACGTCAAGAACATGATCACGGGTGCGGCGCAGATGGACGGCGCGATCCTCGTCGTCGCGGCCACCGACGGCCCGATGGCGCAGACGCGCGAGCACGTGCTGCTCGCCAAGCAGGTCGGCGTTCCCTACCTGCTCGTCGCGCTGAACAAGTCCGACGCGGTCGACGACGAGGAGATCCTGGAGCTCGTCGAGCTCGAGGTCCGCGAGCTGCTCTCGAGCCAGGGCTTCGACGGCGACAACGCTCCCGTCGTTCGTGTCTCCGCTCTCAAGGCCCTCGAGGGCGACGAGAAGTGGGTCGACGCGATCCTCGAGCTCATGCAGGCTGTCGACGACAGCGTTCCGGACCCGGAGCGTGACCGTGACAAGCCGTTCCTCATGCCCGTCGAGGACGTCTTCACGATCACCGGTCGTGGCACCGTCGTCACGGGTCGCGCCGAGCGTGGCACCCTGGCCATCAACTCCGAGGTCGAGATCGTGGGTCTGCGCCCGACGCAGAAGACGACCGTCACCGGTATCGAGATGTTCCACAAGCAGCTCGACGAGGCCTGGGCCGGCGAGAACTGTGGTCTGCTCCTCCGCGGCACCAAGCGCGAGGACGTGGAGCGCGGCCAGGTCATCGTGAAGCCGGGTTCGGTCACGCCGCACACCGACTTCGAGGGCACGGCCTACATCCTGTCCAAGGACGAGGGTGGCCGCCACAACCCCTTCTACACGAACTACCGTCCGCAGTTCTACTTCCGCACCACGGACGTCACCGGCGTCATCACGCTGCCCGAGGGCACCGAGATGGTCATGCCCGGCGACACCACCGACATGACGGTCGAGCTGATCCAGCCGATCGCCATGGAGGAGGGCCTCGGCTTCGCCATCCGTGAGGGTGGTCGTACGGTCGGCGCCGGTACGGTGACGAAGATCATCAAGTAAGCATCTGCTTCCTCGCAAAGGGGTCGAGCCTTCGGGCTCGGCCCCTTTGTCGTCGGTGGACGGCGTGATGACGCGCGCCGATCCCCTAGGATGAAGACGCCGCAAGGCTGCGGTGCAACCGTCGATTCCGGAAACGACGTCCGGTCGGGCGATCCGATATATCAAAATGACGGTTCCTACAGAGTCGTACCGTGCCCATGTGGTTCGTAGAGGAGAAGCATGTCGCCGGGGGAGTGGTTCGTCGCTTTCAGACGCGCGTGGCTGGGGATGCTCGTGGCATTCCTGCTGTGCATCATCGGATCGGGGGCGCTGCTCCTGGTCACGCCTCCGGCGTACGAGGCTGAAGCCGAGATCGTGTTCAGCGCCGACCCCGGGGCGACGAACTTCGTGCCCCGCACCGTGGCGACGAACGCAGCGGTCCGGGCGCGTTCCGCGAGCGTGATCGCGACGGTGGCCGAGAAGTTTGACGTGAACCGGTCGGAGCTCGCCGACGGCGTGTCGGCGACCTGGATCGCCGACACCTCGATGACGGCCATCATGGTCACTCACACCGATCCGCGGCTGGCGGCTGATCTGGCGACCGCGATCGCGGAGACCGCGGCGGACCAGGCCGGCTCCGACGTCCGTGCTCGCGCCTATGGCGCAGCCATCCCCGAGTCGCCGGTGCGGCCTCAGGTCGCGACCACTCTCGCCGTCGGGGTGCTTCTCGGTATCGCGCTCGCGCTCGTCTACGTGGCGCTGCGGTTCGCGCTCTCCCGCCGGATCCGCTCCGTCGCCGATGCGGCCGACCTGACCGGACTCCCGGCCTATGCGCTCCCGAGCGGCGCGCTCACGCCAGAGCAGACCCATGAGCTCCAGATGCTCACCAGCGTGTGGGCGGGGGAGGGGCGGGTCATCGCCCTGCTGCCCGTGGACGCCACGATCGACGCCTCCGAGGTGGTGGAGCGCATCGAGGCGGGGCCCGCAGGGCTGACCGTCGTGCGCTTGCCGCTGTCCCGGAAGGGCCTGCCGGATGCCGGTGCCCTCCAGCGCGACGGGGCCCTCGTGCTCCTCATGAAGATCGGCGAGACCAGCAGACGTGCCGCGGACACCCTGGGCCACCTCCGACGCGAGGGCGTCGCGAACCTGCGCGGCGTGATCGTCCTCGGCAGCGGAGCGCGCCGGCGTGCGACGAGCACCGTGAGCGATCCCGGGAACGGAGCACGCGCATGAGCACGGTGGATGAGCCAGGGCGGAGCAAGGCGAGTCTCTTCGCGCTCGACGGACTCGCGTGGACGGTGGCAGGGCTGCTCGTTGTCCTCCTGCGCTACGACTTCCTCGTGCCGGCCGTCGTGTGGCCGTTCACCGCGATCGTGGTCGCCGGCCTCATCGCCGGACAGTTCGCAGCCGGCTTCCTCCTGCACCTGTACCGCGGACGCTATCTGTACGGGTCGATCGAAGAGGTCCGTGCTCTCGGCGTGACCGCGCTCATCGTCGGGGTCCTCCTGGGCGGCGCCCTGCTGGTGTGGATGCGACAGCCGGCGGAAGCGCTCCGCAGCGCGCTCTCGGCCACCGCCATCGCGCTGATCCTCATGCTCGTCTTCCGCTACGTGCCCCTCGTCTTCACCCGGAACGCCAAGGAGGCCCCCGCGGCATCCCGCAAGGTGCTCGTCTTCGGCGCCGGCTGGGTGGGGCAGCAGCTCATCAGCCGGATGCTGAACGAGACACAGGATCCCGTCTTCAACCCCGTGGGCCTCATCGACGACGACCTGAAGAAGCGCAACCTGCGGGTGAAGGGCGTCCCCGTGCTGGGCACGCTCTCCCAGCTGAACGCCGCCGTCGAGGTCAGCGGAGCGACCGAGCTCATCATCGCCGTCGGACGCGCGGATGCGCCCCTGCTGCGTCGCGCCACCGACGCCGGCACCGCCGCCGGCCTGAACGTGCTCGTCCTCCCCGAACTCGACAAGGTGCTGCAGGGCGCGAGCCGGATCCGCGACCTGCGCGACGTGAGCATCGAGGACCTCATCGGTCGTCAGCCCGTCGACACGGACGTCAAGTCCATCGCCGGGTACGTGACCGGGAAGCGCGTGCTCGTGACCGGTGCCGGCGGGTCGATCGGAGGCGAGCTGTGCCGCCAGCTCGCGCAGTTCGGCCCGGAGACCCTCATCATGCTCGACCGCGACGAGAGCGGACTCCAGGGCAGCCAGCTCAGCATCTCGGGCCACGGCCTGCTCGACACCGACGACGTGGTCCTGGCCGACATCCGCGATGTGGAGTCGTTGCGCGAGATCTTCCGTCGGCACCGCCCGCAGGTGGTCTTCCATGCGGCGGCGCTGAAGCACCTCCCCATGCTCGAGCAGTACCCCGAGGAGGCCTGGAAGACGAACGTCCTGGGCACCCGCAACGTGCTCGAAGCCGCCCTCGACGTCGATGTCGACACCTTCGTCAACATCTCCACGGACAAGGCGGCGAACCCGTCGAGCGTGCTCGGACACTCGAAGCGCGTCGCCGAGAAGCTCACGGTGTGGGCGGCGAACACCTCAGGGCGCCGGTACCTGTCCGTGCGGTTCGGCAACGTCATCGGCAGTCGGGGCTCGATGCTCCCGATGTTCCGTACCCTCATCGAGGCCGGCGGCCCGGTGACGGTGACGCACCCCGAGGTCACGCGGTACTTCATGACGATCTCGGAGGCGTGTCAGCTCGTCGTCCAGGCGGGCGGTATCGGCCGTCCCGGCGAGGTCCTCATCCTCGACATGGGCGAGCCCGTGCGGATCCTCGACATCGCCCAGCGCATGATCGCGATGTCCGGCGAGTTCATCGAGATCGTCTACACCGGCCTGCGACCGGGGGAGAAGCTCCACGAGGAGCTGATCGGAGCCGACGAGGTCGTCGAGCGGCCGTTCCACCCCCAGATCCAGCACACCTCGATCGGGAGCATCAGCCCTCAGGCGCTCGACCTCGACGGGTGGATCCGACGACTACGCCCCGCGGAAGAGGTCGCACCCGGGTCCGTGCTCGGGCGAGAAGGAGAACTCCAGCGATGAGTGATCGCATCTACATGTCCTCCCCGGACGTCGGCGAGCGGGAGGAGCAGGCGATCCTCGCGGCGCTGCGCTCCGGATGGGTCGCGCCGCTGGGGCCCGACGTCGACGCGTTCGAGCGTGAGCTGAGCACGCGGGTCGGCGCCCGGCACGCCGTGGCTCTGAGCTCGGGGACCGCGGGGCTCCACCTGGGTCTCCTCGCCCTCGGCGTCGGTGCCGGGGATGTGGTCATCACCTCGAGCTTCACGTTCGCCGCCACCGCGAACGCCATCGCCTACACCGGTGCGACGCCCCACTTCATCGACGCCGACCCCCAGACGGGGAACATGGACGTGGTGCTGCTGGCCTCCGTCCTCGCGGAGCTCGCCGGCCAGGGCACGCCGGCGGCCGCGATCGTCCCCGTCGACCTGCTCGGCAAGGTGGCCGACATGGAGGCCATCGAAGACCTCGGCCGTCAGTACGGCATTCCGGTGCTCGCCGACGCGGCAGAGTCGCTCGGCGCCCGACGTCACGGCCGCGCGGCGGGGAGCTTCGGGACGGCCTCGGTGGTCTCCTTCAACGGCAACAAGATCATGACCACGTCCGGCGGCGGGATGCTGCTGACTGACGACGCGGAACTGGCCGACCGGGTCCGCTACCTCGCGACCCAGGCCCGGCAGCCGGTGGCGCACTACGAGCACACCGAGATCGGGTACAACTACCGCCTGAGCAATCTGCTCGCGGCACTCGGGCGCGCGCAGCTCTCCCGGCTCGACGACATGATCGCGCGTCGCCACCGCTGGCGCGACGAGTATCGGGCGCTCTTCGCCGAAGTGGACGGCGTCACGATCTTCGGCGGCGACGACGATGCGGACGACAACGCGTGGCTCACCGCGGTGCTCGTCGACGAAGCCGTGACCGGCTGGAACGCGTCGGAGCTCTCCGCGCACCTGGGCGCGCACGACATCGAGTCGCGGCCGTTGTGGAAGCCGATGCACCTGCAGCCGGTGTTCGCCGCTGCTCCCGCCGCGGTCACCGGAGTCGCCGAGCGGTTCTTCCGGACAGGCATCACCCTGCCCTCCGGTTCGGCGCTCTCGGATGAGCAGATGCACCGTGTGCAGGGCCTGATCCGCGAGTTCCTGGTGGAACGGGCATGAGCCGTATCGTCTCCGACGCGCTGAAGCGGACGGGGGACGTCCTGGTCGCTGCCGTCGTGCTGATCGTCTCCCTGCCCCTGCAGGTCGTCGTCGCGATCCTGATCCTCGCGCGGCTCGGTCGCCCGGTGGTCTTCCGGCAGCCGCGTCCCGGCCGGAACGGGGAGATCTTCACGCTCTACAAGTTCCGCACGATGCGCCCGATCGATCCGCACCGCGGGGTCGCGAGCGATGAGGACCGGCTCACCCGTCTCGGCCGGCTGCTCCGCGGCACGAGCGTGGATGAGCTGCCGACGTTCTGGAACGTGCTCCGCGGCGACATGAGCCTGGTCGGCCCGCGTCCGCTCCTCGTCTCCTACCTCGACCGCTACACCCCGGAGCAGGCGCGTCGGCATGAGGTGCGACCGGGGGTCACCGGTCTCGCGCAGGTGAGCGGGAGGAACGCCGTCGACTGGGACGAGCGGTTCCAGCTCGACGTGCACTACGTGGACCGGCGTTCCCTGCGCCTGGATCTCTGGATCCTCTGGCGCACGGTGGCCGTCGTCGTGCGCCGCGACGGCGTCAGTGCCCAGGGCCACGCCACGATGCCGGAGTTCCGCCCCGAGCGGAGGGACGTCGATGCGTGACCTCGTCATCCTCGGCGCCGGCGGGTTCGCCCGCGAGACCCTGGACGTCGTCGAGGCGATCAACGCAGTCGCCCCGACGTACACGGTGCGGGGTTTCGCCGACGACGCCCCCCGCGACCTCGCGCTGCAGCGCCTGAGCGAGCGCGGTCACCGCCACCTCGGCGGCATCGATGAGGTGCTGACCGCCTTCCCCGACGCCGGCGTCGTCATCGCCGTCGGCGCGCCGGTGCAGCGTGCCGCCCTCGCCTCGCGCGTGGAAGACGATCGCGCCGTCACGCTGGTCCATCCCGGAGCCTCCATCGGGTCGCGCACCACGATCGCCGCGGGCTCGGTGGTCTGCGCCGGGGCGCTGGTCTCGACGAACGTCCGGATCGGACGCCACGGGCACCTGAATCCGGGCGCGATCGTCGGGCACGACAGCGTCCTGGACGATGCCGTCTCGGTGAATCCCGGCGCCGTGGTCTCCGGAGACGTGCATATCGAGGCGCAGGTTCTCGTCGGCGCCAACGCCGTCGTCCTCCAGGGGCTGCGCATCGGCGAAGGCGCGACGATCGGCGCCGCGGCCTGTGTCACGAAGGACGCCCCGCCGCGGGTGACACTGGTGGGGGTCCCCGCCCGCGTCCACCAAACGACAGGAAAGAGTCACAGCTCGTGAAGGTCCTCATCACCGGCGGAGCCGGCTTCATCGGTTCCAACCTCGTGCGCCGGTTCAACGCCGAGGCCCCGGAGGTCGACGTCCACGTCCTCGACGACTTCAGCACCGGGCGGGAGACGAACCTGTCGGGCACCGACGCGACGGTGCACCGCGGCTCGGTCGCGGATGCCGAGGCGGTCGCCGCGGCGTCGGCGGGCGCGGACGCGATCGTGCACCTCGGGGCGCTCGGCAGCGTGCCGCGCTCCATCGACGACCCGATGGCGTCACATGTCGCCAACCTGACCGGCACGCTCACCGTGCTCGAGGCCGCGCGGCGGGAGAACGCATACGTGGTGATGGCGTCGTCGAGCTCCGTCTACGGTGCGAATCCGGCACTGCCGAAGTCGGAGTTCGACTGGACCCGGCCGATGAGCCCGTACGCCGCGACGAAGCTCGGGGGAGAGGCGTACGTGCTGGCCTACCAGTACTCGTACGGCCTGCCCACGCTGGCCTTCCGCTTCTTCAACGTCTACGGGCCGTATCAGCCGGCGGACCACGTCTATGCCGCCGTCATCCCCCGCTTCCTGGACGCGGCGCTCGCCGGTCGGCCGCTGACCGTGCACGGCGACGGGCTGCAGTCCCGAGACTTCACGAGCGTCGACAGCGTGACGCAGGCCCTCATGGTCGCCGTGCGCGACCGCGTGGTGTCCGAACACCCGGTGAACCTCGCCTTCGGCACCCACACGTCGCTGCGCGAGCTGATCACCGTGATCGAGCACGAGATCGGCACCTCGGTCGCCGTCGAGCACGTCGACCCGCGCCGCGGTGACGTGAGAGCGTCGCAGTCGGACGGCGTGCGGTTGCGCGAACTGTTCCCGGATGTCCAGCCCGTGCCGCTGGAGGCAGGGATCGCGAAGACGGTCGCGTGGTTCCGGAGCAAGGACTCGTGAGCGCAGCCGTCCCGGCGCGCATTCTGATCGGGGTCACCGCGGACGTCTCGGTCGGGCTGCTGGCCGGTCTGCCGCAGACGCTCGCCGCGGCAGGATGGGACGTGCACGTGGTCAGCTCCCCGGGGGAGCGGCTGGATGCCCTGAGCGCGGCCCCCGGCGTCACGGTGCATCCCCTTCCGATGGCGCGGGAGATCGACCTGCGGCGCGATCTCCGCGGTCTTCGCGAGTGGATGCGGCTGATCCGCCGGATCCGGCCGGACGTCGTGTTCGTCGGCACCCCGAAGGCGGCACTGCTGGGGATCACCGCGGCCCGGATCCTCGGCGTGCGCACGCGTGTGTACCACCTGCGCGGCCTGCGTCTGGAGACCGCCACCGGAACGATGCGCCGCATCCTCACCATGATGGAACGGCTGACCATCCGCCTCTCGACGAGGACGCTCGCGGTGAGCCCGAGCCTCCGGGACCGGGTCCTGGCGCTGGGGCTGGCTCGCGCCCCGCGCGTCGTCGTGCTCGGACGGGGGAGTTCGAACGGGGTGGACGTCGAACGCTTCACACCGGACACCCGGGCGGCGGACGTCGACAGTCTGGACCCCCAGGTGCCGGTGATCGGGTTCGTCGGCCGGCTGAACCACGACAAAGGTCTGGAGGTGCTCGCCGACGCCTGCCGTCTCCTCGACGAGGAGGGGGTCGTGCATCAGCTGCTGATCGTCGGCGGCGTCGACGGCGCGGAGCTGACCGCGTTCGCGCAGCTCCATCGATCACCGATCGTGCTCGGCGCGGTGGCGGACACGTCGGGGTACTATCCGCTGATGCGCGCGCTCTGCCTCCCCACGCTGCGGGAGGGCTTCCCCAACGTGGTGCTGGAGGCGTCCGCCACCGGGGTCGCGGTCGTGACGACCGATGCGACCGGCGCGGTCGACTCCGTGATCCCCGAGCGCACCGGCCTGATCGTGCCGGCCGGCGATGCGGCGGAGCTCGCCGTCGCACTGCGCCGCGTGCTCGAGGCCCCGGATCTCGCCGCCCGGCTGGGAGCGGCGGGGCGCGACTTCGTGGTCGAGAACTTCGGCCGCGCGGGGGTGCAGTCCGCAGTGGCCGACTTCCTCCGCGGCGAGCGGGACCGAGGACGGCGATGACCGACGTCCCGAACGGCCTCGCGTCCCTCGTCGTGGTCGTCCTGCTCCTCGGGCTCACCGTCCTGACCTGGTTCGTCGCTCGCCGCGCGTTCCTCCCCGTGGCGGTGCACAACGGCGTGTGGGCGGTCACGCTCACGCTCGTGGCATCCGGGCTCATCGCCTACCACCGCGCCTCCCTCGCGGCGTGGGGAGTGCTGGTCGTCGGGCTCGTCTTCTTCTCGATCGGCGCCTGGGGTGGCGCGGCGCTCGGATCCCGTACCGCGCGGAAGGCGGACCTCGCCCCGCGCGATCACGCGCTCGTGAGCCGGCGCACGCTGCTCATCCTGTCCGGGGCGTATGTGGTCGGCTTCGCCACCTACCTCTGGACGATCCTCCAGCGGTTCGGCTGGGAGACGTTCCTCTTCCAGCCGGTCGCGATCCGTGGCGCCACCGAGTCCTACCTCGCGGGTGTGCCCCTGTGGGCCCGCGTGCTGATGTACGTCGGGCCGCTTCTTCTGGCGCTGTTGATCGTGCCCGGCTCGGTGCGCGGCGGCCTCGCCTGGTGGTGGCGCGTTCCCGGCGCCGCGATGCTCGCGGTGTCGATGCTCGCGCTCCTGCAGCGCACGAACCTCTTCGCCGGGGTGCTGCTCGCGATCGGTGCGCTGCTGCTGCTCTTGTATGGTCGTGCTCGGGACGACGGCGCATCGCGTGGCTGGTATCGGCGGCGATGGGTGCCGGTGGCGGTGATCGGAGGCATCGGTCTCGGCGCGCTCGTCGCGTTCCAGGTGCTCGCCGGCGCGCTGGGCAAGACGGGCGATGTCGGTGCCAACGTCTCGCCCCTCCTCAGCGCATCCGGACTCTCCAGCCCCTTCATCTATCTGACCGCCGGCGTCCCCGCCTTCCTGTCGCTGGTCGACTCGACCAACGGCGCGTGGCCCCCCACGGGCGGGTCGCGTGTCGTGTACGGCGACTACAACCCCCAGACGTTCGGGACGGCGTACTTCGAACCGGTCCTCAGCTTCCTCCCGGGCTTCCGCACCTGGAACCCGGTGGCGCCGTTCGCCGACGTGGGCACGCTCACGAACGTGTACACCTGGGTGGAGCCGTTCTACCGCGACGGCCGCGTCATCGGCGTCGCCGTGGGCGTCGCCGCGATCGGGGCGCTCGTCGCCTATCTGTTCGCCACAAGGCGGGCGTCGGCGACGCGCTGGTGGCTCGCAGCCCTCCTCGTCTCCACGCTCTTCCTCGCCACGTTCACGCAGAAGACCAACAACACCCTCTACCTCGTGACCGCGGCGATCATCGTGGTCCTCGGCATCGTGAACGCCCGAAGGAGGGGACGGACATGACCGCGCTGCACACGTACACGAGCTACGGCCGGGCGGCGGGGAGCGCGCGCGTCCGGGTCTTCGACTGGCTGGATCGTGTGGACGTACCGGCGATCTCGCACTCCTATCTCGACGGTGCGAACAACTCTCCCCGGACGTTGCTCCGGGATCCCCGGCGGGTCCTCGCCGCCGAGAGCGCGTTGCGCCGCGCCTCCGTCCGAGACGCGACGGTCCTCGTCTCGCGCCAGGCGAGCCCCTTGAGCCGGGGCGGCGTGGAGGCGCGGCTGCTCCGCCGCGCGGCCACGGGTGTGTACGACTTCGACGATGCGCTCTACCTCGACCGCCGCGGGCCCTTCCCCAAGGCGTCGATCTGGCGGGCGGCGGTGTCGGCCGCGGATCGGGTGATCGCCGGAAATGCGACCCTGGCCGAGGAGGCGAGCCGGCTGAACCGCGACGTGCTCGTCATCCCCAGCTGCGTCGACCCGGACCAGTACACACGGAAGACCGACTTCGCCGCGCAGGAGACTCCGCGGGCGGTGTGGATCGGCTCACCGGCCACCGAACGGTACCTCGGCGACATCGCGCCCGCGCTGCTGCGCGCACACACCGAGCTCGGCATGCGGCTGACCGTCATCAGCGCAGGGCGCGCGTCGCTCGGGCCTCTGGACGCGCTCGTCGACCGGGTCGAGTGGTCCCCGCTGACCTTCGGATCAGCGCTCGCCACGGCCGACATCGGGCTGATGCCGACTCCGGACACCCCGTGGGCGCGGGGCAAGTGCGGGTACAAGCTGCTGCAGTACGGTGCCGCCGCCCTCCCCATGATCGGAGACCCGGTCGGCGTCAACGCCGAGATCCTGCAGCGGGCGGACGGCCTCGCGCCGCGCGCGCCAGGGGAGTGGACGGACGCGCTGCTGGGCTTCTTCGGGGAGAGCGCGCAACGACACCGGGATCGGGGGAACGCGGGTCAGCGAGCCGTCGTCGAGCATTACAGCTTCTCGGCGTGGGAGCCCGTCTGGCGTCAGGCCGTCATCGGCGCCTGACCGGAGCGCCTGGCCACGACGAGCCAGCACGCGGAAGACACGAGCGTGGAGACGGCGTAGGCCCAGATCGCCCCGCTCAATCCGGCCAGCAGAGCGCCCAGAAGAGGCCCGACGACGCCGAGCGCGGTCTGCACCAGGCGGGCGGTGAGGAGGCCGCGGCGGGAGGCGCGGAGGCGGGAGACGATGTAGAACGTGTGCCCGACCATGTTCGCCATGACGAAGAGTGCCGTCGGGAGGGCGAAGGGCACGAGGTCGCGAAGCGTGCCCAACGGCCAGGTGGTCGCCCCGAGCAGCAGGAGGGCAGCGGCCGCGAGGGCACCGAAGGCGATGCCCCCGGCGAGGACGAGCCCGATGGTGGGAGCCGACATCCGCAGGCGCGCGATGCGGGGGCGGATCGGGTTCAGCAGCAGCCGCACCGGCGCCGCCACGTTCGAGACCGCGCGGTACACGCCGAACGGGCCCACTCCGAGGATCGGGGCGAGTGCGTACGGCGTGCCGATGGCCGAGGCGTCCATGATGAGAGAGTCGCGGAGCAGCGGGGCGATCGCGGCGCGCCGCTGACGGATCCAGCGGGGCAGCGCCCCGGGACGCACCCGTGCGGGCCACGGGGAGAAGACGGCTGCCGCGATGCTCGACGCCGCCCAGGTGCCGAGCACCCACGAGAGCTCTCCGTTGTGGAGGAGGAGAGTGAGCGCGCTCAGCGCGAGCGCGACGACCGCCCCCACGGCGTCGCCCAGGAAGGAACCGCGGGCGTCGCCGTGCTCGACCGCGTAGAAGCGGGCGGTGGAGCGGTAGGCGCTGCCGGCGATCGCCAGCGCGACGAGCCACCAGTACGGGCTCAGCGCGGAGTCGGTCACCGCGACCACCAGGCCCGCGACCGCGGCGAAGAGCAGAGCGAACTCCGTGGAGGCGCCGCCGAAGTCGCGCCAGGGCACGGGGGTCTCGACGCGCGAGCGGGTCGCGGCCTCGCAGATGACGGAGAGGGCCAGGGACAGCGCGAACGCCCCGGCGAGGTAGACGATCGAGAAGAGCCCGAAGTCGGTCGGTGCGAGCGTGACGAGTCCGAGCACCTGCACGGACAGCGTCGCGACCGCGGCGGCCGATGACGTGAGGATCAGGCGCAGCGAGCTCACAAACGAACGACCCGGGCGCCCGTGAGCCGGCCCTTGGTGTCGAGCACCGGGTTCGGCGAGTCCTGGAGCAGGCTCAGGTCGAAGTCGGAGTGGTCGGTCACCAGGATCACCAGGTCGGCGGCGGCGATCTCCGCGGCGGAGTACTCGACGCGCTCCACCGCGGCCGGCCAGCGGTGCGTCTCGACATGGGCGTCCGCACCCCGGATGGACGCGCCGAAGGCGGTGAGCAGTTCGATGAGACGGAGCGACGGGGACTCGCGGATGTCCGCAGTGTCGCGCTTGTAGGCGAGACCGACGAGCAGGATCGTGGAACCGTTGAGCGAGCGCCGGTCCTCATTGAGGAGCTCCATCGACCGCTGCGCGACGTAATCGGGCATGTGGTCGTTGACGTCGTTCGCCAGCTCGACGAACCGGAAGCTGCGTCCGAGCTTGCGGCGCACCTGCCAGGAGAGATAGCTCGGGTCGACGGGCAGGCAGTGCCCGCCGACGCCCGGTCCCGGGGTGAACTTCATGTACCCGAACGGCTTGGTGGCCGCCGCGTCGATCGACTCCCAGATGTCGACGCCGAGATCGTGCGCGAAGACGGCGAGCTCGTTCACCAGCGCGATGTTCACGTGGCGGAAGGTGTTTTCCAGCAGCTTGGTGAGCTCCGCCTCCTTCGGCGTCGTCACCGGGACGGTCTCGTCGACGAGTCGGTCGTAGAAGTCCTTCACCCGGGCCAGCGAGGCCTCGTCGATGCCGGAGACCACCTTCGGCGTGTTGACGAAGCCCCACTTCGGGTTGCCGGGATCGATGCGCTCCGGGCTGTAGCCGACGGCGAAGTCACGGCCGGCGACGAGGCCGGAACCGGCCTCGAGGAGCGGGACGAGGATCTCCTCGGTGGTGCCGGGGTACGTCGTGGACTCGAGCACGACGGTCGCTCCGGGGGTCAGTCGCGTCGCCAGCGACTCTCCGGCGGACTCGATGTAGGAGATGTCCGGCAGGCCTTCCCGCAGCGGGGTGGGGACCGTGATCACCGCGACGTCGAAGCCCTCGGCATCGTCGTAGTCGGACGAGGCGAGGTACCTCCCGGTCTCGATCGCCTCGGTCAGCTGCGCGGTCGAGATGTCATCGACATACGACTCACCGCTGCGCAGGGCGCTGATGCGCACCGCGTCGACATCCAGGCCGACGACCGTCATGCCCACCTCCACGGCGCGCATGGCGACCGGGAGCCCCACATAACCCTGACCGACGATGACAGCTTTCACGTACGCTCCTCCATGGTGTGGTCGAACCCCGCCATGGGCGTGCGATGCCGTGTGCGTCGCTGCTCAGGTCCACGTCGGTAGTATATTGCGGTGACCCGAGACTCCCGACGTGCGCGTCGAGCCCACCGAGAGCAGACGAGCCGCCGCCGACGACGGACGCGGATCATCCTCTGGATCGTCGGAGTCGTCCTCGCCCTTCTGATCGCCGTCGGGGTCATCGCCGCCCTTCTCATCCCCCGGGCGCTCGACGCCAGGGACAAGCTCGAGGCCTCGGTGCCGCTCGCCCAGAGCATCCCGGGGATGATCGCCACCGGAGACACCGCCGGCGCTCAGGCCGCAGCCGAGGAGCTGACCGAGACCGCCACGTCCGCCCACGAGCAGACGAGCGGATTCCTCTGGGAGTCGCTGGAATGGGTGCCCGTCGTGGGACCGAACCTCCACGGCGTCCGCATGGCGACGGCGGCCGTCGAGGAGCTGGCCACCCAGGCCCTGCAGCCGGCCTCCGCCATCGACATCGCGGCGCTCCGGCCGTCCGACGGCGGTCTCGACCTCGAGGCGATCCGCGGGATCGGCGACATCGCACACTCCGCGGATGACGCGGTCCGCAACGCGTCGGCCCTGCTCGCCGACGTCGACCGCGACGCGCTCCTCGGACCGGTCGCCTCCGGTGTCGATCGCATCGAGAAGATCCTCGGCCCCGCCGGCACCACGATCACCGGTGCGCTCCCGCTGATCGACGCCCTCCCGGAGATCCTCGGTGCGGGCGGCCCCCGGGATGTCCTGGTCATCTTCCAGAACAACGGAGAGGTGATGTCCGGCGGCGGCACCATCGGCTCCCTCGCCCAGGTGCACATCGACAACGGTGCGATCTCGATCGTCGACCAGTCGTCCGCTTCCGGGCGCGACTTCCCGAACTTCCTCCCCCCGGTCGGAGGGGTGACGGACGAGGAGGCCGATCTCTACGGCAACCTGTTCGGAAGCTACGTGCAGGCGCTCACGCGCTCGCCGCGCTTCGACCGGACGTTCGAGATCGCGCGGGACATGTGGCGCGAGGCCAAGGGGGTGGAGGTCGACGCGGTGGTCGCTCTCGACACCGTCGCTCTGAGCTACCTCCTCGTCGCGACGGGTCCCGTGGCCATCCCGGGCGGGCTCGAGATCTCCAACGCGAACGCGGTCGCCATGCTTCTCGGCGACCTCTACAAGACCTACGAGCCCGCGCAGGTCGACATGATCAACCAGGTCTTCGCGGGCCTCACGCTGCAGAAGCTCATGGGTGGCCAGGTCGACTTCGCGAAGCTGTCCTCCGTTCTCGGACTGGCCGCGGAGGAGGGGCGCATCGCGATCTGGAGCTCGCGGGAGTCCGAGCAGGAGCTCATCGCCGGGACGCCGCTCGACCGCCGCGGTCCCACGGCGGCGGAAGGCGCAGAGGCCTTCGGCGTCTACTTCATCGACCGGACCCCCGGGAAGATGCAGCGGTACATGACGCAGCAGATCGACGTCAGTCAGCCGGTCTGCGCTGCCGACGGCCGTCGGCACGTGTTCGTCACGGTGACGCTGGGCAACACCGTCGATCCGGCAGCGGTGCCGTCCCTGCCGGAGTACGTCACGGGCATCGGCCTGGAGACGCCGAAGGGCTCCATGCAGGTGGAGACCCTCGCCTTCGCGCCTCCGGGGTACTCGCTGCTCGGTCAGCGGACCGACACCACGCTCACGCGGGACGAGGTGCATCGCGACCAGGAGTTCACCGTCGGCACGATGCGCCTCTACCTGGCCCCGCAGGAGACGCGGACGCTGACCTATGAGTTCGTCGCCGACTCCGACCAGCCCACGAAGATCGAGGTCGACACGACCCCCGTCGTGACCCCGACCACGCTGACCCAGAACGCCGTCACCTGCCAGTGACCGCTGTGAAGGTCGCCCGCCCCACTCTGCAACGCCTGGACGCGATGGGCGATGTCATCGCGGCGGTGTGCCTGGTGTATCTGATCGTGTTTCCGGTGGGACACAATCTTGTTCTCGCGTCGGTGCTGCTCCTGCTCGGGATGTGGTGCATCCTCCGTCTGATCCGCCGTCCCCGACACTTCCCCCCGCTGCTGCTGGTCGCGGCGGGATGTGCAGGGGTGGCAGTGCTGATCGGTGTCGTCGGAGGAATCGGTGACCCCGGCTTCGCTCACTCGCTCATCAGCTGGGTCGCCGCCCCCCTGCTGTTCTGGGTGTGGGCGAGCCAGATCGATCAGCGCACTCTCCGCCTGTTCCTGTGTGCTGCCGCCGTAGCGACCATCGTCCTGGCGGCGATCGTGCTCGCCTTCTGGGGGGCTGGCGCCCTGGGGATCACGTCCCCAGGCTGGATCGGCGCTCTTTTCGACGCCGACATCTCTGGCGTCTGGCCGAACGTGGTCGTCGGCGTGTACGGGGCATCTTCGCTGATCGCGGTCGGCCCTCTCTGGATCGTCGGGATGTTCTTCGGAGGGCGTCAGCTTCCCCGGCGCGGTCTCATGATCGCGGCCGCCACACTCGCGACCTTGGCAGCCGTGGTCAGCACCCGCAGGGCCGCGCTCGCGTTGACGCTCGCGGTGCCCGTGCTCATCTTCGTCGTGTATGTGGTCATGGCGGGGCGCGCGTGGTTCACCCGTCGCCACATCAGGGTCGTGATCTCCACCATCGGCGTCGCGGCGGCTGCGGTTGCAGGAGTTCTCGTCACTCCGGCTGGGCAGCGGATGAGCGCGGGGGTGTTTGCTCTTATGACGGGGCGAGGCGGGACCGCCGATGAGGACCTGCGGATCGAGCAGGTCGGTCGACTGTGGGCGGGGTTCGTGGACTCGCCGGTGTTCGGCCATGGGATCGGTGCCGTGATCCCCGGATACGCGCGCAGCGAAGACCGGCCTTGGGCCTTCGAGATGCAGTATCACCTGATCCTCTTCCAGGTCGGCGTTGCCGGGGCATTGCTTCTCATGGCCAGCGCTGTCCTCGTTGTCTGGGCGGCTGTGCGCGTCGCCACACTCCGACCCGACGCGCGGCCGGCGATCTTCACGACGGGCGCAGGGGCGCTCGCCGTCATCGCGGCTAACGCACTCAACCCTCTGCTGCAGGCGCCCGGCCACTTCTGGCCGGTTTTCCTGTTCATCGGCGCGATCGCCGCGTTCTGGCCGGACTCGCCGATTCGACAGTGGTCCCTGGGGGCGACCGCCCCTGGTGACGACGCGCCGCTTCGTGCAGACTAGGCGCACATCGCACATCGTCTCCGAAGGGGAATCATGGGTATCGAGGACGCCGTCAACAAGGGCAAGGACCTGTACGAGCAGAACAAGGACAAGCTCGCCGAAGCGGTCAAGAGCGAGCAGGCAGAGGACGTCAGCGACAAGGTGCTGGACGGCGTCGCCGACTTCGCGAAGAAGATCGCACCCGGCGCGGCCGACAAGATCGACGAGATCCGCGACAGCGCGGACAAGAGCATCGGCAACGAGTAGAGCCGGATGTACCGGAGAGCGGCGGTCCCCGAGATCGGGACCGCCGCTCTTCCGCGTCGGGAGGATGCCGGTGCACGGCGCCCTCGGATGTGGCGCATTCGCGGATACATCGAGTAGGATCATCTCGACCGCCTGGGGATCTTGCGGTCGGGGACGCCGAAGGGGTTCGGCTCCCGAATCACGCGGTTCGTCCGCGTTGGAAATCTGGGGAAAACGATTTTGGGGATCATCGTGCGACGCGCGCACTCCGTGCGCCTGAGCGTCTCCCCGCCTGCGCGGCGGGTCTTCCGCCGTGCCCTCGGTCGAGGCGTCCGGCGTCCCTTCACGCTGGATTCCTCGCGTTCGGTGTGCCCCCTCGCACTGAACGCCCTCCCCAAGCGGGGCGAGGCATGGGGATGCCTCGCCCCGCGCTCCTCCGCGGGCTGAACGCGCGCGGAGGGGGGAGTCCCTGAGAGTCCGGTGAGCGCGACACGCCCGGGTTTGCAGAAGTGAAATCCGCCGTGGCAGAATAGACAGGTTCGATATTCCGTCGCCGCTGTGCGTGCGCCGGATCACTGCCAGGGCAGTGCATAGACGGCGCCTCCTCCGGGAGGCTGCAGGGTTCTAGGCCGCGGGTAGCAGAACACAATCCCGACACCTTCATCATCGAGGGCACTGCCGTGCGCGGCGGGGGTCGGGCATCCGTCACCTTCGGGTGTGCGGCTGACAGCAGAACAGTGGTGCAGCCTCTTCGACAGGCTCCCTGACCGCGAGGTCGAGAGCCCGAGAAGACGAGTGCCGAGGCGCGAACAGCGCCGACGTGCGTCCAATGCCCCAAGGCCACCCGGTCTCGGACGGTAAGACGCTTAAAGAGAGAGAGCAGACAATGGCGGGACAGAAGATCCGCATTCGCCTGAAGTCGTATGACCACGAGGTCATCGACACGTCCGCACGCAAGATCGTCGACACCGTGACCCGTGCGGGCGCGACCGTCGTCGGACCCGTGCCCCTTCCGACCGAGAAGAACGTCGTGTGCGTCATCCGGTCGCCCCACAAGTACAAGGACAGCCGCGAGCACTTCGAGATGCGCACCCACAAGCGTCTGATCGACATCGTCGACCCGACGCCCAAGGCCGTCGACTCGCTGATGCGTCTCGACCTGCCGGCCGACGTCAACATCGAGATCAAGCTCTGAGGTTCGACATGGCTGACATCAACTCCAAGGTTTCCAAGGGCATGCTCGGCACCAAGCTCGGCATGACCCAGGTCTGGAACGAGAACGGCAAGCTCGTTCCCGTCACCGTCATCGAGCTCGCGCCGAACGTGGTCACCCAGATCCGTACCCCCGAGAAGGACGGCTACAACGCCGTGCAGATCGCGTACGGCCAGATCGACCCGCGCAAGGTGAACAAGCCCCTCTCGGCTCACTTCGAGGCTGCCGGCGTCACGCCGCGTCGCCACGTGACCGAGGTCCGCACGGCCGACGCCGCCGACTACACCCTGGGCCAGGAGCTCACGGTGGACGGCACGTTCGAGGCCGGCCAGCTCGTCGACGTCGTCGGCACGAGCAAGGGCAAGGGCACCGCCGGTGTCATGAAGCGCCACAACTTCAAGGGCGTCTCGGCATCGCACGGTGCACACCGCAACCACCGCAAGCCCGGCTCCATCGGCGCATCGTCGACCCCGAGCCGCGTCTTCAAGGGCATGCGCATGGCCGGCCGTATGGGTGGCGAGCGCGTGACCGTCCTCAACCTCACGGTGCACGCCATCGACATCGAGAAGGGACTCATGCTCGTCAAGGGCGCCGTCCCCGGTGCTCGCGGCCGCATCGTCTACGTCCGCAACGCAGTGAAGGGTGCCTGATCATGGCTGACTCCACTCTCGCGCTCGACGTCCTCAAGGCAGACGGCAAGAAGGCAGGCTCGGTCGAGCTTCCCGCCGCTCTGTTCGACGTCAAGACGAACATCCCGCTCATCCACCAGGTCGTCGTCGCGCAGCTCGCGGCGGCTCGCCAGGGCACGCACTCGACCAAGCGTCGTGGCGAGGTCTCCGGTGCCGGCCGCAAGCCCTTCAAGCAGAAGGGCACGGGTAACGCCCGTCAGGGCTCGATCCGCGCGCCGCACATGACCGGCGGTGGCATCGTGCACGGCCCGAAGCCGCGCGACTACTCGCAGCGCACCCCCAAGAAGATGATCGCGGCCGCCCTGCTGGGCGCGCTCAGCGACCGCTTCCGCGGTGACCGCCTGCACGCGATCGACACGTTCGGCACCGACGGCGCGCCGTCGACCAAGGCCGCCGCGGGCTTCCTCGCCCAGGTCGCCACGTCGAAGAACGTCCTCGTGGTCATCGAGCGCGGCGACGAGCTCGCGCTCAAGAGCCTGCGCAACCTCGGCAACGTGCACCTGCTGTCGTACGACCAGCTCAACGCCTACGACGTGCTCGTCTCCGACGACATCGTCTTCACCCAGGCCGCGCTCGAGGGCTTCATCGCCTCCAAGTCCGGCGCCAACCAGGAGGTCTCCGCATGAGCGAGCAGGCATCTGTTCTCCAGACGGCCCTGAACAAGGACCCGCGCGACATCATCCTGAAGCCGGTCGTGTCCGAGAAGAGCTACGGCCTGATCGACGAGGGCAAGTACACCTTCCTCGTCGACCCGCGCGCTTCGAAGACCGAGATCAAGCTCGCCATCGAGAAGATCTTCGGCGTCAAGGTCGCGTCCGTCAACACGATCAACCGCGTCGGCAAGGCCCGTCGCACCCGCTTCGGCACCGGTAAGCGCAAGGACACCAAGCGCGCCATCGTGAGCCTGAAGTCGGGCACCATCGACATCTTCACGGCAATCGGCTGATCCGGGGGATAAGGACAATCATGGCTATTCGCAAGTACAAGCCCACGACCCCGGGCCGTCGCGGCTCGTCGGTGGCTGACTTCGCCGAGATCACCCGATCGACGCCGGAGAAGTCGCTGCTGCGCCCGCTCTCGAAGACCGGTGGTCGCAACAACCAGGGCCGCATCACGACCCGTCACATCGGTGGTGGCCACAAGCGCCAGTACCGCGTCATCGACTTCCGTCGCAATGACAAGGACGGCGTGAACGCCAAGGTCGCTCACATCGAGTACGACCCCAACCGCACCGCGCGCATCGCGCTGCTGCACTACTTCGACGGCGAGAAGCGCTACATCCTCGCGCCGGCGAAGCTGAAGCAGGGCGACATCGTCGAGTCGGGCCCCGCGGCGGACATCAAGCCGGGAAACAACCTCCCGCTGAAGAACATCCCCACGGGTACGGTCATCCACGCCATCGAGCTCCGCCCCGGTGGCGGCGCGAAGATGGCGCGCTCGGCCGGTGCGTCGGTCCGCCTCGTCGCCAAGGACGGCCCCTACGCCCAGCTGCGTCTGCCCTCCGGTGAGATCCGCAACGTCGATGCGCGCTGCCGCGCGACCATCGGCGAGGTCGGCAACGCCGAGCAGTCGAACATCAACTGGGGCAAGGCCGGCCGCATGCGCTGGAAGGGCGTCCGCCCGACCGTCCGCGGTGTCGCGATGAACCCGGTCGACCACCCGCACGGTGGTGGTGAGGGCAAGACGTCCGGTGGACGTCACCCCGTCTCCCCGTGGGGTCAGGCCGAGGGCCGCACCCGCCACGCCAACAAGGAAAGCGACAAGTACATCGTGCGTCGTCGCAACGCCGGCAAGAAGCGCAAGTAGGAGTAAGAGAAGATGCCTCGCAGTCTCAAGAAGGGCCCCTTCGTCGACGAGCACCTGCTTCGCAAGGTGGTCGTGCAGAACGAAGCCGGCACGAAGAACGTCATCAAGACCTGGTCCCGCCGGTCCATGATCATCCCGGCCATGCTGGGTCACACGATCGCGGTCCACGACGGTCGCAAGCACATCCCTGTGTTTGTCTCCGAGACCATGGTCGGTCACAAGCTGGGCGAGTTCGCGCCCACCCGCACCTTCCGCGGCCACGAGAAGGACGACAAGAAGGGCCGTCGCCGCTGACGCGGCGGCGATAGAGGAGAGAGAAATGGTGGAGTCCATCGCACGCGTGCGACACATCCGCGTGACCCCTCAGAAGGCTCGTCGTGTCGTCGCGCTCATCAAGGGCAAGCAGGCCCAGGAGGCTCTGGCGATCCTGAAGTTCGCTCAGCAGTCCGCCAGTGAGCCGATCTACAAGCTTGTCGCGTCGGCCATGGCCAACGCGCAGGTCAAGGCGGATCGTGACGGCGAGTACCTCGACGAGCAGGACCTGTACGTGAAGAACGCGTACGTGGACGAGGGCACGACGCTCAAGCGTTTCCAGCCCCGTGCACAGGGTCGCGCTTTCCAGATCAAGAAGCGCACGAGCCACATCACGGTCGTGCTCTCGACGCCGGAGGCGGCTCCTGCCGCGGCCGGCGACAGCAACAAGAAGGCGAGCAAGTAATGGGACAGAAGGTCAACCCGTACGGCTTCCGCCTCGGCATCACCACGGACCACGTGTCGCGCTGGTTCTCCGACTCGACGAAGCCGGGTCAGCGTTACGCCGACTACGTGGCCGAGGACATCAAGATCCGTCGCCTGCTGCAGACGCAGCTCGACCGTGCCGGCGTCTCGAACATCGAGATCGAGCGCACCCGTGACCGCGTCCGCGTCGACATCCACACCGCCCGTCCGGGCATCGTGATCGGTCGTCGTGGTGCAGAGGCCGAGCGCATCCGCGGCGACCTCGAGAAGCTCACGGGCAAGCAGATCCAGCTGAACATCCTCGAGGTCAAGAACCCCGAGGCCGACGCTCAGCTGGTCGCCCAGGGCATCGCCGAGCAGCTCTCGGCTCGCGTGGCGTTCCGTCGCGCGATGCGCAAGGGTCTGCAGGGCGCGCAGCGCGCCGGCGCCAAGGGCATCCGCATCCAGGTCTCGGGCCGTCTCGGCGGCGCCGAGATGAGCCGGTCGGAGTTCTACCGCGAGGGTCGTGTGCCGCTGCACACGCTGCGCGCGAACATCGACTACGGCTTCTACGAGGCCAAGACCACCTTCGGCCGCATCGGCGTGAAGGTGTGGATCTACAAGGGCGACCTCACCGCCAAGGAGCTCGCGCGCGAGCAGGCCAACGCGCCGAAGTCGCGCCGTGACGACCGTGGTGACCGCCGCCGTGCCCCGCGCAACGAGGCACCTGTTGCAGAAGGAGCGTCGGCATAATGCTCATCCCCCGTAAGGTCAAGTACCGCAAGCAGCACCACCCGGGGCGCTCGGGTCAGGCCACCGGCGGCACGAAGGTCTCCTTCGGCGAGTTCGGCATCCAGGCCCTCACCCCCGCGTACGTGACGAACCGTCAGATCGAGTCCGCTCGTATCGCGATGACCCGTCACATCAAGCGTGGCGGCAAGGTGTGGATCAACATCTACCCGGACCGTCCGCTCACGAAGAAGCCTGCCGAGACCCGCATGGGTTCCGGTAAGGGTTCCCCCGAGTGGTGGGTCGCCAACGTCAAGCCGGGCCGCGTCCTCTTCGAGGTCGCGGGTGTCGACGAGCAGCTCGCTCGCGAGGCACTGACCCGTGCAATCCACAAGCTGCCGCTCAAGGCACGCATCATCAAGCGCGAGGAGGGCGACGCGTAATGGCGATCGGCACCAAGGAGCTCGCTCCGGCAGAGCTCGACACGTTCGAAGACCAGCGCCTCGTTGAGGAGCTGCGCAAGGCCAAGGAGGAGCTGTTCAACCTCCGTTTCCAGTCGGCCACCGGCCAGCTGGAGAGCCACGGCCGCATCCGCGCCGTCAAGCGCGACATCGCGCGCCTCTACACGGTGATCCGCGAGCGCGAGCTGGGCATCCGTGCGACGCCCGCTCCGGTCGAGGCTCCCGCGAAGAAGGCGACCAAGTCGAAGGCGAAGAAGGCGGACGCCGCCGAGGACGCCCCGAAGGAAGAGGCTGAGTGATGGCCACCAAGAAGGAAGCCGCCGTCGAGGCTGAGCACGCCGCTCACGACGTGCGCGACGCCGACGCCCGCGGGTACCGCAAGGCCCGTCGTGGCTATGTCGTCAGCGACAAGATGGACAAGACGATCGTCGTCGAGGTCGAGGACCGCGTGAAGCACCCGCTTTACGGCAAGGTCATCCGCCGGACGTCGAAGGTCAAGGCGCACGATGAGGCGAACTCCGCCGGCATCGGCGACCTGGTCCTGATCAACGAGACCCGCCCGCTGAGCGCCACGAAGCGCTGGCGTCTGGTGGAGATTCTGGAGAAGGCCAAGTGATTCAGCAGGAGTCCCGTCTCAAGGTCGCCGACAACACCGGCGCCAAGGAGCTGCTCACGATCCGCGTGCTCGGTGGCTCGCGCCGCCGGTACGCCGGTCTGGGCGACACCATCGTCGCGACCGTCAAGGACGCGATCCCCGGTGGCAACGTCAAGAAGGGCGACGTCGTCAAGGCGGTCATCGTCCGCACCAAGAAGGAGACCCGTCGTCCCGACGGCTCCTACATCAAGTTCGACGAGAACGCCGCCGTGATCCTGAAGAACGACGGGGAGCCCCGCGGCACCCGTATCTTCGGGCCGGTCGGCCGTGAGCTTCGCGACAAGAAGTTCATGAAGATCGTCTCGCTGGCACCGGAGGTCATCTGATCATGGCGAAGATCAAGAAGGGCGACCTGGTTCAGGTCATCTCGGGCGCCAAGCCCGAGCGTGGTGGCGACCGCGGCAAGCAGGGCAAGGTTCTCGACATCCTCGTCGAGCAGAACCGCGTCGTCGTCGAAGGCGTGAACTACGTCACCAAGCACACGCGCGTCGGTCAGACGCAGCGTGGCACGAAGACGGGTGGTCTCGAGACCGTCGAGGCGCCCATCCACATCTCGAACGTCGCACTCGTCGACCCCTCGACCAAGAAGCCGACCAAGGTCGGCCACCGGGTCGAGGAGCAGACCAAGGACGGCGTGAAGCGCACCGTCCGCGTGCGCTTCGCGAAGAAGAGCGGTAAGGACCTCTGATGGCAACGACCGACGCTGCGGTGGCTGGCAAGATCCAGCCCCGCCTGAAGGCGAAGTACAACGCCGAGATCAAGAAGGCTCTGCAGGACGAGTTCGGCTACGAGAACGTCATGCAGATCCCCGGCCTGGTCAAGGTCGTCGTGAACACCGGTGTCGGCGAGGCTGCTCGCGACAGCAAGGTGATCGATGGGGCGGTCGACGACCTCACCAAGATCACCGGCCAGAAGCCGATCGTCACCAAGGCCCGCAAGTCCATCGCGCAGTTCAAGCTGCGCGAGGGCCAGGCCATCGGCGCGCACGTCACCCTCCGTGGCGACCGTGCGTGGGAGTTCGTGGACCGCCTGGTCTCGCTCGCGCTGCCCCGCATCCGCGACTTCCGCGGTCTGTCGGCCAAGCAGTTCGACGGCAACGGCAACTACACCTTCGGTCTCCAGGAGCAGAGCGTGTTCCACGAGATCGATCAGGACAAGATCGACCGCGTCCGTGGTTTCGACATCACCGTCGTGACCTCGGCGAAGACGGACGACGAGGGCCGGGCGCTGCTCCGTCACCTCGGCTTCCCGTTCCGCGCGGACGACGCCCAGGCGTGACCCTTCGACGGGCTCAGTGGTCTCGTGTCACTGAGCCCGTCGATGTGCACGTACAATTGAAGATTGCGTGCTCATCGCAGGCCGTCTGTCGTGTAACGGCAGCCGGAACCTCATGATCGAAAGTAGACAACAATGACAATGACAGACCCGGTCGCAGACATGCTGACCCGTCTGCGCAACGCGAACTCGGCGCACCACGACTCCGTGACGCTGCCGTCGAGCAAGCTCAAGACGCACATCGCAGAGATCCTCCAGCAGGAGGGCTACATCGCCGGTTGGGAGACCTCCGACGCGCGCGTGGGCAAGAACCTCACGCTGACGCTGAAGTACGGTCCGAACCGCGAGCGCTCGATCGCGGGCATCAAGCGCGTGTCGAAGCCCGGCCTCCGCGTGTACGCGAAGTCGACCGAGATCCCCACGGTCCTCGGCGGCCTCGGCGTGGCCATCCTGTCCACCTCCTCCGGTCTCCTCACGGACCGCCAGGCTGAGCAGAAGGGCGTGGGCGGAGAAGTTCTCGCCTACGTGTGGTAATCCGAAATGTCGCGTATTGGACGACTTCCCATCGACGTTCCCGCGGGCGTGACCGTTTCGGTCGACGGCCGCGAGGTCGCGGTGAAGGGCCCCAAGGGTGAGCTCACCCTCACGGTGGCCAGCCCCATCGAGGTGTCGGTCGAGGAGAACCAGGTTCTCGTCACCCGCCCCGACGACGAGCGCGAGTCCCGGTCGCTTCACGGCCTGACCCGCACGCTCATCAACAACAACATCATCGGCGTGACCCAGGGGTACACCAAGGGTCTCGAGGTCGTCGGCACCGGTTACCGCGTGCAGCAGAAGGGCAACTCGGTCGAGTTCGCCCTCGGCTTCTCGCACCCGGTCCTGATCGACCCGCCCGCCGGCATCACGCTCACGGTCGAGGGCACGAACAAGCTCACCGTCAGCGGGATCGACAAGCAGGCCGTCGGCGAGGCGGCTGCGAACATCCGCAAGATCCGCAAGCCCGAGCCGTACAAGGGCAAGGGTGTGCGCTACGCCGGCGAGGTCGTGCGTCGCAAGGCCGGAAAGGCTGGTAAGTAACCATGGCTGTGAAGTCGAAGTCCGACGCCCGCGCGCGTCGTCACGCCCGTCTTCGCAAGAAGATCGTGGGCACCGAGGTGCGTCCGCGCCTCGTCGTCAACCGTTCGGCGCGTCACGTCTTCGTGCAGCTCGTCGACGACAGCAAGGGCCACACGGTCGCCTCGGCCTCCACGCTCGAGACCGACCTGCGTTCGCTGGATGGCGACAAGACCGCCAAGGCCCGCAAGGTCGGCGAGCTCCTCGCCGAGCGCGCGAAGGCCGCAGGCGTTTCCGAGGCAGTGTTCGACCGTGGCGGCAACCGCTACGCGGGTCGTGTCGCCGCCATCGCCGACGGCGCCCGTGAAGGGGGTCTGGCACTGTGAGTGACAACAAGGAGAACGAAGTGACCGAAGCGGCTGCTGCCACTTCCGAGACGGCCGCCGGCACCACGCAGGCTGAGCCCACTCGCGACCAGCGGGACGGCCGCCGCGGCGGACGTGACCGCAACCAGGGCGGCCGCGACCGTAACTCGCGCGACCGCGGCGACAACCAGTTCCTGGAGCGCGTCGTCACCATCAACCGCGTCTCGAAGGTCGTGAAGGGTGGTCGTCGCTTCAGCTTCACCGCTCTCGTGGTCGTCGGCGACGGCAACGGTCTGGTGGGCGTCGGCTACGGCAAGGCCCGTGAGGTCCCCCTGGCGATCTCGAAGGGTGTCGAAGAGGCCAAGCGCAACTTCTTCCGCGTCCCGCGCGTCGGCAGCACCATCCCGCACCCCGTGCAGGGTGAGTCGGCCGCCGGTGTGGTGCTCCTGCGCCCCGCCGCCGCCGGTACCGGTGTCATCGCCGGTGGTCCGGTCCGCGCCGTGCTCGAGTGCGCCGGTATCCACGACGTGCTGTCCAAGTCGCTCGGCTCGTCGAACACGATCAACATCGTGCACGCGACGGTCACCGCCCTGAAGGAGCTCGAGGAGCCCCGCGCCGTCGCCGCACGTCGTGGTCTCGAGTTCGACCAGGTCGCCCCGGCCCGGCTCGTCCGCGCCGAGGCCGAGGCCATCGCCGCACAGAAGGTAGGTGCCTGATGGCCGCGCGACTCAAGGTCACGCAGATCAAGTCCAAGGTGAGCGAGAAGCAGAACCAGCGCGACACGCTGCGCAGCCTCGGTCTCAAGCGGATCGGTGACACCACCGTCCGCCCCGACGACGCGCAGACGCGCGGCTACGTCAAGACCGTCGCCCACCTCGTCAAGGTTGAGGAGATCGACTAATGGCTGAGAAGAACGAGGCCGTCGAGGCCGAGAAGGCCACCAAGAAGGCGGCCGCCCCCAAGGCCGACGCTGCCAAGAAGCCCGCCGCGAAGAAGGCACCGGCCAAGACCGCTGCCGCCGACGCGAAGGCCGACGGCTCCGCCAAGGCCGCGCCGAAGAAGGACGCCCCGGCGTCCCGCCCCGGTGTGCTGAAGGTCCACCACCTGCGTCCCGTCCCGGGTTCCAACACCGCGAAGACCCGTGTCGGTCGCGGTGAGGGCTCGAAGGGCAAGACGGCCGGTCGCGGCACGAAGGGCACCAAGGCCCGCAACACCGTGCGCGTCGGCTTCGAGGGTGGCCAGATGCCGCTGCACATGCGCACGCCGAAGCTGCGCGGCTTCAAGAACCCGTTCCGCGTCGAGTACCAGGTCGTGAACCTGGAGAAGCTCGCGGAGCTCTACCCCCAGGGTGGCGACGTCACCGTGAGCGACCTGGTCGCCAAGGGTGCGGTTCGCAAGAACGAGAAGGTCAAGGTTCTCGGCAACGGCGACATCGCCGTGAAGCTCACCGTCGCGGTCGACAAGGTCTCGGGTTCTGCCGAGCAGAAGATCGTGGCTGCGGGCGGATCCGTCAAGTAACCACTGCGGAAGAGGGGTCGGAGATTCTCCGGCCCCTCTTCTGGTTCGGCGGGGGAGAAGCCGACCGCTCGCATTCCCCGGACCTCGGAGTGGGTTACCCTGGTGTTTCAGCCGCCCCTCGGGGGTTCGGCCACCTTTTCAGGAGGAACGTTCTTGTTTAGCGCCATCGCGCGGATCTTCCGCACGCCCGACCTGCGTCGGAAGATCGGTTTCACTCTCGCGATCATCGCGATCTACCGTCTCGGCTCGAACGTCCCCGCGCCGTTCGTCAACTTCCCGAACGTGGAGCAGTGTCTCGCGGCCAATGCCGGCACCGAGGGTCTGCTCGGACTCGTCAACCTCTTCTCCGGCGGCGCCCTGCTGCAGCTGTCGATCTTCGCGCTCGGCGTCATGCCGTACATCACCGCGACGATCATCACGCAGCTCCTGCGCGTCGTCATCCCGCACTTCGAGGCGCTGCACAAGGAAGGCCAGGCCGGACAGGCCAAGCTGACCCAGTACACGCGGTACCTCACGATCGCCCTCGCGCTCCTGCAGTCGACGACGCTCGTCACCGTCGCCCGCACCGGCCAGCTCTTCGGCACGACCGACATCGGCGCGTGCACCCAGCTCCTCACGAACGACGTCTGGTGGGCGCAGGTGCTCATCATCATGGCGATGACGGCCGGCACCGGTCTGATCATGTGGTTCGCCGAGCTCGTGACCGAGCGGGGCATCGGCAACGGCATGTCGCTGCTGATCTTCACCTCCATCGCCGCGACGTTCCCCGGCGCGATGTCGATCATCTGGCAGACGCGCGGCTTCGAGGTGTTCCTCCTCGTGCTGCTGGTCGGCATCATCGTGATGGGGCTCGTCGTCTTCGTCGAGCAGTCCCAGCGGCGCATCCCCGTCCAGTACGCGAAGCGCATGGTGGGACGCCGGACGTACGGCGGCACGAACACGTACATCCCGATCAAGGTGAACATGGCGGGTGTGATCCCGGTCATCTTCGCCTCGTCGCTGCTGTACATCCCCGCGCTCATCGCCCAGTTCAACACCCCGCAGGACGGCTCGACGCCGCCCGCGTGGGTCAGCTGGGTCAGCGCGAACTTCACCTCCGGCAACAGCCCGATCTACATGGCGGCGTACTTCCTGCTGATCATCGGGTTCACCTACTTCTACGTCGCGATCACGTTCAACCCCGTCGAGGTCGCCGACAACATGAAGAAGTACGGCGGCTTCATCCCCGGGATCCGGGCCGGCCGTCCGACCGCGGAGTACCTGGACTACGTGCTGACCCGCATCACGCTCCCCGGTTCCCTCTACCTGGGCCTGATCGCCCTCATCCCGCTGATCGCCCTCGCCACGGTCGGCGCCAACCAGAACTTCCCGTTCGGTGGCGCGTCGATCCTCATCATCGTCGGCGTGGGTCTCGAGACGGTCAAGCAGATCGACGCCCAGCTGCAGCAGCGACACTACGAAGGACTTCTCCGATGACAGCATCCGCACGTCTTCTCATCGTCGGTCCCCAGGGTTCCGGCAAGGGCACGCAGGGTGTGCGCATCGCCGAGTCCTACGGGATCCCCGTCGTCTCGACGGGCGACATCTTCCGCGCGAACATCAAGGAGGGGACGGCTCTCGGCCAGCAGGTCACGGCCATCCTCGACAAGGGCGACCTCGTTCCGGACGAGCTGACGAGCGAGATCGTGCGCGACCGGCTGAGCCAGGACGACGCGCAGAACGGCTTCCTCCTGGACGGCTACCCCCGCAACACCGCGCAGGTGGCGCACCTGGACGCGTTCCTCGAAGGACGCGGCGAGGCGCTGGACGCGGTGATCCTCCTCGACGTCCCCCGCGAGGAGAGCATCGCCCGTCTCGCGCTCCGGGCCGCCGAGCAGGGGCGCTCCGACGACACGGACGAGGCCATCGCGCACCGACTCGACATCTACGAGAAGGAGACGGCGCCGATCATCGAGGTCTACAGCAGCCGTGGCATCGTCGACCGCATCGACGGTGTGGGCTCCCTCGAGGAGATCACGGAGCGGATCGCCGCCGCCCTAGCCGCTCGCGGGCTGCGTTCCGCCGCCTCCGCCGCCTGAGATGTTCCGCCGCTCGATCTACAAGACCCCGGCTCAGTTGCGAGCCCTGGTCGAGCCCGGCCTCATCACCGCTGAGGCCCTCGACGCCGTCCGCGCCCTCATCAAGCCGGGGGTGAAGACGATCGAGCTCGACGCCGCCGCCAACCGCGCCATCCTGCAGCGGGGGGCGGAGTCGAACTTCCAGCTCGTCAAGGGCTACCACCACACCATCTGCGTCTCGGTCAACGAGCAGGTCGTGCACGGCATCCCGGGGGAGAGGGTCCTCCAGCCCGGCGACATCGTCTCGGTCGACTGCGGCGCCCAGTTCGAGGGGTGGAACGGCGACAGCGCGATCACGGTCGTCGTCCCCGACCCCGAGCGCCCGGAGCTCGTCGCGCGCCGCGAGGAGCTCTCCCGCGTGACCGAGGGATCGATGTGGGCCGGCATCGCCGCGATGGCCACGGCGTCGTCGATCGACGAGATCGGCGCCGCCATCCAGGACTACATCGAGGCGCAGGGGCCGTCCGCCGTGAGCGGTGAGCCCTACGGGATCCTCCGCGAGTACGTCGGTCACGGCATCGGGCGGAAGATGCACGAGGCGCCCAGCGTCTTCAACTACCGGACACCCGACCGCGGCGCGGACGTGAAGCCCGGGCTCGTGCTCGCCATCGAGCCCATGGTCACCGCCGGCGGCGAGGCGACGTTCGTGGAGGACGACGACTGGACCGTCACGACGGTCGACGGCACTGACGGCTCACATTGGGAACATAGCGTCGCCCTGCATGATGGGGGCATCTGGGTGCTCACCGCGCCCGATGGTGGAAGAGCCGGACTCGCCCCGTTCGGGGTCGAGCCTCGAGAGATCGGAAAGTAATGGCAGCGGCGAAGAGCAACACCAACTGGTTCGCGATCGGCGTCTCCATCGCCGTCGTCGTGGTCCTGGTGGCCCTCGGCGGACTCGTGGTGTTCCTCAACAACCAGGCGACCTCTCCCGGCGCCACTCCGACCGCCAGCGACAACTTCGACGCCGAGGCAGGCTCCGTCTCCATGGGCGACGGCGACACCACCGTGTCGGTCTTCCTCGACTTCCAGTGCCCTGTCTGCAAGTCCTTCGAGGACCAGTTCGGCGCCGCCCTCGAGGCCAAGGCGCAGAGCGGGGAGATCACCCTCGAGCAGCACCCCATCGCGATCCTCGACCGCTTCTCGCAGGGAACCGAGTTCTCCTCCCGCTCGGCCGGCGCCGCGTTCTGCGTCGCCGAGTCCGACTCCGACCTCTACTTCGACTACGCGAAGGTGCTGTTCGAGAACCAGCCGGCGGAGAACAGCCCCGGCCTCACGAACGAGCAGCTCGCCGAGTTCGCCACCCAGGTCGGCGCGGGCGACGACGTCGTGTCCTGCATCACGGACGAGACGTACCGCAAGTTCGGTGCCGCGCAGGCGAAGGCGAACGATATCCAGGGCACGCCGACCGTCGAGATCGACGGCGAGCGGCTCGACCTGCAGAACCAGGAAGACATGAAGCGGTTCACCGACCTGCTCGGCTGACACCCGCGATCCCGCTCGACGCCCCGTTCGGCCAAGTTGCCGGATGGGGCGTCGTCGGATAACATAGATCTTTGGTGCCTTGTGCCATGCGTTCGGCGTGTCCGATCCGGCCCGGTACCGCTCACCACCCACCCACCGCAGATCGACCGGTCTGCAGAAGCGTCAGCGAGGCTATGGCTAAGAAAGACGGTGTCATCGAGATCGAGGGCGTCGTGTCGGAGGCTCTGCCCAACGCGATGTTCCGCGTTGAGCTCAGCAACGGACACAAGGTTCTGGCAACGATCTCCGGAAAGATGCGGCAGAACTACATCCGCATCATCCCCGAGGACCGCGTGGTCGTGGAGCTCAGCCCCTACGACCTGACCCGCGGCCGCATCGTCTACCGCTACCGCTGATCGGTCGAGAAGTAACACCCCAGGCTTCCCGCCTGCCCGGTGAAGACAGCGAACAGGAAACATCATGAAGGTCAACCCCAGCGTCAAGCCGATCTGCGACCACTGCAAGGTGATCCGCCGCCACGGCCGCGTCATGGTGATCTGCAAGAGCAACCCGCGCCACAAGCAGCGCCAGGGCTGAGCCCCCGCTGCGTGAGCGCCGCTCTCGCAATCTCATAACTCAATACGACACGGCAGGATCAGACGCTTCGACAGGCTCAGCGACCGGGTAACCGGCGGAGCCGTGGGGGCTGACACCTCGGGACGGAGGCCCGGGCACCGATCCTGCTCCACACCTCCACAACACCCAGGAGAACCGCATGGCACGTCTTGCCGGCGTTGACATCCCGCGCGACAAGCGCGTGGTGATCGCCCTTACCTACATCTACGGCGTCGGCCGTACCCGCTCGGTCGAGATCCTCAAGGCGACCGACATCGACGAGAGCATCCGCGTGAAGGACCTCAGCGACGACCAGCTCGTCGCTCTCCGCGACTACATCGAAGGCAACTACAAGGTGGAGGGTGACCTGCGCCGCGAGGTGGCCGCAGACATCCGCCGCAAGGTCGAGATCGGCTCCTACGAGGGCCTCCGCCACCGTCGTGGCCTCCCGGTCCGCGGTCAGCGCACCAAGACCAACGCCCGTACCCGCAAGGGCCCGAAGCGCACCGTCGCCGGCAAGAAGAAGGCCCGCTAAGCAGCGGCCAGGGACTAGGAGAACACTTTCATGGCTGCACCCAAGGCCGCCGCGCGCAAGCCGCGCCGCAAGGAAAAGAAGAACATCGCGCTGGGCCAGGCCCACATCAAGTCGACGTTCAACAACACCATCGTTTCGATCACCGACCCGTCCGGCGCCGTCATCGCCTGGGCCTCGTCGGGTGGCGTGGGCTTCAAGGGCTCCCGCAAGTCGACCCCCTACGCCGCCGGCATGGCAGCGGAGTCCGCTGCCCGCCAGGCTGCAGAGCACGGCGTGAAGAAGGTCGACGTCCTCGTGAAGGGTCCGGGCTCCGGCCGCGAGACCGCGATCCGCTCGCTGCAGGCCGCCGGCCTCGAGGTGGGTTCGATCCAGGACGTCACCCCGCAGGCGCACAACGGCTGCCGCCCGCCGAAGCGCCGCCGCGTCTGATGCGTGTGCCGAGCCGCTCGTCCTTCGGGTCGAGCGGCTCGGCGCCCCGCGTGGGGCATCGACTTCCACAACTCAAGACCTCACCCCACCACATGTCATATAGCGGGCATGTGATCGAAAGGAACACAGAGTGCTTATTGCACAGCGTCCCACACTGACCGAGGAAAAGATCGTCGAGAACCGGAGCCGGTTCATCATCGAGCCTCTGGAGCCCGGCTTCGGCTACACGATCGGCAACGCGCTGCGTCGCAGCCTGCTGTCGTCGATCCCCGGCGCCGCTGTCACCAGCGTCCGCATCGACGGTGTGCTGCACGAGTTCAGCACGATCCCCGGCGTGAAGGAGGATGTCACCGAGATCATCCTCAACATCAAGCAGCTGGTCGTCTCCAGCGAGCGCGACGAGCCCATCACCGCGTACCTCCGCAAGACCGGTGCCGGTGAAGTGACCGCCGCCGACATCTCGGCTCCGGCCGGTGTCGAGGTGCACAACCCCGAGCTCGTCATCGCGACGCTCAACGACACCGCCAAGTTCGAGCTCGAGCTCACCATCGAGCGCGGCCGTGGCTACGTCTCCGCGACGCAGAACCGCAACGAGTACGCCGAGGCCGGTCAGATCCCGATCGACTCGATCTACTCGCCCGTGCTCAAGGTCAGCTACCGCGTCGACGCCACGCGTGCCGGTGAGCGCACCGACTTCGACAAGCTCATCCTCGACGTCGAGACCAAGTCGGCGATCAGCCCCCGCGACGCCGTCGCCTCGGCTGCCAAGACGCTCACCGAGCTGTTCGGTCTCGCCCGCGAGCTGAACGTCGAGGCCGAGGGCATCGAGATCGGCCCGGCGCCGGTGGAGGCTGTGAACTCCAGCGAGCTGTCGATGCCGATCGAGGACCTCGACCTGTCGGTCCGCTCGTACAACTGCCTGAAGCGTGAGGGCATCAACACCGTTTCTGAGCTCGTCGCCCTGTCGGAGACGCAGCTCATGAACATCCGCAATTTCGGCCAGAAGTCGGTCGACGAGGTGCGCGACAAGCTCATCTCGCTCGGTCTGTCGCTCAAGGATTCGGTGCCCGGTTTCGACGGCGCCCACTTCTACGGCGGCAGCGAAGACGAGTCCTTCTGATACCCGACCCTTTCTGACCAGGAGTTAGACGATTATGCCCAAGCCCACCAAGGGTCCCCGCCTCGGAGGCGGCCCCGCCCACGAGCGCCTGCTGCTTGCCAACCTCGCCGCTGCGCTGTACACCCACAAGTCGATCAAGACGACCGAGACGAAGGCCAAGCGCCTGCGTCCGCTCGCCGAGCGCCTCATCACCTTCGCCAAGCGCGGAGACCTCCACGCCCGCCGTCGCGTGCTGTCGGTCATCGGTGACAAGGAAGTCGTGCACGTCCTGTTCAACGAGATCGCTCCGCTCGTCGCGGACCGCGAGGGTGGCTACACGCGCATCACCAAGGTCGGCAACCGCAAGGGCGACAACGCTCCCATGGCCGTGATCGAGCTCGTCCTCGAGCCCGTCACCCCGAAGGCGAAGTCGGCCAAGAAGGCCGCCGCGGCTCCGAAGGACGAGAAGCCTGCTGCCGAGGAGGCTCCCGCCGAGGAGACCGTCGAGGCTCCCGCGGACGAGACCGCTGCCGACGACACGGCTGCCGAGGCCGGCGCCGAGTCGCAGGCCGAGGGCGAGGCCGCTGAGGCCGCCGCCGAGGACGCTGTCGAGAAGAAGTCCGAGTAGGGACTGCTCTCCCACGAAGCCCGCCGCCCCTCTCGGGGTGGCGGGCTTCGTCGTTCAGCGGGGATCGGTGATCCGATAGCGCGCTCCGGGGCGCCCCTTGGTCGAGTAGTCCAAAGACCGCACGGCCTGGCCTGTGGCGGCGAGGTGCTCGAGATAGCGACGGGCGCTGACGCGGGAGATGGCGAGGTCGTCCCCGATCTCGGTCGCCGAGGCATCCGGTCGGGCGGCGAGGGCGGCGGAGACCCGCTCCAGGGTCTCGGCACTCAGCCCCTTCGGCAACCCGTACCGCTCCCGGAAGGCGATGATCGCGTCGGCCGCCTCGACCCGGCGTACGACGTCGTGCAGCTCGGTGTGGTCGCGGAGCAGGAGCGTCGCCCCCACGTCGGCGGAACCGTTCCCGGAGGCGGTGCTGCGGGCGACGAGCACATGCGAGCCGACGATGACGGGGCGTCCCGCGGCCTCGCCCTCGCGGAGCACCGTGCTGAGCTCCTCCCCGAGGACCTCGTCCGCGGGAGCGCCGTCGAGATCGGCGGCGTCGCGGCCGAGGAAGCGCGCGGCCGCGTCGTTGACGAGGGTGATGCGACCGGCGCCGTCCACCGTGACGACGCCTTCGCTCAACCCGTGCAGGGTCGTCTCCTGGTTCTTGACCAGGGCCGCGATCTGGTGCGGCTCGAGGCGGTAGATGCGGCGACGGATGAACGACGTCACCCATGCGGCCCCGAAGACCCCGAGGACCGCCGCGACGAGCATGGCGGAGATGAGACCCACGAGGTTGCTGGTGAACTCCTCGTTCAGCTCGGACTCCAGGATGCCGACGGACGCGGTGCCGATCACCGCGCCGTCCTCGTCGCGGATGGGCACCTTCACCCGCCACGAGGTCCCGAGCGTACCGGTCTGCGTGCCGACGAATATCTCGCCGCCGAGTGGGATCGACGGGTCGGTGGACACCCGCTCGCCGATGCGGTCGCTGTTCGGATGCGAGTACCGGATGCCCTCGTCGTTGGCGACCACGACGTACGCGAGGTCGGAGGCCTCGCGGATGACCTCGGCGACCGGCTGGATGGCGGCGGCCGGATCCTCGTCGTCGAACGCATCGAGGACGACCGGGAGAGCAGCGACGGACTGGGCGACCGCCTGCATGCGGTCTTTGTAGGCCTCGCGAAGCGCGTTCTCCTGGAACGCCCCGGCGGCGATCCCGGTGCCGAGGGTCACCAGGAACACGATCAGCGCCTGCAGCGCGAGCAGCTGCACACGGAGCGTCATCTTCGAGGCCACGGATCCATTCTCCCGGGTGGGTGGACGGGCCGCGAGCCGGCGACGGAGCTGTTCGCGACCAATAGTTACGGAACGCGACCAATGGTTTCCGAAGCTTGAGCGGGCGCATCCGCACCTCGACAGTGGACGGATTGCACCCGAACGCTCAAGGAGGAGCGCCATGAATCACGCCCGTATCGGGACCCTCGCCGCGGCAGTCGCCGCGACCGCCCTCGTCCTCACCTCGTGCTCGACCGCCGACGGCGGAACGGCCGGCTCCGACGGCGGTGACGACGCGGTCGCCATCACCGACGTCAACATCGTCGTCCCCGCCGACCCGGGCGGCGGCTGGGACCAGACCGGCCGCGCCCTCTCGCAGCTGCTCACCCAGGAGGACATCGTCGGCTCGGCGCCCGTCACCAACGTCGGCGGCGCCGGAGGCACGGTCGGGCTCGCGCAGCTCGCCAACGAGAAGGACCCGGCGACCCTCATGGTCATGGGCCTCGTGATGGTGGGCGCGGTGGAGACCAATGCCTCCGCCGTCCGCATCGAGGACATGACCCCGATCGCCCGACTCACCGACGAGCCCCTCGTCGTGGTCGTCCCCGCGGACTCCGAGTACGACACCCTGGAGGACCTCGTCGAGGACGTCGTGGACAAGGGCCAGGAGGTCACGATCACGGGCGGTTCCGCCGGGGGAGCCGACCACATCCTCGCCGGGCTGCTGCTCGAGGAGGCGGGACTCGACGGCGCGGAGATCGCCGAGAAGCTGAACTACACGCCCAACTCGGGCGGCGGCGAGGCCACCTCGCTGATCCTGGGCGGCAAGGTCTCGGCGGGCATCTCCGGCGTGGGCGAGTTCCTGCAGCACATCGAGGCCGGCACCATGAAGGCCCTCGCCGTCTCGTCGGAGGAGCCGGTCACGCAGCTGCCGGACGTCGACACGATCACCGACTCCGGGTACGACGTCGTGCTCACCAACTGGCGCGGCGTGATCGCCCCGGGCGGGATCAGCGACGCGGAGCGTTCGGAGCTCGAGCGCCTCGTCACCGAGCTGGAGGCGTCGGACGCCTGGAAGGACGAGCTGGAGACCCGGGGCTGGGCGGACGCGTTCCTCACCGGCGCGGAGTTCGACGAGTTCCTCGACGGCAACATCGCCGAGGTCACCACGACGCTGCAGAACATCGGGCTGGTCGGCTGAGATGACGACCGGGTCTTCCGGACCCGGCGAGGAGGTGCGGACCGACGGCCGTCGGTCCGCACGTCTCGTCGCGTCCCTGCCGCGGGGGGAGCTCGTCTTCGCCCTGCTTATGGTGGCCCTCGGCGTGTTCGCGTTCGCCGGGGTCTTCACCATCCATGTGCCCGCGGGTGGCCAGGTCGGCCCGACGGTCTTCCCGCTGTTCGTCTCGATCCTGCTGCTCGGCTCCTCCCTCGCCGTCGTGGTGAGCATCCTCCGGGGCCACCGGGGCGTGCCGGAGGAGGGGGAGGACGTCGATCAGAGCCTGCCGACCGACTGGCTCACGCTCGTGAAGATCGTGGCGCTCGTGGTCGCTCATCTGCTCCTCATCGAGCCGCTCGGCTGGGCCCCGGCGGCGGCGCTGCTGTTCGGCGGCGTCGCGTGGGCGCTCGGCGCCCGCCGGTGGTGGATGGCGCTCCTCATCGGCGCCATCCTCGCGCTCGTCGTGCAGGTCGTGTTCGGTGGTCTGCTCGGGCTGTCGCTCCCGTGGGGACCGGCGCTCGGCTGGCTGGGAAGGATGTTCTGATGGACAGCTGGAGTCTGCTCCTCGAGGGGTTCGCGACCGCGCTGCAGCCCCAGTACCTCGTGTTCGCCTTCTTCGGCGTGCTGATCGGCACCGCCGTGGGCGTGCTCCCCGGCATCGGGCCGGCGATGACCGTCGCCCTGCTGCTTCCCCTCACCTACACGCTGGAACCGGCCGCGGCACTCATCACCTTCGCGGGGATCTACTACGGCGGCATGTACGGCGGGTCGACCACGAGCATCCTGCTGAACACCCCGGGGGAGTCGTCGTCGATCGTGACGGCGATCGAGGGCAACAAGATGGCCAAGCTCGGCCGGGGCGCAGCGGCCCTGGCCACCGCGGCGCTCGGGTCGTTCGTCGCCGGGACCCTCGCCACCGTGGGCCTGACGCTGCTCGCCCCGGTGCTCGCGCAGTTCGCCGTGAATCTCGGGCCCGCCGACTACGTGGCCCTCATCGTCGTCGCCTTCGTGACGGTCGGTGCGCTGATGGGGTCCTCCGTGCCGCGCGGCCTGCTGTCGCTCGGCGTCGGCCTGTTCCTCGGCCTGGTCGGCACCGACTGGCTCTCGGGCCAGCAGCGGTACACGCTCGGCCTGCTGCCCCTGGCGGACGGCATAGACGTGGTGCTCGTGGCAGTGGGGCTCTTCGCGGTCGGCGAGACGCTGTACGTCGCGGCCCGCCTGCGGCACGGCGCGATCGACGTGATCCCCGTGTCGCGCGGGTGGCGCAGCTGGATGACGAAGGACGACTGGCGTCGCTCGTGGAAGCCCTGGCTCCGCGGCACGGCCATCGGCTTCCCGATCGGCACGATCCCCGCCGGCGGTGCGGACGTGGCGACCTTCCTGTCCTACGCGACCGAGCGCAAGCTCTCGCGCCGCAAGGACGAGTTCGGCCGTGGGGCCATCGAAGGCGTCGCGGGCCCGGAGTCGGCGAACAACGCGGCCGCCGCGGGCGTGCTCGTGCCCCTGCTCACGCTCGGGCTGCCGACGACGGCGACGGCGGCGATCATCCTCACGGCGTTCCAGACGTACGGTCTGCAACCCGGGCCGCAGCTGTTCACCGGACAGGCGGACCTCGTCTGGGCGCTGGTGGCGAGCCTCTACATCGGCAACGTGATCCTCCTCGTGCTGAACCTGCCGCTGGTGGGCATGTGGGTGAAGCTCCTGCAGATCCCGCGCCCGTATCTGTACGCGGGCATCCTCCTGTTCGCCGCCTTCGGCGCGTACGCGCTGAACTTCGCGGTCGTCGACATCCTGATCCTGCTGATCATCGGCGTCCTCGGCTACTTCCTGCGGCGGTACGGGTTCCCGGTGGCACCGCTGGTGGTGGGCATGATCCTCGGGCCGATGGGGGAGGAGCAGCTGCGGCGCGCGCTGCAGCTCAGCCAGGGCGACCTGACGACGCTCATCGCGCAGCCGTTCTCCGCGGTCGCCTACGTGATCCTCGCGCTGCTCATCGCCGGCGGGCTGTGGCTGCGGCGCCGGCAGCGCCGGTACGAGCAGGCGCTCACGGAGTCCATCGCGGTGCCCGTCAAGGCGGACTCGGAGGTCTGACCCGGCACGATTCGAGCGGGGGAGAGGCCGGGAGTAGGCTGATCCGGTGAACGATGCGACGGTCCTGAAACGCGGGCCCCGCGCCTACGCGGCATTCATCGGCATCGGCCTTCTCGCCGGCCTCCTCTCCGGTCTCTTCGGCGTCGGCGGGGGCACGGTCATCGTCCCGCTGCTGGTGCTCCTGCTCGCATTCGACCAGCGGCTGGCGGCCGGGACGTCGCTGGCGGCGATCGTCCCGACGGCGGCGGTCGGCGTCATCTCCTACGCGGCGTCGGGCTCCGTCGCCTGGATCCCGGCGCTGATCCTCGCCGCCGGGGCCGTGGTCGGCGCGCAGATCGGCACCCGCCTGCTCCCGCGGATCTCGCAGACCGCTCTCCGCTGGGGCTTCGTCGGCTTCCTCGTCGTCGTGATCGTGAGCCTCTTCCTCGTGATCCCCTCGCGCGACGCCGTCTTCGAGCTCACCTGGCTCACCGGGATCGCCCTGGTGGTCGTGGGAATCGGCACCGGCGTCCTGGCCGGGCTCATCGGCGTGGGCGGCGGCGTCATCGTCGTCCCGGTACTCATGCTCGCGTTCGGCACGAGCGACCTCGTCGCGAAGGGCACCTCGCTGCTCATGATGATCCCCACCGCGCTCTCCGGCACGGTCGGCAACCTCCGCAACCGCAACGTCGACCTCCTGGCCGCGCTGCTCATCGGCGTCTCGGCGTGCACCACCACGGCGCTCGGCGCCTGGCTGGCGACCATCGTCGATCCGACCGTCGGTAACCTCCTCTTCGCCGCGTATCTCGTCGTGATCGCGGTGCAGATGGCACTCAAGGCCATCCGCGGGCGTCGGCGCGGCTGAAGCTGCGGCCGCCGTTCCTGCGGCGCGAGCCGACCGCTGAAGCGCGGCAGGCCCGTCCCTTTCCTGACTCGCGCGAACGATTTCCGCCGCGCCTCTTTACAGGCGTCGCTGCGGTCGCTATCGTCAGTCATCACATGACGTCATATAACGAGTCATGATGTTTGATCGAAGGTCATCAGAAGGGACCATCTTGTCTGCCACCGCTCTGTTCGTCGACTCCGCCGCTATCGAGAACCAGCTCGCTGCGGCCCGCCAGGCGATCGCGACCCGAGACACCATCTCGCGCGTCGTGCTCACCGCCTGCGGCGGCTCCTTTGCCGTCATGCAGCCCATCGAGTACCTGTTCGGCACCAAGGCGGTGTCGCTCGAGGCGACCGCACTCAATGCTGCCGAGTTCACCAGCCGCGCCTCGTCGCGGGTCGACGCCGACACCCTCGTCGTACTCTGCTCGCACTCCGGCACCACGCCGGAGACGGTCGCCGCGGCGAAGCATGCACGCGAGCGCGGTGCGCTCACGGTCGCCTTCACGTTCGACCCGACGTCGCCGCTCGCCGCGGCATCGGAGCACGTGGTGGCATATCAGCACGGCGAGGGGAAGAGCGAGGCCTACGTCGGTCCCGCGCTGCTGCTGCGCCTGGCGGCCGGCATCCTGGACGACCGCGAACAGGCCGGTATCGCCAGTGTCGTAGACGAGGCCGTTGCCCAGCTGCCGACCCTCGTGCCGGCCGCGCGCGAGGCGCACTCCGCTGCCGCCGATGCCTGGGGGTACCGCCACCGTCGCGAGCCCCTGATCTACACGATGGCGGCAGGCTCCAACTACGGCTCCGCCTACTCGTTCGCCATCTGCCTGCTGCAGGAGATGCAGTGGGTGCACTCCGCCGCCATCCACGCCGGTGAGTACTTCCACGGCCCCTTCGAGATCACCGAGGAGGATGTGCCGTTCATCGCCCTGCTCGGACTCGACGAGACGCGGGCCGTCGAGCAGCGCGCGGTGGACTTCGTCACGAAGCACTCGGACCGGGCGCTCGTCCTCGACGCCCAGGAGTTCGGCCTGGACGTCGTCGCTCCGGAGGTGCGCGGCATCTTCGCCCACCTCCTCTTCAACGTCGTGCTCCGCGCGTACGCGGATGCACTCGCCGACCACCGAGGACACCCCCTCAGCGTGCGCCGCTACATGTGGCGCATGGAGTACTAGGAACGAAAGGATCGCAACGATGCGAACATCAGCCCGGATCGGCGTGGCGGCTGCGGCCGCCGCGGCCCTCGTCCTGCCCCTGGCCTCGTGCGCCGGAGGCGAGAGCGAGGCGTCGGACGGCCAGGTGGAGATTAGCTTCTTCCACCGCTGGCCCAACGAGCCGAAGAACTCGTACTACAACGACATGGTGGCGGAGTTCGAGAAGGAGAACCCCGACATCAAGGTCTCCGTCGAGAGCGTGCTCAACGACGCCTACAAGGACAAGGTGAAGGTCGTCGCGGGCTCCGCCAACGCTCCCGACGTCCTGTTCACCTGGAGCGGTTCGTTCGTGGACGAGCTCGTCTCCAATGACGCCCTGCTCGATCTCGGGCCGTGGCTCGAGGAGGACACGGACTTCCGCGACAGCTTCTACCCGAGCCAGCTGGAAGCCTTCGAGGTGGACGGCACCTCCTACGGTCTGCCGGTGGGGATGCAGTCGAAGCTGTTCTTCTACAACAAAGACGTGTTCGAGGAGCTGGGTCTCGAGCCGCCGGCGACGTGGGACGAGTTCATCGACGTCCTGGAGACGATCCAGGACGCCGGCATGACCCCGATCGAGTACGGTGCGCAGGAGCAGTGGACGATCGCGCACTACGTCGGCACGCTGAATCAGCGTGTCGTCGATCCGGAGGTGTTCGCAGCGGATCAGGATCCGGCGACCGGCGCGTTCACGGACGAGGGGTATGTCCGGGCGCTGGAGCGCTTCCAGGAACTCGCCGAGTACATGAACGACGACCTCACGGCCGTCGGTCATGAGATCGCGCGTAACGCCTGGATCGCGGGGGAGGCGCCGATCATGTACATGCAGAGCGCCGAGGTGGGGTACTTCGGCGACGCGCAGTTCGAGTACGGCACGTTCAACTTCCCTGCGGTCGAGGGAGGCAAGGGCGATCCGGCGGAGCTGACCGGGGCACCGGAGGGCTTCGCGATCTCGAAGACCACGGAGCACCCCGAGGAGGCGCAGCGGTTCCTCGAGTTCCTGCTCAGCAAGCAGAGCGGTATCGCCTATGCGGAACGCGCGGGCGAGCTGAGCCCGGTCAAGGGGGCCGTGGAGGAGGCCGACGTGCCCGAGATCTCACGGGAGCTCGCCCAGGGGATCGTCGACGCCTCGGCGATGACGACCTGGCTCGACAACGCCTACGATCCGCAGATCGTGCAGGCGTACCTGTCCGAGACTCAGCTGATGCTCAGCGGCCAGCAGACCCCCGAGGGGGTCATGGCCGCCGTGCAGGAAGCCGCGAAGCGCGTGCGCGACGCCTCCTGATCCGCACTGGGGCCGCCGGCATCCTCGGCCGGCGGCCCCTCCCACCTTTCGGAAGAGACACCGTGATGAGAACACGCTCTCGAGCCTGGTCGAACCTGCTTTACGTGCTTCCCGCGATCATCCTGATCGGGGTGTTCGTGTACTACCCGCTGGTCGCCAATGCGGCCTTCGGCTTCTTCTCCTTCAGCGCCGGCAGCGGCGAGATGCGCTTCGTCGGCCTCGACAACTTCGCGCGGCTCTTCGGTGATCCGATCATCGCGACGGCCCTGGGCAACAACATCCTGTACGCGATCGTCTCGATCGTGTGCCAAGTGGGTGGCGCCCTCGTGATCGCCGCCTGGCTGACCCGGCTGCTCGGTGCGCGCATGGGCGCATTCCTGCGCAGCGTGTACTTCCTGCCCGCCGTGATCTCGATGACCGTGATCGCGCTGCTGTTCACGTTCGTGTACAACGCCCGCGGCGGACTCCTCAACGCTCTGCTGGAGGCGATCGGACTCGGCAGCCTGCAGACGGCGTGGCTCGCCGATGTCGATACGGCGATGGGAGCGGTCATCGGCGTCTCCCAGTGGCAGAGCATCGGCTACGTCTGCATGCTCTACGTCGTCGCACTGCAGCAGATCCCGGAGGAGTACTACGAAGCCGCGTCGCTGGACGGCGCCGGACGGGTTCGCCAGTTCTTCAGCATCACCGTCCCGCAGGCCAAGGAGATGATCTTCGTCGCGATGATCCTCACCGTCTCCGGCGCTTTCACGGTGTTCAACGAGCCTTACATCCTGACCAAGGGCGGTCCGGGAAACACCACCCAGGTCCTCGCGACCTATATGTACAACCAGGGTTTCTTCCAGAACGAGATGGGCTACGCCTCGGCGATCGCGAGCCTGATCTTCGTGATCACGCTCGTGCTGTCCGTCGTGCAGATGGTCTCGTTCCGAAGCGGGAGGCAATGACATGAACAGTACCCGGCTTCGTCCGGCGGAGCGTATCCGCCGTGCCCCGGTCCAGGTGATTCTGGCCGTCTACGCCGTCGTGATCGCCTACCCCCTGCTCTGGATGGTGATCTCTTCGTTCAAGTCCTCATCCGAGATCTTCGCCGATCCGTGGGGGCTGCCGTCGGTCTGGCTCGTCCAGAACTATGCCGCCGCCTGGGATCGCGGGATCTCCGACTACTTCCTCAACTCCGTCGTCGTCACGGTCATCTCCACCGCCGCGACCGTCGCACTCGCGGCGCTGTGCGCCTACGGCATGGTGAGGCTGTCGAGCCGCGTGGCGAACGTCGTACTGATCGTGGCGATGGGCGGGCTGGTGGTGGCACCGCAGGTGAGCCTCATCCCGCTCTACCGCCTTCTCGACACGATGGGACTGCTGAACACGTACTGGGCGATGATCCTCCCTTATGTGGCGTTCCGTCTGCCGATGGCGATCCTGCTCATCCGTTCGGTCTTCCTCGGCATCCCCCGCGAGCTCGAGGACGCCGCGACCATCGACGGCTGCCGCTCGTTCGGCGTCTTCCGGCACGTCTACCTGCCGCTGAGCGCGTCCGTGCTGACGACCGCCGCCGTCCTCACCGGTTACTTCGCCTGGAATGAGTTCCTCTTCGCGATCGTCTACATCGATGCTGATGCGCTCCGCACCATCCCCGCGGGACTCATGTCGTTCCGCGACTCCCTCTCCACGGAGTGGGGTGTGCTCCTGGCAGGATTGACCATCGCGGCCCTGCCCATCGTGGTGGTGTTCCTCGCGCTGCAGCGGTACTTCGTCGCCGGCGTCGCGGCGGGGAGTGTGAAGGGATGACGATGGATACGGATCAGCTCCGGGATGCGCTCGCCGCGGTCCCACCGCCCTCGCTGGTCGGCGTCGGGGACAACGTGCTCGACTGCTATCTGCATGAGGACCTGGCCTACCCCGGGGGCAACGCCCTGAACGTCGCCGTGTACAGCCGGCTCTTCTTCGGCGGCACAGCCGGATTCGTCGGGATCATGGGAGACGACCGCTTCGCGGACCACGTGCGGGGCGTCCTCGACGAGGTCGGAGTGGACGGCGCCCGCATCAGACGCGTGCGCGGCGCGAACGGCATGGCTTTCGTCGCGTTGGACGAGGACGGCGACCGGCGCTTCGTCGCCTCGAACCGCGGGGGAGTCCAGGCCGAGCTGCGGCTGCGTTTGAGCGAGGCCGATCATGAGTACCTCTCCGGCTTCGACCGCGTGCATACCTCGGTCTACTCGTCGTTGGAGCCGGAGCTTCCGGCCATCGCGGAACGGGGGAGCCGCGTGTCGTACGACTATTCCGACGACGCGTCGCCGGACGTGATCCGGGCGACAGCTCCGCACGTCGACGTGGGGTTCTTCTCCGGAGGCCACCGCAGTGATTCCGAGATCGACGCCCTCGGCCGCTTCGCCGTGGCCTGCGGTATGGGGTCGGCCGTGGTGACACGGGGTGCCCGCGGCTCTGTCGGCTTCGACGCCACTTCCGTGCGGCGCACCGGTATCCGCGAGGTCGACGCCGTCGATGCGCTCGGCGCCGGGGACGCCTTCCTCACCGGGTTCCTCGCGGCGCGGGCGGGCGGGGCCGATCTCGCCGAAAGCCTCGATATCGCCGCCGTCAGCGGAGCGCTCGCCTGCACGTTGCGCGGGGCGTTCGGATACCCTGTGCATGCGGGGGACGACGCACGCGCGCAGATGCTGCGACGATACCCGGCGCCGTAGAGGAGGACTCCGACGTGACTCAGCTGTCGTCAGCCGTCGGTTCGACCCCGCTGCACGAACAGGTGCGAAGCCTGCTGATGCGGGAGATCGACGCCGGGACCTATGCCGAAGGCGAGCGGCTTCCGTCCGAACCCGAGCTGTGCGAGCGCTTCGGTGTCAGCCGGATCACCGTGCGGCGGGCGGTGGCCGACCTCGAGGGCCTCGGCATCGTGCGTCGGCAGCAGGGCCGTGGGACCTTCGTCGCTCCGCGACGCGAGGTGATCGGCGCCATGACCCTCGGTGGCTTCGCGGACACCGTGGTGGCAGACGGGGTCAAGTCCCGACGCATCATGCGCGCCGAGACGACCCCCGCCGACGAGAAGCGCGCGCGCCGCCTCGGCGTCCCCGTCGGCGACCCGGTGTTCCGGTTGGTACGCGTCTTCGCTCTCGACGGCATCCCGCTCTCCATCGATGACAGCCGGTATTCTCTGACGCGCTTCCCGGATTTCGATCGGCACATCGACCACGACACCTCCACGTATCAGGTGCTCCGCGACGTGTACGGCGTCGAGTTCTCGGAGATGTACCGCGAGATCGACGTCGGCTTCACCACCGCGCAGACCGCGGAGTGGCTGGCCCGTCCGGAGCATGATCCGCTCATCGTCGTCCGGAAGCGCGCACTCGACCGGGCTGGTGAGGTCGTTCACACGTCACGGGTGAAGGTCGTTCCGAGTCGGATGACGCTGAACATGGTGGTTCGCTCCCAGGGGTGAGGCCCGCCCGGGTCTCGCGATGCCGCATATCGTCCGGGTTTCCGCCGGCCCCGCCCGGACCGGACTGTCGGCGTGCCTCGGTAGGATCGACGGGTGGCAGTGAACCAAGAACTCGTCGGCCGGGAGTTCCCGCCGACCGCCCCCTACCTCGTCGGGCGGGAGAAGGTGCGCGAGTTCGCGCGCGCCGTCTTCGCCGACGCCCCCCAGCACACCGACGTCGAGGCCGCCCGTGCGGCGGGCTTCGCCGACGTCGTCGCGCCGCCGACCTTCGCGATGGTCCTGCAGGACCTCACGCTGCAGCAGCTGCTGGCCGAGCCGGATTCCGGCATCGTCCTGGCGCGGACGATCCACGCCGAGCAGCGGTTCCGCTACACCAGGCCGATCGTCGCGGGAGACGAGCTGACGGCGCAGTTGCGCGTCACCGGCATCCGCATGATGGGCGGCAACGCCATGATCACGAGCGAGGCCGAGATCACCGACGACGGGGGCGCGCACGTCGTCACCGCCACCAGCGTGCTGCTCGTCGGCGCCGAGGAGGAGGCCGCATGAGCGCGTTCACCGTGGGAGACGTGCTGGCCGAGCGCACCGTGCATCTGACGAGGGAATCGCTCGTCCGCTACGCCGGCGCCTCCGGAGACTTCAACCCGATCCACTACCGCGACGACGTCGCCGCTGCGGTGGGCCTGCCCGGCGTGCTCGCGCACGGCATGCTGACCATGGGCATCGCCTCGTCGGTGGTCGTGGCCGCGCTCGACCCGCAGACCCGGATCCTCGACTACGGCGTGCGCTTCACCAAGCCCGTGGTGGTCGATCCCGAGACCGGTGCCGACGTGCACGTCGTCGCGACGGTCGGCGCGGTGGACGAGGAGTCCGCACGCATCGACCTGAAGGTCACGGCGGGCGACACCACCGTGCTCGTCAAGGCGCAGCTGCGCGTCGCCGTCCGATGAGCGACGTCGATCCGATCCGCCTGGCCGAGCTCACGACGCTCCGCACCGGCGCCGCCCCCGCGCACATGCGCGAGGCGGCGACGACCCCGGAGCTCGTCACGGTCCTCCGGGAGACCTGGGCGGAGGGCGACCCCTGGCTGGTGCTCGGAGGCGGCTCGAACCTCTTCGTGGGTGACGAGCCGTTCGAGGGCACCGTCATCCGCATCCGCACGAGCGGCATCGAAGAGCTCCCGTCCCCGCACGCCGGCCGCATCCGCCTGCGCGCGCAGGCCGGACACGGCTGGGACGACCTGGTCTCGTACGCGGTAGAGCAGGGCTACGCCGGGCTCGAAGCCATGAGCGGCATCCCCGGCACGGTCGGCGCCGCGCCTGTGCAGAACATCGGCGCCTACGGGCAGGAGATCCAGGAGACCCTCGTCGAGGTCGAGCTGATGGACGAGGACTCGGGCGAGATCTCCACCGTTCCGGCGACGGAGCTCGGGCTCGGATTCCGCACCTCGGTGCTCAAGCACCATCACGGGAGCGAGCCGCAGCGCCGGGCCGTGATCCTGTCCGTCACGGTCGATCTGCTGGTCGCCCGCGAACGCGTGGTCCGGGGGGAGCAGCTGCGACGCGCTCTCGGGCTGACCGACGACACCCCGGTGCCGCTGGCGTGGGTGCGCGAGCGCATCCTCGCCACGCGCGCATCGAAGGGCATGCTGCTCGACGCGGACGATCCGGACACGCACGGGGTCGGCTCCTTCTTCCAGAACGCGATCGTCACGGCCGCCCAGGCCCGGTCCCTCCCGCCGGAGTGCCCGCGCTGGCCGGTCGCCCCCGACCTCGACGCCGTGACCGTCATCCCCCTCGCCTCGTACGACGGACACGTGCCGCCGACGAAGACCGAGGCCCCCGACGTGAAGGTGAGTGCCGCCTGGCTCATCGAGCAGGCCGGCATCCGCAAGGGGTTCAAGCTGCCCCGCTCGCGGGCTTCCGTCTCGACCAAGCACGCGCTGGCCCTCACCAACAGAGGTGGCGCCACGGCGGCCGAGGTCGCCGAGCTCGCCCGCTTCATTCAGAACCGCGTGCATGCCGAGTTCGGTCTGGTGCTGCAGCCGGAACCCGTGCTGGTGGGCGTCGACCTGTGACGAAGGTCGAGCGGGTGTCGCGGACGCAGGCCGTCGTGGACGGACTGCTCGACGCCATCATCGCGGGTCGGCTCGAGGCCGGACAGCCGCTGCCTCCCGAGGGGGAGCTGGCGGAGCAGTTCGGGGTCTCCCGCCTCACGATGCGCGAGGGCGTCCGTCTCCTGCAGGCGCAGGGCGTGATCGTCGCGGTACCAGGCACCCGGCACCGCATCGCGCCGACCGACGAGTGGACAGGCCTCGACGCGGTCGTCCGGCACGCCCAGAGCGCGGGTGCTCGGGAGCGCTCGTCGTTGGAGATGCTCGAGATGCGCATGATGTTCGAGACCGGGGCGGCCGAGTTCGCGGCAGGGCGGCGCACCGAGGAGCACCTCGCCGAGATGGCCGCGCTCCTCGAGGAGATGCAGGCGGCGCACGAGCGGGCCGACGTGGATGCCTTCGTGGCCGCGGACCTCGCCTTCCACGACGTGATCATCCGCGCGGCGGAGAACCGCATCCTCGTCGCCTCGATGCGCCCCCTGACGACGATGCTGCAGGCGACCCGCAGCGAGACCAGTGCGATTCCGGACATCCGCGAGCACGCGCTGGCCGAGCACGCGGCGGTGCTGGAGGCGATGCGGACCGGGTCCGGCGCAGCCGCCCGCCAGGCCATGCGCAGCCACATGCGCCAGACCCGCGACGACCTGCTGCACTACGTCCACGGTCGCTGACCGCGCGGCCCCCATCGGTTTGGAGCCGGAGTGATCGTGGGGTACGCTCATCGTTATCTGATATCGGATAACGATGCAGATCCCCGGTCCGTGGCCCCCACCACGGACCCTCTCCGGAACGAAGGAGTTCGTGTGCACATCGACGACCTGCTGGCCCCCCTGCCCGCACCCGTCGCCGTCACCGCGGCGGATGTCCGTGCCGAGGTCGACCCCACCGACGTGCTCCTCGTCCTCGACGACGACCCGACCGGCACGCAGTCGGTCGCGAACCTCCCCGTCCTCACCCGATGGGAGCGCGCCGACCTGGACGAGGCCCTCGCGACGGGCGCCGCCGCCGTGTACGTGCTCACGAACACCCGGTCCCTCGACGAGGACGCCGCCGCCGCCCGCAACCGCGAGATCGTCGACGTGGCCCTCGCCGCCGCGGACGCCCAGGGGAGGCGCGTGACCTTCGTCTCCCGGGGCGACTCGACGCTGCGCGGCCACTTCCCGCTCGAGACCGACGTCCTCTCCGCGGAGATCGGATCCCGCACCGGCCACGCCCCCGCGCTGACGCTGCTCGTGCCCGCGTTCCCCGACGCCGGCCGCATCACGGTCGACTCCGTGCACTACTGGGTCACCGACGGAGAGGCCACCCCGGTCGGCGAGACGCCCTTCGCGGCGGATGCGACCTTCGGCTACGCCTCCTCCGATCTGCGCGCGTGGGTCGCCGAGAAGACGGGCGGACGCATCCCGGCATCGGCGGTCGCGGGTCTCGACATCCGCACCATCCGCGCCGGAGTGGACGCCGTGGCCGGCTTCCTCGAGGCGCTGCCCGACGGCACGGTCGTCGCGGTCGACGTGGTCGAGGAATCGGACATGCGCGTCGTCGCGCTCGCGCTGCACCGCCTGCGGGACCGCGACGTGCTCCTCCGCGTCGGCCCGCCCTACGTGCGCGCGCACATCGGACAGGAGATCGCCGAGCCGGTCCGCGCAGAGGACATCCCGTTCGCGCATGACCGCGGTGGTCTCGTGGTCGTCGGAAGCCACGTGCCGCTGACCACCGCCCAGCTCGAAGCTCTCACGACGGCACGGCCGAACACCCGCACGATCGAGCTCGACGTGCGCGCCCTCATCGGCTCCGAGCGCGAGACCCACCTCGAAGCGCAGGCGCACGCCGTCGCCGAGGCGCTCGCCACGGGTACCGTGATCGTGCACACCACCCGCGAACTCGTCACCGGGGCCGACGGCGACGAGAGCCTCGCGATCGCCCGCCGCATCTCCAGCGGCGTGGTCGAGCTCGTGCGCCGGGTGCTCGCCATCGCTCCGCCCCGTTTCGTCATCGCGAAGGGCGGCATCACATCGAGCGACGTCGCCAGCGAGGCGCTGGAGATCCGCCGTGCCACCGTGCTCGGCCCCATGCTGCCCGGCCTCGTCTCGCTCTGGCAGCCGGAGACCGGACCCGCGGTCGGCATCCCGTACGTCGTGTTCGCCGGCAACGTCGGCGACGCGACCTCCCTCGTCACGGTCGTCGCCACCCTCGCAGGCGACGATGGAAACAACCCGGAAGGACACTCATGACATCCACCGTCGCTGTCATCGGACTCGGCGCCATGGGGCTGCCGATGGCCACCCGCCTCGCCGAGCGCTTCGCCGTGCGCGGCTTCGACATCGCCGCCGAACGCATCGCCCTCGCCGCGGAAGCCGGGGTCACGCCGGCCTCCTCGGCGGCGGACGCCGTGGACGGCGCGGATGCGGTGCTGGTCGCCGTCCGCACCGGCGCGCAGCTCGAGGCGCTGCTCTTCGGCGAGGACGGACTCGCTCCCCACCTCGCCGACGGCGCCGTCGTGATCCTCACCAGCACGGTGGGCACGGACGGCATCGACGCGATCGCCGCACAGCTCGCCGCGCACGGTGCGCAGCTCGTCGATGCCCCGCTCTCCGGCGGACCGGTCCGTGCAGGGGAGGGCGACCTCCTCATCGTCGTCGGCGCCACGCCGAGTGCTCTGGAGACGGCACGCCCCGTGCTCGACCAGCTCGCCTCCACGCTGTCCATCGTCGGCGACAAACCCGGCGACGGCCAGGCGCTGAAGACCGTCAACCAGCTCCTCTGCGGCGTGCACATCGCCGCGGCCGCGGAAGCGCTCGCGCTCGCCGACGCCCTCGGGCTGGACCGCGCCCGCACGCTGGACGCGCTGACGGCCGGTGCCGCGAACTCCTTCATGCTCGGCAACCGCGGTCCGCGCGCCCTGCAGGCCTACGACGAGGACGGCGCCGAGGTGCTCAGCCGCCTCGACATCTTCGTCAAGGACCTCGGCATCGTCGGCGACGCCGCCCGCCGTGCGCACCTGTCCACGCCGGTCGCCGCCGCGGCCGAGCAGCTGTTCCTCCTCGGCGAAGCGCAGGGCCTCGGCGCCCTGGACGACTCCGCCGTCATCCGCGTCGTCGCACCCGAACGACTGTCCTGAGCGCGACGTCGCGCCCTCACTGAAAGAAGAGATCCAGAGATGCTTCCTCTTCCGATCCTCATCCTGATCGGCCTGGCGGGCCTCGGCCTGCTGCTCCTGCTCATCATCCGGTTCAAGATGCAGGCGTTCTACGCCCTCATCCTCGTGTCGATCATCGTCGGCATCGCGGCAGGCCTCCCGCTGACCACGATCCCCGCCGACGGCGACACCCCCGAACAGCTCGGCGTCATCCAGGCGATCATCGCCGGTGTCGGCGGCACGCTGGGCTCGGTGGCCGTGCTCGTCGCCCTCGGCTCGATGCTCGGCAAGATCATCGAGCTGTCCGGCGGCGCCGATGCCCTCGCCGGCCGCTTCACCGGCTGGCTGGGCCCGAAGCGCGTCGGCATCGCGCTCGTCATCGCCGCCGGCGTCCTCGCGATCCCGGTGTTCTTCGACGCGGGGTTCATCATCCTCATCCCCATCGTGTTCGCCTTCTCGAAGGCGGCCGGTCTCAACCCGATCAAGTTCGGCCTCCCCGTGGCCGGCATCATGCTCGGGGTGCACGTCGCGGTGCCGCCGCATCCGGGCATCGTCGGCGGTTCCGCGATCCTCGGCGCCGACATCGGCTGGGTCACGATCTTCTCCCTCGCGATCTCCGTGCCGCTCGGTGTGCTGTCCTACCTCGTGGCGAAGTGGATCAACACCCGCGAGTTCGCGATGCTCGCGGCCACGAAGGAGATGTACGACAACTTCGGCACGGAGAAGTCGACGCTCACCGGCGGCCTCGGCGCGGGCGAGAAGGCGCCGGGTGCCGGCACGGTCCTCGGGCTCATCCTCCTGCCTCTCGTGCTCATCATGCTCGGCACCGCGGTCGCGCCGCTGTTCGAGGCGGGCACGTTCTGGAACGGGTTCCTCAGCATGGTCGGGCAGCCGATCTTCGCCCTCATGGTCGCGATCGCCGCCGCCATGTACCTGCTCGGCGTGCGCCGTGGCTGGTCGGCCGCGCACCTCGGCGAGGTCATGGAGTCGGCGCTGCCGGCCGCCGCGGTCATCATCCTCGTCACCGGTGCCGGTGGCGCCTTCGGCCGCGTCCTGACCGAGACCGGGATCGGTGGAGCGGTCGCCGAGGTGCTCGCCTCCAGCGGGATGCCCCTGCTGCTCGCGGCGTTCCTCATCTCCCTCATCATGCGTGCCGCCCAGGGATCCGCGACCGTCGCGATCGCCACCACCGCGGGGCTCCTGCTGCCGTCGGTCTCCGCGATGGGACTCGACACCGTGCACACTGCGCTGCTCGCGGTCGCGATCGGCTACGGAGGCCTCGGCCTCAGCCACGTGAACGACTCGGGCTTCTGGGTGGTCACCCGGTACCTCGGCCTGTCGGTGAAGGACGGTCTGCGCACCTGGACGCCGCTCACGACGGTGCTCGGCGTGGCCGGCTTCGCGCTGACCTGGATCCTCTACGCGGTGATCCCCGTCTCCTGACCGCGCTCGTACGAGCGGCCGTCGCCTCCGGGCGGCGGCCCTTCGTCGTTCCCGTCGGGTGGCCGCCGGGGCCACGGCGGACTACGCTCGCGGGATGAGCGGACTGATCCCGTACCTGCTGTTCCCCGGCAACGCCGCGGAAGCACTCGGCCACTACCGCGACGTCTTCGGCGGCGAGCTCCAGCTGATGGACTACGCGAGCGCCGGTCGTCACGACGGTCCGGGCGACGCGGTCGCGCACGGACAGCTCGTCGGCCCGGTCGAACTCGCCGGTGCCGACGCGGGAGCCGATGACGACGCGGTCCAGATGAGCGGGATGTTCCTCTCGCTCCTCGGCACCGCCGCCCCGGGGACGCTCACCCGTTGGTACGACCGCCTCGCCGCGGGGGGCCGGGTGATCGATCCGCTGCAGCAGCGCCCGTGGGGAGACGTCGACGGCACCCTCGTCGACCGCTACGGCATCCGCTGGCTGATCGGCTTCCACCCCGAGGACTGACTCCGCCTCCCACGCCGAGACCCCGGGTTCACGCCGAGACCCCCTCGTACCTGCGCAGGTACGAGGGGGTCTCGGCGGTAAAGCGGGGTCTCGGCGTCAGGAAGACGAGGAGAACAGGCGCTGCAGGCGCTGCACGCCCTCCAGGAGCTGGTCGTCGCCGAGCGCGTACGACATGCGGATGTAGCCGGACGGACCGAAGGCCTCACCGGGGACGACGGCGACCTCGGCCTGGTCGAGGATCAGGTCGGCGAGCTCGAGCGAGGTCGTCGGCGTCACGCCGCCCCAGGTGCGACCGAGCAGACCCTGCACGTCGGGGTACACGTAGAACGCGCCCAGCGGGTTCGGCACGATGAGGCCGTCGATCTTCGACAGCTCCGACACGATGAGCTGACGGCGGCGGTCGAAGGCCTCGCGCATCTTCTCGGCCTCGTCCTGCGGACCGTTGAGCGCCGCGATCGCCGCCTTCTGCGCGACGTTGTTCACGTTGCTGGTGAGGTGCGACTGCAGGTTGCCGGCGATCTTGATGGCGTCGGCCGGACCCACCATCCAGCCCACGCGCCAGCCGGTCATCGCGTAGGTCTTCGCGACGCCGTTGACGAGGATCGTCTGGTTCGCGGCCTCCGGGACTGCGTCGACGATCGAGGTCGCCTTCACGCCCTCGTAGGTGAGGTTCTGGTAGATCTCGTCGCTGATGATCCAGATGCCGTGCTCCACCGCCCACTCGCCGATGGCCTTCGTCTCCTCGGCGGTGTACACGGAGCCGGTGGGGTTCGACGGCGACACGAACACGAGGACGGTCGTGCGGTCGGTGCGCGCGGCCTCGAGCTGCTCGACCGTCACCTTGTACTCCTGGTCGGCGCCGGCGAACACCTCGACGGGGGTGCCGTCGGCGAGGCGGATGGCCTCGGGGTACGTGGTCCAATACGGCGCGGGCAGCAGCACCTCATCGCCCGGGTTCACCACGGCCTGGAAGGCCTGGTAGACCGACTGCTTCCCGCCGTTGGTGACGATGATCTGGCCGGGGGAGACCTCGAGTCCGGAGTCGCGGAGTGTCTTGGCGGCGATCGCCTCGCGCAGCGCCGGCAGCCCGGGGGCGGGGGTGTACCGGTAGCTCGCGGGGTCGGCCAGTGCCTCGGCCGCCGCATCCACGATGAACTGCGGCGTGGCGAAGTCGGGCTCGCCCGCGGCATACGAGATGACGGCCTTGCCCTCGGCCTTGAGGGCCTTGGCCTTGGCGTCGACCTTGAGGGTCGCGGACTCGGCGATGGCGGACAGCTTGCGGGAGAGAGGAGCGCGTTCGGTCACGGTTACGAGCGTACTCGGGTCGATACGACGGGTGAGGTGTGGGATGCCGCCAAGATCCGAGGTTCTTTCGGGTTCGACAGGTCAGTCGGTCGTGAGGCCGTGCGCCTGGGCGACGGCGTCCAGCGTGATGCGCCCACCCTGCACGTTGAGGCCCTTCGCGAGGGCGGCGTCCTCGGAGGCCGCCCGCTCCCAGCCCTTGGCGGCGATGGCCGAGACGTAGGGGAGCGTGGCGTTCGTCAGGGCCCGGGTCGCGGTCGTCGGCACGGCCCCCGGCATGTTCGCGACGCAGTAGTAGATCGAGTCGTGCACGGCGAAGGTCGGGTCGTCGTGGGTCGTCGGACGGGAGCCCTCGAAGCAGCCGCCCTGGTCGATCGCGATGTCGACGAGCACGGACCCCGGCTTCATGGCCGCGACCATGTCGTCGGTCACCAGCTTGGGGGCCGCGGCGCCGGGGATGAGGACCGAGCCGATCACGAGGTCCGCGGTCGTCAGCTCCTCGGCGATGTCGTACCGGCTCGACGCGCGCGTCTCCAGGGCGCCGCCGTAGCGGTGCTCGAGCTCGCGCAGGCGGGGGAGCGCCACGTCGACGACGGTGACCTTCGACCCGAGTCCGAGCGCGTTCGCGGCGGCGTGCTCGCCCGCGACGCCGCCGCCGATCACCACGGTCTTGGCCCGCGGGGTGCCGGCGATGCCGCCCAGCAGCATGCCGCGGCCGCCCTGCGAACGCAGCAGCGAGTAGGACCCCATGACGACGGAGAGGCGGCCGGCGATCTCGCTCATCGGCACGAGCAGGGGCAGCGTGCGATCCGGCAGCTGCACGGTCTCGTAGGCGACGGCGGTCGTGCCGGCCGCGACGAGCGCTTCGGTCAGCGGACGGTCGGCCGCGAGGTGGAGGTAGGTGAAGAGCGTGAGGTCGGGACGGAGGAAGCCGTACTCCTCGGCCACAGGCTCCTTGACCTTGATGAGAAGGTCGGCCTCGCCCCACGCGTCGGCGGCGGTCGCGACGATCTCCGCCCCGGCCGCGCGGTACGCGTCGTCATCGATGCTCGACCCGACGCCGGCTCCCGACTGCACGAGCACCCGGTGGCCTTCCCGCACGAGCCGATCGGCTCCGGCCGGGGTGAGGGCGACGCGGTTCTCGTTGTTCTTGACTTCGGTCGGGACGCCGATCTTCATCGATCCTCCAGGTCTCGGGGGCACAGGGTGCAGACAAGGATCGCAGAAACGTCGAGACATCGACAGATTCGATGAAGACTCTTCGGTGCGACTCCGAATCCTGAATAATGCTTCGTATGACCACCGCCTCCGCGTCGCCCGAGCCGAACAGCGTTCGGGCGCCTGCTCTCGACCCCACCGACGCGCGGATCGTGCAGCTCCTCACCGGCGACGGGCGGATGACGAACGCCGAGCTGGCCGGACGGCTGGGAGTCGCCCCGTCGACCGCGCATGCACGCCTGCGCGGGCTGATCGAGCGCGGGGTCATCACCGGGTTCCATGCGAGCGTCGACGAACGCGAGCTCGGCGCCGGACTCCAGGCGATCATCGGCGTCAGTCTTCGCCCGGCCGCACGCCGGGAGAGCATCGTCGAGTTCGCGGATCGCGTGCGTGCGCTGCCGCAGGTGATCCAGGTGTTCTTCCTCGGCGGAGACGACGACTTCCTCCTGCACATCGCGGTCGCCGATTCTTCGGAGATGCGCGAGTTCGTGCTCGAGCACCTGTCCGCGCAGAGCAGCGTGGCATCGACCCGCACGAGCATCGTGTTCGACTACCACCGCAACTCGGTCGCCGCGTCGTTCCACTGAGTCGGCGCGCGGCGACTCAGGTCTCGAACGAGGAGGGGACTGCGCAGTAGTCGGCGAAACGCCGGGTGGGATGGGCCGGATCGGTCACGTCGACCAGGGCGTTCGCCGCGGTGTGCGGGGGCTCGTCTCCGGCGAGCTGCCAGAGGACGTAGTTCCACATCCCGCGTGCGCTCGGCGACACGATCGCACCCGGTCCGGACACGAGGAGCACGGTATCGCTGTCGGTGGCGCGGAACGGCCCCACGACGTCGGCGCGGAGGGCGGCTTCCTCCCCGTCTGCGGTGTGTGCGCGCTCGACGGTCTGGCCGGCAGCGCTGAGAGCGGCGGCCAGGCCATCCGCGGCCACGCGCGAACGCTCGGCGTCGGCCCCGGCGACCGCGACCAGCCGTCGCCCCCGCGGATAGAGGTGCAGGAACTCCTCGGCGATGCTGTCCCAGACGGCGCTCATGGCTCCAGGCTACGCCCGGCGGGGAGCGTGCGGGCCGGGTGGGACGTGAGGATGCCGCGGACCCGACGGCCCGCGGCATCCCGGCGTCGTCAGTCCTCGTCGACCAGGAACCGGCTGTAGGCGCCCAGGGTGAGGAAGGTCGGGAACTCCTCGCGGAGGGCGACCTCGCGGAAGATCTCGGCGGCGTCGTCGAAGCGGTCGCCCTCGCGTCGCTCGACCTCGTCCAGCACCTCGGCGATCAGCCCTTCGACGTACTCGACCGTGATGGGGGTGCCGTCCTGCGTGGTGCGGTCCTGATGGATCCACTGCCACACCTGCGAGCGGCTGATCTCCGCGGTCGCGGCATCCTCCATGAGGTTGTCGATCGCCACGGCGCCGAGCCCGCGCAGCCAGGCCTCCAGGTAGCGGATGGCGACCGACACGTTGTCCCGCACGCCCTGCGCCGTGATCGGCCGACCGATGTGCAGGTCGAGCAGGTCGCGCGCCTCCACGTGCACGTCGTCGCGCTGACGGTCGATCTGGTTCGGACGGTCGCCGAGCACGGCGTCGAACTCGGCCTGCGCCGTGGGGATCAGGTCCGGGTGGGCGACCCAGGTGCCGTCGAAGCCGTCGCCGGCCTCGCGCTTCTTGTCGGCAGACACCTTCTCGACCGCGCGCGCCGTCACCTCGGGGTCGCGGCGGTTCGGGATGAACGCGCTCATGCCGCCGATCGCGAAGGCGCCGCGCTTGTGGCACGTCTGCACGAGCAGCTCGGTGTAGGCCCGCATGAACGGCACCGTCATCGTGACCTCGCTGCGGTCGGGGAGCACGAAGCGCGCGCCGCGGCCGCGGTAGTTCTTGATGATGGAGAAGATGTAGTCCCAGCGCCCGGCGTTCAGGCCCGCGCAGTGGTCGCGCAGCTCGTACAGGATCTCGTCCATCTCGAACGCCGCGGGCAGGGTCTCGATCAGCACGGTCGCGCGGATGGTGCCGTGCGGGATGCCGATGTACTCCTCGCTGAACGAGAAGACGTCGTCCCACAGCTTCGCCTCTTCGCTCGACTCCAGCTTCGCGATGTAGAAGTACGGTCCGCGTCCGCCCTCGATCAGCGCCTGCGCGTTGTGCAGGAAGTAGAGGCCGAAGTCGACCAGGGAGCCGGACGCCGAGGTGCGGCGGCCGGAGCGGTCGATGAAGGCGAGGTGCTTCTCCGGCAGATGCCACCCTCGCGGACGCATCACGATCGTCGGGGTGCGCTCGGCCGTGACGCGGTACTCCTTGCCCTCGGGGGAGGTGAAGGAGAGCTCGCCGCGGATCGCGTCGCGGAGGGACAGCTGCCCCTCGATGACGTTCTTCCAGGTCGGGCTCGTGGCGTCCTCCTGGTCGGCGAGCCAGACGCGAGCCCCGGAGTTCAGGGCGTTGATGGTCATCTTCGGGTCGGTGGGTCCGGTGATCTCGACGCGGCGGTCCTCGAGCCCGGGGCCGGCGCCGGCGACCCGCCAGGTGGTGTCCTGGCGGATGTGCGCCGTGTCGTCGCGGAACTGGGGGTCGTGCCCGTTGCCGATCTCGAAGCGGCGGCGCATCCGGTCGGCCAGCCGGTCGTGGCGGCGGGAGGCGAACCGGTGGTGGAGTTCGGTGAGGAAGGCGATCGCCTCCGGGGTGAGGATCTCGTCGTAGCGGTCGCGGATGGGCCCGGTGATCTCGATCGCGGGCCCCTGCCGGGTCGTCTGAATCGGTGCGGTGGTCATGATCTTTGTCCTTTGCCTTATGCCGAGCCCCCGGGTTGTCGTCGAGACCCCGGGATTCCGGCGTGTGCGGGGCGGGGTCTCGACGAGAACCGGGGGTCTCGGCGGAAGTGGGGGAGAAATACTGGGTCAGTGGAACTGGGCGGTCTCGGTGGAGCCGGCGAGGGCCAGGGTCGCGCTGTCGGGGTTGAGCGCGGTCGAGATGACGTCGAAGTAGCCGGTGCCCGCCTCGCGCTGGTGCTTGGTGGCGGTGTAGCCGTCGGCCTCGGCGGCGAACTCGGCCTCCTGCAGCTCGACGTAGGCGCTCATGGCGCGCTCGGCGTAGCCGCGGGCGAGGTCGAACATGGAGTGGTTCAGGGCGTGGAACCCGGCCAGGGTGATGAACTGGAACTTGTAGCCCAGGTCTGCCAGCTCCTGCTGGAACGTCGCGATCTCGGCGTCCGACAGGTGGCGCTTCCAGTTGAAGCTCGGCGAGCAGTTGTAGGCCAGGAGCTTACCGGGGAACTGTGCGTGGATCGCCGCGGCGAACTCCCGCGCCAGCGCGATGTCCGGCTCCCCGGTCTCGACCCAGAGCAGGTCGGCGTAGGGGGCGAACGCGAGGCCGCGGCTGATGACCGACTCGATGCCCGGGCGGATCCGGTAGAAGCCCTCCGAGGTGCGCTCGCCGGTGGTGAACTCCCGGTCCCGCTCGTCGACGTCGCTCGTGAGCAGGTCGGCCGCGAGGGCATCGGTGCGGGCGATGATGACGGTCGGCACGCCGGCGACGTCCGCCGCGAGGCGGGCCGCGTTCAGCGTGCGGATGTGCTGCTGGGTGGGCACCAGCACCTTGCCGCCGAGGTGGCCGCACTTCTTCTCGCTCGCGAGCTGGTCCTCCCAGTGGATGCCGGCGGCACCGGACTGGATGAGGGACTGCGCGAGCTCGTAGGCGTTGAGCGGTCCGCCGAAGCCGGCCTCGGCGTCGGCGACGATGGGGGCCAGCCAGTCCTGCGTTGTCTCGCCTTCGGCGTGCTCGAGCTGGTCCTGACGGAGGAGTGCGTTGTTGATGCGGCGCACGACGGCCGGCACCGAGTTCGCCGGGTAGAGCGACTGGTCGGGGTAGGTCTGACCCGCGAGGTTGCCGTCGGCGGCGACCTGCCAGCCGGAGAGGTAGATGGCCTTCAACCCGGCGCGCACCTGCTGCACGGCCTGGCCGCCGGTGTAGGCGCCGAGGGCCCGGACGTAGTCCTCCGTGTGCAGGAGGTTCCAGAGGTTCTCGGCACCGCGGTGGGCGAGGGTGGCGTCCTCGCGGACCGAGCCGCGGATGCGGATGACGTCGTCGGCCGTGTAGGTGCGCTCGACGCCGTCCCACCGGGGGTCGGTGTCCCAGATCTCCTGGAGCTCGGCGGCCGTCTGAACCTGGTCGCCGGCTCGCAGACCGGCGGGGCGGGGCGTCGGGGTGTTGGCGGTGTTCGTCATGGTGTCTCCTCGGTGGATCCGGCTGCGGTGCCGGAGTGGCGTGTACCCACTGTGTGTGAAGTTCGGGGTATCCGATGACCGATCACCGGGAGAAGATCGAGGGAAATTCTGTTTCTGTGACAGAATCGGCCGCATGAGCCCTTCGACCAGCTCAGGGATCCAGACCTCTGAGGCAGAAGAGACCGATGCCCTCACGATCGGCCGACGCATCCGACAGCTCCGGACGGCCAGAGGCATGACGCTCGACGATCTGGCTTCCGCCGTGGATCGGGCGCCGAGTCAGATGTCGATGATCGAGACCGGCAAGCGCGAGCCGAAGCTGACGCAGCTCCAGGCCATCGCCCGCGCGCTCGGCGTCACGATCGATGCCCTGTTGGAGGGCGAGCCGCTCGATGAGCGCAGCGCCATCGAGATCGCCCTGGAGCGGGCGATGAAGGGACAGACGTTCCAGGCGCTGGGCATCGATCCGTTCCGCATCGCCAAGAGCGTGCCGACGGAGGCGCTGAAGGCGCTGCTCGCCCTGCACGGCGAGATCGACCGCCTCAAGGACGAGCGCGCGGCGACCCCGGAGGAGGCGCGACGTGCCAACGTGGAGCTCCGGCACCTGATGCGGCGACAGGACAACCACTTCGCCGACCTCGAGGCGAAGGCGGGCGAGATCCTCGCGGCCGTCGGTCATCCCGGGGGACCGCTGACGCAGCGCACCGCCTCCGAGATCGCGGCGTACCTCGGCTTCACCCTGCACTACGCGCCCGATCTGCCGCAGACCACCCGCAGCGTCGCCGACCTCGCCAACGGCCGGCTGTATCTGTCGAGCAGCGTGCCGGCGAAGGGGGATGCCCGCACCGCGGTGCTGCAGGCGCTGTCGAGTCGCATCCTGGGGCACTCCGAACCGCGCAGCTACGCCGAGTTCCTCCGGCAACGCGTCGAGACGAACTACCTCACCGGCGCCCTGCTCATCCCGGAGGCGCACGTCGTCCCCGCGTTGCAGGACGCCAAGCAGCGGCGCGCCATCTCCATCGAAGACCTGCGTGACGCGTACTCGGTGTCGTACGAGACGGCGGCGCACCGCTTCACGAACCTCGCGACGCGGCACCTCGACATCCCCGTGCACTTCCTCAAGGTGCACGAGTCGGGCACCATCACCAAGGCGTACGAGAACGACGACGTGAACTTCCCGACCGACCGGCTCGGCGCCATCGAGGGGCAGATGTGCTGCCGGCGATGGACCTCGCGGGTGGTGTTCGACGAGGACGACCGCTTCAACCCGTACTACCAGTACACCGACACCGGCAACGGCACCTACTGGTGCACCGCCCGCGTGGAGGCGTCGAGCGAGGGCCTGCACTCGGTCAGCGTGGGCGTGCGGTTCGACGACACGAGGTGGTTCGTGGGCAGGGACACCCCGCACCGCGGCGTCTCGAAGCACTCGGTCGAGGTCTGCTGTCGTCGAGCCCCCGCCGAGCTGGAGGAGCGGTGGCGCGAGAACTCCTGGCCCAACGTGAAGACCCCGCGCACGTTGCTGGCGACTCTGCCCACGGGGGCGTTCCCCGGCGTGGACACCACCGACGTGTACGAGTTCCTGGAGGCGCACGCGCCGCGGTGATCCGGCTCGATACGCTCGGTCGATGAGCAGTGCTGTCTTTCCCGGTCCCCTCGGCCCGATGCCCGAGGCGGGTGCCGCCGCGATCCTGTGGATGCCCCCGCAGGCGGATGCCCCAGGGCCGGTCCGGTTCGTCGACGGCTTCGAGCCCTTCGCCGAGTTCGCGCGGGACCGCGGGGTCGATCCCGCGCTGCTCGCCGACGATCTCGGGGCGACGTGGGACGTCATCGCCGGTCACCCGGAGGTACTGGACAGCGAGACGCTGGCCACGGCGGCGGCGCGGTTCGTGGGGAACGTCATCGCGGTCGTGCACCCGGCCGCGACATGGCGGATGACGAATGAGCCGGAGATCGGGACCAACACCCTCTCGATCCCGGTCACGGGTCTCGTGCAGGGAATGGTGCAGCAGCCCGACCAACGGGATGCGTTCCTGCAGATGCTCGCGTCGTGGGAGCAGGACGACATCGACGACGAGGAGATGAGGGCGCTGTCCGCGGAGGATTCCGCTCCTCCGGTCGTCGTCGTCCCGCGGCGCGCGTACGTCCGGCCCGCTCTCCCGCCCCTGACCTTCGCTGACGAGAGCGGTGAGGTCATCCCCTACGGGCGCCGCTGGCCCGACGGCATCGCGCCGGAGGAGTCGTACTCCCGGGAGTCCCACCCGGAGCGCTTCGCACCGCTGTCCCTCGTGGTCGAGGCGCTCGTCGCGCACCTCCGCCGCGAGTACGCGGTCGAGGTGCGGCGAGAGGCGGGGGAGGGCGGGCCCGAGCGCGTCGTGCTCGAACCGGCGCGCGGTGCGCGAGTCGTCATCACGCCGGCCGTTCCCTCCGTCCGCATCGAGGCGGGCGCCCACTTCCACGCGATCGTGCCGTCGTGCATCTGCGACGCCTGCGACGAGACCGCCGAGACCGCGGCGGACGAGCTGGAGCGGATCCTGCTCTCGGTCGCCGCCGGGGGCTTCCGGGAGAAGTACCCCGTCGGTCGCCGTGCGTGGCTGTACACGGAGATCCGGTCGGCGGACGGCGAGCGGCGGGAGAGCAGCTCAGGCGCCGCCCCGGAGGTGCCCGAGGAGGCGCGAGAGCGCGCGGCCGTCCTGCTGCGCGGGCTCGACGACGGCTGGTGGCCTGCTTGGCCGCTCCGCTCGACCCCATGAACTTAGTTTGATCTTGCTTAGTCAAGATTGACTATGTTACTTTCATCGAGCCATCAATGACGAACGGCCGAGAAGGGACCCTCATGGCTACTTCCTCTGCGGAAACCCGATTCCGCACCACTGCCACCCTGACGTGCGTTCTCGCCGCCACGCTGACGCTCGGAGCATGCTCCTCGCCGGCGCCCGGCGGCGATACCGCCCCCACGAGCGCGGGCGGCAGCGACGCCTGCCAGCGCAACCAGGATGCCGGCACCATCACCTACATCTCCGGCTACGGCTACTCCGCCAGCGCCGGGCAGCTCGACGTGTTCCTGGCGAAGGAGCTGGGCTACTTCGACGACCTCTGCCTCGACGTGGAGATCAACGCCTCCGGCGCGAACGGGCAGCAGCTCGTCGCCTCGGGGCAGGCGCAGTTCACCGCTCTCGGCTCCGCCTCCGACGTGATGCTCGCCGCGGCGAACAGCAAGAACCTCACCGCCGTCGCCACCTACGGCACGACCCCGCCGTTCTCGATCTTCGGCAACGAGAAGCTCGACGACCTCACCGACCTCGAAGGCGGCTCGCTGGGGTACTTCATCAACCTCACTCCCATCGCCTCGGCCATGCTCGACGAAGCCGGGGTCGACGTCTCGAAGGTCGAGATGGTGAAGATGACCAACTACGACCCGACCGTCGTGGTGCGCGAGCAGGTCGACGCGATCGTCGGCTACGCCTCCAACCAGCCGCAGACCCTCAAGGCACAGGACCTCCCGTTCAGCGAGTTCCTGCCCTCCGACCTCGGCGTCGAGGGCACGTACAACGTCATGGAGGTGAACTCGCGCTTCCTCGACGAGCACCGCGAGGTGGCCGCCGACTTCATGCGTGCGAGCCTCAAGGCCCTGCAGTTCTGCCTCGACGAGGCGGACGAGTGCATCGACATGCTGGCGGCCCTGGCGGAGGAGAACGGCCAGGGCGCGGCGTTCCCCCGCGATCAGCTCGCCCGTACGTGGGAGGTCGAGTCGGCCTGGGTGCGCGAGAGCGCGGGCGGCAACCCCGGCGTGCAGACCGAGGACATGTGGCAGCCCGAGTACGAGATCGTGCAGGAGTACGGCGACGTCAAGGACCTCCCCGCCATCGCCGACATGATGGACCCGGACCTCGTGGCCGACCTGTACGACGGCGACGCCCTCATCTGGGCGGAGAAGTGATGGCCGCGGCACAGGGCGCGGGCGTCGAGGTCACGAACGTCTCGAAGTCCTTCGGCGTCGACGGGGCGAAGGTCACCGTGCTCGACGACGTCAGTCTCACGATCGGCATGGGCGAGTTCGTGTCGGTGATCGGGCCCAGCGGCTGCGGCAAGTCCACGCTGCTCAAGGTGGTCGCCGGACTCCTCGACGCCGACTCCGGCACCGTCACGATCGACGGCGAGAGCGTCACGGCGGCCTCCCGCGACAAGAAGATCGGCCTCGTCCCGCAGTCCCCGGCGCTGCTGCCGTGGAAGACGGTGCGCGAGAACGTCGAGCTCCCCGTGCGGATCAACCGCGGGGCCAACGGCGACCGCGCCCTCCGCGACCCGGCCGAGCTGCTGTCGACCTTCGGGCTCGGCCATGCGCTGAAGAAGTACCCGGGGCAGCTCTCCGGCGGCATGCAGCAGCGCGCCGCGATCGCCAGGGCCTTCGTGTTCGACCCGGCGATCATGCTGATGGACGAGCCGTTCTCCGCCCTCGACGAGATGAACCGCGACCTGCAGCGGATCGCCCTGCTGGACTTCTGGCAGTCGAACCGCAAGGCCGTGATGTTCGTCACGCACTCGGTGCCGGAGGCGATCATGCTCTCCGACCGCATCGTGGTCATGGCGGCCCACCCCGGCCGCATCGCCGAGGTGATCGACGTGAACCTGCCGCGGCCGCGGACCGAGGAGGCGTACGCGACGGACGAGTTCCGCGACCTGGAGGCAGTCGTGCGCGGTGCGCTGCGCGCGCAGACGGAGAAGGCCCATGTCTGAGCTGACGATGAGAGACACCACCGCCACCCTCGCCACCGCCCGGCTGAAGGCGCAGCCGCGCCGCGGCATCCCCGGGTGGCTCCGCTGGGGTTCCTGGGTGCCGACCCTGATCACGTTCGTGATCGCTGCCCTGCTCTGGCAGATCGTGGCGTGGACCAACCCGTACGTCCTCCCGACGCTGGAGGCCATCGGCGCCAGCCTCGTCGAGGACGCGGGGATGTACTGGTCGAACTTCCTCGTGACGCTGCTCGAGGTCGTCGTCGGCGCCTCGGCCGGCATCCTGGCGGGTTTCCTCCTGGCGGTCGTGATGGCCGAGTTCCAGATCATCGAGCGCGCCGTCATGCCGCTGGTCATCATCGTGATGGTGACGCCGATCGTCGCGATCGCCCCGGCGCTCGTCGTCGCCTTCGGGTTCGGCATGGTGCCGAAGTTCATCGTCACCGGCCTCGTGGTGTTCTTCCCGATGCTCGTGAACTCGCTCGCCGGTCTCCGCGACGTGGACCAGAAGGCCATGGACGTGTTCAAGACGCTGCACGCCTCGCGATGGGAGATCTTCCGCGAGCTGCGGTTCCCCGGCAGCATGCCCTACGTGTTCGCCGGTCTGCGGATCGCGCTGCCCCTCGCCGTCGTCGGCGCGGCCGTGGCCGAGTTCGTCGCGGCAGGACAGCAGGCCGGTCTCGGCTCCCTCGTCACCACGTCGGCCGCGCAGGCGAATCTGCCCGTGACCTGGGCGAGCATCGCCCTGCTCTGCCTGCTCGGGGTGCTGCTCATCGTGCTCCTCGCGGTCGTGCGCCGGCGCGTCCTGTGGTGGAGCGACGGCGAGGTCACCGCGAAGGGCTGACCGTACGACCCCCCGGTCCCGGGGGCGCGACCCCTGCGCCCCCGGGTTCCCCCGGCGTGCCCGGAAACTCCGAACGACACCATCCCCCACTCCCAGGAAGGCATCCGCCATGACCGCTCAGCACCCCGTGAAGACCCTGCGGCTCGGACTCTTCGAGAACGCCCAGGCGAACGATTCCGGCACCGCGACCTGGCGCCACCCCGACAACCGGCGCTACCTCTTCGACAAGCTCGACTACTGGCGCGACACCGCGCGCCTGGTCGAGGACGCGGGCTTCGACTTCCTCTTCCTCGCCGACGCGTGGGGCTGGGCCGACGTCGCCGGCGAGCGCCCGGACATCTGCTCGGTGGAGGGCCTGGACCTGCCGCGGCTCGACCCGGCGATCATCCTCGCCGCGCTCATCCCGGAGACCACCCGCCTCGGCCTCGTCGCCACCGGGTCGACCCTGCTCGAGCCTCCCTACTCCTTCGCCCGACGCCTGGCCACCCTCGACATCCTGTCCGGCGGCCGGATCGGCTGGAACGTCGTCACCACCGGCACCGCCGACACCGCGGTGCAGGGCTTCGGTGTGCCGATGGTCGGGCACGACGAGCGCTACCTGATGGCGGACGACTTCATGCAGGTCGTCTACAAGCTGTGGGAGGAGGCCTGGGAGGAGGGCGCCCTGGAGCGCGACAAGGCCGGCCGCTTCGCTGACCCCTCCAAGGTGCACCGCATCGCGCACGACGGGCCCTACTTCCGCTCGCACGGCTACGGCAACACGCAGCGCTCGCCGCAGGGCACGCCGGTGCTGTTCCAGGCCGGGGCGTCGCCCGCCGGACGCGAGTTCGGCGGCAAGCACGGCGAGGCGATCTTCGTGGGGAGCGGCTCGGTCGAGCAGCTCCGTGGGCACTCCTCGGCGATCCGCGAGGAGGCGGTGAAGAACGGCCGCGGCGCGCACGAGGTGAAGATCATGTCGGCGTTCGCCGCGGTCGTCGGCAGCACCGAGGAGGAGGCGCGCCGCACCTACGCGGAGGTCGCCGACGCGCAGAACCCCGAGGTCACCGTGGCGTCCTACGCCTGGTTCACCGGGCTCGACCTGTCGTCGTACGATCCGGGCACGCCGATGTCCGAGCTCAGCACCGAACTCTCGCAGACGCAGGTCGCCCGCTTCGCCGACAAGACCGTCGGCGACGTCCTGGGCGACTGGCACGCTCACGGGGTAGGAGCCCGCCCGATCGTGGGCACGCCGGAGCAGGTCGCGGACCGGATGATGGAGCTCGCCGACGGCGCGGACCTCGACGGCTTCCTCTTCGCCCCGGTGATCCCGCCGGCGTCGACCGCCGACTTCATCGAGCACGTGCTGCCGATCCTCAAGGAGCGCGGGGCGATCACCGACCCCGCCGCCGAGCCGGAGTCGCTGCGGGAACGCCTGATGGGCACCCCGACGCCCGCGCTCGCCGAGTCCCACGTGGGCTCGTCGTTCCGGCAGTCGATGGCCCGTGTCTGAGACCCTCGCCGGCGTCGCGGTCGTGGGAAGCGCGAATCTCGATCTCGTGGTCGAGGTCTCGCGCCCACCCCGCGTCGGCGAGACGCTGCTCGGTCGGGCTGGGGGACGCTTCCCCGGCGGCAAGGGCCTCAACCAGGCCGTCGCGGCGGCGCGCACGGGAGCCGCGACGCGGTTCTGCGGTGTCGTCGGAGCGGACGAGGCGGGAGCCGTGCTGGAGGCGGCGCTGACGGAGGCGGGCGTGGACGCCGCGCTCCGCCGCTCCGCGTCCGCGCCGACCGGGGTCGCGCATGTGCTGGCCTTCGACGACGGCGACAACAGCATCCTCGTGGCGGCCGGCGCGAACGGCGAGCTCACTCCGGAGGACGCCCTGCCCGGGATCGACGGGGCGGCCGTCGTGCTCGCTCAGCTCGAGGTGCCCTCCGCGGTGGTCGCCGCCGCCCTCGTGGCCGCTCGGGGCGCGGGGGCGCGCACGATCCTCAATGCGGCCCCCGCGCACGAGGCGGCGGTCGAGCTGCTCCCGGAGGTGGACGTGCTGGTCGTGAACGAGACGGAGTGCGCGGAGCTCGGCGGCGTCGAGCGGCTCCTCGGCGCCGGTGCCGGAGCGGTCGTGCTCACGGAGGGGGCCGCGGGCGTGACGCTGCACCGGCCGGGACGACCCGGTGTGCACGTGGCGGCCTTCCGCATCGACGCCGTCGACACGACGGGGGCCGGGGACGCCTTCTGCGGTGCGCTCGCCGCGGGGCTCGCCCAGGGTCACGACATCGAGCACGCTCTCGTGCGCGCCTGTGCCGCGGGGGCGATCGTGGCCCGGCATCGCGGCGCGACCACTCCGGCGCTGTCCGTCGCCGCCCTGGAGGCTTTGGTGGCCGGACGCTGAGTCCCGCCGTGCGCCCTGCGGGTCAGCGCAGGGGAGCGGGTTCCGTCTCCGTCGCCTCACCGGCGAACGTGTACGCCCCGGCACGGAGCCGCTCCAGCAGCGTCAGGAGCCACTCCTTCTCGGCGGTGAGTCGGGCGGTGGAGAGGTCGAAGATCTCGCGGACGTACTCCGGGGTCGTCTCCGAGCGCAGGGTGTCCTGCACGTCGAAGCCGTTCTGCGTGATGATCGCGTCGCTCTTGATGAGCCGATGCTCGAGCCCGGCGATGACCTCCTGCCGGCTGAGGACGAACATGAACGACGCCACGGTCATGATCGCCTGGGTGTCGAAAGCCGCGACATTCCACAGGTTCTCGCGCAGCATGCGCTGCAGCTCCACCTCGCCGGCCGGCGTGATGCGGTAGGTGGTGCGCGCCGGGCGCTTGCCCTCGGTCTCGGTGCCGCTCTCCGCCACGTACCCGTCGACCTCGAGTGCGCGGAGGGCGTTGTAGATCGAGCCGGGCTGGATGTGCGCCCATTCGTCGACGTGCCAGGTCATGAGCTCGCGGCGGAGGAAGTAGCCGTGCACGGGCTGGAACTGCTTGACGGCGCCGAGGACGACGAGGCGGGTGGTCGACATGCGCTTCATGCTAACGGCTCGGTGTCGCGAAACCTGTTGTTTGCATGGTCAAAAATGCATATGATTCAAACTAGTCAAAGTTGACTAACGAAAGGACCTCGTGATGACCACTGCCGTGACCGACGCCCTGCCGCGGGACCGCGCTCTCCGTCGCGCCTTCTCCGTCTACCCGACCGGTGTGGTCGCGCTGGCCGCCCACGTCGAGGACCGCGCCGTCGGCATGGCGGTCAACTCCTTCACCTCGATCTCGCTGGAGCCCGCGCTCGTCGCCGTCAGCGCCGCCCGCACCTCGAAGACGTGGCCCGTGCTGCGCGCCGTCCCCGAACTGGGGATGAGCGTCCTCGCCGCGCACCACGAGCCGCTCAGCCGCTCGCTGTCCGCACGCGAAGGGGACCGGTTCGGCGGCCACGGCTGGCATCGCTCGGAGGGTGGGGCCGTGTTGATCGACGACGCCGCGCTCTGGCTCACCTGCCGTCTGCACAGCACGTTCGACGGCGGCGACCACGAGATCGCGCTCTACGAGATCCAGGACGTGACGCTCTTCGACGGCGTCGAGCCGCTCGTGTTCCATCAGAGCCGCTACCGCGCGATCTCGCCCACCGGAGACGTGTGAGCGGACCGGCGCTCCCGGTGCTCTCCGGCCTGGTCGTCCCCGGCGACGGCCGTGGGCGGCTGCTCGGCTTCCCGACCGCGAACCTCGCCCTGCCCGAGCGGCTGCTGCCCGACGACGGCATCTATGCGGCCTGGGCGCGGCTGCCCGGCGACGACCGGCGGTGGGAGGCGACCGCGAGCGTCGGCGTCAATCCCACGTTCTGCGGCGACCGGGCGCGGCGTCTCGAGGTGCACCTGCACGACGTCGACCGCGACCTCTACGGACAGCGGCTGTCGGTCGAGCTCGTGGCGCTGCTCCGGCCGACGCTGCGCTTCGACGCGGTCGAGGAGCTCGTCGCCCGGACCGCCGCCGACATCGCGGCGTCCCGCCGGCTCCTCGCCGGCTGAGCGCCGTCGACGCGGGTTCTGGGGCCGGGTCAGTCGCGCGCGGTCTGCAGGAGGGCCCACACCTCGGCCCGGGCGGGGAAGGTCGTCAGGTCGGCCCCGAGGAGGGCTCCGGCGTGGGAGACCCGGGAGCGGAGGGTGTGCCGGTGGATGCCCAGGGCGGCCGCGGCCTGCTCGGCGCGCGCGTCGTGGTCGAGCCAGGTGCGCAGCGCGTGTTCGAGCGCGGTGCCGTGGGCGGCGTCGTGCTCCCGGAGCGGGGCGAGCCGCGACTCCGCGACGAGCCGGGCCTCATCCGTCGCCAGGGCCGTGAGCAGGCTGGATCCGACCGTGTCGGCGTAGCGGACGGCACCGCTCGTGCCCGGCTGCCGGAGGGCGACGAGGGCCTGCGCGTGGGCTCGGGAGAAGGCGTCGTACCCCTCCGGCGCGGAGATGCCGACCCGGGCGCTGAAGCGGGCGGCCACGTCGTCGAGGAGCGACTCGTCGGTCGCGGAGACGCAGATGACCACCCCGTCCTCGGAGTCCGCGAGGAAGGCCGGGGTCCCGTGCTCGAGGCGTCGGCGCTCCCACCAGTCGAGGAGCGGTTCCGCCGGGGCGTCTCCTGTCACGGCGACCACCACGGGGGCGGGCGGAAGGCTGCCGAGCACCCGGCGGGCGAGGCCGGGGTCGTCGCCCAGGAGCGAGCGCAGCAGCTGCGTGTGCAGCCGGCGTCGGCCGCGGGCGAGCTGCTCGCTCTGCTCCCGCGCGAGCCCCGCCATCGCGATGACCGAGGTGACGACGGCCCTGGCCTCCTGGTCGAGGGCGTCCGCCTCCACGGCGAGGACGCCCCGCAGGTGCCCGCCGCGTCCCACGGTGAAGAGCATGAAAGTGTGCGTATCGAGGGTGAGGGACTGCCCCGCCTCGAGTCCGCGGTCGAGGATCTCCTGGACCCGCGTCCCGAGCTCCTCCCGGACGCCTGCGGAGAGGGCGTCCCGGGGGTGGGTGACGAGGAGGTCGCCCGTCGCGTCGAACATCCCGGCCCACGCGTCGAGCCGACGGCCGAGCTCGGTGATGATCGCCTCGAGCCCGCGCGGCCGGAGCGCGGCGAGGGCGAGGGCGCGCTGCGTGTCCAGCGCCCAGGTGCGTCGGGCGTACGCCTGCGCCGCGATCGCCTCGGAGTGCGCGCGGGCCACGGCGATGAACGGCGTGCGGTACGGCACCTCGAACAGAGGGATGCCCTGTGCGGCGCACGCCGCGATCAGCTCCTCCGGGGTGCCGGAGCGGTGCACGTCCGTGCCGAACCCGAGGCCCAGCACGCCGCGCTCGGCGAGACGCACGACGTAGGGGGCGATGTCGTCCGCATCGTCGAACTGGGTGCCGGTCGTGAGCAGGACGAGGTCCTCCGCGAGGAACGGGGTCGGGTCCGCGAGATCCGAGCTGTGCACCCAGCGCAGCGGCCGGTCGAGGGCGCCGTCCGGCAGGTCGGCGACGGCGGAGACGAGACGCAGGTCGAGATCCCGACGCCGCAGCAGGGCGGACAGCGTGGAGGGCTCGGTAGGAGGCATGCGATCTCCGGTTGTACGGGACGGCGAAATCAATTCTCCGATTGTACAAGCGGGCGAATGCGGCCGTCTTCGCCGTCGCCGTACGCTCGCGGCATGGCTCTCCTCGACACCGCAGCACCCGCAGTCCCCCTCGGCGGCCCCGACCTCCCGCAGGAGCGTCGCCTCGTCACGGAACTCCCCGGCCCGCGGTCGGCCGAGGTCCTCGCCCGCAAGGCGGACGCGGTCGCCGCCGGTGTGGGCCACACCGTGCCCGTCGCTGCCGTCGCGGCCGGGGGAGGGGTGGTCGTCGACGCCGACGGCAACTCGCTCATCGACCTCGGCTCCGGCATCGCCGTCACCACCGTCGGCAACGCGCACCCGAAGGTCGCCGCCGCCGTCGCCGCGCAGGCCGCGCAGTTCACGCACACCTGCTTCATGATCTCGCCGTACGAGTCGTACGTCGGCGTCGCCGAGGCGCTCAACCGCGTCACCCCCGGCGACTTCGCCAAGAAGAGCGCCCTGTTCAACTCCGGCGCGGAGGCCGTCGAGAACGCGATCAAGATCGCCCGCAAGCACACCGGTCGTCAGGCCGTCGTCGCGTTCGACCACGGCTACCACGGCCGCACGAACCTCACCATGGCGCTGACCGCGAAGTCGATGCCGTACAAGAGCGGCTTCGGTCCGTTCGCCCCCGAGGTCTACCGCGCGCCGATGTCGTACCCGTTCCGGGACGGGCTCGAGGGCACGGAGGCCGCGGCGCGCGTCATCCTGCAGCTCGAGAAGCAGATCGGTGCCGACAACCTCGCGGCCGTCATCATCGAGCCCATCCAGGGCGAGGGCGGCTTCATCGTCCCCGCAGACGGCTTCCTCCCCGCGATCGTCGACTGGTGCCGCGCGAACGGCGTCGTCTTCATCGCCGACGAGGTGCAGACCGGCTTCGCCCGCACCGGCCACATGTTCGCCAGCGAGATCTTCGGCATCGAGCCCGACCTCATCACCACCGCCAAGGGCATCGCGGGCGGGCTCCCGCTCGCGGCCGTGACCGGCCGCGCCGAGATCATGGACGCCTCGCACTCCGGCGGTCTCGGAGGCACCTACGGCGGCAACCCGATCGCCTGTGCCGCGGCGCTGGCGGCGATCGACGTGTTCGAGAACGACGGCGTCATCGAGCGTGCCCGCGAGATCGGCGAGATCCTCATCGGACGGCTCACCGCCCTCCAGGCCGAGGACGCCCGCATCGGCGACGTCCGTGGTCACGGCGCGATGGTCGCCGCCGAGTTCGTCGACCCGGAGACCAACGCTCCGGACGCCGCGCTTACGGCTGCTGTGGCCAAGGCGTGCATCGCGCAGGGCGTCATCGTCCTCACCTGCGGCACGTACGGCAACGTCATCCGCTTCCTGCCGCCGCTGTCCATCGGCGACGAGCTGCTGAACGAGGGCCTCGACGTCGTGGCCGAGGCGCTCGCCGGCGCCTGACATCTGTCCGGTCGCGTCCCCGGATCGGGGGATTTCGGGACGCGACCGGTACTTCTTTCCCCCGCATCCCCCGACGACGAAGGAGTTGCAGATGGCTGAGATCACGCGCGACGTGCTGATCGTGGGCGCCGGAGCCGCAGGGCTCACGGCGGCCAACGACCTGCGGAAGGCCGGACTGTCGGTCGCCGTGCTGGAGGCCCGCGACCGCGTGGGCGGCCGGCTGTGGACCGACGTGATCGACGGTGCGATGCTGGAGATCGGCGGCCAGTGGGTCTCGCCCGACCAGGACGCGCTCAAGGACACGATCGAGGAGCTGGGCCTTGAGACCTACAGCCGGTACCGCGAGGGCGACAGCGTCTACGTGGGCCCGGATGGCCAGGCCCACCGCTTCACGGGCGAGATGTTCCCCGTGTCGGCGGAGACCGAGGCCGTGATCGCCCGCATCACCGGCATCCTCGACGCCCTCGTCGCCGAGATCGACCCGGACCGGCCGTGGGAGCACCCGAACGCGGCGGAGTGGGACTCGATCTCCTGGGACGCCTGGCTGCGCGCGCAGACCGACGACGACGAGGCCGTGCGCAACCTCGCCTTCGCGACCGGCTCGGCGATGCTGACCAAGCCGACTCACGCGTTCTCGCTGCTGCAGTCGCTGCTCATGGCGGCGTCCGCCGGCTCGTACTCGAACCTCGTCGACGCCGACTTCATCCTCGACAAGCGCGTCGTGGGCGGTCTGCAGCAGGTGCCGCTGCGCCTCGCCGAGCGCCTGGGAGACGACGTGCTGCTGAACCAGCCCGTCCGCAGCCTGGAGTGGTCGGATGACGGGGTCGTAGCGACCACCGACGACCTCACGGTCCGGGCGCGGTACGCGATCCTCGCGCACGCCCCCATCCTCTACAACCGCATCTCCTTCGTCCCGCCGTTGCCGCGTCGCCAGCACCAGCTGCACCAGCACCTGTCGATGGGCTTCGTCATCAAGGTTCATGCGGTCTACGACCGCCCGTTCTGGCGCGAGCAGGGCCTGAGCGGCACGGCCTTCAGCCCGTACGAGCTCTCGCACGAGGCGTACGACAACACCAACCACGGCGACGAGCGCGGCACCCTGGTCGGCTTCGTGTCCGACGCGAACGCCGACGGCGTGTTCGAGCTGTCGGCCGAGGAGCGCAAGGAGCGCATCCTCGAGTCGCTCTCGCACTACTACGGTCCCGAGGCGAAGAACCCCGTCGTCTACTACGAGAGCGACTGGGGCAGCGAGGAGTGGACCCGCGGCGCGTACGCCGCGAGCTTCGACCTTGGCGGACTGCACCGCTACGGCGCCGACCTGCGCACGCCGGTCGGACCGATCCACTTCGCCTGCAGCGACATGGCCGGAGCGGGTTACCAGCACGTCGACGGGGCGATCCGCATGGGCCATCTCGTCGCGGCGAACATCGTCGACGCCCGTCGCGAGACCGGCGCTCCCGAGAGCATCGGCTGATGACCGGCTCGGTCGTCGTCGGCTACACGGCGACGGATGCGGGGGCGGACGCGGCGGCGCTGGGCGCGCGACTGGCGCGCAGCATCGGCGCGACCCTGCACCTCGTGATCGTGCTGCCGACCGAGGGCACCCGGAGCGCCGCCGTGCCGCCGGAGCGCGCCTACGAGGACGTCATCCGGAAGCAGGCGCGGAGCTGGCTGCAGGACGCGGTCGTGCGTCTGCCGCAGGAGCTCGTGCGCAGCGGCCACGTGCGCTTCTCGGAGTCGTTCGCCGAGGGACTCATCGCCGCCGGTGAGGAGTTCGACGCCAGCGTCATCGTGATCGGCACCGCCGGGGGAGGTCTCTTCGGCCGGCACCGCCTGGGCAGCGTCGCATCGGAGCTGCTGCACTCCTCGCCGATCCCGGTGGCTCTCGCGCCGGCCGGTCTCGCGCAGCAGGACGACCACGTGCTCCCGCGCGTCACCGTCGCCGTCGGCACCCGTCCCGGCGCGGAGGGCGTGCTCGACCAGGCCGTCGCCCTCGCCGGCGCCGCCGAGGTGAGCCTCCGACTGGTCTCCCTCGTGCCGTTCGACGTGCCGCCGGGGCTCGACACCGGCGCGATCCGCCTCGCCGGCAGCGAGCACGCGCACAAGGTGCTGGCCGTGGCCGCCGAGCGGCTGCCGGACGGTCTCGGCGCCGTCGTCGAGGAGGCCCCCGGCGAGACGGTGGAGGACGCCGTCGCCGGGCTCTCCTGGCTCCCCGGTGAGGTCGTGCTCGTCGGCTCCAGCCGGCTGGCGCAGCCGCGCCGACTCTTCCTGGGCTCCACGGCGGCGAAGATGCTGCACGAGCTGCCCGTCCCCATGATCGTCGTCCCGCGTACCCGCGATGAAGCAGGAGACCGCTGATGAGCAGCACCAATCGGGCGACGGAGCCCGCATCCGGCGTCACGACCGGAATCTCGACGAAGGGCCTGAGCGCCGGCACCGTCGGCCTGATCGGCGCCGTCGTGATCGGCATCTCGTGCATCGCCCCCGCCTACACCTTCACGGCCGCCGTCGGCCCCACCGCGTCCGAGGTCGGCGCGCAGATCCCGGCGATCATCCTCGTCGGCTTCATCCCGATGCTCCTCGTGGCCTTCGGCTACCGCGAGCTCAACAACCGCATGCCCGACTCCGGCACCTCGTTCACCTGGGCCGCCAGGGCGTTCGGGCCGTGGGTGGGCTGGATGGCGGGCTGGGGCCTCGTGGTCGCCACGATCCTCGTGCTGTCCAACCTCGCCGGGGTCGCGGTCGACTTCCTGTTCCTGCTGCTGTCGCAGATCACGGGCAACGCGGAGATCGCCGATCTCGCCGGCGTCACCTGGATCAACATCGGCGTCTGCCTGCTCTTCATGCTCGGCGCGACGTGGGTGTCGTACCGCGATATGCAGACCACGCAGAAGCTGCAGTACTGGCTGGTCGGATTCCAGATCCTCGTGCTCGTGTTCTTCGCGGTCGCCGCGATCGTGCAGGCCGTGGGCGGCAACGGCTTCGACTACCAGCCGTTCGACCTCAACTGGTTCAACCCGTTCGCGATCTCGTCGTTCAGCGCCGTCGCCGCCGGTCTGTCGCTGTCGATCTTCATCTTCTGGGGCTGGGACGTCACCCTCACGATGAACGAGGAGACGAAGGACCCGGAGAAGACCCCGGGGCGCGCGGCCACCGTCACCGTGCTCACGATCGTCTCGCTCTACCTGCTCCTCGCCGTCGCGATGATCATGTTCGCGGGCGTCGGCACGGGGGAGCTCGGCCTCGGCAACGGCGACATCCAGGAGAACGTGTTCTTCCACCTCTCCGGGCCGATCCTCGGGCCGCTCGCGTTCCTCGTCTCCCTCGCGGTGCTCACGAGCTCCGCGTCGTCGCTGCAGTCGACGTTCGTCGGTCCGGCCCGTACCCTGCTCGCGATGGGCCACTACGGCGCGCTGCCGAAGTCGTTCGCGAAGGTGAGCCCCCGGTTCTTCACCCCGGGCTACGCCACCATCGTGTCGGCCATCGTGGCCTCCGCGTTCTACGCCGTGATGCGCGTGGTCAGCGAGGACACGCTGTGGGACACGATCCTCACGCTCGGCATGATGATCTGCTTCTACTACGGGATCACGGCGTTCGCCTGCGTCTGGTACTTCCGCAAGCAGTGGTTCGACTCGGCGCGCAACGTCTTCTTCACCTTCCTGTTCCCGCTGGTGGGCGGCATCATCCTGGCGATCCTGTTCTTCACCACGCTGATCGACTCCATGGATCCGGCCTACGGCTCCGGGTCGGAGATCGGCGGCATCGGCATCGTCTTCATCCTCGGCATCCTCATCATCGTCGTCGGCGTCGCCGTGATGATCTGGAACGCCATCCGCCGCCCCGCCTTCTTCCGCGGTGAGACGCTGGGTATGGACGCTCCGCCCAGCCGCCGCCGTCGTCCCACGTCCGTCTGAAAGAGAGAGAATCCATGAGCACTCAGAACGAGCAGGCGCTGCTCGACAGCATCCCCACCGGCCTCTTCATCGGCGGGGAGTGGATCGAGGGGGAGACCGGCGCGACCTTCGACGTCAAGGACCCCTCGACCAACCAGGTGATCCGCACGATCGCCGACGCCACCCCCGCGGACGGCATCCGGGCGCTCGACGCCGCGGTCGCCGCGCAGGACGAGTGGGCAGCGACGGCGCCGCGCGTGCGCGGCGAGATCCTCCGCCGGGCGTTCGACCTCGTGCAGGAGCGCAAGGAGGACCTCGCGCTGCTGATGACGCTCGAGATGGGCAAGCCCCTCGCCGAGGCCCGTGGCGAGGTCGCCTACGGCGGCGAGTTCCTCCGCTGGTTCAGCGAGGAGGCCGTGCGCATCAGCGGCCGCTACGGCCTCAACCCCGAGGGCACCGGTCACATGATCGTGTCGCAGCGCCCGGTGGGACCGTCGTTCTTCGTCACGCCGTGGAACTTCCCGTTCGCGATGGCCACGCGCAAGATCGCCCCGGCCCTCGCCGCCGGCTGCACCGTGGTGATCAAGCCCCCGGCACTCACGCCGCTCACGACCATCTTCTTCACGACGCTGCTCGAGGAGGCCGGTCTGCCGAAGGGCGTCGTCAACGTCGTGCAGACCTCGAAGTCGAGCGCCCTGTCCGCGCCGATCATCGCCGACCCGCGCCTGCGCAAGCTGTCCTTCACCGGGTCCACCGAGGTCGGTCGCAAGCTCATCGCCCAGGCGGCTGAGGGCGTGCTGCGGGTGTCGATGGAGCTCGGCGGCAACGCCCCGTTCGTCGTGTTCGACGACGCCGACCTGGACAAGGCCGTGGAGGGCGCGCTGGCCGCGAAGTTCCGCAACATCGGTCAGGCCTGCACGGCGGCGAACCGCTTCATCGTGCACAAGGACGTCGCGGGCGAGTTCGCCAAGCGCGTCACCGAGCGTGTCAACGGCATGAAGATCGGCCGCGGCACGGAGGAGGGCGTGGCGATCGGCCCGCTCATCGACGAGGACGCTGTGGCCAAGGCCGGCGAGCTCGTGGACGACGCCGTCGAGCGCGGCGCGACCCTGCTCGCGGGCGGCAAGGCGCTCGAGGGCACCGGCACGTTCTACGAGCCCACGGTCCTCACCGACGTCGTCCCCGGTTCCGCGATCCTCCGCGAGGAGATCTTCGGCCCGGTGCTCGCGATCGCGACCTTCGAGACCGAGGATGAGGCCGTGCGCCTCGCGAACGACACCGAGTACGGCCTCGTCTCATACGTCTTCACCGAGAACCTGCAGCGCGGTCAGCGCATGATCGACGCGCTGGAGACCGGCATGATGGGGCTGAACGTGGGTGTCGTCTCGAACGCGGCGGCTCCCTTCGGTGGCGTCAAGCAGTCCGGCGTCGGCCGCGAGGGCGGCTTCGAGGGCATCCACGAGTACCTGTCCACCAAGTACACGCTGATCCCGGTCTCCTGACCGGCACGGCAAGAGGAGGAGAGACATGACCGACTACGCCGTCGTCAACCCCGCCACCGGCGAGACCCTGGCGTCGTACGACACGTTCACCGACGCCCGGATCGAGGAGGCCGTCGCAGCCGCCGACGAGGCGCACCGCGAGTGGTCGCGCTCCACGACGGTCGCCGACCGTGCCGCGCTGCTGCGCCGTGCGGCCGAGCTGCACCGGGAGCGCCGCGAGGAGCTGGCCGACATCTTCGTGCGCGAGATGGGCAAGCCGCGGGAGGCCGCGCTCGGCGAGGTCGACTTCGCCGCCGACATCGCCGAGTACTACGCGGACCAGGCCGAGGACATCATGGCCGACCAGCCCATCAAGATCCTCGGGGAGGGATCGGCGATCATCCGCCGTTCCTCGCTGGGGCCGCTCGTGGGCATCATGCCGTGGAACTTCCCGGCGTACCAGATCGTGCGCTTCGCCGCGCCGAACCTGATCGTCGGCAACACGATCCTCCTGAAGCCCGCGCCGCAGTGCCCGGAGTCGTCGAGCGCGATCGAGGCGATCTACCACGACGCCGGCTTCCCGAAGGGCGCGTACCAGAACGTGCTCGCCACGAACGACCAGATCGCGGCGATGATCGCGGACTGGCGGGTGCAGGGCGTGTCGTTGACCGGGTCCGAGCGCGCCGGCGCCGCGGTCGCCGAGGTCGCGGGGCGCAACCTCAAGAAGGTCGCGCTGGAGCTCGGCGGGTCCGACCCGTTCCTCGTGCTCTCCACCGACGACCTCGACGCCACCGTGCAGGCGGGTGTGGATGCGCGGCTCGACAACAACGGTCAGGCCTGCAACGGCGCCAAGCGCTTCATCATCGTCGACGACCTCTACGACGCGTTCGTGGAGAAGTTCACGGCGGCGATGGCGGCCGTCGAGGCGACCGATCCCACGCTCGACGACACGGTCCTCGGTCCGGTCTCGTCGGAGGCGGCGGCGGAGAACCTGCAGAAGCAGATCGACACCGCCGTGGCCCAGGGCGCGACCCTGCTCACGGGCGGCACGCGGGACGGGGCGTTCTTCGCACCGACCGTGCTCGCCGACGTGACGCCGGAGATGGACGTCTACCGCGAGGAGCTGTTCGGCCCCGCGGCGGTCGTGTACCGCGTCGCGGACGAGGATGCGGCGGTCGCGCTGGCCAATGACACCACGTTCGGTCTCGGCTCCTACGTCTTCACGACGGACGAGGCGCAGGCGGAGCGGGTGGCCGACCGGATCGAGGCCGGCATGGTCTACGTGAACCTCGTGCTCGCCGACAGCCCCGAGCTCCCGTTCGGCGGCATCAAGCGCAGCGGCACGGCCCGCGAGCTCGGCCACCTGGCCGCCGACGAGTTCGTCAACAAGAAGCTGATCCGCATCGGCTGACCGTCGACCCACCCCCTTGCGGCCGAGCGGCCCCCTTGCGTACGCACGCAAGGGGGCTGCTCGCACGAGAGGGGCCGGGTCGACGGGGTGCGCGTCGAGGACGGACGAGGCACAATGGCGGCATGAGTGCGCACACGGATCCGGTCCAGTCCCTCACCGCGGAGCAGAGCTGGGAGCACCTGCGCAGCCAGGAGCTCGGGCGGCTCGTCACGAGGGTCGGCGAGACCATCGACATCTTCCCCGTGAACTACGCCGTCGACGGCGAACGACTCCTGTTCCGCACGGCGCCCGGGAGCAAGCTGTTCGAGCTGACGGTCAACGCCGACGTGCTCTTCGAGGTCGACGACCACACGGACACCGCCGCCTGGAGCGTCATCGTGCGCGGGCGTGCGGAGGCTCTGGAGACCGACGCCGACATCGAGCGGGCGGAGGCGGCGGGTCTGCGCCCGTGGATCCCGACCGACAAGCGCGTGTACGTGCGCATCGCCCCGGCATCGGTGTCCGGCCGCGCGTTCCGACGCGATCCCGAGCCCGACCGGGACGGCCCGCAGGAGTACTGAGCCCGGCCCGGGGAGGCCGGGGCGGGCGTAGGGTCGGGGTATGGCCAACGTCGCTGAGAACATCGTCAAGACTCTGAACGCCAACGGAGTCGACCGGGTCTACGGCATCCCGGGCGACTCCCTGAACGGACTCACGGACGCCCTCCGCAAGGACGGCCGGATCCGGTGGGTGCACGTGCGCCACGAGGAGTCCGCGGCCTTCGCCGCCGCGGCCGACGCCGGCACCACCGGCGACCTGGCCGTCGTGGCGGGCTCGTGCGGCCCCGGCAACCTGCACCTCATCAACGGCCTGTACGACGCGCAGCGCTCCCGGGTGCCGGTGCTCGCCATCGCCGCGCACATCCCGACCGTCGAGATCGGCACCGGGTACTTCCAGGAGACCCACCCGCAGGAGCTGTTCCGCGAGTGCAGCGTGTACGTCGAGTACGTCGCTGACCCGTCGCAGATGCCGCGGCTGATGGAGATCGCGATGCGCGCGGCCATCGAGCAGCGCGGCGTCGCCGTCCTCGTGATCCCCGGTGACGTGGCGCTGTCCGAGATCGCGCACGACCGCGCCGTGGTGATCGAGCGCACCCGCCCCCTGATCCAGCCCAGTGGCCCGGAACTGGAGAAGGCCGCGACGATGCTGAACGCCGCCAAGAAGGTCACCATCCTGGCCGGGGCCGGCGTGGAGGGCGCGCACGACGAGGTGATCGCGCTCGCCGACGCGCTCGGAGCCCCCATCGTCCACGCGCTGCGCGGCAAGGAGTTCATCGAATACGACAACCCGTTCGACGTCGGGATGACCGGGCTGCTCGGCTTCGCGTCGGGATACCGGGCCATGGAGGCCGCCGACACGCTCCTCGTCCTCGGCAGCGACTTCCCGTACGAGCAGTTCTACCCGGATCACGCGACCACCATCCAGGTCGACATCCGCGGGTCCCAGCTCGGCAAGCGCCACCCGCTCGACCTCGGCCTCGTCGGTGACGTGAAGGCGACCGCCGAAGCCCTGCTGCCCCGCATCGCCCGGAAGGACGACCGCGGCCACCTCGACGACGCCGTGGCCCACTACCGGAAGACGCGGAAGAAGCTCGACGAGCTCGCGGTGCCGGCGAAGGGCGCGCGCCCCATCCACCCGCAGTACCTGGCACGCCTGCTGGACGAGTACGCCGCCGACGACGCGATCTTCACCGCCGACGTGGGCTCGCCGACCGTCTGGGCCGCGCGGTACCTGTCCATGACCGAGGGGCGCCGGCTGATCGGATCGTTCACGCACGGCTCGATGGCGAACGCCCTGATGCACGGCATCGGCGCGCAGGTCGCGCATCCGGATCGTCAGGTCGTGGCGCTCGCCGGCGACGGCGGCCTCGCGATGATGCTCGGCGAGCTGCTCACGCTCACCCAGAACGGACTCCCGGTCAAGACGATCGTGGTGAACAACTCATCGCTGAACTTCGTGGAGCTGGAGATGAAGGCCGCCGGCTTCGTCACCTACGGCACGGGGCTCGACAACCCCAGCTTCGCCGCGATCGCCGAGGCCATGGGGATCTTCGCGCGTCGGGTGGAGCGCAGCGAGGATCTGCCGGAGGCCGTCCGCGAGGTCCTCGCGCACGACGGTCCCGCGCTGCTCGACGTCGTGACCGAGCGGCAGGAGCTGTCCATGCCGCCCGCGATCGAGGCCGCGCAGGTCAAGGGCTTCGCGCTCTACGCGATCCGCACGGTCATGTCGGGTCGCGGAGACGAGCTGCTCGACCTCGCACGGGCGAACTGGCGTCAGCTCTTCTGACGCGGCCCTCCGCCACGTGACGCCGGCCCGGGACCCTCTGCGGATCCCGGGCCGGTGTCGCCTCAGCTCTCGACGAGAGCCCTGACCTCGGTGGCCTCGGCGTGCCGCCCCAGCGCCTCCAGCACATCGCCGAGTTCCAGCGCCGTCACCTGACGCAGCGGCGGGAAGCTCTCGGCATGGTCCAGGGCGCTCCGGTACACGGGCACGGCGTCGGCCGGACGGTCGTTCCCCGCGAGGACGCGCCCCGCGAACAGCTCCGAGCTGCCGGCCGCCCCCTGATCGCCCAGCGCGGCGAAGCCGTCCGCCGCGGTGAGGGCGGCGGCGACGGCTTCATCGATCCGGCCCAGCTCGGCCAGCGCCCGGCCGCGGGAGTCGGTCACATCGGCGAGCAGCCAGTCGGCTTCGTGCTGCTGGGCCAGGGCGGCGACTTCGTCGAAGAGGGGGAACGCGCGCTCGTCGCGGCGGCCGGCGTAGGCCTGCCCGAGACTGTGCAGCACCTCGGACAGCGCGCCGACGGCCTCCGGAGCGCGACGCACGATGTCCGCAGCGCCCTCCAGCAGCCGGACGGCGTCGTCGTGCTCCTCGAACCGGGCGAGGATCTTCGCCTGCTCCGTCATGGCCATGGCCTGGTCGGCGTGCGCCTCCGCCTGCCCGAACAGCTCGGCCGCGTAGCCGTGCGCTCCGACCGCCTGTCCGTACTCTCCGGACTCGGCGAGCGACCGCGCCAGGAGGGAGGCGGTCATGGCGCGGGAGCCGGCGGGGGTCTCGGCGACCTCCTCGCGCTGGAGCACGTCGCCGAAGAGCTCCGCGGCCTCTTCCGCGTCTCCCGCGCGGAGCATCGCCCTGGCCAGCCGGAAGTCCACACCGGTGCGATCGCTCTCGTCCTGGAGCCGGGCGGCCAGACGGTAGCGCGTGACGGCCTTCTCGGGCTGCTCGGCGTCCTCCCAGAGCGCCCCCGCGAGCACGTGCGCGTCGGCGAGAGCACGGGTGGCGCCGAGTTCGGCGAGCAGGCGGCACACCTCGTCGGCGTCGACGGCCCCGTCCTGGTACGCACCCGTGCCGCCGCGCACGCGGGCCCGGGTCTGCAGCGCGTGGGCCCGATGGCCGGCGGAGAGGTCGTCCTGGGCGAGGAACCGGTCGAGGAGCGTGCGGCCGGCGTCGAGGTCGCCCTTGCTCAGCACCGCGCCGATCGCCACGAGGGTCGTGGTGTTGGACAGCCGGGTGTCCTCGGCCTCCGCGAACGAGCGGGCGGCGAGTTCGGCGAGGTCGAGCGCCGCATCCGGCTCCTCCGCCCGGAGGTGCAGCGATGCGCGGCTGATCGCCAGGTCGCCGCGCGACCACGCGGGAAGACGGTCGGCCTCGGCCAGTTCCTCTTCGAGCGCCGCCATGGTCTCGTCGGTGTGCAGGCCGAACGTCGCCAGGCCCAGACGCTCCTCGAGGTCGGCCTGCGCGTCGTTCCCGGCGGCCCGCAGCGCGGCGATCCGGTCGGGAAGCAGGCGCTCGGCCTCTTCCACGCGGTCGAGCGCGACGAGGATGCCGAGGTGCATCGACAGGAGCTGCGCGCGCTGGGTGTCGTCGTCGGTCTCCAGGGCGTGCGGGAGGGCCGCGAGGGTCTCCTGCTCGGCGCCGAACTGCGCGAGCTGCATCGCCCGCTCGTACCAGGCCTGCGGATCCGCCGGAGCGGTGGCCGGAGCCGGAGCGACGAACGCGTCGGAGCGGATCGGGACGTCGTAGCTCTCGTCGGCGAGAGCACGCATCCGGGCGAGGCTGCGGGCGTGGCCGTCGGTGCCGTCCCGCTCGTCGAAGTCCGCGCCGATGCGCTCCGCCGTCGACCAGGCGGTCGCTGCCAGGTCGGCCGCGCTCCACGGGCCGTCGTGCGCACCGAGCAGCGACACGAGCGCGGGGGCGTCGGCACCGCGGACCGGGGTGTCGCCGTGACCGGCGGCGGTGACGCGGTCGAGGGCGACGGCGAACGCGGTGAGGGCGGCGAAGTGCGCGTCGACGTTGAGGCCGTCGTGGGCGAGCCACGCGATGTGCTTCTCGATCAGGGCCAGTGCCCGCGCCTCGTTGCCGGTGATCGCGGCGAACACGATGTTGTTGGCCACGATGCGCAGGTTGTCGGGGTTGTCCTTCGCCAGGCGGTAGCTGCGCAGGTGCGCGGTCTTCGCCTCCTCCGTGCGGCCGGCGCGGAGGTACGGGAGGAGGACGCGGGAGAGCGCATGCTCCGGCTCCTCGCCGCAGGAGAAGCCGCCTTCGATCATCTCCTCGACGAGGCGGATGGCCTCGGCGTCGCGATCGGTCTCCGCGAAGAATCCTGCGAACTGGCTGCGGCTGCACGCGTCGCAGTGGCTGTGCTCGTCGCGCGGCGTGGCCTCGAGCTGCACGCGCAGGGCTTCGGCGGCGTCGAACCGGCCCGCGTCCCAGGCGTCCTCGAAACGCGCGGTCAGCACGCCGCTGAGGCCGAGACCTGCGGCGCGGTAGTGCGCCTCCATGTCATCGAGCACCGCGGCGATCTGCTCCTGCGAGAAGGCGGGGGAGGAGCGCAGGGACGACGCCATCCACTTGAACTGCCACATGAGGTCGGCGCCGCCGTTGTCGAGGTCGGCGGGGAACCGCTGCGGGTCGGCGTCGTGGTGCGCGAGGCACCAGGCGAAGGAGTTGAGCATGACGTCGGTGGCCCCGACCATGTTCGCCGACGCGGTCTGCCGCATCCGGGCCTCGTACTCCAGCCGTTCGTCGCCGATCTCGACGGCCAGCGCCACCGCCTCCGCCACGAGTGCCTGCTCCGCCGGGCCCCACGGGGTGCGGTCGATCTCCTCGATGAGCTGCTGGAAGCGCTTCTTCGGACGTGCCATGGAGGGCCCTTTCGGGTAGTCGGGGGTGTCAGCGCGCGTCGAAGGGGAGCGTGTCCCCCTCGATGCCGGCGGAGAGCGAGACGAGGTCGGAGAGGGCGCTGGTCATGAGCGCCCGGTCGGCGTCGGAGAGGGGGTGGTGTCCTGCGAGGAGCGCCTGGATGTAGAGGAGTTGGACCGTACGCGCGAACACGGCGTCGTCCTCGACACGGACGAGGGCGCGGACGACGCGGTTGGACCAGTTCAGGCACAGCCGGGCCGTGAGGTCGTCGTCTCGCGCGGAGGTGAGCGTCTGGTCGATGCGGTCGAGCACCCCTCCCCAGAGCGTGCTCGCGATGCCCTTGGTGCGTCCGCGATCGATCGTCCGCAGCACCTCGGGGTCCGCCACGTACAGTCCGGTGAGCTCGGGGCGATCGATCGCCCTCACCACGACGCTGCAGTCGGAGGCGGCGAGCACGGCGCCGGCGCGGGACTCCAGCGCCATCGCGATGTCCCGGTCGTCGAGCGGCGGCGGGTCGAGGCGATCGAGCTCCCCGGTCACGTCGACCTTCTCCACCGTGACCTGCGGGTACAGGTCGGGGAGCAGGCGGATCAGATCCGCGTCATAGAGATAGCCGCCGTTGACGAGCACCTCGTCCGAGGGGGAGATGCCCGCCACCTGGCGGAACTCGTCGACGGTCTGGGCGTAGCGCACGTGCGGGTAACGCTCCACGAGCTCGCCGATCCGCAGCGTGCCGTGCGTCGTCTCCACGGTGAGCCAGCGGGTGATGAAGCGCGCGAGCTCCTCGTCGTGGCGCACCAGGGACTTGAGTCCGACCTCGTGCACGGCGACGAACTGCGCGAGACGATGCGGTTCGCGCAGCCCGAGTTCGAGCACCCAGCGGCGGATCCCGGCGCCGAGCTGCTCCCGGACGTGCTCCAGGGCCGTGTCCTCGACGAGGGATTCGCGGCTCGCGGTCGGCGCGAGGCCGGTGGAGTCGACGACGGCGCGCACGAAGAAGGCCCAGTCGGGCAGCACGTCGTCGACGCGCTCGGACAGGAGCATGCGCCCGAGGTACATGCGGGTCGCCTGCCGGGCGCCGGGCGGGGGAGCGAAGGGCAGCACGTAGGCCAGGCCCTGCGTTCCCGTCGCCGGCTCGCTCAGCGGGATCACGTCCAGCGGGGCGGCCCCCAGCAGGTCGCGACCGTACTGCACGGCCGCCTCGACGTCGGCGGCGGGGTCGAGGAAGGGGGGCTCGCGGGTGACGTCGATGTCCCCACCGGGTGCGTCGATGGTCACCCGCACCGGCAGGAACTCCCCGAACGTGGTCGCGAGCTCGTGCACGGCCGCCGGCCGCAGCAGCTCGTCGGCGTCGAAGCGGGGGACGAGGTGCACGCTGGTGCCGATCGGCAGCTCGTCGTCGATCACCGCGACGCGGAACGTGCCGTCCGCGCTGCCCGTCCACTCCACCGCGGATCCGCCTCTGGCGCTGCGGGAGCGGATGACGATGGTGTCGGCGACCATGAAGCAGCTCAGCAGCCCGATGCCGAACTGGCCGAGGAAGTCGCTCCGGGGGAGGTCGAAGATGTCCCGCTTGGAGCTGCGTCCGACGGTCGCGAGCAGATCGGCGACCTCGGCTGCGGTCAGCCCCACCCCGTCGTCGCGGAGCACGAACTCACCGGTCTGCGCGGTGAGCGGCGTGATGCGGATGCGGCTCCCGCCCCCGTCGACCTCACGGCGTGCCGCGATCGCGTCCCTCGCGTTCTGGAGCAGTTCCCGAAGATAGACCCGGGGACTGGAGTAGATGTGCCGGCTGAGCAGATCGACGACTCCGCGCAGATCCACCTGGAACTGCTGCACATCCCCACTCACATGCGTCCCTTCCTGCTTCGTCCGCCCGCCGAGCCTAGCAACAACGCGGGTTCCGCTTCCTGTTCGGCACCACCGGATCGATGCCGTATGCTTGGTGAGCAGTTGTTCTCTGCATTCTTTCGCCGTGCCTGGCGTCTACGACATCGGCCGGTGGCAGGGTGGGGAGGGCATCCCCGAGACCTCCGGGTCTCTAGGGCGGTAGCTCAATTGGCAGAGCAGCGGTCTCCAAAACCGCAGGTTGCAGGTTCGATTCCTGTCCGCCCTGCGCGTCAGCGCACGCTGACACACGAAAGGTACATTCAGGATGGATCAGGACGAACCGCGCGGCGACGTCGTCGCGGCCGGCGCCACGCGCCAGAAGAAGGGCAACCCCTTCTCCCGGTTCTTCGGGGGCATCGCCCTGTTCATCCGCCAGGTCATCGCCGAACTGCGCAAGGTCGTCACCCCGACCCGCAAGGAGCTTTTCAAGTTCACGGGTGTGGTGCTCGTCTTCGTCCTGATCGTCATGGGCATCGTCTACGGTCTCGACTACGTCTTCGGGCTCCTGACGCACTACGTGTTCGGAATCCCTGGCTGATGACCCCCGCGGCGACCGCCGCAGCTATGGAGAAGAAGCAACGTGTCTGAACGATATTCCGACGACGCCGACTGGGCGACCGCCGCAGAGCAGTCCAGCGAGGAGGACGAGGCCCAGGAGGGCAACGTGCTCGCCGCCGAGGAGCTCTCGGTCACCTCTGCCGAGCACGTCGCGGTCCACGTCGAGGACGAGGACGGCGAGCAGGAGACGGAAGACATCGACATCGACATCGACGACCCGGAGGCGGACGCCATCGTGAACGACGCTCTGAACCTGGACGAAGCCGCGGAGTCCGAAGCCGCCGCCGAGGTCCTCAACGATTCCGTGGCCGAAGAGGTCGCGGAGCAGGAGGCCGAGGCGGCCGACGAGGTCACCCCGTACGAGGGGCCCGACGTGAACGGCGAGGACGACCGTCCCGCCGCCGAGTCCGACGAGGACGAGTCGGCTTCCGAGGAAGACCCGTACGAGGCCTTCCGCATGGACCTGCGCATGCTCCCGGGCAAGTGGTACGTCATCCACTCGTACGCCGGCTTCGAGCGCAAGGTCAAGGCGAACATCGAGCAGCGCAAGTCGACGCTCGAGGTCGAGGACGAGATCTACCAGGTCGAGGTCCCGATGGAGGACGTCGTCGAGATCAAGAACGGCCAGCGCAAGATGGTCACCCGCGTGCGCATCCCCGGCTACGTGCTGGTGCGCATGGAGCTCACGGAAGACACCTGGTCCGTCGTGCGGCACACCCCCGGCGTCACCGGCTTCGTGGGCAACGCCCACAACCCGACGCCGCTGCGCTTCGAAGAGGCCTTCAACATGCTGAAGTCCCTCGTCGAGGTCAAGGACGTCCCGACCGCCAAGAACATCGCGGCCAAGGGCGGCGTCGCCGTCGCCCGCCCGCTTCCCGCCGAGGTCGACTTCGAGGTCGGCGAGACCATCACGATCAAGGAGGGCTCGTTCGCGGGTCTTCCCGGTTCGATCAGCGAGATCAAGCCGGAGAGCGGCAAGCTCACGGTCCTCGTGTCGCTCTTCGAGCGCGAGACCCCGGTCGAGCTGTCGTTCGACCAGGTCACCAAGATGATCTGACACTGTCACGAGAACGGCCGCCTCTTCCGGGGCGGCCGTTCTGCGTTGGCGTCACGGGTCGTCCGCAGATCAGGTAGACTTGTGTGGTTTGTGCGACAGCCCGCATGGGTCCCTGAGCTTGTCGAAGGGCGCGCAGACGACCACGGGCCGGAGAGGCCGGAGCCGTGGGAGAAGCGGATGCTCGCATCCGCCTCGAGGAAAGGAAAGAGAATGGCACCGAAGAAGAAGGTGACCGGCCTGATCAAGCTTCAGATCAACGCCGGTGCCGCCAACCCGGCGCCGCCGATCGGCCCCGCGCTCGGTCAGCATGGCGTCAACATCATGGAGTTCTGCAAGGCGTACAACGCCGCGACCGAGTCGCAGCGCGGCAACGTCATCCCCGTCGAGATCACCGTCTACGAGGACCGCAGCTTCACCTTCGTCCTGAAGACCCCGCCGGCGGCGGAGCTCATCAAGAAGGCGGCCGGCGTGCAGAAGGCTTCGGCCACCCCGCACACCGTCAAGGTCGGCAAGATCACCAAGGACCAGGTCCGTCAGATCGCCGAGCAGAAGCAGGCCGACCTGAACGCGAACGACATCGAGGCCGCCTCGAAGATCATCGCCGGCACCGCCCGTTCCATGGGCATCACGGTCGAGGGCTGAGGAGAATAATCATGGCTACCAAGTCCAAGGCTTACAAGGCTGCCGCCGAGAAGATCGAGGCAGACCGTTTCTACACGCCGTCCGAGGCCGTCGCGCTCGCGAAGGAGACCGGTTCGGCGAAGTTCGACTCGACCGTCGAGGTCGCGCTGAAGCTCGCCGTCGACCCCCGCAAGGCGGACCAGATGGTGCGCGGCACCGTCATCCTGCCCCACGGCACCGGTAAGACCGCCCGCGTCATCGTGTTCGCCACCGGCCCCGCGGCCGAGGCTGCGATCGCCGCCGGCGCCGATGAGGTCGGCGGCGCCGAGCTCATCCAGAAGGTCGCCGACGGCTGGACCAACTTCGACTCCGCGGTCTCGACCCCGGAGCTCATGGGCCAGGTCGGCCGTCTCGGCAAGGTGCTCGGTCCCCGTGGCCTGATGCCGAACCCGAAGACCGGCACCGTGACTCCGAACCCGGCCAAGGCCGTCGAGGAGATCAAGGGCGGAAAGATCGAGTTCCGCGTCGACAAGCACGCCAACGTGCACTTCGTCATCGGCAAGGCCTCGTTCTCGGCCGAGCAGCTGAACGAGAACATCGACGCCGCTCTCGAGGAGATCGTCCGCCTCAAGCCGTCCAGCGCCAAGGGCCGTTACATCCAGAAGGGTGCGGTGTCGACCACGTTCGGCCCCGGCATCCCGCTGGACGTCAACGCCATCTGACGCGTCGACGGGTCTCGCACCCGTCGCACCGAACGCCCCCGGGTCCGCCCGGGGGCGTTCTGCATTCCCGGGGCCGTTCGGCCCGCGACATCCGGCGTCATCCGATGCGGGCAAGGTCGGAGGCGACGCGTACTGTGGGGGAGTTCCCGCGGTCGTCGCGTAAACTCGCACCCGCGCTTTCTCACCCCAGGAGGGTCCATGTCCCGTCGTCTCATCGCCGTCACCGCACTCGTCGTCGCCGCCGCGCTGACCGCCTGCAGCGGGTCCAGCACGCCTGCGAGCAGGGACGGCGAGAGCGCCGCGGGCTCCGACTTCGGCCTGGTCAAGGACGGCACGCTGACGGTCGCGACCGAGGGCACCTACCGCCCGTTCAGCTTCCACGGCGACGGCGGCTCCGGCGACCTCACCGGCTACGACGTCGAGATCATCCAGGCCGTCGCCGACGAGCTCGGCCTGAAGGTCGAGTTCCAGGAGACGCAGTGGGACGCGATCTTCGCGGGCCTCGACGCGGGCCGCTTCGACGTGATCGCGAACCAGGTGTCGATCAACGACGAGCGCGAGGCGAAGTACCTCTTCAGTACCCCGTACACGGTGTCGCCCGGCGTGATCGTGGTGAAGGAGGACGACGACTCCATCTCGTCCTTCGACGACCTCGAGGGCAAGACGACGGCCCAGTCCCTCACGAGCAACTGGTACGAGCTGGCCACCGAGTCCGGCGCCAAGGTCGAGGGCGTCGAGGGCTGGGCGCAGGCCGTGGAGCTCCTCCGCCAGGGGCGGGTGGACGCGACCGTCAACGACAAGCTGACCTTCCTCGACTACGAGACGACCAACAGCCCGACGGGCCTGAAGATCGCCGCGGAGACCGACGACGCCGGGGAGCAGGCCTTCGTGTTCACGAAGGACAAGGAGGCGCTCGTCGATGCCGTCGACGAGGCGCTCGACAAGCTCCGTGCCGACGGCACCCTGGCCGAGATCAGCGAGAAGTACTTCGGCGAAGACGTCTCGCAGTAGGCGATGCAGAATCCCTGGGAGCTCTTCTTCTCCTCGCTCGGGCCGATCGCCTGGGCGGGGCTGACGGCGACGATCCCCCTCGCCCTGGTGTCGTTCGTCCTGGGGCTCGTGATCGCGATCGGCATGGCGCTGATGCGGATATCGGTGCATCCGGTGGTGTCCGGCATCGCGCGGTTCTACATCTCGGTGATCCGCGGCACGCCGATGCTCGTGCAGCTCTTCGTGATCTTCTACGGCCTGCCCTCCGTCGGGGTGACCCTCGATCCGTGGCCGAGCGCCATCATCGCGCTCTCGCTCAACGTCGGCGGTTACGGTGCCGAGGTCGTGCGGGCGGCGATCCTCTCGGTGCCGAAGGGGCAGTGGGAGGCCGCCTATACGGTCGGGATGAACCGCACCCGCACGCTGACCCGTATCATCCTCCCGCAGGCTGCCCGGGTGTCGGTGCCGCCGCTGTCCAACACGTTCATCTCGCTCGTGAAGGACACCTCCCTCACCTCGCTGATCCTCGTGACGGAGCTGTTCAAGGTGGCGCAGCAGATCGCCTCCACCACGCTCGAGTTCATGGTGCTGTATCTGGCTGCGGCGCTGGTCTACTGGGTGATCTGCCTGGTGCTCTCCTTCGGGCAGAGCGCCCTGGAGAGGAGGCTCGACAGTCGTGTCGCGCACTGACCCCACGGCCGAACCGCTGCTCACCGCACGGGGCCTGCACAAGAGCTTCGGCACCACCGAGGTGCTGCGCGGTTTCGATCTCGCCCTGCACCGCGGCGAGGTCGTGGTGCTCATCGGGCCCAGCGGCTCGGGGAAGACGACCGTCCTGCGCGCCCTGAACGGTCTGGAGACCCCGGACGCCGGCACCATCTCGATGGCCGGGGGCCCGGAGATCGACTTCGCACCGGAGGTCCGCCCGAAGCCCCGCGTCGCGAAGCAGCAGCGGCTCGCCTTGCGCGACCGGTCGGCGATGGTGTTCCAGCATCACAACCTCTTCCCGCACCTGACCGTGCTGGAGAACGTGATCGAAGGGCCGTGGCGGGTGCAGGGCCGTCCGAAGACCGAGGTCGTCGCCGAGGCGCAGGCGCTGCTTGCCCGGGTCGGTCTCGCCGACAAGGCGGACGCGCGGCCGCATCAGCTCTCCGGCGGGCAGCAGCAGCGGGTGGGCATCGTGCGGGCGCTGGCCCTGCAGCCGGACCTGCTGCTGTTCGACGAGCCGACGAGCGCGCTCGACCCGGAGCTCGTGGGAGAGGTGCTGCTCGTCATCAAGGAGCTCGCCGATGAGGGATGGACGATGGCCGTCGTCACCCACGAGCTGAGCTTCGCCCGCGAGGCCGCAGACCATGTGCTCTTCCTGGACGGCGGCGTCGTCGTCGAGCAGGGGCCGCCCGCCGAGCTGTTCAGCGCTCCGCAGCATGAGCGCACGCAGCGGTTCCTCACCCGCATCCTCCGGCCCCTCGACGGCGCGTGAGCCCTCGACCCCGCGGGCGATCGGTGGCAGGATGCGGTGCGTGGGCACCATCGACGACTACCTGACCGATCTCGACGCCGCAGACCGTGCGGCGATCGATCGCCTCTACACGATCGCCGGGGAGGAGGTGCCGGATGCGGAGCAGGGCAAGGGCTACGGGATGCCGGCCCTCGTGTACGACGGCAAGCCGCTGCTCTCGGTGATGCGTGCGAAGAAGCACATCGGCGTCTACCCGTTCAGCCCGGAGGCGGTCGCTGCTGTGGCGGGCCTTCTCGACGGTCATCCCGAGATCAGCGTCGACAAGGGCACGATCCGGTTCCAGCCGGAGCACCCCCTGCCGGAGGAGGCGGTCCGCGCCCTCATCCGGGCGCGGGTGTCGCAGATCGACGCGGCGTGAGCGGCTAGGCGCCCAGCACCGGGAGCACCAGGCTCACCGCCAGCGTGAGCATCACGACCGCGATCACCGCGTCGAGGACGCGCCAAGAGCGCGGGGTGCGCAGCCACCGTCCGAGGTAGCGGGCACCGAAGCCGAGGGCGGTGAACCAGAGGAGGCTCGCCGCGACCGCCCCCGCCGCGAACAGCCACCGCTCCTCGCCGTGCGTCGCCGCGATGGAACCGAGCATCAGCACCGTGTCGAGGTACACGTGCGGGTTCAGCCACGTCAACGCCAGCGTCGTGAGGATCACCGGGGCGAGGCGGGTGCGGGTGAGCGTGCCGGTGCCTCCGGACGCCTCCAGGACCGGTGCGTCGCCCCCGTCGACCACCAGCTCCTCGCCGCCACGCCAGGCCCGCCGCGCCGCGAGCAGTCCGTACCCGAGCAGGAACAGTGCTCCCGCCCAGCGGGCCACGACGACGAGCCAGGGAGCGGCGGACAACACGAAGCCGAGCCCGGCGACGCCGGCGATGATCAGCACGGCGTCGGAGAGCGCGCAGACGACCACGACGGCGAGGACGTGCTCGCGCCGGATGCCCTGGCGCAGCACGAAGACGTTCTGCGCGCCGATCGCGACGATGAGCGACAGGCCGAGGCCGAGACCGGCGAGAACAGGGATCATGGTTCGAGCCTACGAGCGTGAGACATGAGCTGCAGTGAAGATTCCTTTCGCACCATTAGCATCGCTGATGTGAGGATCGACCCGGAGCTCGCCGCCACGCTCGCCGCCGTCGCGGACGAGGGGACCCTCGATGCCGCCTCCCGCCGGCTGCGCGTCACCCCCTCCGCCGTCAGCCAGCGGCTCAAGGTGCTCGAGGAACAGCTCGGGCGGATCCTGCTCGTGCGCAGCAAGCCCGTCCGGCTCACCGAGGCCGGGGAATCCGTCGTGCGCCTTGCCCGGCAGATCGCGCTCCTCGAGCAGGACGCGCTCGCCGGGGTCGGCATCGAGGAGGGCGGTGGAGGACACCGCATCACGGTGCCCCTGGCCGTCAACGCGGACTCCCTCGCGACCTGGTTCCTCCCTCCGGTGGCCCGGCTCTCGGCCGTGCACGACATCGACCTGGATCTTCATCGCGACGATCAGAACTTCACCGCCCGTCTGCTCGAATCGGGCACGGTCATGGCGGCGGTGACGAGCGAGGCCACGGCGGTCGCGGGGTGCACGGTCACGCCCCTCGGCGTGCTCGAGTACCGGGCCATGGCCGAACCGGCGTATGCCCGTCGATGGTTCCCGGACGGGGTGACCGCCGACGCTCTGGCGAAGGCGCCGTTCGTCGACTTCGACCGACGGGACACCCTGCAGCACGAGTGGCTCGCCGCGCGGGGAGTGACCGCCGCCGGCGTTCCCCGGCACTACGTCCCCGCTTCGCACGACTATGCGCTCGCGGTCGGTCTCGGCCTCGGCTGGGGGATGGTCCCCCGACTGCAGGAGGTGCCGGGTCTCGTGGCGCTCGGCGGCCCGACCCTGCGCGTCGCGCTGTACTGGCAGCAGTGGAACCTGCGCTCCGCGCTCCTCGACACGATCGCGTCCGAGGTCGCGGGGGAGGCGCGTCGGGTGCTCGCTCGCGAACCCTGACGGGGAGTGGTCGTCCCGGCGGCTCGGGGGCTTCCCGGTCGGTTCAGTCGGCGAGGGCGAGGGCGCGGAAGGCGTCCCGCTCGCGGAGCTGCTCCCGGCGGCTGTCCACGGGGGAGGCGGACCGCGTCGGCACCGCACGTCCTGTCGTCCGGCGGTACAGCTCGTCGATGAGGTCGGTGGCGAGCCCGACGAGCTTGGCGATCTCACGGTCGTCACGGTCGATCCACACGCAGCGGGGCTCGTCGTGGATGGGGGAGAAGTCGACGTGCTCCTCCCAGACGAACAGGGTGCGCTCGGCGCCCAGCACGTGCTGCTGCCACCACACCTGCCGCAGATAGGTGCGCGGGATGCCGCGGAACGCCTTGTTGGTGGTCTTGATCTCCGCGAGGCTGACGCGCCCCTCCGCGTCGACCGCGATCCCGTCCGGGGTGGCCAGGTGGCGGTGCTCGACCTCGGCCCGGAACAGGGCGGAGGACGGCATGATCCCGTGCGTCGCCGCGACCCATGCCGCGATCTCCGGCTCCCGACGGCGGCCGTGGTCGGTGTAGGCGTTGCCGCCGAACCGCGGACCTCCGCCGAGCTTGGCGTCGGCGGCACGGGCGATCGAGCGTTCGCTGGTGAGTCCCGCGACGTCGGTGGCCGTGATGCCCCGGGATCGTGCCCTCATCCAGGCCACGCGGTCGCGGGAGTCCGCGACGATGCGTTCGAGGAGTTCCGGGGTCACCAGAAGACTCTAACTCTCCCCCACCCCCGTCCCCGCCGTACACGCCGCCCCTCGCCCGACCCACCCCTCGCGTACGTCCCGGCCTCTCTGCGCGCAGCCGTAAGGGGCCGGGATGCGCGGAAAGGGGTGGGGTCGACGGAGGAGGAGGAGGAGGAGGGGAAGAGGCCGAGGGAGCGGGGATTTGGGGGAGAGGTGGGGGTGGGGTACAGTGGTCATAACCGAAGACCGCTGGTCATCGTGTGCGCGTGAGTGCACAGGATCGAAGCTCTGCATCGCAGGGGCCCGCGCAGGTGTCACGAACTTCCGAGCTCCGTGCGCTTGCGCCGGAGCTCTTCTCTTTTGCAGGGGGTCGGAGGCCGGCGCCCCACCACCGTGCGGCGCCTCGTACACACCAAGGAGTGACCATGGCGCAGAAGGATGCATCGGTCAACGAGCTCACGAAGTCATTCGAGAACTCGAACGCCGTCCTGCTGACCGAGTACCGCGGTCTGACGGTTGCCCAGCTCAAGCAGCTGCGCAACAGCATCCGTCAGGACGCTGAGTACGCCGTGGTGAAGAACACGCTGACCAAGATCGCCGCCAACAAGGCCGGCATCTCCGCGCTGGATGACGACCTCAAGGGGCCGTCGGCTGTCGCGTTCGTGCACGGTGACTTCGTCGCCACCGCCAAGGCTCTGCGTGACTTCGCCAAGGCCAACCCGCTTCTCGTGATCAAGTCGGGCATCTTCGAGGGCAAGGCCCTCACCGCCGACGAGGTCAACACGTACGCCTCGCTCGAGAGCCGTGAGGTTCTGCTGGCGAAGGCCGCGGGCATGATGAAGGCGACGATGGGCAAGGCTGCGGCCACCATCGACGCGCTTCGCGAAAAGCTGGAGACCGCCGAGGCCGCGTAAGCGACCGGCGATCTCGTCTACAAACCCCATCTATCTAGGAGATACATCATGGCGAAGCTTTCCACCGAGGAGCTGCTCGAGCAGTTCGCCGGCCTGACCCTCATCGAGCTCAACGAGTTCGTGAAGGCGTTCGAGGAGAAGTTCGAGGTCACCGCTGCTGCCCCCGTCGCCGTCGCCGGTGCCGCTGGCGGCGCAGGCGAGGCCGCGGCCGAGGAGGAGAAGGACTCCTTCGACGTCATCCTCGAGGCTGCTGGCGACAAGAAGATCCAGGTCATCAAGGCTGTCCGCGAGCTCACCTCGCTCGGCCTCGGCGAGGCCAAGGCCGTCGTCGACGGTGCTCCGAAGGCCGTCCTCGAGGGCGCCAACAAGGAGACGGCCGAGAAGGCCAAGGCTGCTCTGGAAGAGGCCGGCGCGACCGTCACCCTCAAGTAATTCCAGCGCACCAGCGCTTCTGCGAAGGCCCCGGGTTCCGCCCGGGGCCTTCGTGCGTCCGCGGGGTCAGCGCGGCGCCGCGGTCGAACTGCGGACGACGAGCGCCGAAGCGGCCTCGACGCGCTCGACCGGGGCATCCGGCTCGCTCATCCGCCGCATGAGCAGGCGCACGGCCTCCCGGCCCTGGTCCCGCGGCGACTGCCCGATGGTCGTGAGGGCGAACATCTCCGCGTGCTCGTGGTCGTCGATCCCGACCACGCTGAGTTCGGTCGGCACCGCGATCCCCAGGCGGCGAGCGGCGATCACGGCGCCGATGGCCGCCTCGTCGCACACGCCGACGATGGCGGTCGGCCGGTGCCGGCGGTCGCCGAGCAGGCCCGCCGCCGCCGCGTAGCCGCCGGGCATCGTGGGGGCCGCTCCGGCGACCCGCGCCCGCGCGGTCAGTCCCGCCGCGTGCAGTGCCTCCCGATAGCCGGCCAGGCGTCGGGCGTCGCCGTAGCTGAGGTCGGTGTCGTCCGTGGCGCCGCCGACGAAGGCGATGTCGGTGTGGCCGAGGTCGATCAGGTGCTCGGTGGCGATCCGGGCGGCGGCCGCGTCGTCGATCGACACGGCGCTCGATCCGGCGCTGTACGGGCCCACGCTCACGAGCGGGCGCCCGGTGCGATGCAGTCGCTCCAGCTCACGGGCGCTGGGCTGGATGCCGACGGCGATGATGCCGTCGAACCTCCGGCCGGGCAGCACGCTCTCGAACAGCCGCTCCCTGGCCTCCGTGCGCTCGGGGACGCCGTAGAGCGACAGGTCGTGGTCGAGCGCGAGCAGCGATTCCTGCACGCCCGCCAGCAGCTCGGAGAAGAACCACCGGTCCACGGGCGGCATCACCAGTCCGATGGTGCCGGTGCGCCCCGTGGCCAGACTCGTGGCGGAGGAGTGCGCGACGTACGCGAGATCCTGCGCCGCCTCCTCCACCCGCTGCCTGGTCTCCTCCGAGACGTAGCCGCGGCCGCTGAGTGCGCGGCTGGCCGTCGCCTTGGACACACCGGCGCGCATCGCGACGTCGGTGATCGTGCTCATCGTGTCCTCCTCGACCCGGTTCCACGACGGCGAGTGATCGGGCACTCGCCGGGAGCCATCGTAGCCGTTCCAGGACGGGGGAGGAACCGGTTCCAGGCGCATGGAACTGGGAGCGCTCCCACCCGAGCCCCCGCTGCCGCGTCAAAGGGTTGTGATCTTGTAACCTTCCCCAGTTGTACGGCGGGAAGGAACGCGAGTAGGTTGGCCTGGAATCGGTTCCCCAATGGTTGCGGCGATTGCTCTCCTTGGGCGGACTGAAGATCCACCTGAAGAGGAGAAGTACATGGCTTTGTCACAGCGATACCGCCTGCTCGCCCCCATCGCACTCGTCGGCGTCGCGTCTCTCGCGCTCGCCGGCTGCGCCGAGGGCGGGGGCGATGAGGGCGGGGAGACCAAGGACACCGTCCGGATCTCCGGCGGCATCACCGGCGTCGAGGCCGACGACCTGAACGCCTCCTTCGAGCAGTTCACGAAGGACACCGGGATCAAGGTCGAGTACACCGGCGACAAGGGCTTCGAGGGCAACATCGTCACCAAGGTGACCGGTGGCGACGCCCCCGACATCGCGATCGTCCCGCAGCCCGGTCTGCTCAAGACCCTCGTCGACACCGGCAAGGTCATGCCGGCACCGGAGGCGGTCGAGTCCGCCGTCGACGAGAACTGGTCCGAGGACTGGAAGAAGTACGGCACGTTCGACGACACCTTCTACGCGGCGCCGATGCTCGCGAACCTCAAGGGCTACGTCTGGTACTCGCCGAAGCAGTTCGCCGAGTGGGGCGTCGAGGTCCCGGAGACGTGGGACGACATGATCGCCCTCACCGACACGATCGTCGAGAAGACCGGTGGTCCGGCCTGGTGCGCCGGGTTCGCGTCCGAGGCCGCCTCCGGCTGGCCGGGGACGGACTGGATCGAGGACCTCGTCCTGCGTCAGTCGGGCCCCGACGTCTACGACGACTGGGTGGCCGGCGACGTGAAGTTCACCGACCCCGAGATCAAGCAGGCGTTCGACGCGGTCGGGGAGATCCTCCTCAACCCGGAGTACGTCAACGCGGGCTACGGCGACGTCAAGAGCATCAACTCCACCGCCTTCGGCGACGTCGCCAACGCGGTGGCCAAGGGCGACTGCGCGCTGACCCACCAGGCCTCGTTCCTGTCGGCGAACTTCCTCGACACGGAGACCGCGGACGGCAACGTCCCCGAGGTCGCGCCGGACGGCGACGTCTACGCGTTCATCATGCCGGGCGAGACCGCCGGTGAGCTCCAGGTCGAGGGTGGCGGCGAGTTCGTCGCGGCCTTCTCCGACGACGAGGCCACCCAGAAGGTGCTCGAGTTCATGGCATCGCCGGAGTTCGCCGACGCCCGTGTCGAGCTCGGTGGCGTCATCTCCGCCAACAAGAACGCCGACCCGAGCCTCGCCTCGAGCGAGTTCCTCCAGGAGGCGATGACCATCATGCAGGACGACGCGACGACCTTCCGGTTCGACGCTTCCGACCTGATGCCGTCGACCGTCGGCTCGGGCTCGTTCTGGAAGGGGATGGTCGACTGGATCGACGGCAAGGACACCGACACGGTGCTCTCCGACATCCAGGCCGGCTACGAGAACTGATCGCCTCGTCGCGATCTTCTCAGGCTGAGCGGGGCCGGGCTGCACAAGCCCGGCCCCGCTCCACCCATCCATACTGCGCGGGAACCCAGCATGATCCAGAAGGGGACGTTCATGTCGCACGCGACCATCGAGAAACCCGTCGAGGCTGACGCGCCGCCGACGACGCACGGCACCGACGAGAAGGGGAGGAAGACCACGCGCACGATCCTGGCGATCGGATTCGTGGTCGTCGTCGCGCTGGCTCTCCTCCTCGTCTTCACCGCTCCGACCGAGGAGTCCTCGCGGATCACGATCGGGTTCTCGCTCAACAGCTTCTTCCTGTGGCTGGGAGGACTGAACCCGCTGGTGCAGATCCCCGCCGTGCTGCTGGTGTTCGGCGTGGTCGTGGCCCTCATCCTCGTGCTGATCGAGTTCGCGCCCCGCCCCGGCAACGGCTACTTCGTCATGCGGCTGGTCGCGTGCCTCGTCATCCCGGTGCTCGCGCTGCTGCTGCTGCGCCCCTATGCGAACGCCGTCGTGTACGTCGTCGCGATCGCGCTCCTCGTCGGAGCGCTCCTCTTCTTCGCCGACTTCCGCGCCCGCCAGGGTGCCGGCTACCTGTTCCAGCTCGTGCTGTTCATGGCCCCCGCGGCGATCATGCTGCTGCTGGGTCTCATCTACCCGGCGATCTCGACGATCTTCAAGTCGTTCTTCGACAAGTCGGGGGACGAGTTCGTCGGACTCGAGAACTACATCTGGGTCTTCACGAACCCGGTCGGCACGTCGTCGGTGATCAACACCATCATCTGGGCGCTGCTCGCCCCGGTGATCTCTGTCGTCATCGGCCTCGCCTACGCCGTGTTCATCGATCGCGCCCGCGGCGAGAAGTTCCTCAAGGTGCTGGTCTTCATGCCGGTGGCGATCTCGTTCGTCGGCGCCGGCATCATCTGGAAGTTCATGTACGACGCCCGTCAGGGCGACCAGATCGGTCTCCTCAACGCGATCGTGACCGCTTTCGGCGGGGACCCCGTGCAGTGGCTGGCCATCAAGCCGATCCTCAACACGCTCATGCTGCTCATCGTGTTCATCTGGACCCAGACCGGCTTCGCCATGGTCATCCTCTCTGCCGCGATCAAGGCCGTGCCGGTGGAGCAGATGGAGGCGGCCGAGCTCGACGGCACGAACGCCTGGCAGCGCTTCCGCAACGTGACCGTGCCCGGCATCCGGTCGTCGCTGATCGTCGTGCTGACGACCATCACGATCGCCTCCCTGAAGGTGTACGACATCGTCGCCGTGATGACCGGCGGACGGGATGAGACCAGCGTCCTCGGCTTCGAGATGGTCAACCAGCAGCAGCGCTTCCAGAGCTACGGGCATTCCTCGGCGCTCGCCGTCGTGCTGTTCCTGTTCGTGTTGCCGCTGATCATCTACAACGCCCGATCGATGGCCAAGCAGAGGGAGATCCGCTGATGAGTGCAACGCAGGCCACCGTCGTGGACAACCGCACCAAGCGCCAGGTGGCGCGGGACACGCGCCGCAACGAGGCGACCGCCCACAAGAAGCTGACCTCGAAGGGGGCGACGATCGCGGCCGCGGTCATCGCGCTCTTCTGGACGATCCCGACCTTCGGGCTGTTCGTGACGTCGTTCCGGCCGGGCGCCGACACGCAGAACAGCGGCTGGTGGACCGTCTTCTCCAACCCGGAGTTCACGTTCGACAACTACGTGCAGGCGTGGAACTCGGGCGGGACCTCGACGACCCTCGCGACGGCCTTCATCAACTCGCTGGCGATCACCATCCCGGCGACCGTGTTCCCGATCGTGATGGCGTCGCTGGCCGCGTACGCGTTCGCGTGGATCGACTTCAAGGGTCGGAACATGCTGTTCATCTTCGTGTTCGCACTGCAGATCGTGCCGCTGCAGATGGCCCTCGTGCCGCTGCTGAGCCTGTTCTCGGACGGGCTGACGATCAACGACGTGCCGATCTTCCCCGGATTCGGCCTGAACGAGGTGCAGTACAGCTTCGCGCGCGTCTGGATCGCGCACGCGATCTTCGCGCTGCCGCTCGCGACGTTCATGCTCCACAACTTCATCTCCGAGATCCCGGGCGAGATCATCGAGGCGGCGCGCGTGGACGGGGCCGGGCACGGACAGGTGTTCTTCCGCATCATCCTGCCGCTCGCGGCTCCGGCGATCGCCTCCTTCGCGATCTTCCAGTTCCTCTGGGTGTGGAACGACCTGCTGGTCGCGACGATTTTCGCCTCGCCCGGCGCCCTGCCGATCACCCAGGCGCTGAACTCGCTCTCCGGAACCTGGGGGAACAAGTGGTTCCTGCAGTCGGCCGGAACGTTCATCTCGATCATCGTCCCGCTGATCGTGTTCTTCGCCCTGCAGCGCTTCTTCGTGCGCGGCCTGCTGGCCGGCGCGACGAAGGGCTGACCCGTCGACAGGCTCAGCCCCTTCGACAGGCTCAGCCCCTTCGACAGGCTCAGGGACCCACGTTCTGGGTCGCTGAGCCTGTCGAAGCGCGGGTGAAACACAGCCCCGGAGGCGGGAGCCCGCGCCGTACCCTGAACAGATGAAGTATGCGGACTCCATCGTCGACCTCGTCGGCGACACCCCCCTGGTGAAGCTCCAGCACGTCACCGAGGGCATCGCGTGCACGGTGCTCGTGAAGCTCGAGTACCTGAACCCCGGGGGGTCGGCGAAGGACCGGATCGCCGCGCGGATCATCGACGCCGCGGAGGCCGCGGGCGATCTGCAGCCGGGGGGCACGATCGTCGAGCCCACGAGCGGCAACACCGGCGTCGGGCTCGCCCTCGTGGCCCAGCAGCGCGGTTACCGGTGCGTCTTCGTGCTCCCGGACAAGGTGGGCGAGGACAAGATCGACGTGCTCCGTGCCTACGGCGCGGAGGTCGTCGTGACCCCGACCTCCGTCCCGGCGGACAGCCCGGAGTCGTACTACAGCGTGAGCGACCGCCTGGCACGCGAGATCCCCGGGGCCTTCAAGCCGAACCAGTACGAGAACCCGAACGGGCCGCGCAGCCATTACGAGACGACGGGGCCGGAGATCTGGCGCGACACCGACGGGCGCGTGACCCACTTCGTCGCCGGCGTGGGGACGGGCGGCACGATCACCGGCACCGGGCGCTACCTGCGCGAGGTGTCGGACGACGCGGTGCGCATCATCGGAGTCGACCCCGAGGGCAGCGTCTACAGCGGCGGCACCGGCCGGCCCTACCTCGTCGAGGGCGTCGGCGAGGACATCTGGCCCGGTGCCTACGATCCCGCCGTCCCGCACGAGATCGTCGCGGTGGGCGACGCGGAGTCGTTCGCGATGACGCGGCGCCTGGCCCGCGAGGAGGGCATCCTCGTCGGCGGCTCCAGCGGCATGGCGGTGGTCGGGGCGCTGCGGGTGGCGAAGGAGCTGCCGGCGGACGCGATCATGGTCGTGCTCCTGCCGGACGGCGGGCGCGGCTACCTGGGCAAGATCTTCAACGACGGGTGGATGCGCTCGTACGGGTTCAGCGAGGTGGAGGAGGGGGAGACGGTCGCGGACGTGCTCGCGGCCCGATCCTCCCGGCACGGCCTTCCCGACCTCGTGCACGCGCATCCCACCGACACGGTGCTCGAAGCGATCGGCATGATGACGGAGTACGAGGTGTCGCAGCTCGTCGTCCTCAGCGCGGAGCCGCCGGTGATGATGGGCGAGGTCGTGGGAACCGTCGACGAGAAGGGGCTGCTCGACCTGCTCTTCCGCGGCGAGGCCGAGCCGAGCGATGCCGTCGGCGCGCACGTGGGGGAGCGGCTTCCGCTCATCGGCATCCACGCGCCGGTCGCGCAGGCGCGGGCCGCGCTCGCCGACGCCGACGCCCTCCTCGTCACCGAGGGTGGCAAGCCGCACACCGTGCTGACCCGACAGGACCTGCTCGGCTACCTCTCCCGGTGACGCGGGACGTAACAGGCCGGGACCGGTCGGAGGAGCCGGACGTAGGCTGAGAGCATGTCCGACCACGACCACGCCTTCGCCACACGAGCCATCCACGCCGGGCAGGCGCCCGACCCGATCACCGGGGCGATCATCCCACCGATCTACCAGTCGTCGACGCACGTGCAGGACGGCATCGGCGGCTTCCGGGACGGCTACGAGTACAACCGTGCGGGCAACCCGACGCGCTCCTCGCTGGAGACGCAGCTCGCCGCTCTCGAGGGCGGAGTCGGGGCGCTGTCGTTCGCGTCCGGTCTCGCGGCCGAGGACGCGCTGCTCCGTGGCATCCTCAAGCCCGGCGACCATGTGCTCCTCGGAAACGACGTCTACGGCGGCACCTACCGCCTGCTCACGAAGGTGCTCGCGCCCTGGGGGATCGACACGACCACGGTCGAGCTCTCCGACGTCGACGTGATCCGGGCGGCCATCCGTCCCGAGACGCGCATCGTGTGGCTGGAGACGCCGAGCAACCCGCTGCTGAAGGTCGTCGACATCGCGCTCATCGTCGAGGTGGCGCACGCGGCCGGTGCCCTCGTCGTGGTGGACAACACGTTCGCCTCGCCGGCTCTGCAGCAGCCGCTCGCGCTCGGCGCCGACCTCGTCGTGCACTCGACGACGAAGTACCTGGGCGGGCACTCCGACGTGCTGGGCGGCGCCGTCGTCTTCGGCGACGACCGCTTCGTCGAGGCCGTGAAGTTCCAGCAGTTCGCGGTGGGCGCGGTCTCGGCGCCTCTGGACGCCTGGCTGACGACCCGCGGCATCAAGACCCTCGCGGTGCGGGTGCGCCAGCACTCCGAGAACGCGCAGGCCATCGCCGAGTGGGCCCAGGCGCGGCCGGAGTTCGCGCAGGTGTTCTATCCCGGCCTCCCGTCGCACCCCGGTCACGAGATCGCGGCGCGGCAGATGAGCGGCTTCGGCGGGATGCTGTCGCTCGGCCTCGCCGCGGGTGCGGACGCCGCCCGCGCCTTCGCCGAGAGCACGCGCGTGTTCCAGCTCGCCGAGTCGCTCGGCGGCGTGGAGTCGCTCATCGGCTACCCGCCGGAGATGACCCACGCGTCGGTCCGCGGCACGGAGCTCGCGGTGCCGGAGAACGTCGTGCGCCTCTCGGTCGGCATCGAGGACGTGGCCGACCTCATCGCGGACCTCGAGGAGGGTCTCGCCCGCATCGCCCGCTGACCGGCACGCCGACCCGCGATCGCGGGGGCGTCCGTCACAATGGGACGATGAATCGACGGATGCTGCTGTGGTGGGGCGTCGCCTGCCTCCTCCTGGCCACTGCCCTCGGCGCTCTCGTCGTCTTCGTGTATCCGCAGACGCCCGGCCTCGACCAGTGGTGGAACGACACGATCAGCGCGGTCCGCGCGGACTGGATGCTGAGCTTCGCCCTCGCGCTGAACTGGATCGGCGGCGGCTGGGTTGCCATCCTCGCCGTTCCGCTGCTGACGATCCTGATCCTGCTGCTGCTGCGCCGATGGCGGGGCGCCCTGTTCGCGGCGCTCTGCTTCCTCGTCAGCGCGGGCGCCGTCCAGCTCCTGAAGAACGTCTTCGGCCGCGCCCGACCGCACGACATGCTCGTGGTGAGCGACTACGGTTCCTTCCCGTCGGGGCACACCGCGAACGCGGCGACCATCGCTCTCGTGCTGTGGGTGCTCTTCCCGCGGGTATGGGTGGCGATCGTGGGTGCCGCGTGGATCGTGCTCATGGCACTGTCGCGCACCTTCCTCTCGGTGCACTGGGCGACGGACACGCTCGGCGGGGCGTTCGTCGGTGCCGGGGTCGTGCTCGTGCTCGCGGCCTGGCTGGTGCCGTGGGTGCGACGCGACGTCGAGGCAACCGCCCGCGCCGATAGGCTGAGCGGAACCTGACCGCCGCCCGAGGAGCCCCCGTGTCGCGTATCCGTCCCTACCGTCCGACCGATCGCGCGGCGCTGTTCGAGATCTGCCTGCGGACCGCCGACGCCGGAGGGGACGCGACCGGCGTGCTGCCGGATGACGATCTCTGGGGCCACCTCTTCGCGGTGCCGTACGTCGAGCGGCATCCCGACCTCGCCTGGGTCGTGGAGGCGGAGGACGGTCGCACCATCGGCTACATCGTCGCCACCGACGACACGGACGCCTTCTACACCTGGTTCCGCGACGAGTGGTGGCCGAGCCTGCACGCGCGGTATCCGCGGTCGGCCGACCCGCAGACGCGCGAGGAGAAGCTGATCGAGTACGGCTACACGCGGGAGCCGGGGGTCGAGCCGCACGCCGCGGAGTACCCGGCGCATCTGCACATCGACCTGCTGCCGGAGACCCAGGGGCAGGGGCTCGGTCGCGGCCTCATCGAGACGCTCTTCGCCGAGCTGCGCCGGCGCGGTGTCCCGGCGCTGCACCTGGGCATGGACCCCGCGAACGCCGGCGCGGCCGCGTTCTACGAGCGCCTCGGCATGACCGCGCTCCCGTCGGGACCCGGTGGTCTGACGTACGGGGTGCGCTTCGACGGCTGACGGCACCCGAAACGAGAGAAGACCTCCGCGATGCGGAGGTCTTCTTCGTCTGTGGCGGTGACGGCGGGATTCGAACCCGCGGTTGCTTGCACAACACACGCTTTCCAAGCGTGCTCCTTCGGCCGCTCGGACACGTCACCAGGGAACAACCTGTCCATCCTATCCGATGTCCCGGGGGCCTCGTGACATACCGGCGATCCCGTGCTGCGGTCGTGAAACCTGTTATATTGCGCGTCATCAGAGGTCTGGATATCTTCATATGAAGACGCAAAGGCGTCAGGCGGATCCGGTTCTCTGGGGGGATCATGGGGACGAGTGCGACGACGGCACGGCACGACGAGGGGTCGACGGGCGAAGACCCGCTCCTCGGGCCGCAGGCCCTGCGGGCGTGGGTCACCGGCGAACGTTCGACGAGCAGCCGGGTGTTCCTCCGGGAGTCCGAGACCGGCGCCGAAGCCGTCGCCGGGGCGGCCGCGCCCGAGGACGTCATCCTCGAGCCCGCGGGATCCGTGCCGAGGCGCGGGGCGGCCCGCGTCGTCGGGTACGGCGGGCGGCTCGCCGACCTCGGCGATGAGCTCTTCCTGGGGGAGCGCGGCGTCGAGCTCCAGGACTACATCGCGGCCTCCTTCGTCCAGATCGTCGGACCGACGGCCATGCGCTTCTTCGACGAGACGAGCTGGCGTGCCTTCCTCGACGACGCCGACCTCGCGCGCAGCACCGGGGTCTTCGCCGCCGCGATGCTCGACCCCCGGGTGCTGCTGGCGGATCGCTCCGCTCTCGCGCGGCCGCAGGAGGTGGAGATTCCGCGCGCCCTCCGCATCGACGGGGACGGCGGTGTGCATCTCGGGCTGCAGGGGGAGGCGATCGGCCACGTGGACGACCTCCCCGCCGCCCTCGGACGGGCCCTCCCGCGGGCGTCGGCGCTGGGCGGCGTGCCCGGCTCGGCCGACCTCGTCGCCGAACTCGACACCCGGCCGTGGCTCCGCCGCTACCTGGACGCCGCCGATCTCCGGAAGATGCTCCGCCTGCCGAACGGCACCGCCCGAATCGCGGGCTACGGGTGGGCGCTCCTCGACGACGACCTCGCGGATGCGGAGGCCTTGGCCGACGACCCGTTCCTGCTCGACACCGTCGAGGGGTTCCTGCTCGCCGACGTCCGGACGCTCCGCCGGCATCTCCTGTCGCCGCTGACCGCCGCGGTGGTCGACGCGATCCAGACCTCCGGCACGCGCGGGCGGGCGGCGGCGCGGGTGGCGCGCGCCTGCGGCGTGCCCGACGCCCACGCACGGCGCCTCTGTCTGGACGCGTTCACGGCGCTCGGCGTCCGCCTCGGTGCGCGGATCGAGGACGCCTCGGTGGACGGTGTGCGATGAGCGTGCCGCACGCGTTGTGGACGTCGATGCTCCCCGCCGACACCGTGTTCCCTCCGGATCGGGTGGCGATCGGTGCCACCGGCCATCGTCTCTTCTACGCCGACGGCTCCGACCGCCTCTGCGCGACCAGCGGCCTGTGGAACGTGCCCCTCGGCTTCGGCAATCCGGCGGTGACCGAGGCCGTGAGCAGAGCGACCCGCGACGCGTCGTACCTCTCGCTGTTCCGCGCCCCGCACCGGTACGCCGAGGACGCCGCCGATGCCCTCATCGCCCTCGCGGGTTCCGACCGCTACCGGCGGGTGATCTTCTCCACCTCCGGCGGGGCGGCGAACGACGCCGCCATGAAGCTCGCCCGGCAGTACTGGGCGCAGCAGGGCGCCGGGTCGCGGTCGCTCGTCGTGGGCCTTCGCGGCAGCTATCACGGCACGATGTACGGCAGCCACGTATTGAGCGGCGACGACCTGCTGCAGTCGGTCTACGGCGTCGACAGGCGCACGGTGCGGCACGTGTCGCACGCCGACGACGGGGTGGAGCTCGCCGCGCTGCTCGAGCGGGAGGGGCCCCGCGTCGCCTCCGTCGTGGTGGAGCCCGTCCTCGGCAGCGGCGCTCACGCTCTGTCCGCCGCCTTCGTCCATCGCCTGCTGGAGCTGCGGGAACGACACGGGTTCCTGCTGGTGGCGGACGAGGTCGCGACCGGTTTCGGGCGCACCGGTACGCTGTTCGCCACGGACCGCTGGGCGGCCGCCCCGGACGTCCTCCTCGTGTCGAAGGCGTTGACGAACGGGGCGATGGGGGCGGCCGCGCTCCTCGTCGGAGACCGCATCGCGACGACGTTCGCCCGCGGCGGGTGGACCTTCGTGCACGGGGAGACGCAGGCAGGAACGCCGGCCTGCGCGGCCGCGGTGCTCGCCGTGATCGACGAGCTCCGGCGCATCGACGTGGAGGCCACGACGCAGGCGCTGGCGACGACGGTGCACCGCCTGGCGCGGACCTGGCAGGACGACGGGATCGTCACCGACGTCACCGGCAGCGGCTGCTTCGTCGGGGTGGGGCTCCGCCACCCGGATGGGTCCCCGCTCTCCGGGGCCGATGTCCTGGAGGTGGTGTCCGCCATCGCCGACAGCGGCGTCGTGGTGCACCCCGGTCCCAGTTCCTTCCAGCTCATCCCCGGCTACGGCTTCACCGCGGCGGAGGTGGCCGAGACCGACCGGGCCGTCCGGGCCGGCCTGGCGCGCGTGCAGGAGGCCGCGGCATGACCGCGCCGTACGCCGCGCGCGTCCCCACGCTGTGGCACGGGCCGCGCGCACCGCAGGCGATGGCGCGTCTGACGGCCGGACGCGACACGCTGGTGATCGCCGACGCGGCCGCTGCACACCCCCTTCCCGCCGCTGCGTCCGCCCGGACGATGGCGGTGGACGCCTCGGCGGTGGACGAGCTCGGCGTCGTCCTGATCGCCGAGGAGATCGTCCGGCGCCCGCCCGAGGTCATCGTGGCCGTCGGAGGGGGAAGCGTCCTCGATGCGAGCAAGATCGCGGCCCTCGCCCTCAGCCCGGGACACCTGTTCGACTTCGCCCTCCAGCACGCGGCGACCGCCGCGCTCACCCTGCTGCCCGACGCGCCGCCGCCGGTCGACATCATCGCCCTGCCGACGACGCTCGGCACGTCGTCCGAGACGAACAGCGTCGCCATCCTCCGGAACCGCCGCGGAGCCCGACTCCTCGTCGGTCGCCCGCTGCGCCCCCGTCACGCCGTCCTCGATCCCGAACGGCTCGCCACGCTCAGCACCGCTGCCGTGCAGGAGGGAGCGCTGGAGGCCTTCCTCCGGGTGGCCGGAGCCTCGACGAGTCCGCGGACGGAGCGGGCCGCGCACGACGCGCGGATCCTCGGCCGGGCGCTGCTCGAGGCGGCCACGGGGGACGCGATGTCGACGGCGGGACGCCTGCGCCTGGCACGTCTGAGCGCCGCCACCCAGCGCACGGCCGCCCTTCGCGGGCCCGATCCCTACAGCGCCCGGCACTGGTACCTCGCGAACGAGGTCGCCTTCCATCTCGGCGTCCGCAAGATGACGGCCACGGCGGCGGTCATCGCCGCCGTCTGGCAGCGGATCGGTGCGGGCGATGCGCGCTGGGGCGACCGCGCCAGCCTTGACGCCTTCTGGGCCGGCGTCGCGGCGGGGACAGCACTGCCTCGTGACCCGGCCGCCGGCATCGCCGTCGTCGTCGATCAGGGAGGCCTCCCGTCACCGCCGCGCCCGAGCGCACGGGAGATCGATCGGATCGCCGCCGCCGTGGAGACGGCGTGGGGGGATCACCGCCCCATGCTGCGCGGAATCCGCGCTGCGGATGTCCGCGCCGTACTCCACGACTCCCGGTGGAGCACGTCCCCGGTCGGCGACCGCCGGCCCCGAGCGGCGGAGAGGAGGTGACGGGAATGAACGAAAGCACGGAGATGAGCATCCGATTCCAGGAGCTCGACCCGATGGAGGCCCCCAGTTGGGACAGCTTCTACCAGGGCGTGATCGGTGCGCTGGTCCTCATCGGGATCGGTGCGGCGGCCGCCACGTGATGCCGACCGGAAGCACCGGATCACAGAAAGGAAGGAGGGACACATGACCGCAGCACTGCCGACGCTCGAGTTCACCGAACTCGACGCCATGGATGCGCCGGGCGATGCCGACGACTACATCCGCGGTTTCGCCGTGGGCGTGATCATCGGAATTCTCGCTCTGACCTAGGAGGTGCACGTTGCAGACCACGTCGCTGGAGTTCCTGGAACTCGAACAGATCGACACCCCGCTCGAGTGGTGGGAGCACGCGAGCTACATCATCGCGATCATCGGCGGAGCCGCCGCCATCGCGACCTGACCGAGGGTGCGGGCGGGACCATCCGCCCGCACCCCCCGACCATCCATCCGAGGAGAGGCGATGCACGGATGACATCCCTGATCACCGAGACCGTGGCCGCGCGGCTCGACCTCGTCGGCGCGACCGCCAGGGAACAGGACCTGTATGCCGGGGCCGGCACCGACTTCTACGACCGGCTCGTCGGCCCGGACCGGGCGGAGATCCGCGAAGTCCTGGCACTCGCGCGTGCGGTCCCCGGTCCCGTCCTCGACCTCGCCGCAGGAAGCGGCCGCCTGACGATCCCGCTCGCACGCTCCGGGCATCGCGTCACGGCGGTCGATCTCTCCGCGGACATGCTCGGGCGCCTCCGCGGCGCCGTTCCGCACGAGGCGTCGGTCGAGTGCGTCGTGGCGGACATGCGCGACCTCGCGCTCGCCGGGCACTTCGGTCTCGTCGTCCTCGGGGCGACCTCGATCACGCTGCTCGACCGCGAGGGCCGTTCGCGGCTCTACGCGGGCGTCCGGCGTCACCTCACCGCGACCGGTGTCTTCGCCCTGACCGTCGCGGACGGCGCCTCGGCGGACAGTCTCGGCGTGGCGACCGATCGCGAGATCACCGTCCCGGGCGGCGCAGGGGAGGAGCCCTACCTTTTCGCGCAGCAGATCGAGGGCGACGGTGCCGTGCGGGTGGTCAACTGGGTCCGCCTCGCGGACATCGTTCCGCGCACGGAGGTGCCCGTCCTCACCAGTCGCCTGCACGTGCTGAGCCCCGAGGTCCTCGCGGGTGAGCTCGTCGCCGCGGGGTTCACGGCGCCCGAGAGGTCTCCCGTGCGGACTCCCGCGGGCGTGGAGATCCTGCTCCTCACGACCTCCCGCGCCGGGGATGGAAGGGGCGGGCGATGACGACGGCAGGACCTCGACCCGGTCGGCGTCGCCGTGGGGAAGGCCGCGCCACCCTCACGGCGGACTCGTGCCCGTCTCTCGCCGCCGGCGTCGCGTTCGAGCCGACGGCGGAGGGGTCAGGGTGGCTCGCCACCGTCCAGGGCGTGCCGACCGCCCGGCTGTCGCGAGCGGTGGTCGACCTGCTGACGGCGATGGACGGCCACACCCCCGTCTCGGCGTTGCAGACGCGCTTCGCCCCGGGGGAGACCGACGAGGAGGTGCTGCGACTGGTGGCGCGCTTCCGTGACAACGGACTCCTGGACGGGGGTGCGTCCCGGCCGCCCGGCCGTGTCGCCTATCGGCCACCGTTCACCGTGCAGTTCGCGACCCTCCGCGCTCCCGCGCTCTTCGCCCGCCTCGACCGTCTGGTCATCCCCGTCCCGCGTCGCGCGGTCCTCGCGGCCGCCGCCGCGGTGCTCGCTGCCGGGATCGTCGCCGTCGTCCTGCTCGCCGGCGAGCTGGGGGCCGTCCTCGCCCGTCCCGTCCCGCTCGCCGGCTTCGCGCTCGTCGTCGTGGCGCTCGGGCTCGCGACGCTGCTGCACGAGGCCGCGCACGGTCTCACCCTCACCCGGCTGGGCGGTCGACCGCGACGTGCGGGGTTCATGCTGCTGTATCTGACGCCCGCCTTCTTCGTCGACGTCACGGACGGCTGGCGGCTCACCGACCGTCGGCACCGGGTGGCGATCGCGCTCGCCGGTCCGGCCGTCCACGCCACCGTGGCGGCGGTGGCGATGGTGGTCGCCCTCGCCCTGCCGCCGTCGGTGGCCAGGGAGACACTGCTGCTCCTCGCGATCTCCTGCACGGTCGTGGTGCTCGTGAACCTGATCCCCTTCGTGCGCTTCGACGGGTACCTCGCCCTGATGAGCGCCCTCGATGAGCCGAATCTGCGGGGGAGGACGGTGCGCGACGGTGCGGCCTTCCTCGCCCGCCTCCTGTTCGGGGCGCCGCGACAGCCTCGGGCGCTCGAGCGGTGGTGGAGCGTGCCCTTCGGCCTCTGCTGCCTGGGGGCTCCGATCGTCATGGTGCTGTTCGCGGTCGTCCGGGCCGCACAGCTGCTCGCCGGGGGCGGTCCGGCGGCGAGCCTCCTCGTGCTCGCCCTCGAAGCCGTCGTGGTCGCGGTGGGTGTCGCCCTCCTGGCGCGCGCTCTGCTCCGGGTGCGGCGATCCGGTGTCTCGCGGTCCCGTCTCGTCGGGGTGACCGCCGCGCTCGCGCTCGGGATCGGGGCCGCCGGCCTGCTCATCCCGGTCCCGACGGCCGCGATGCTGGGGTTCTCCGTGGACGACGGCCGCGTGGTCCTGGTGCAGGGCGGCCGGGACACCGGCATCGACATCCCGGACGGGGCGCCGGTGGTCCTGTCGACGCGGGGCATCCTCGCGAACGAGTACCGCGGCGCGGGGACGATCCGGACCCGCCCGGCGACGGAGACCGAGGTGCCGATCGAGGCGCTCTTCCCGGTCAGGATGCCCGGGGCCGCCGTCGCGGCGACGGCCGTGGCGGAGGTGGAGGTGACGGGGGCGCGGAGTGCCCTGCCGGCGGCCGGACAGGCGCGCGTCGACCTCGGCACGGCCCCGCTCTGGCAGGCGATCTGGGCGACGGTCGCGTCGCCGCTGGCCGCTCTCACGAGCGAGAAGGAGAGAGGATGACCATGAAGCAGCACGCCATCGAGGTGCACGGTCTCACGAAGAGGTTCGGACGCCGCACCGCCGTCGAAGACCTGTCGTTCGCGGTGCCTCGCGGAGCGATCGTCGGGCTTCTCGGCCCGAACGGCGCGGGGAAGTCGACGACGCTGCGTGCGATCGTCGGACTCGTGCGGCCGACCAGCGGCGAGGCCGTCATCGACGGGGCGCCGTTCGGGGCGCTGGACAACCCGGCGGCGCACGTCGGGGTCCACATGGACGGGTTCGGCTTCGAGCCCGGCATCTCGGGGCGACGGCACCTGGAGATCTGCCGGCTCGCCGCCGGGATGCCCCGCGACCGCGTCGACGAGGTGCTGGACGAGGTGGGCCTCGCCGCCGACGCGCGCCGCCGCGTGAAGACGTACTCGACGGGGATGGCGCAGCGACTGGGTCTGGCCGCGGCGTTGATCGGTGCGCCGCGGACGCTCATCCTCGACGAGCCGGCGAACGGTCTGGATCCCGACGGCATCCGGTGGCTGCGCCGGTTCCTCCGCGGCTTCGCCGAACGCGGCGGCACGGTGCTCGTCTCCAGCCATCAGCTCCCGGAGCTCGAGCAGGTCGTGGACGAGGTGGTCGTCATCAAACGCCGCGCGCTCTTCGCCGGGAGGCTGGACGACCTCGTCACGGGTGGGGTCGACTCGCTCGAGAGCCGGTACTTCGATCTCGTCGAAGGAGCCCCCGCATGAGCGGCGTGATCCGTGGCGAGCTGCTGCGCGCGGTCAGCGGGCTGTCGATCCTGGCCGTGTACCTCGTCGCGGTCCTCATGCCGGCCTTCGTGCTCTTCTCCGACGGCTCCCGCCTCGCGGTGGACGGCCTCGACGCGGGCACGGCGACGGCCCGGCTGCTGGAGCCGCTCGCGTGGTCGGTCATCTCGGCGGCGTTCGTCGGCGCGTACCCGGTGACGCGGGAGTACTACTACGGCTCCATGGACCGGACGCTCACGGCGGTCGGGTTCCGCCGCGCCTTCCCGGGGAAGCTGGTCGCCGGTGTCCTCGTCGCCCTCGCGCTGGCCGTGGTCGTCGTCCTGCTGTGGATGCTCGGCATCTCGGTCTTCCTGGCTCGGCACGGGCTCGCTCTCGAGCTCACCGCGGACGCGGGGCGCATCGTCGCCGGGGCCCTGGCCGGCGTGGTCCTCGGTGCCGTCATCGGCGGCGCGATCGGCTGGATCACCCGGAACTACTACGCGACGGCGATCATCGTCCTCGTCTTCCCGATGGCACTGGAGTTCGCGATGCTGCGGACGGCGCCCGAGGTCGCGCGGTTCTCGCCGGGAATGGCCATCGCGGCGCTGAGCGTGCCGGAGTACCAGGGGCGGCTCCTCGCCTTCGCGCCCGCCCTCGCCATCGGGGTCACGTGGGCGGTGGGCCTCGTCGCGCTCGCGGCCGTCCGGGGCCGCCGGAGCCTCGCATGATCGGTCGGGCGCTGCGCGCGCAGGCGCGCGGGGCCGTCGGGGACGTCGTCCTCCTCGGCATGACGCTGGCGGCCCTCGTGCTGTCCCTCTCCCTCGCCGCCAGTATCCCGGCGGACCTCGCGGACGCTCCGCCGGCAGTCCGGGAGGACCTCGTCGCCCCCTTCGACGCGGTGCTCGCGACCTACGCCGGCATCCTCGCGGCCGTCTACGGCTCCTTCCGCTACACGATCGACCGACGGGACGGCGTCGTCGCGCAGCGGCTGATGCTGGAGTCCCGCTGGGCGATGCTCGTCGTCCGGGTGCCCGCCGCGGCGCTGGGCGGCGCGGTCGTGGCGGGCGCCGCCGTGGTCGGCGGTCGCCTGGCGCTGCTCGTCACCATGGGCGGCGTCCCCGTGCGCGGGTCCGCCGTCGCGTCGGCCGTCGCCCTCGGTGCGGCCGCGGCTCTGTGGGGTCTGGGGGTCGGCATCGTCGTGCAGGCGCATCTCGCGGCGCTGTTCGTCGCCGCGCTCACGATGGGATTCGGGATGCTCGTCGCGCTGTTCTGGAGCGCGGGTGCCGCGTACCTGCCTCTCCCGGCCCTGCTCGACGCCTTCCGGTTCGACGTGTCCGTCATCGGCATCCCGGCGGATCGTGGCCTCGGGGCCGCGGCGGTGCCGATCGCGGCCGGCTGGGTCCTGCTCGCGGTCGGCGCGGGGGCGGCCGTGTTCCTGCGGCGGGACGTGTCGTAGGGCTCCCGGAGGCGACGTAGGATTCCTGGGTGGCCACCCCCAAGATCGTCCTCTTCTACGCGTTCACTCCGCTCGCCGATCCGGAGGCCATCCGCATCTGGCAGCGGGACCTCGGCGAGGCGCTGGGGCTGCGCGGACGGCTGCTGATCTCGGCGCACGGCATCAACGGAACCCTGGGCGGCGACCTCCCGGCGCTGAAGAAGTGGGCACGCTCGTTCCGCTCCTATGCGCCCTTCCGCGACGCCGACATCAAGTGGAGCGAGGGCACCGGAGTCGACGCGGCGGGTCGCAGCCTCGACTTCCCGAAGCTGAGCGTGAAGGTGCGCGACGAGATCGTGTCGTTCGGCGCTCCGGACGAGCTCCGCGTCGACGCGGACGGCGTCGTCGGCGGAGGCGCGCGGCTCACGCCCGACCAGCTGCACGCCCTGGTCGCCGAGCGGGGGGACGAGGTCGTGTTCTTCGACGGGCGGAACGCGCTGGAGGCCGAGATCGGACGCTTTCGCGGCGCCGTCGTGCCGGACACCGAGACCACCAGGGACTTCGTGCGTCTGCTCGACTCCGGCGCCTACGACGATCTGAAGGGCAAGCCCGTGGTCACCTACTGCACCGGGGGCATCCGCTGCGAGGTGCTGTCGAGTCTCATGGTCGCCCGCGGTTTCGGCGAGGTCTACCAGCTCGAGGGCGGCATCGTCCGGTACGGCGAGACCTACGGCGACGACGGCCTCTGGGACGGTTCGCTCTACGTCTTCGACGGGCGCGGATCCGTCGACTTCTCCGACCACGCGCGGGTGATCGGCGTCTGCGCGGGATGCGGTGCCGCGACGAAGCGCACCGCGAACTGCCCCGACCCTTCCTGCCGGGCGCAGTTCGTCGTCTGTGCGGACTGCGACGCGGTCGCGTGCCCGACGCACGCGGCGGCGTCCGCGGCGCAGCCCTGACCGCGGCGCCTGCCGCCCGTCAGACCAGCAGCCGGGAGTCGGAACCCCGCGGCGCATAGAGCGACCGCGGCAGCAGCAGCGCCCCGGCCCGAGCCCCTCCGGCGACGTGCGCGCGGAGGCTGACGAGCACGGCCCGCAGGGGGACGGCGAGGTCGTCGGCAGCGGCGCCCGCCCGCGCGTAGTTGGCGCGCTCCACCGCCGCGACCAACCGGCCCAACGCGACCTCGTCGGCGCCCGCCAGCCTGACGAGTCCGGCGGCGCGCATCCGCGGGCTCTCCGCGTCCGAGACGGGGATGCGGAGGTCGATCAGGGTGTCGCGCAGCTCCGCCCAGGCCGCGGCGGCATCCCCGCGTGCGGCACGACGCATCCGGAGGCGCCGCTCGACGAACCGGACGAGGGCGGGCAGGAGGAGCACGATCACGACACCGAGCCCGGTGAGGAGGACCGGTGTCGGGTCGAGCCGGCGCAGCTCTCCGGAGTCCGTGGAGCCGGCATCCGCATCCCTCCGGTCGACCTCGGGGCCGGAGGTCTCCTCCGTCTGCGGGGCCGTCGTGGGTGCGGGCGTCGCGGGGCCGCTGCTGCTGCCGCCCCCCGTGGCGCCGGCACGGAACGCCGTGGGGACGCCGAGCGAGGCCGTCGGCTCGAAAGGCACCCAGCCGATGCCGGGGAACAGCACCTCCGGCCAGGAGTGCAGCTGGTCGCTCGAGACCGAGAAGATCGACTCGTCACCGCGCTTCTCATCGGTCGGAGAGCCGGGGAGGTACCCGACGACGATCCGCACCTGCATGCCCAGGCTCTCGGCCATGAGCGCGAAGGAGCCGGCGAAGTGCACGCAGTAGCCGGAGCGTTCCTCGAGGAAACGGGCCACCGCGTCGGCGCCGGTGCCGTCGAAGCCCTCGTCGACCGGCGTCTCCAGCGAGTACTCGAACTGCGACCGGAACCAGTTCTGCAGCGCGACGAGGCGGTCGTAGTCGGTCTCCTCGTCCGCGGTCACCTCCGCTGCGAGCTCGGGGATGATGGCGGGGAGCTCGACGTCGTCGTCCGCGGTGTCCTCCAGGGGCGGGGCCGCCTCCGTCGCGCGGATCTGCTCCAGCGTCGGCGTCACACGGAGGGAGGTCACCGTGTAGTCGTTGCCGACCGCGTCGGCGCGGCGGGAGAACAGCGTGCGGTTCTCGGGCGCGACGCGCCACGCGGCGCTGAGACCCTGCACGTCGGTGGCCGGATACGGCACCGGCAGCCAGGAGCTCGACATGCGCAGCACCCGGATCGAGGTCGTCTGCTCCGCGGCGGTGACGTCCTCGCTCCACTCCGGGTCGCCGAACCCGTCCACCTGGGACTGGAGGTCGCCGCGGTCGGGCTGCCAGACGCGGCCGTCGAAGCGGGAGAGCGTGGTGAGGCGGAGGTAGGGAGCGGCATCCGCCTCGGTGGCCACCGTCAGCACCTCGACCGGACTCGGCTGCCGCAGGTCGTCGCCCAGGCGAAGGGAGGCGTCGACCGTGACGCCGACCCCGGTCCCGGCGATGCTCGACGAGACCGGGAGCAGCGGGGTCACGACGAGGGTGGTCGCGATGGCGGCGGCGCCCACGGCGACGGCGACACCCGCCGACGCGCGGCGCGGGGACTCCGGGTGCCGTCGCGCCGTGACGCGGAACACGAGGAGGGCCACGACCGCGGCGATGGCGAACCAGGCCACGTTCGGCGGCCCCAGCGTGACGATCATCGGCACCGCGCCGACGGCACCCAGCAGGACGGTGGCGAGGACGGCGGCCCGGTGGGCGAGGAGATGGTCGAGCAGGATCGCGACGATGGCGAAGCCCGCACCCAGGGCGGCCGCGAGGCCGGGCGAGGCCTCCAGCGGAGCCGAGCCGAACACGATCTCCTGGACTGCGGCGGAGGCGAGGGCCTGGAACAGGGTGAGCGTGCCGGACGTCGGCACCACCCCCGCGATGGCGGTGTCTCCCGCGAGGAGCAGCGTCAGGAGGCCGACGGCCACGAGGAGCTGGGCGAGAAGGGCGACCAGCCCGACGACGGTCGCCGGACGCGCGCGCAGCAGATGCCGCACGAGCATGCCGGCGCCGATCACCGCGACGACGACGAGGGTCACGACGAACGACCAGACCCCTGGCTCGATGACCGCCGTGAAGGGCCACAGCGCGGTGAGCGCGGCGAGGCCCGCGAGAGCCCCGAGGGGGAGGATCCCGGGCGGCTCCTCCCGATCGCGATGCCACCGCGGGCGGGTGTCGGCGGGCACGGCGGCGGGCCGCGGCCGCTCAGCCCGGAACATCGACGGCTCCCGTCCGCGCCGAGAGCGCGTCGTCCCAGGCCTCGGCGACGTCGGTGCCCAGTCGCGTCACGGTCCAGCCGTGCTGACGGGCGGCCTCCTCGGTGCCCGGCTGCGGGTCGGTGAGGAAGAGGAGAGGTGCGGCGGCGCCGGCGGGGCGGAGCAGTGCGGCGTCCTCCTCGTCCAGTCGGCCCGTCACGTAGACGAGCGGTCCGGGCGGTGTCCCGCCCAGCAGGGCGACGAGGTCGCGGCGCTCTCCGCGCGGCGTCACCATCGCCAGCGCCACGAGCAGACCGTCCCGGTCGTCCTCGTGGCCGCGGAGCGCACCGAGGAGCGTCCCGGTGCTGTCCAGGACGTCGACGCTGTAACCCTCGGCGGCGAGATGGAGGGCGGCGGATGCGCACAGCGAGACGGCGGCCTCGAACGTCGGATCGATCTCGTCGGCGCTCGCGGTCCACCCGCTGCCCGAGCGATCGAGCACGACGACGGCGTCCGGGCTCGACTCCTCCTCTTCCTGCCGGACCATGAGCTCCCCGCGGTGCGCGGTCGCCCTCCAGTGGATGCGGCGCATCGAGTCGCCGGGCGCGTAGCCGCGGGGCGAGAGGTTGTCGCTGCCCTGGCCGAGCCGGGTGGAGGAGGTGTGCGCCGTGCCGCCCGCCGCGCCGATCCGGACGGCGAGCGGCGTCAGGGCGAAGACCTCCGGAACCACCGTGATCGTCCGCGTGTCGCCGAACGCCTGCTCCCGCTGCGCCAGGCCGAACGGGTCGACGGTCCGCAGCAGGAGCGGCCCGAGGGGCCAGACGCCGCGGCGGACGCCGGTGACGAGGTAGCTGAGCTGCGGGCTGTCGGCGGGGTACTCGCCCCCCGAATCGCCGGTCACCGCGGCGGGCAGCACGTCGTGCCACAGCCCGTGCGGTACCCGGAGGGCGCGGAGCGTGAAGCGGACCGTCACGCGGGAGGTCTCCGACACGGTGAGGAGGTCGGTCGAGATCTGGCGGGTGACCGTCCCCGACCGGCGGGGGAGACGGACGGCGAGAGCGGCGAACAGCGTGAGCGCAGCCAGCAGGACCCCGAGGTACAGCAGGATGCGCGCGCCGAGGACGTTGGCCGCGATCATGCAGCCGAGCGCCGCGACGAGCGCACCGGTGCCGCGCGGCGTGAGTAGTCGACGTCGGCGCATGGCGGTGTCCTCAGGAGCGGGTCGCGACGGGCACGCGGACGCGGTCCGCGATCTGCGTGAGCGCGGCCTCGACCGGCTGGGCACCCGCGCGGTGGGCACCGCGGGCGGGGAGCAGACGGTGGGCGAACACGGGGATGAGGAGGTCGGTGATGTCGTCCGGGATGACGTAGTCGCGCCCGTCCAGCGCGGCCCAGACCTTCGCCGCGCGGACGAGCTGCAGCGTGGCCCGCGGGCTGGCGCCCAGGTGCAGGCTGGGGTCGCTCCGGGTGGCCTGGGCGAGGGCGACCGCGTACTCCTCGAGCGCGGGGGCCACGTGGACGGACCGTGCCCAGGCGATGAGCTGCGAGATCGCGGCGGCGTCCGCGACCGGGGTCACGGTCGCCAACGGGTTCACGACATCGCGCTGGCGGAGCATGAGGGCCTCGGCCGCGGGATCGGGGTAGCCCATCGATATGCGCATCATGAACCGGTCGCGCTGCGCCTCCGGGAGCGCGTAGGTGCCCTCCATCTCCAACGGGTTCTGCGTGGCGACGACGAGGAACGGGTCGGGCAGGGGATGGGTGGAGCCGTCGACCGTGACCTGCCCCTCCTCCATGGCCTCCAGGAGTGCCGACTGGGTCTTGGGGGAGGAGCGGTTGATCTCGTCGGCGATGACGATGTGGGCGAAGACGGCGCCGCGCTTGAACTCGAACTCGCGGTCGACGGGGTTGTAGACGGAGACGCCGGTGACGTCGCCGGGCAGGAGATCCGGCGTGAACTGGATCCTCCGGACGGTGGCGTCGACGGTCGCGGCGAGGGCCCGCGCCAGCATGGTCTTCCCGACGCCGGGCACGTCCTCGATGAGCAGATGGCCTTCGGCGAGCAGGCAGACGAGGGCGCTGCGCACGGCCTCGGGCTTCCCGTCGATCACCTGGCTGATCGAGCCGAGGATGGCCGCGGTCTGGGCGGCGAATCCGTCGGCGTCGATCGCGACCGGGCTCAGGGGGGCGTTCTCTGGCATGCGTTCCCTCTCGTCCGGCGCAACGATGCGCGTGCATCGATCGTACGCTCCGCACGCCCTGCGGGACCATGCCGGGCTGCTCGGCCTCCCGGACACGGCCGGCCGGCAGCTAGCCCCAGATCCGGTACCGCGGCTCCGCGGGGTCGAGCAGGGCGGGGGTGAGCCGGGCGACCTGCAGCAGCACGAGACCGGTGGTCCCGCGGAGCTCGTGGAGTTCGCACTGCCCGACGCTCTCCCGCCACCGCGCCGCGAAAGCCTCGGCGTCGGCCCGGCGACGGGAGAGCGCTGTGGGCACCGGCAGCAGACGGCGGCCGGGGACGGCACGGTCGACGAGCGAGCGGACGCGGTCGAGCACGGGACCGGGGCGGCCGAAGACGCCCTGGTCGACCCGGAGGAGGAAGCGCGGGCTCTCGGCCACGGCGAACAGCTCCTGCAGGGCGTCGGCGACCCGTGCGCGGTCGCGCCGCGGGCCGGCGACCTCTATCCAGAACTCGCCGTCGGACCGGCTGCGCACCCGGACGGTCGAGGGGTCGAAGGGGCCCACCCGCCCGGCGTCGTGGAGGGATCGGGCGATGGCGAGCGCCGCGCCCCCGTACAGAGCGGCGGGGTCACGGAGGCGGCGCAGCGCGCGCAGCACGCTGGAGCCGCACACGACGGCGGTCGCCAGCACGCCGCCGAGGGCCGCGGCGGCGATGCCCGCCTCGAGCGGGAGGGAGAGCGCGCCGACCGCGCCCAGCGCCGTCGCCCCCAGGGCGACGCCGGTCGCGCTGACTCCGAAGGTCAGGGGCACGGCGGCGGCGAGGGCCGGTCCCGTCCGCAGCAGACGGGCCTCCGGTGTCGGGCGGACGGACACCACATCGCGCTCCCTGGAGTCGTGAGGCTCGCCGATCCGCCAGTCCGCTCTGGTCTGCGCGCGCGGGGGGAGCCGGGAGAGCGTCTCCTCGTTGATCCTCTCGATCGTGGCGCCGGGGACCTTGTCGAGGACGTCTTCGAGGGCGGCGATCGCGGCGGAGGGGAGCGCGTGATCCAGTCCCGAGACGACCCGGGTGCCGTCGTCGGCGCTGAGCCCCCAGAGATGCCCGTGTCGTCGTCGCAGGCGCTGCGTCTCGGCGGTGCTGTCCAGGTCGACGGACGCGGGGATGAGGCACGCCACCGACCAGTTGTGCGCCACCTTCTCGGGCCACTCCGGGTCGAGACGCAGGGTGCGCCCTCGGAGCTGCTGGGTTCCGGTGCTCGTCGCCACCGCGGTCAGATCGATCAGGGTGTTCACCGACGGACAGTCCCACCCTTCGCCGAGGAGCCCGCGAGTGCCGACGAGCACCCGCACGGTGCCGCGTCGGATCAGCTCCGAGACCGCCGCGACGACCTGTCCGCGTCCGGCCTCGGCGACGCGGAGATCCCGGGTGGCTCCCGCTCCGTCGGCGATCGTCACCTCGTCTCCGAGCACCGCGGACAGCTGCTCCGCGAGATCGGCGGCGTCGGCTGCACGCACCCGCAGATGATGAGCGGTCAGCAGCACCGGCCGCAGCGCCCCGGTCACCTTGTCGGTGGCCAGGAGATCGAAGACGCGGAGCGCGCCGGCGGGCTGCCCGGTGAGCCCGCGGCGGCTGCCGTGCTCCACGAAGTCGGTCACGACCACCGCGCGCACCTGGGCGCCGGCGTCTCCGCTCACCTCGCGGTGCAGGATGTCCACGGCCGCGCGGTCCTTCGCCACCGAGGACGTCAGCGTGGTCTCCACCGGGTCCCGGCCGCGTCGCAGCCCCCGGTCGGTGAGGTGCAGGCCGAAGTCCGCGAGGGCTCCGCGCACGTGCTCCCACTGGCCGCGCGCGGCGGGGTCGGTGAGCAGGCGCGTCTGTGCGAAACGGGTGAGGACGGTCAGCAGGTCGTCGGTCGTGCAGCGGCCGAACAGCACCGGAGGCAGGAGCGCACCCAGCGGATGCCCCGGCGCCACGGCCCGGAGGACGACCCCGGCGGCCCTAGTGAGCGGGAAGTCCGTGGAGAGCGCCTGTTCCAGCCGTGCGCGCCGGGCGACGTCGGGCGCGCTCGTGTCGTCAGACGGGTCAGAGGCGGCTGCGGGCTCCGGTTGCAGCGTCGCCTCGAGATAGGCCACGCCGTCCGGCGAGGACAGCACCTGCCCGACGAGGTCCGCCAGCAGGGCTTCGTGTCGTCGGATGAAGGCCGCCTCGGTCGGATCCGGCTGGGTGAACCAGATCGAGTCCCGGTAGGGCGCGAGGTGGCCCTCCTTGACGACGGCAGGGGCCGGCACCTCGTAGTCCACGTCTCCGAGCAGGCGCGAGTAGTTCTCGTACTCGACCCCGTCGTCCGGCGAGGGCAGCGTCGCCGTCAGGCCGATCAGGACCGGGGGCCACCCCGCGGCCCGGACGCGCGCCGCCAGATAGGCGACGACCAGCGCCCAGTGATCGAGCAGGTGATGGCACTCGTCGAGGACGATCGTGCGGACACCGGAGCCGACGATCGCGTCGATGAGCGCCACGGCGTTGGGGTGCAGTACCCGGGCCAGCTCCTCCGGGCGCTGCTGCGAGAACGAGCGGCGCACCCGGCGTATCCGCCGGCGGAGTCCGGAGCGGTAGCGATCGGGGTTGTCGATCTCGAGCGTGGCGAGCCAGGTCGCCGCCTCGGCCTCGGACCGTTCGGTCTCAGCGAGCTCGGCGATCCACCGATGGCGCGCGAGCTCCTCGAACGGAGAGCCGTCGCCGGTGACGCTGAGCAGCTGATAGGTCAGCACCGTGAGGTCGCCGAGTCGCCGCGGATCGTCCGAGACGGCATCGTCCTCGGGGGCGAGCTTCCGCGCCTCCCGGAGCCATTGCTGGCGGATGGTGAGCGTGGGGGTCAGGACGAGCGTGCGGCTCCCCTCCCGCGCGGCGAGCAGCAACCCGAGCAGGGTCTTGCCGGAACCCGGTGGTGCGACGATGTGCATCTTGTCGTCGGAGCCGCCCTCGATGCGCTCCAGCACCTCGGCCTGGTACGTGCGCAGCGAGCCGCGGAACCGCCAGGACGAGAGCGGGTGGGTGAGCGGATCCATGACCTGCACAGTCTCTCAAAGACCGGGGTGTGTCATCGCGCCGGTCGGCGTCGGGTAGAGTGGACGACGGCTCTCCGCGTGGCGGCATCCAGGCCAATTCCCCCAGGGCGGAAACGCAGCAAGGGTAACCGGGCTCTGCTGGGTGCGCGGAGGGTCTTTTCTTTTGCCCGCGTCCAGCCGGCCGCAGGGTGCGCCTGCGAGAATCGAGCGGTGACCGTTCCTCCGCCGGCCAGACCCGAGCATCCGCTGCGGCGATTCGCGTCGCCCGTGCTGCTGCTCGCGGCCATGTGGGCGGTGCAGTTCGCGGACGCCGTGCTGCCGGGCTCCTTCAGCGGCCTCGGCATCCGTTCATGGGACCCCGCGGGACTGCTGGGGATCGTCTTCGCCCCGCTGCTGCACGCGAGCTGGGCACATCTGATCGCGAACTCCGTGCCCTTCCTCGTGCTCGGCTGCCTGGTCGCGGTCGAGGGCACACGCCGGTTCTGGGCGGTCACCGTGATCGTCGCGGTCGTCGGCGGGCTGGGCACCTGGCTCGTGAACGCCCCCGGCACGCTGACGGTCGGCGCCTCCGGACTCGTGTTCGGGTACTTCGGCTACGTGGTGATGCGGGTGTTCGCTCCCGGCCGCGTGTCGCACCGCATCCTCTACGCGGTGATCGCCGTCGTCGTGATCGGCCTGTACGGCGGCACCATGCTGGCCGGGGTGTTCGGCGTCGCGGACGGCGTGTCCTGGCAGGGCCATCTCTTCGGCGCGATCGGGGGCGCAGCGGCCGCGCTCGCCGGACGGCGTCCCGACCGGCGCCGCGCCGTCGGGCGATGACGGCTCCGCGCACGAGGGGGACGGCGGCGAAGCGGTCCGCCGCCGCCCGTCGACCGGCCCCGTCGCGGGAGGCGGCCGCACGCCGACGCCGCGAGGCCCGCCGTCGGGTCGCCCGGCGTGCCCGGCGGAAGCGGATCCTGCAGCGCGTCGCGGTGTCGGCCGCGGTGGTGGCCGCTGTGGCGGTGCTGTTCGTGCTCATCCCCCTGGGACTGGCGAGGGATCCGGCGCCGGTCTGCCTCGACCGCCCGTCGACCTTCCCCCAGGCGGGCGTCGCCGGATGGAGCGGCGAGCAGCTCGAGAACGCCGCGACCATCATCCGCACCGCCGACGAGCTCGGGTTCGCGCAGGACGGCCAGATCCTCGGCGTCATGACCGCGATGGGGGAGAGCAGCCTCCGCAACATCGACTACGGGGACTGGGAGACGCGCGGCTGGACCAATCCGGATGGATCGCGCACGACGAGCATCGGCCTCTTCCAGCAGCAGGACTGGTGGGGCAGCGCGGAGCAGCGGATGGATCCCGCCACCGCCGCCCGGTTGTTCTTCGAGCGCCTGGCGCGGATCCCCGACTGGCGGTCGATGGCCCCGTCGCACGCCATCCACCGGGTGCAGGTGAACACCGATCGGGACTACTACACGCGGTACCAGGAGGACGCGACGGCGGTCGTCGACGTGCTCTCCGGACCGTGCGAGTGACGCCCGCGTTTGTCACGGCAGCGCCGGGGCACGGTGTCGGGGTGCCCGCCTAAGCTGGAGCCGTGTCGCGGAGCATCTACATCACCTCGGCCGAAGGCCACACCGGGAAGTCGACGATCGCCCTCGGGGTGCTCGACGCGCTGATGCGCGTGTCGCCGCGCGTCGGCGTCTTCCGCCCGATCGCCCGGGCGGTCGCCGAGCGGGACGAGATCCTCGAGCTGCTGCTCGCCCACGACGGCGTCCAGCTCGACTACGAGGACTGCATCGGGGTCACCTACGACGACGTGCGCGCTGATCCGGAGGGCGCGCTGTCGACCATCGTCGCGCGCTTCAAGGCCGTCGAGGCGCAGTGCGACGCCGTCGTGATCGTCGGCAGCGACTACACCGACGTCGCGAGCCCCGCCGAGCTCGGCTTCAACGCCCGGATCGCGGCGAACCTCGGCGCCCCCGTCCTGCTCGTGCTGAGCGGCCGGGACCAGCAGCGGCAGGCCGAGCAGCTCGGCACCACGACCGCTCGGGTGCCCGCCGCCGTCGGCCAGATCGCCGCCCTGGCGCTGCCGGAACTCGCCGAGGAGCGCGCGGAGCTGTTCGCGGTGGCCGTGAACAGGGCCGACCCCGACGGGCTCGATGCCATCGTCGACGCGGTGCGGGCCGTGGTCCCCGCCGCCACCCCGGTCTGGGCGCTGCCCGAGGATCGCGCGCTCGTCGCGCCGTCCATCCGCGGCATCGTCTCCGCGGTCGACGGGACGCTGCTCAAGGGCGACGAGGATCGTCTGACCGCCGTCGCGCTGTCGATCGTCGTGGCCGGCATGTCGATGGTGAACGTCCTGCCGCGCCTCACCGACGAGGCCGTCGTCGTGATCCCCGCCGACCGCACCGAGGTGCTGCTCGCCGCCCTCCTCGCCGACTCCTCCGGCACGTTCCCGCGGATCGCCGGGATCATCCTCAACGGGCCCTTCCCGCTGCCGGACCCGATCCTCCAGCTGCTCGACGGCTTCGCCTCCTCGGTGCCGATCATCACCACCGACCTCGGCACCTACGACACGGCGGTGCGGGTGATGGGCGCCCGCGGCCGTATCTCCGCCGATTCGCGCGGTCGTTACGACCGGGCGCTCGGACTCTTCCAGGCGCATGTCGACGTGGCCGAGCTCACCGAGCAGCTCGGTCTCGCCGAGTCGCACGTCGTCACGCCGCTCATGTTCCAGTACGGCCTGATGGAACGCGCGCGGTCCGACCGTCGCCACATCGTCCTCCCCGAGGGCGACGACGACCGCATCCTCCGGGCGGCGGCGGCGCTGCTGTCCCGCGAGGTGGCGGAGCTGACCATCCTCGGCGACGACGGTGCGATCCGCGCGCGGGCGGCGGAACTCGGCCTCGACATCGCGGGCGCTCAGGTGCTGAGTCCCACCGACCCGGCCCTCGTGGAGCGCTTCGCCGCCGAGTACGCCCGGCTGCGGTCCCACAAGGGGATCACGCTCGCGCAGGCCGCCGACACCGTCACCGACGTCTCCTATTTCGGGACGATGATGGTGCACCTCGGGCTCGCCGACGGCATGGTCTCCGGTGCCGCGCACACCACGGCGCACACGATCCGGCCGTCCTTCGAGATCATCAAGACGAAGCCGGGGGTGAACGTCGTCTCCAGCGTGTTCCTCATGGCCCTCGCCGACCGCGTGCTCGTGTACGGCGACTGCGCGGTCATCCCCGATCCCACGGCCGAGCAGCTCGCCGACATCGCGATCTCGTCCGCCACCACCGCCCGGCAGTTCGGCATCGACCCCCGCGTGGCGATGCTGTCGTACTCCACCGGCGAGTCCGGGTCGGGGGCCGACGTCGACAAGGTCAGGGCGGCGACGGCGCTCGTGCGCGAGCGCGCTCCCGAACTCCTCGTGGAGGGTCCCATCCAATACGACGCCGCCGCCGACGCGGCGGTCGCCAAGGCCAAGCTGCCGGACTCGGCGGTGGCGGGGCGGGCGACCGTGTTCGTCTTCCCCGACCTCAACACCGGCAACAACACCTACAAGGCGGTGCAGCGCTCCGCCGGCGCCGTGGCCATCGGTCCGGTGCTGCAGGGACTCAACAAGCCCATCAACGACCTGTCCCGCGGTGCGCTCGTCGACGACATCGTGAACACGGTGGCCATCACGGCGATCCAGGCCCAGGGCGACGAGCGATCGGGGGAGGAGGCGTGAGCGCGATCCTCGTCATCAACAGCGGGTCGTCCTCGCTGAAGTACAGCCTCATCGACACCGCGCACGAGGATGAACTCGCCAGCGGGCTCATCGAGCGCATCGGACAGGATTCCAGCCCCGTCGCCCACACCGTGCACCCGGAGCCGGGTGACGGACCGTCGGCGACGATGCTCGACGCCACCTACCGCGACGAGCAGTCCATCCCCGACCACGCCGCGGCCTTCGAGGTCATGCGCGCGCAGTTCGCCGCGCACGGTCCCTCGCTCGACGCCCATGCGCCGGTCGCGGTGGGGCATCGGGTCGTGCACGGTGGGGCGCGGTTCTACGCGCCGACCCTGATCGACGCCGACGTCGAGCGGCAGATCGGCGAGCTGGCCGTGCTCGCGCCGCTGCACAACCCGGCGAACCTCGCCGGCATCCGGGCGGCGCGTGCCGTGTTCTCCGATGTCCCGCATGTCGCGGTCTTCGACACCGCGTTCCATCAGACGCTCCCGCCGGCGGCCTACACGTACGCGATCGATGCGGCGCTCGCCGCCGAGCACCGGGTCCGTCGGTACGGCTTCCACGGCACGAGCCATCAGTACGTCAGCGAGACCGCCGCGCGCTTCCTGGGGCGCGACCTCGGGACGCTCCGGCAGCTCGTGTTCCACCTCGGCAACGGCGCGTCGGTCACCGCGATCGACGGGGGGCGCTCGGTGGAGACCTCGATGGGCCTGACGCCGCTCGAGGGCCTCGTCATGGGGACGCGCTCTGGCGACCTCGATCCGGCCGCCCTCGTGCACCTGTCCCGCCGCGCCGGCTACACGATCGACGACCTCGACACGCTGCTGAACACCCGCAGCGGGCTGGCGGGACTCGCCGGTCGCAGCGACATGCGCGACATCCTCGCCGGCGTCGCCGCGGGCGAGGAGGCCGCCACGCTCGCCTTCGACGTGTACGTCCACCGTCTGCGGGCCTATGCCGGCGCGTACATCGCGCAGCTCGGCGGGGTCGACGTGGTCTCCTTCACCGCCGGCGTCGGCGAGAACGCGGCCCCCGTCCGGGCAGCGGCGATGGCGACGCTCGGCTTCGCCGGTATCGAGATCGACCCCGCCCGCAACGAGGCGAAGGAGCGCGGGGTCCGCGTCATCTCGACCGATGCGTCCGCCGTGACGGTCCTCGTCGTCCCCACCGACGAGGAGCTGCAGATCGCCAGGCAGACCGCCGAGCTGCTCTGATCCGGGTCCGGGGTTACCCCGCGCGCGCCACCGCCATTACGCTTGCACAGTGGCACGGAGAGGTGCCGACCCGACCCTCGTCCTTCTCCTGGAGGCTCTGTGCCAGACGCGCTGCCCGACCTGTTCCACGCCGACGGTGTGCTGTTCGACCTCGACGGCGTCCTCACGCCGACCGCCGAGGTGCACATGCGCGCCTGGAAGGCGGTCTTCGACGACGTCTTCGCCCGCTGGGACATCACGCCGCCGTACACCGACGAGGACTACTTCGCCTACGTCGACGGGAAGAAGCGCTACGACGGCGTCGCGAGCCTGCTGCGCAGCCGCAACGTCGAGGTGCCCTGGGGATCCGTGGACGACGACCCGTCCGCCGAGACCATCTGCGGGATCGGCAACCGCAAGAACGCCGCGTTCGCGACGTCCCTCCGCAGCCAGGGCATCGCTCCGTTCCCCGGCTCCCTCGCCGTGGTCGAGGCGCTGCACGCCGCCGGGATCCCCCTCGGCGTCGTCTCCAGCTCCAAGAACGCCGAGGAGGTGCTGGCGGCCGCCGGCATCCGGTCCTTCTTCCGCGTCGTGATCGACGGCGTCGTCGCCGAGCGCGAGCACCTCGCCTCCAAGCCCGCGGCCGACATGTTCGCCGCCGGCGCCACGGCCCTCGGCGTCGACCCCGCCCGCAGCATCGCCGTCGAGGACGCCACCTCCGGCGCCGCCTCCGCCGCCGCGGCCGGCTACGCGGTCGTCATCGGCGTCGACCGCGGCGCGGGCGCCGACGCGCTGCGCGCCGCCGGTGCGACCCACGTCGTCGACGACCTCGGCGTCCTGCTTCCCGCCACCCGCACCGACACCCCGGAGACCGCATGATCGACCGCGACCGCTTCCCCGTCGACCCGTGGCGTCTCATCGAGACGCGCTACTCGGAGGAGGGCGTCGGCGAGACGCTGTTCTCGGTCGGCAACGGCTACCTCGGACTCCGGGGCAACCACATCGAGGGGCGCGGCGCGCAGGAGCACGGCACCTTCATCAACGGGCTGCACGAGACGTGGCCCATCCGGCACGCCGAGCAGGCGTACGGCTTCGCCGAGGTCGGCCAGACCATCGTCAACGCCCCCGACGCCAAGGTGATGCGGCTCTACGTCGACGACGAGCCGATCTCCCTCGACGACGCGGACGTGCGGGAGTACGCCCGCACGCTCGACATGCGCACGGGCGTGCTGGAGCGGCGCGTGGTCTGGGAGACCCCCTCCGGCAAGCGGGTGCGCATGCGGGATCAGCGTCTCGTGAGCTTCGAGGAGCGGCACCTCGCGGTGCTGCGACTCGAGGTCGTCGTCGAGAACGCCAACGCCCCGGTCACGATCAGCTGCCAGCTGCTGAACCGTCAGGACGGCGCGGGCGTGTACGCCGGCTCCCCGATGACGACCAAGGGTGCCGCGTTCGATCCGCGCAAGGCCGAGCGCATCGCCGACCGTGTGCTGCAGCCGGCGGAGCACTGGCAGGACGGCCTGCGCTCCGCGCTGTCGTACCGGGTCGCCGCGTCCGGCATGACCGTCGCCGTCGTGGCCGACCACATCATCGAGACGGAGAACGACTACAACGTCCGGACGCTCATCGAGCCGGACATCGCCAAGAACGTCTTCCGCGTGCAGGCGAAGGCCGGCGTGCCCATCACGATCACCAAGCTCGTCAGCTACCACTCCTCGCGCGGCGTGCCCCCGCGCGAGCTCGTCGATCGCTGCCGTCGCTCGCTCGACCGGGCCGCGGACGAGGGCGTGGAGACGGTCTTCCGTCGCCAGCGCGAGTGGCTCGACGCGTTCTGGGAGCGCAGCGACGTGCAGATCGGCGGGCGCGACGACCTGCAGCAGGCCACGCGCTGGTGCCTGTTCCAGCTCGCGCAGGCCTCGGCCAGGGCCGACGGCGCCGGCGTCCCCGCCAAGGGCCTGACCGGTTCGGGCTACAGCGGCCACTACTTCTGGGACACCGAGATCTACGTGCTCCCGTTCCTCACCTACACGACGCCGCGCTGGGCCTACAACGCGCTGCGAGCCCGGGTGAAGATGCTCCCCGCCGCGCGCCGCCGGGCCGCCCAGCTCAACGAGGCCGGCGCGCTGTTCCCGTGGCGCACGATCAACGGCGAGGAGGCCTCGGCGTACTACGCCGCCGGCACCGCGCAGTACCACATCAACGCCGACATCAGCTTCGCGCTCGGCAAGTACGTGCGGGCGACCGGGGACGAGGCGTTCCTGCGCCGGGAGGGGGCAGACGTCGCGATCGAGACCGCGCGGCTCTGGGCCACCCTGGGCTTCTGGCGGGGGTCGCGGCTGGTGGAGCAGTCCGGTGCCGGCGACGGGATCCAGACGTTCCACATCCACGGTGTCACCGGCCCGGACGAGTACACGACCGTCGTGAACGACAACCTGTACACGAACGTCATGGCGCGGTACAACCTGCGTTACGCGGCCAAGGTCGTGCGCGAGATCCGCGACAGCTACCCGGAGGACTACGCGGCCCTCGTCGAGCGGACGGGTCTCGGCTCCGGTGAGGCGGAGTCCTGGGAGCGGGCGGCGGAGGCGATGTACATCCCGTACAGCGAGAGCCTCGGCATCCACCCGCAGGACTCGCTGTTCCTGGAGCGCGAGGTCTGGGACCTCGCGAACACCCCGGCCGACCAGCGCCCGCTGCTGCTGCACTTCCACCCGCTCGTGATCTACCGCTTCCAGGTGCTCAAGCAGGCCGACGTCGTGCTGGCGCTGTTCCTGCAGGGCAACCACTTCTCGCCCGAGGAGAAGAAGGCCGACTTCGACTACTACGACCCGCTGACGACGGGCGATTCGACCCTGTCCGCGGTCGTGCAGTCGATCCTCGCGGCCGAGGTGGGCTATCAGGACCTCGCGCAGAAGTACTTCGAGCAGTCGCTGTTCGTCGATCTGCACGACCTGCACCACAATGCGGCCGACGGCGTGCACGTCGCCTCGGCCGGCGGTGTGTGGACGGCCCTCGTCTGCGGATTCGGCGGCATGCGCGACTACGGCGGCGACCTCAGCTTCGACCCGCGCCTTCCCGAATCCTGGCCGTCGTTGTCGTTCCCGCTGCAGTGGCAGGGGACGGCGATGCAGGTGACCGTCACGCGGCACGAGCTGCGGGTGCAGGTGCGCAGCGGCCCTCCGGTGCCGTTCAGCGTGCGCGACAACGCTTACATCGCGACCCTGGAGGACGAGGTCATCGTCCCCCTCGCGAACCAGGGACCGGTGATCCCCGGACGCCCGACGCTGCAGGAGTTCGCCGACGCCCGCCGCGACGACGGCACCCGTCTCTCGGCCTCGGTCCCGGTGATCACGAGCGCGATCCCCGTCATCGAGAACCTCGACTGACCGCCGACCCACCCCTTCGCGTGTGTCCCACCCCCTTGCGGGCGTCCGCAAGGGGGTGGCTCGCGTGAAAGGGGCCGGGTCGAGCGAGAGGGGAGCAACGTCGGTGGCACGCCGTAGGCTGGAGGGGTGACCACAGCCCTCTACCGCCGCTACCGACCCGAGACGTTCGGCGAGATGATCGGGCAGTCGCAGGTGACCGATCCGCTCATGACCGCGCTGCGCGGCGACCGCGTGGGCCACGCCTATCTGTTCTCCGGTCCCCGCGGCTGCGGCAAGACCACCTCGGCGCGCATCCTCGCGCGGTGCCTGAACTGCGCCGAGGGGCCGACCGACACCCCCTGCGGGACGTGCCCGAGCTGCGTCGAGCTCTCCCGGGCCGGCGGCGGATCGCTCGACGTGGTCGAGATCGACGCCGCGAGCCACAACGGCGTCGACGACGCGCGCGACCTGCGGGAGCGGGCCACCTTCGCCCCGAGCCGTGACCGCTTCAAGATCTTCATCCTCGACGAGGCCCACATGGTGACCCCGCAGGGCTTCAACGCCCTGCTGAAGCTGGTGGAGGAGCCCCCGCCCCACGTCAAGTTCATCTTCGCCACGACGGAGCCCGAGAAGGTCCTCGGCACGATCCGCTCGCGCACGCATCACTACCCGTTCCGGCTGGTGCCGCCCGCTGCGATGCTCGAGTACGTCGAGAAGCTGTGCGCGGAAGAGGGCGTGATCGTCGAGCAGGGTGTGCTGCCGCTCGTCGTCCGCGCCGGGGGAGGCTCTCCCCGCGACACGCTGTCGCTGCTGGACCAGCTGATCGCGGGATCGGATGCCCCGGCCGGCTCCGAGACCGTCACGGTCGGCTACGCGCGGGCGGTGGCGCTGCTCGGGTACACCCACGGGGCGCTCCTCGACGAGATCGTCGATGCGCTGGCCGCGGGCGACGCCGCGACCGCCTTCCCGGCCATCGACCGCGTGGTGCAGACCGGACAGGACCCGCGGCGCTTCGTCGACGACCTCCTGGAGCGCCTGCGCGACCTCATCGTCATCGCCGCCGTCGGCTCCGGCGCCTCCGCGGTGCTCCGCGGCATCGCCGAGGACGAGCTCGACCGGATGCGCCGCCAGGCCGAGTCCTTCGGTGCCGCGCGGCTCTCCCGTACGGCCGACGTGGTCAGCGCGGCGCTCGACGACATGTCCGGCGCCACGTCACCGCGACTCCACCTCGAGCTCATGGTCGCCCGTGTCCTCGCGGCCGCTCCCGGTGGCTCGGCCCCGTCCGGCGCCTCGGCATCGGGTGCGCTGCACCCGCCGGCGACGACGCATCCGCCGGTGATCCCGCCGACATCGGCGCCGCCCTCGGCGACCGTCCCGACCGCGCCCGTGCCCGAGCCCGCGCCCGAGAGGGCGACGCCGCCGGCGCCGCCCGAGGCATCGACCTCGTCCGCGCCGGCCGCTCCCACGCCGGCGGCCTCCGGTCCCACGCCGGCCGCCGAGCCCTCTCCGGAGCCCGGCCCCGCCCCGGAGCCCGCGCCCGCTCCGACCCCGGAGTCGTCCGTCGCGCCGTCCGCTCCCGTCACGTTCGACCGCGTCCGCGACGCCTGGCCGGCCGTGCTGAAGCGTCTCGAAGGCATCAGCCGCACGTCCTGGCTGCTCGCCACCGCTGTGCAGCCGCTGGCGTACGACGGCGACTCCGAGGTCCTGACCCTCGGATTCACGAGCCAGCACGACGTCGCGAAGTTCAAGGGGACCACGCCGGGCTCCGGCCCGTCCGACCACCTCCGCACGGCCATCGAGCAGGAGGTCGGGGTGCGGGTCAAGTACCTCCCCGCCCCGATGCCGCCCGGTGGGGCGCCGCGGCAGCCGGCCTCCTCCGGTTCCGCTGCACCGGCCGACGCCGCTCCCGCATCGGAGCCTGCGTCAGCACCTCCCTCCCGTCCGCAGACGCGCGCCGCCGCGGCCCCCGTGACGGAGTGGGCGGTCGCACCGATCCCGACCGCGACGGCCGCCGCTGCGCCCGCACCCACGGCTCCCCTCGCCGTCGACGACGAGCCGGAGGAGGTCGAGGCCGCCTCCGCTGCCCCGACCCCGCCGGCCGACGGCAGGGTCGACCGCGACGAGCTGCCGCTGCCCGGTGATGACGACGCTCCCGCATTCGACGAGGAGCCGCCGTACGATCCGGCCTACGAGCCCCCGGCTCCGTACGACCGCCCTCCCTCCCCACGCGCGACTCCGGCGGCGGCCCCGCAGGCGGCCGCGCGCACGGCCCCCACGGCCGCTCCACCGGTCGTCGTCGAGCGCACCCCCGCCGCCGGCGGCGTGCAGCGCTACGGAGAGGCCGTGATCCGCCAGGTGCTCGGCGCGACGTTCCTTCGCGAAGAGCCCTACGAGCCCCCCACGAGGTTCTCCTGATGTACGACGGCATCGTCCAAGAGCTGATCGACGAGTTCGGCCGCCTTCCCGGCATCGGCCCGAAGTCGGCGCAGCGCATCGCTTTCCACATCCTGCAGACGCCGACGTTCGACGTCGCCCGTCTCGCCGAGCTGCTGACCGAGATCCGCATCCGGGTCCGCTTCTGCGAGATCTGCGGCAACGTCGCGGAGCAGGAACGCTGCGCGATCTGTCGCGACCCCCGCCGCAACCAGGCACTGATCTGCGTGGTCGAGGACGCGAAGGACGTCGCGGCGATCGAGCGCACGCGGGAGTTCCGCGGCCTGTACCACGTGCTCGGCGGCGCGATCAGCCCCATCGCGGGCATCGGACCGGACGACCTGCGGATCGCCCAGCTCATGACGCGGCTCGCCGACGGCACCGTGCAGGAGGTCATCATCGCCACGAACCCCAACCTGGAGGGGGAGGCGACGGCGAGCTACCTGAGCCGGCTCCTGACGACGATGCAGATCACGGTCTCGCGGCTCGCCTCGGGCCTCCCGGTCGGCGGCGACCTCGAGTACGCGGACGAGGTGACGCTCGGCCGGGCCTTCGAGGGCCGGCGCGTGCTGTGACCCCGCAGTCCGGCTTCTCGCGCCGGGGCTGGCTGCTCTTCGGAGTCATGGCCCTGCTCTGGGGCGTGCCCTACCTCTTCATCAGCGTGGCGGTGGACTCGATCTCCCCGCCGGCGATCGTCGCGGGACGGACCCTGATCGCCGCTCTCCTCCTGCTGCCGTTCGCCCTGCGCAGCGGCGCCCTCCGCGCGGCGCTGCGGCACTGGCCGTGGGTGCTGGCCTTCGGGGCCGTGGAGATGGCCGGACCGTTCCTCCTCCTCGGGCACGCCGAGATGACGCTGCCCTCCGGAATGACCGGACTCCTCGTCGCCACGGTGCCGCTGTTCGCCGCCCTCATCGCGTTGGGCGGTGGCGACCGTGGCGTGCTGCGTCCCGCCCGCGGCATCGGCCTGCTGGTCGGCTTCATCGGCGTCGCCATCGTCGTGGCGGGGCCGGGGCTCTTCGGGGGAGAGGTGAGCCTGCTCGCGGCGGGGGAGGTGCTGCTCGTCGCGGTGCTGTACGCGATCGCGCCGTTCATCGTGGCGCGCAAGCTGAACGACGTCCCCTCGCTCGGCACGATCACCCTGTCGCTGCTCATGATCGGCATCTTCTACCTCCCGATCGGTCTGCTCACCCAGCACGAGGTGCCCACGCTCCCGTCGATCGGCGCCCTGCTCGCCCTCGCCGTCATCTGCACGGCGCTGGCCTTCCTGGCCTTCTTCGCGCTGATCCGCGAGGTCGGACCGGTCAGGGCACCGCTGTTCACCTACGTGAACCCGGTCGTGGCGATCGTGCTCGGGGCCATCGTGCTCGCCGAACCCCTCACCCCGGGACTCCTCCTGGGATTCCCGCTGATCATCATCGGGTGCTGGTTCGCCGCCACCGGAGGGCGGCTGCGTCCGGTGACGCCCGTCCCGCCCGCCCCCGCCTGAGCCGTCACATGCGCGGGGCGGCATGCGCGCCGATCGTAGAATGACCGTGGGCGGATCCGCCCGACATCCCAGGGAGTGAACGTGGCCCTCATCGTGCAGAAGTACGGCGGCTCGTCGGTCGCCGACGCAGAGAGCATCAAGCGCGTCGCCAAGCGCATCGTCGACACCCGTCGCGCCGGTCACGACGTGGTCGTCGCTGTGAGCGCCATGGGCGACACGACCGATGAGCTGCTGGACCTCGCGAACGAGGTCGCGCCGATCCCCGCCCCGCGCGAGCTCGACATGCTCCTCTCCAGCGGCGAGCGGATCTCGATGGCGCTGCTGGCGATGGCGATCCACTCGATGGGCTTCGAGGCCCGGTCGTTCACCGGCAGCCAGGCCGGCATGATCACCGACTCGCAGCACGGGGCGGCGCGCATCGTCGACGTCACCCCGGTCCGGCTCCGCGAGGCGCTCGACGAGGGCGCGATCGTCATCGTCGCCGGCTTCCAGGGCTTCAACCGCGACACCCGCGACATCACCACGCTCGGCCGTGGCGGGTCGGACACGACGGCCGTCGCGCTGGCGGCCGCGCTGTCGGCGGATGTCTGCGAGATCTACAGCGACGTGGACGGCATCTTCACCGCCGACCCGCGCGTGATCCCGAAGGCGCAGAAGCTCGACCACGTCTCCAGCGAGGAGATGCTGGAGCTCGCCGCCAACGGCGCCAAGGTCCTCTACATCCGTGCCGTGGAGTACGCCCGCCGGCACGGCGTCCTCATCCACGCCCGGTCGACGTTCTCGTCGGCCGAGGGCACATACGTTCTGGGCGAGGGTATGAAGAACCCTCGCGAAGCCGAGGGAGCAGTCATGGAAGAACCGATCGTCGCCGGCGTCGCCACCGACTTCAGCCAGGCCAAGATCACCGTCGCCGGGGTGCCCGACGTCCCCGGCAAGGCCGCCGAGATCTTCAAGATCGTCGCGAAGTCCGGCGCCAACGTCGACATGATCGTGCAGAACGTCTCCGCCACCGGGCGCACGGACATCTCCTTCACGGTCCCGAAGGCCGACGCCGCTGCCGCGCTCAAGGCCCTCGCCGGCGAGCAGACCGAGGTCGGCTTCCAGAACCTCATCCACGACGACCAGATCGGCAAGCTGTCGGTGGTCGGCGCGGGGATGCGCACGCATTCCGGTGTCTCGGCGACCCTGTTCGAGGCGCTGTCCGCCGGCGGCATCAACATCGAGATGATCTCCACGTCGGAGATCCGCATCTCGGTCGTGCTCCGCGACACCGACCTCACCGAGGCCGCCCGCACCGTGCACACCGCCTACGGTCTCGACGGCGACGCGGAGGCCACGGTCCACGCCGGCACCGGTCGCTGACCCCGCGTCTGCTCAGGCGTTCGCGCGGGTTCAGGCGGCCCTGTGCACGCGTGCCTGTTGTCCCGTGTTCGCCTGTTCTCGTGGGTCTGTTTGTCTCCCGGGGTGTGCGTCTGCTCAGGCGTTCGCGCGGGTTCAGGCGGCCCTGTGCACGCGTGCCTGTTGTCCCGTGTTCGCCTGATTCGCCGCGGGCGGCTGCCTTCGTGAAACAGGCGGTCTTCGGGGTGGTCGCAGCGCGATAGACTCGCGGAAACCCTGACACCGGCGCCAGGCGCAGCCTCAGCATCCCGACGCCGCGCCCGTAGCCTCGTACGCCGTACCGCACGAAGCCAAGGAACATCATGACCCGCATCTCCGAATCAGGACTCTCCGTCGCCATCGTCGGCGCCACCGGCCAGGTGGGCACCGTGATGCGCGAGATTCTCGCGGAGCGTTCGTTCCCGATCCGCGAGCTGCGGCTGTTCTCCTCGGCGCGTTCCGCGGGAACGGCGATCGAGTTCGGTGGGCAGACGGTCATCGTCGAGGATGTCGAGGCCGCCGACCCGTCCGGTATCGACATCGCCCTGTTCTCCGCCGGCGCCACCGCCAGTCGTGCCTACGCGCCGCGGTTCGCCGAGGCCGGAGCGGTGGTCGTCGACAACTCGAGCGCCTGGCGGATGGATCCCGAGGTCCCCCTCGTCGTCAGCGAGGTCAACCCGCATGCGATCGACGACCGGCCCAAGGGCATCATCGCGAACCCGAACTGCACCACGATGGCGGCGATGCCGGTGCTCAAGGTCCTCGACGCCGAGGCCGGCCTGGAGCGCCTGATCGTGTCGACCTACCAGGCGGTGTCCGGCTCCGGACTCGCCGGCGCGCAGGAGCTGCTCGGCCAGGTCGAGGGCGTGCTCGCGCAGGGCGACACCCTCCGCCTCGTGCACGACGGCTCCGCGGTCGACTTCCCCGAGCCCGAGAAGTACGTCGCGCCGATCGCCTTCGACGTGATCCCGCTCGCGGGGAACCTCGTGGACGACGGGGACAACGAGACCGACGAGGAGAAGAAGCTCCGCAACGAGAGCCGGAAGATCCTCGAGCTGCCCGATCTGCGCGTCGCCGGCACCTGCGTCCGCGTGCCGGTGTTCACGGGTCATTCGCTGTCGATCCACGCCGAGTTCTCCCGCGACCTGACCCCGGAGCGCGCCACAGAGGTGCTGAGCGCGGCGCCCGGTGTCGTGCTCGACGAGGTGCCGACCCCGCTGCAGGCCGCGGGCAAGGACCCGAGCTTCGTGGGTCGCATCCGCGCCGACCAGTCGGCTCCGGAGGGCAAGGGGCTCGTGCTCTTCATCAGCAACGACAACCTCCGCAAGGGAGCGGCGCTGAACGCGGTGCAGATCGCCGAGGTGCTCGCGGAGCGTCTGGCCCCGGTCGCCTGAGGGTCGCATGGTCTGCGGTGTCCTGGCCGCGAACTAGACTGTTCGAGTGACTGAAAACGTCGATGTCGTCCTGATCGGCGGTGGCATCATGAGCGCCACCCTGGGTACCCTGCTGCACGAGCTGCAGCCGGACTGGAAGATCGTCGCCTTCGAGCGGCTGTCGGACGTGGCGCAGGAGAGCTCGAACCCCTGGAACAACGCCGGGACCGGGCACGCCGCGCTGTGTGAGCTGAACTACATGCCGCAGCAGGGCGACGCTCCGCTCGACCCCGCCAAGGCGATCTCGATCAACGAGCAGTTCCAGCAGAGCCGCCAGTTCTGGTCCTCCCTCGTCGAGAAGGGTGTGCTGGACGAGCCGTCGACCTTCATCAACGCGACGCCGCACATGACGTTCGTGCGGGGCGAGAAGGATGTGGCCTACCTCAAGAAGCGTTACGAGGTGCTCAAGGAGCAGCCGCTGTTCGCGGGGATCGAGTACAGCGAAGACTCCCGCGTCATCAACCAGTGGGCGCCGCTGCTCATGCAGAAGCGCCGGAAGGGCGAGCCGTTCGCGGCGACCCGGGTGCCCGCCGGCACCGACGTCGATTTCGGCGCCCTCACGCACCAGCTCTTCGGTCACCTCCGCGACTCGGGCGTCTCGGTGCGTACGAACCACGAGGTCAAGTCGCTCAAGCGTCAGAAGGACGGCACCTGGCTCATCAAGTACCGCACGACGATCGGCCGCACCCCGAACGAGATCAAGGCGAAGTTCGTGTTCGTCGGGGCCGGCGGCTGGGCGCTGAAGCTCCTGCAGAATTCCGGCATCCCTGAGATCAAGGGCTACGGCGTCTTCCCGATCGGCGGTCAGTTCCTCAAGACGACGAATCCGAAGATCGTCGCGCAGCACAAGGCGAAGGTCTACTCGCAGGCCTCGGTCGGCGCGCCGCCGATGTCGGTGCCGCACCTCGACACACGTGTCGTCGACGGTGAGGCGTCGCTCATGTTCGGACCGTTCGCGACGTTCAGCCCGAAGTTCCTCAAGAACGGCTCGATGCTCGACATCGTCACGCAGGTGCGGCCGCACAACCTCTGGCCGATGCTGCGCGTCGCCTTCGCCAACCCCGACCTCATCACGTACCTCATCAGCGAGCTGATGAAGAACCACCGCAAGAAGGTCGACAGCCTGCGCACCTTCATGCCGACGGCCAAGGATGAGGACTGGACGCTCATCGACGCCGGTCAGCGCGCCCAGGTCATGAAGAAGGACCCGAAGAAGGGCGGCGTGCTGCAGTTCGGCACCGAGGTGGTCGCCTCGGGTGACGGCTCGATCGCCGGCCTCCTCGGCGCATCGCCCGGGGCATCGACGGCCGTGCCGATCATGCTCGATCTGCTGAAGAAGTGCTTCCCCGAGGAGTACCCGGGCTGGGAGTCGCAGCTGCGCGCGCTCATCCCCACCTTCGGCCGGAAGCTCAACGGCGACGCGGAGCTCGCGGAGGAATCGACCACCGCGACCGCCGCCGTCCTCGGCATCAACGCCTGACCTCGGACCGTGGCGAAGCTCTACTTCCGCTACGGCGCGATGAACTCGGGGAAGTCGACCGCCCTGCTGCAGGTCGCCTACAACTACGAGGAGCGCGGCCAGCACGTGCTCCTCGCCAAGCCGGCGATCGATACCAAGGGCGCGGGGCAGATCGAGAGCCGCCTCGGCGTCACGCGGCCGGTCGACTTCCTCATCGGTCCGGACGATGACGTGCGCGCGCTCTTCGGGGTCCACCGCGAGCGCATGCGGCGGTCCACGGAGGAGGAGCTCCTCCCGACCGGCCCGGTCGACGTGGCCTGTCTCCTCATCGACGAGGCGCAGTTCCTCACGCCCGCTCAGATCGACGATCTCTTCCGCATCGCGGTGGAGGACGGCATCCCGGTGATGGCCTACGGCATCCGCAACGACTTCCGCACCCACGCGTTCCCCGGCTCCGCCCGTCTTCTGGCCATCGCGCACTCCCTGGAAGAGCTCAAGACCATCTGCCGCTGCGGGCGCAAGGCGGTGTTCAACGGCCGCGTGGTCGGCGGCCGCTTCGTCTTCGACGGCGACCAGGTCGCGATCGACGAGGGTGCCGACGGCTCCGCCTCGCCCGAGCTCACGACCTACGAATCGTTGTGCGGCACCTGCTACCTGGAGGAGTCGGGCGGCCGTCTCGGCTGACCCTCCCGTCGACCCACCCCTCTGCGGTCGCCCCACCCCTCTGCGTGCGCGCGCACGCTGCCGGGACGCACGGAAGGGGGGTGGATCGCGCGCGCAACAGTGCCGCATTGCGTGGTCTGACCACACGCGCTAACCTGTGGTCTGACCACAGGAGGCGGGATGACGGACCAGCCGGCACGCGCATGGCGACTCGTGCTCGAGCACATCGAGCGTGATCTGCTCGACGGTCGTCTCGGGCCGGGGGACCGGCTGCCGTCCGAAAGGGACCTCGCGAGCGACCTCGGTGTCGGACGATCGAGCGTCCGGGAGGCGTTCCGCGTGCTCGAGGTGCTCGGCCTCATCCGCACCGCCACCGGCTCCGGGCCGCAGGCGGGCGCCATCGTGATCGCCACCCCCACCGGCGGGATGTCGGCGCTCCTCCGGCTCCAGGTGGCCGCGCAGGGCTTCCCCCTCGACGACGTCGTCCGCACGCGGCTCGTGCTCGAGGATGCGGTCGTCGACGCTATGGCATCGGCCGCCCATCGGGACACCGCGCGGGCGCACGAGCTGCTCGCTGCCATGGATGACGGCGCACTCACTCCGGCCGAGTTCCTGGCCCTCGACGCCCAGCTGCACCTCTCCCTCGCGGAGGGCAGCGGCAACACCGTCATCGCGGCGATGATGGCGGGACTCCGCTCCGCCATCGAGTCGTACGTGCTCGCGGGCGCGGCGACCGTCGACGACTGGGACCGCATGGTCGACCGCCTGCGGTCCGAGCACCGTGCGCTGGTCGCCGCGATCGACGCGGGCGATGTCGACACCGCCCGGCGCCTGATCCGCGCCCACATCACCGGCTACTACACCGCCGCGGGCCTCACCCGCACGATCCCCCCGCAGAACTGAGAGGCAGACAATGGTCCAGCGCCAGCTCCCCAATCCCGCCGAGCTGTTGGAGCTCATGAAGTTCAAGAAGCCCGAGCTCGACGGACGCAAGCGCCGCCTCGACGCCGCGCTCACCATCGACGATCTGCGGAAGATCGCCAAGCGCCGCACGCCCAAGGCCGCCTTCGACTACACGGACGGCGCCGCCGAGGGCGAGCTGTCGCTGAGCCGGGCCCGCCAGGCGTTCCAGGACGTGGAGTTCCACCCCGGCATCCTCAAGCCGGCGCCGGACGTCGACACGGCCGTCGACATCCTCGGCAGTCCGTCCGCGCTCCCGTTCGGCATCGCGCCGACCGGCTTCACCCGGCTCATGCAGACCGAGGGCGAGATCGCGGGCGCCGGTGCCGCGGCCGCCGCGGGCATCCCGTTCACGCTGTCCACCCTCGGGACCACCTCGATCGAAGACGTCAAGGCGGCGACGGTGCGGGAGCCGCAGGGCCCCGTGCCCGGTCGGAACTGGTTCCAGCTCTACGTCATGCGCGACCGCGAGATCTCGTACGAGCTCGCCCGTCGCGCCGCCGCCGCGGGCTTCGACACGCTGCAGTTCACCGTCGACACCCCGGTCGCCGGCGCCCGGCTCCGCGACAAGCGCAACGGCTTCAGCATCCCGCCGCAGCTCACCCTCGGCACGATCATCAACGCCATCCCGCGACCCTGGTGGTGGTTCGACTTCCTGACCACCCCGAAGCTGGAGTTCGCGTCGCTGAGCACGACCGGCGGCACCGTGGGCGAGCTCCTCGACGCGGCGATGGACCCGACGATCAGCTATGACGACCTCGCCGTCATCCGCGACATCTGGCCCGGCAAGATCGTCATCAAGGGCGTGCAGAACATCGAGGACTCCGTGCGCCTGCGCGACGCGGGCGTCGACGGCATCGTGCTCTCCAACCACGGTGGCCGCCAGCTCGACCGCGCCCCGATCCCGTTCCACCTCCTGCCCGAGGTCCGTCGGGCGGTCGGCGACGACTTCACGGTCATGATCGACACCGGCATCATGAACGGCGCCGACATCGTGGCGTCCGTCGCGCTCGGTGCCGACTTCACGCTGATCGGCCGCGCCTACCTCTACGGCCTCATGGCGGGAGGTCGGCAGGGCGTCGACCGCACGATCGCCATCCTGCGCGGCGAGATCGAGCGCACGATGCGGCTGCTGGGCGTGGCCTCGCTCGCGGAGCTGGAGCCCGGGCACGTGACCCAGCTCACCCGTCTGGTGCCCGTCTCCCGCGCGGCGGGCGTCGAGGTGCGCTGACCGCCTGCCCGCACGACTCGGCAACGCCTGCACGACGGATCCGGCCGTCCCGTCGTGCAGGCGGGTCGAGGCCGTGCGGCCGTACCCGTCAGACCCGGGTGGAGAGGGTCGGCAGGAGGGCTTCCAGGCGCGCAGCCGTGTCTTCCCAGCCCTCGACGGCCACCGATGGCACACCCAGCGCCAGGACGGGGTAGTCGTTGCCGCCCTCGTCGAGACGGTCGCCGTAGAACAGCATCGCCGTGAGCTCGATCCCGGTGTGCGCGGCGAGCTGCCGCATGCCGAACGCCTTGTCGATACCGGCACGGGTGATGTCGATGGAGGTCGAGCCGCCGGAGCGCACCTCGAGGCCCGGCAGCCGCGCGGCGACGGCATCGCGCAGCGCCCCGCGCTTCGCACCCGTCGGATCCCACGCGTGCTTCGCGTCGCGCGGCGCCTGCTGGCCGAGTGCCGAGAACGTGATCTGCGAGCCGCGGTCCTCGAGGATCTCGCCCCAGGGCTCGGTCTCCCAGAGCCCGAGGCGCTCCGCCTCCTCACGGAGAGCCGTGAGGGCGGCGGACTTCTCCTCGCCGCTCAGATCGTGCGCGTACACCGCCACGAAGTCCGTGCCGTCGTGCCGCAGATACCGCGTGCCGCACGTGGGAAGCAGATGCAGGCGGGAGAGGGCCGCGGGGTCGGCGTCGGCGAGCTGCGCCACCACCTGCGTGCGGAACTGCGCCTCGTTGCCGCCGGAGATGATGGCGACGTCGACGGACCGGAGCAGCTCGTTCAGGAGCGCGGCGATCCGCGGGTCGATCGTGCCCTTGGACGGCGCGAGCGTGTCATCGAGGTCGAAGGCGACGAGAGAGGGCGATGTCATGATGCCTCCACCCTAGGCGTTCCGGGCCGAGAGGACGGTGTGGCGGCGAGCAGGGTGCACAGGACCGCGAGGGCGACGCCGACCGACGCACCCGTGGAGTTGGCCAGCACATCGCCCGCCGTGGCGGCGCGATGGGGGAGGGCCACGGCCTGGGCGGTCTCGATCGCCACGGAGAGCGCCGGGCCGATCAGCAGCGACAGCGGCCAGAGCCGACGGGGCAGGAGCAGGAACGCGAGGATGCCGACGGGGACGAAGACGACGACGTTCGCGAGGATCTCGAGACGCGTGAAGTCGAGGCCCGTCCAGCCGATGCGGTGGAGCGCGCCGAGGGCGACGTCCACCACGGAGGGCATCGTCTGCTCCACCCGCGCGGGCGTGAGCGTGAGGAACGCGATGCCGGCGAGGAACGGAAGCCCGAGAGCGAGGGCCCAGACGCGCGTCGAACGGCGCGGCGGCGGCAGGAGCCTCCCCATGCGTTCCCCTCTCGCACGACATCCCGATACAGAGAAGGCCGCCCTTGCGGGCGGCCTTCTCGTGTCACTGGTCGGGGTGACAGGATTTGAACCTGCGACCTCTTCGTCCCGAACGAAGCGCGCTACCAAGCTGCGCCACACCCCGTTTTGCAACCCTCCGAGTCTACAGCGAAATGCCTCCAGCACCGAATCGAGCGCGCACATCCGCGTGGCGCGCCCTGCGGGAGCCGTCGGCACCGGCATCCGTACCCGCGTCGTGCGGGGTCAGGCGCGCGCGGTCAGGGTGAGCAGCGTCGCCTCGGGGCGGCACGCGAAGCGCACGGGAGCGTAGATCGAGTGTCCGCAGCCCGCGCTCACGTTCAGCGGTACCGAACGGCCGTCGTGGGTCCAGGTGCTCAGACCCTTGGCCTGCTTGAGGGGGATGTCGCAGTTCGCGACGAGGGCACCGTACCCCGGGAGGCACACCTGGCCGCCGTGCGTGTGACCGCCGAGGATCGCGTCCGCGCCGAGGTCGACGAAGCCGTTGAGCACTCGCTGGTAGGGGGCGTGGGTGACTCCGAGCACAGGAGCCCCCTCCGGACGCGGGCCGAGGGCATCGAGGGCGGCGGGAAGCAGGTCCAGGCGCTCCCAGTCGCGATGCGCGTCGTCCACGCCGAACAGGTCGACGGTCTCTCCGCGGACGGTCAGCCGCGCGGCGGTGTTGTTCAGGTCGGCCCAGCCGAGCTCGTCCGTGAAGTAGCCGTCCATCGCGGCGGTGTCGAGCAGCGCCGGCTGTCGGATCTTCTGAGAGGGACCCGCGAAGTAGCGCAGCGGATTGCGCGGCGTGGGCACGTTGACGTCGTTGGACCCGTGCACGAACACGCCGGGGACGCCCGCGAAGGGGGCGAAGGCGCGGCGGATCCCCTGCAGGCCGTCCTCGTGGCCGAGGTTGTCGCCGGTGTTGACGATGAGGTCGGGCTGGAGCTCGGCGAGCGAGGTGAGCCAGTCCTGCTTCCGACGCTGCCACGGCGCCATATGCGCGTCGGAGAGGTGCAGGATCCGCAGGGGCGCGGCGCCGGCGGGAAGGGCCTCCGCCGTCACCTCGCGCACCGTGAACAGGTAGCGCTCGATCCCGATGCCCCACACCGCGGCGGCCGCACCGACGGCCCCCACCGCGCCGAGCGCGATGAGGGCCGGGTGTGCCGCGCGGCGCGCGCCTACTTGCACGTCACCCTGATCGGCGTGGACTTCGTGGCCGCGGTGTTCGCCGCCGGGTCCGTCGAGGTCACCTTGGCATCGTCCGCATTGCACGATCCGGCGCGTTCGACCGACGTGAAGCCGGCCGCGATCAGCGCGGCGTTCGCGGCGGTCGGAGACTGTCCGGTGACGTCGGGGACGGTCGCTCCGTCTCCGTTGCTCGGCGAGATCGTGATGGTCGCCCCGGACGGAGCCTGACCACTGGGATCCTGCGCGACGACGATGTTCGTCGCCTTGTCACTGTCGACGGGATCGCCCACCGAGACGGTGAACCCGGCACGCTCGAGGGTGGCCGTGGCCTCCTCCACGGTCTGTCCGACGACGTCGGGCACATCCACCCGGATCTGCCGGATGAGGTTGCCGTCGGGCTGCGGGAAGGCGTCGCCGCCGTAGACCATGTTGGCCGCGTGCTGAGCCGTCCTCGCCAGCGGATAGCGCACCTCGTTGAGGAGGTGGCTGCCGGTCCAGACGTTGAAGACGTTGTCGTGGTTGCCGTTCGACCGGCCGGCCCAGACCGCGGTCGCGACCTTGGTGCTCGACTCGATCATCATCGTCGACCAGAGGTCGTGGGTACCGGTCTTGCCGATCAGGGGCGTGCCGTCGAACGGGTTGGCCCTGGCACCGGTGCCTCCGCCGGCCATGACGCCCTGGAGCGCGTAGGCGGCGGTCGCGGCGACCTCCGGGGCGAGCACGCCCTCGGTGCACGAGGCCTTGGGGAGCTCACGCTCCTTGCCCTCCGCGTCGATCACCTTGTCGATCGCGCGCGGCGTGCAGTACGTGCCGCCGCTCGCGACGGTCGCGTACGCGTTGGCCATCGCGATGGGGGAGATGTTCTTCGGGCCGAGCACGTCGTACGGCACGTTCTCCTCGGTGACCTTGTTGCCGTTGGCCAGCGTGACGCCCATCTTGTCGGCGACCTTGTTGATGTCGCAGACGTCGAGCTTGGCCGCCATGGCGAAGTAGCCACTGTTGAGCGACTGGGCGGTGAAGGTCATCGGGGTGCCGGGGTATCCGCGGCTGCGACCGAAGTTGCCGATCTCCGCCGTGTTCGTCGCCTGCGGGCTGCCGCAGACGGGGATCCGCAGGTTGGTCTGCACGGTGCCGTTCAGGTTCTCCCGGACGGAGTGCCCCTTCTCGAGCCAGTCGATGAGGGTGAACAGCTTGTACGTCGATCCCACCTGGAAGCCGCCGGACTTGCCGTACTTCTGGTCACCGGCGAACACGAGGGAGGAGTACGCCTGATCGGTGGTCGGCGTCTCGGAGAACATCGTGTTCTGGGTGATGGAGAGGATGCGACCGGTGCCGACCTCGATGGAGACGCCGGCGGCGCCGAAGTACTTGTTGTCGAAGTTCGCGGGGACGACGTTGGCCATCTCCTCTGCGGCGGGGTCCTGCACCCGGAAGTCCAGCGACGTGTAGATCTTCAGGCCACCGCGGCGGAGCAGGTCCCGACGGTCCTGGATGTCGGCGCCGAAGGCCTCGTCGTTCTCGACGATCGACTTCACGTACTGGCAGAAGTAGGCGTTGCGCCCGGCCGCCGCACAGCCCTGGACCGGGACGGTGATCGCCGGCTCGATCGCCGAGGCCATCGCCTCGTCGTGCTGGGCCTGGGTGATCTTCTTGTCGGCGAGCATGCGCCCGAGGACGTAGTCACGACGGTCCTTGGCGTCCTTGTAGCCGTCCTCCGCGGAGTTGTGGGCGACGCCGTCCTTGGTCGTGTACGTCCCCTCCGGCTTGTCGATGCGGTAGGTGTTCGGGTTCTGCACGATGCCGGCGAGGGTCGCGGCCTGCGCGACGCTGAGCTTGCTGGCGGACGTGGAGAAGTAGTACCGCGAGGCGGCCTCGATGCCGTAGACGGTGCCGCCGAAGTTCGCGATGTTCAGGTAGCCGAGGAGGATCTCGTTCTTCGAGTAGTCCTTCTCGATCTGGATGGCGTAGCGCATCTCCTGGAGCTTGCGCTCGATGCCGTCGACGCCGGACGCGTTGGTCGCGTCCTGCCAGCACTGCTGCAGCTCGTCCGCGTAGGTCTCCGAGGCCGTGCTGACGTTCTGCTCGCACTGCTGGATGCGGACGTTCTTCACGAACTGCTGGCTGATGGTCGAGGCGCCACGGCTCGAGGTGCCGCGCACGTTGTCGACGAGGGCCTTCACCGTCGCGCCGAGGTTGACCCCGCCGTGGGTGTAGAAGTTCTTGTCCTCACTGGAGAGGATCGCGTCGTAGAGGACCGGCGAGACTTCCTCGTACTTCACCGGGACGCGGTTCTGCTCGTAGAAGGACGCCAGGACGACCGGCTTGCCCTCGGGGTTCGTGGCGTAGATCGTCGACTGCTCCATCGGAGTGTCGACCTTCAGCACCTCGGGCAGCTCATCGAAGATGGTCAGCGCCGTGGTGCCGGCGACGCCGGTCATCGCGAGGACGGGGGTGACGCTGGCGGTGACCAGCAGACCGGCGATGGCGCTCAGTCCGACGAGCCCGACGAGACCGCCGAGCACGCCCTTCACCGTGCGGTTCTTTTGGGGCATACGCTTGATCGTAGGGGAGTTCCCTGAATACCGGCTTTGACGAGCGCGGCCCGGTCTGCCCTGGACGCGCCCTGATCGACAGGAGTGCCATGACCACGTGGGAGTACCTCACCACGCCGCTGCTGATCCACAACACCGCGGCCATCCTCAACAACTGGGGCAAGCAGGGCTGGGAGCTCGTCCAGGTGGTGCAGGGCCCCGAGGGCGGTCTGGTCGCCTACTTCAAGCGCCCCGTCACGACGGACGCCTCGACCAACGCCGGTCTCGCCGCCGCCGCCGAGGCCTCGCGTCAGTTCGAGGGAGGCCAGGCATGAGCGTCGCCGCCCGTCTCTCCGAGCTCGGCATCGAGCTGCCCGCCGTCGCCGCTCCCGTTGCCGCGTACGTGCCGGCCGTCGTGCACGGCGGCCTGGTCTACACGTCGGGCCAGCTCCCGTTCGTCGACGGCGCCCTTCCCGCGACCGGCAAGGTCGGCGCGGAGGTGTCCGCCGAGGACGCGAAGGCCTACGCCCGGACGTGCGCTCTGAACGCGTTGGCCGCCGCCGCCGACGTCGCGGGCGGCGTGGACCGCATCGCCGGCGTCGTCCGGGTGGGCGGCTTCGTCGGCTCCGCGGAGGGCTTCACCGGGCAGCCCGGCGTCATCAACGGCGCGAGCGAGGTGCTCGGCGAGATCTTCGGCGAGGAGGGCCGGCACGCGCGTGCCGCCGTCGGTGTCGCGGAGCTCCCGCTCGGCAGCCCCGTCGAGGTCGAGGTCACGTTCCGCCTCGCGTAGTTCCTGTGCCCCGGCTCGCCGAGCCCCCGGGTACATGTCGAGACCCCCTGCCGCAGACGTCTGCAGCAGGGGGTCTCGTCGTGAACCCGGGGTCTCGCGTTACTTGACCTGGGCGGAGATGATGCTCATCACGGCGGTGTCCGCGAGCGTCGTCGTGTCGCCGACCTCGCGACCCTCGGCCACGTCGCGGAGCAGACGCCGCATGATCTTCCCGGAGCGGGTCTTCGGCAGCTCGCCGACGATGTAGACGTCACGCGGACGCGCGATCGCGCCGATCTGCTCGCCCACCCAGAGCCGCAGCTGCTGGGCGAGTCCCGCCGGGTCGTGCGCGGAGAGGTAACTCTCCTTGATGATCACGAACGCCACGACCGCCTGACCCGTGGTCTCGTCCGAGGCGCCGACGACGGCGGCTTCGGCCGTGGCCTCGTGCGCGACGAGCGAGGACTCGATCTCCGCGGTCGACAGGCGGTGGCCCGAGACGTTCATCACGTCGTCGACGCGTCCGAGCAGCCAGAGGTCGCCGTCCTCGTCGAGTCGGGCGCCGTCGCCGGCGAAGTAGTAGCCCTGGTCCTCGAACTTCTCCCAATAGGTCTCGCGGAAGCGCTCCGGGTCGCCCCAGATGCCGCGCAGCATGCTCGGCCAGGGTTCGGTGATGACGAGGAGGCCGCCGTTGCCGTTGCCGACCTCGACGCCCTGCTCATCGACGACGTCGATCGAGATGCCGGGCAGGGGCACCTGCGCCGAGCCGGGCTTCGTGGCGGTGATCCCGGGGAGCGCCGACACCATGATCGCGCCGGTCTCGGTCTGCCACCACGTGTCGACGATCGGCGTCGAGCCGGCGCCGATGACCTCGCGGTACCACATCCAGGCCTCGGGGTTGATGGGCTCGCCAACCGAGCCGAGCACGCGGAGCGAGGACAGGTCGAACTTCTGGGGAACGCTGCGACCGATCTTCATGAACGAGCGGATGGCGGTCGGCGCCGTGTAGAAGATCGAGACCTTGTACTTCTCGATGAGCTCCCACCAGCGGCCGGGGTGCGGGGTGTCCGGGGTGCCTTCGTAGAGCACCTGGGTCGCGCCGTTCGCGAGGGGGCCGTAGGTGACGTAGCTGTGTCCGGTGATCCAGCCGATGTCGGCGGTGCACCAGTAGACGTCGGTCTCCGGCTTCAGGTCGAAGACGTTCTTGTGCGAGTACGCCACCTGGGTGAGGTAGCCGCCGGAGGTGTGCAGGATGCCCTTCGGCTTCCCCGTCGTGCCCGAGGTGTACAGGATGAAGAGCGGGTTCTCGGCGGGGAACGCCTGTGCGGTGTGGTCGGCGGAGGCGGCGGGGACGACGTCGTGCCACCACAGGTCGCGGCCCTCGGTCCACTCCACCTCGTTCTCGCCGCGTTTGACGACGAGCACGTGCTCGACGGTCTGCTGCTCGCCCTCACCGCGGTCGGCCAGCGCCTGGTCGACGGCCGGCTTCAGGGGGGAGACGCGGCCCTTGCGGTACCCGCCGTCCGCGGTGATCACGAGCTTGGCGCCGGCGTCGTCGATCCGGGAGCGCAGGCTGTCCGCGCTGAAACCGCCGAAGACGACCGAGTGGATGGCTCCCACGCGCGCCACGGCGAGCATCGCGGCGATCGCCTCGGGGATCATCGGCAGGTAGATCGCGACGCGGTCGCCCTGACCGATGCCGAGCCCGTCGAGCACGTTCGCGACGCGCTTGACCTCGTCCGTCAGCTCGGCATAGGTGATGCGGCGGCTGTCGCCGGGCTCGCCCTCCCAGAAGAGCGCGACGCGGTCGCCGTTGCCGGCCTCGACGTGCCGGTCGAGGCAGTTGTAGGCCACGTTGAGCTCGCCGTCGTCGAACCACTTGGCGAAGGGCGGATTGCTCCAGTCGAGGACCTGCGTGAAGGGCTTGTGCCAGTGCACGAGCTCGCGCGACTGGTCGGCCCAGAAGCCCTCGCGGTCCGCGGCGGCGCGCTCGTAGAGCTCCTGCGAGGCGACGGATTGGGCGGCGAACTCCTCCGACGGCGCGAAGCGCCGGGTCTCGTCGAGAAGGTGATCGATCTGACTGCTCATCGGCAGGCGCTCCTTTGCGGCGTTCGGGTCGTGCAGGCATGGCCGCAGGGGGAGTGCGACCAGGTCAGGGCGAATCTATCCCCGCCCCTGACCGTCGAATACTGCCGAAAGTCGGTAGTCCGATGGGTTTTGTCAGGACGGTCGCCTTGCGTACACTCGACGACAGCCGAGATCTCATTCCGGCCTTGGCGTGCCCGATTCCCCCGATCGAGAGCCGCCGTGGGCGGCACCTCATTCCCCCCGTGAGGTGCCGCCCTTTCTCATGGGAGCGCTCCCGCCCCCTCGTCCGCCGCGGTCCCCTCCTGCACCGCTGCGGGTGGCGTCTGCTTGTGCACAGGGTCCGACGGCACACGTGCCCCTCGCGGTCGACGCGCACAGCCGCGGCCTACCGTCGCCGTATGCCTGATCGATTCGTCATCCACCCTCGCCCTTCCGGGGCTCGTGCCGCGTCGCGCGCTCCGCAGGAGGCCTTCCGGAGCGAGCCGGCATTCGCCCCGCTCGCGCCGTTCGTCGACGACGAGGTGACGGACGTGTTCCTGAACGGCGCGGACGCGCTGTTCGTTGATAGAGGGAGCGGGGCGGAACGCGTGCCGGACTGGCGGGCCACGGAACGCGAGGTCCGCGAGCTCGCCGTGGCGCTCGTCGCCATCGGCGGGCGACACCTCGACGATCAGACGCCCTGCGTCGACGTGCGACTCGGCTCCGGGGTCAGGGTGCACGCCGCCTTGGCTCCGGTGGCGGCGCGGGGTACCGCCGTGTCGATCCGCGTCCCGCGCATACACGCGGCCGACCTGGACACGCTCGCGGCACGGGGAGCGTTCGACCCCCGGCAACGACGATGGCTCGGCGCCCTCGTCCGCGACCGCGCCAATCTCCTGCTCACCGGGGGAACGGGCTCCGGCAAGACGACGCTGCTGTCGGCTCTGCTGTCGGAGGTCCCGCCCGATGAGCGCATCGTCACCATCGAAGACGTCGCGGAGCTGAGGCCCGGGCACCCGCACCATGTGGCTCTGGAGGCCCGCCAGGCCAACCTCGAAGGCGCCGGGGAGATCGATCTGGCGCGACTGGTGCGGGAGTCCCTGCGCATGCGGCCCGACCGTCTGGTGGTGGGGGAGTGCCGAGGGGAGGAGGTGCGTGAGCTGCTCACCGCGCTCAACACCGGCCACGACGGCGGTGCGGGCACCCTGCACGCCAGCGGTCTGGCGGACGTGCCCGCCCGCTTGGAGGCCCTGGGAGCGCTCGCCGGCATGGATGCGGTGGCCCTCGCGCGTCAGGCGGTGAGCGCCTTCACCATCGTGCTGCACCTGGAGCGCACCCCGGCCGGGGCGCGACGCATCGCGAAGGCCGGTCGTCTCGTGCTCGCGGGCGACCGTCTGGCGATCGAGGAGGTCGAGCCGTGGTGACGCTCCGTGTGCCGCGTCCGGCGTCGGCGGCCGGTCCGCAGGTCGCCGATTCCGTCCAGACGCTCGCGGTGCTCCTGCAGGCCGGGGCGATCCCCCTCGTCGCCTGGCGGCACCTCGCGGGCACGGGAGACCCGTCCGCGACGGCGGTGCTGGAAAGAACGGACGAGGGCGTGCCCCTGGTCGCGGCGATCGAGGCGCAGGGCGGCATGTGGACGGAGCTGGCGGCGGCGTGGGAGATCGCCACGACGGTGGGGGCGCCGCTGGCCGACGTGCTCCGCACCATCGCCGAGGCGCTGCGCGATGCCGCGTCGGCGGCGGACGACGTCCGGGTGGCCCTTGCCGAGCCGGCGGGCACGGCGCGACTGCTGCTCTGGATGCCGCTGGCCGGTCTGCTGCTCGGCGTCGCGCTGGGGTTCGACACCCTGGGCGCGATCATCGGCAACCCCCTCGGGGGCGCGTGCGTCGTCGCCGGCCTGCTGCTGGTCGTGGTCGCCCGACTGTGGACGCGACGACTGCTGCACCGTGCACGTCCCGAGCCGGGAACGCCGGGCATGACGGCGGAGCTCGTCGCGATCGCGCTCACGGGTGGGGCACCGATCGACCGCGCCGTCGCGCTCGTCACCGAGACCGGAGTCGTCGATCCCGCCGAGCGGGACCGCGTCGGCCAGGTGCTCGAGCTCTCCCGTGCAGCCGGCGTCCCCGCCGTGGAGCTGCTGCGCGCGGCGGCGGCACAGGACCGGCATCGTGCCAGGGTCCAGGGGCGTCTTCGCGCCGCGCGCCTCTCCACCCGCTTGCTGCTTCCGCTCGGGGTGTGCACGCTGCCGGCGTTCCTCCTCGTCGGCGTGGCGCCCCTCCTGCTCAGTGTGCTCGCCTCCACGCCCCTGCCGACCTGACCCCTCCACGACCATCGAGAAAGAAAGAGGTAAGAAGATGAACGACACCCTGCCCACCCTGGATCGCCGCCGTGCGCGGGCACTCTTCGGAGACGACACCGGTGCGGCGACCGCCGAGTACGCGATCACCACCATGGCCGCCGTCGCCTTCGCGGGTCTGCTCGTGGCGATCATGCGCTCGGAGGAGGTGCGGGGCATCCTCACCGGCCTCGTCCGCCGAGCCCTGACCGTCTCATGACGGGCGGCGTACCCGACGGCGGCGCGAACCCGGCACCCTGGCGGTGGCGCGGCGACCGCGGCGCCGTCGCGGCGGAGCTCGCCCTGGCGCTGCCGGCCATCGTGCTGGTGCTGCTGCTCGGGGCGGGTGCCCTCGTGGCGGCGGCGCGGCAGGTCGCGCTGCAGGATGCTGCCGCCGACGCCGCACGGGTGCTCGGCCGTGGCGAGGACGCGGCGGCAGCTGCCCGGGCCGTCCACGAGGCGATCCCGGGCGCCGGTGCCGCCTTCGCCCCTGCCGGCGACCTCGTGTGCGCCACGGCGACGCTCCGGGTGTCCCTCGGAGCGGTCATCAGCGTCCCGCTGCGCGCCACGAGCTGTGCCCTGGACGGGGGCCGCTGATGGCGGGCTCGGCGCTCGCGGCCGCGCTCCTCGTGGTGAGCGCCACGCTGTCCGTCGGTCTTGCGGCCGTGGGCGGTGCGGCGGTCACGGCACAGCGTGCGGCGGGCGCCGCCGACGCCGCCGCGCTCGCCGCCGCCGATGCCGCGAGCGGCGCGGTGCCGACGGCGGACGAGCCCTGTGCGTTGGCCGCCAGGGTCGCCGCGGCGAGCGGGGCGGCCCTGACGAGCTGTTCGCTGGAAGGGTATGTGGCGACCGTGTCCGTGGAGGCGGCGTACGCTGGACTCGCTGCCGTCTCCCGCGCTCGTGCCGGGCCACCCGAGGAACCATGACGGCGGCTCTACCCCTCGCCCGCTGTGAACGACCCCTGATAGCGGTGTGTATGGTGTGCTTCGAAGAAAGGACGCCCCTTGGCTGAAGGCAAGAAGCTCGTCATCGTCGAGTCCCCGACGAAGATGCGGTCTATTCAGGGATACCTCGGCGACGGTTACGAGGTGCTCAGCTCCGTCGGCCACATCCGTGATCTCGCCGACAAGAAGGACATCCCGGCCGAGGACAAGAAGGCGTACGGCAAGTACTCCATCGACATCGACAACGGCTTCGACCCCTACTACGTGGTCTCGGACCGCAAGACCAAGACGGTCGCCGAGCTCAAGCGCGCGCTCAAGCACGCCGACGAGGTCCTGCTCGCCACTGATGAGGACCGCGAGGGCGAGGCCATCGCCTGGCACCTGCTGGAGACGCTCAAGCCCAAGGTGCCGGTCAAGCGCATGGTCTTCCACGAGATCACCAAGGACGCGATCCAGGCCGCTGTGGGCAACACCCGTGAACTCGACCACGCCCTCGTCGACGCGCAGGAGACCCGCCGCATCCTCGACCGCCTCTACGGGTGGGACGTCTCGCCCGTGCTCTGGTACAAGGTCAAGACAGGGATCTCGGCCGGCCGCGTGCAGTCCGCCGCGACCCGCCTGATCGTCGACCGCGAGCGCGAGCGCATGGCCTTCGTCTCCGCGGAGTACTGGGACGTCGATGCCGACGCGGCTGCGGCCGGCACGTCCTTCCGCATCCGCCTGGTGCGCGTGGACGGCGGCCAGCTCGCCCGCGGCTCCGACTTCGACGACACCGGAAAGCTCAAGAAGGCGGTCGTGGTCCTCGACGAGGCGAAGGCGGCCGCCCTTGCGCGCGCCGTCGATGCCGCAGGGGCGGGAACCGTCACCAAGGTCGAGGCCAAGCCGGGAACCCGCAGCCCCTACGCGCCCTTCACGACCTCCACCATGCAGCAGGAGGCGGGCCGCAAGCTCTCGATGAGCGCGAAGCAGGCGATGAGCGTCGCCCAGCGCCTCTACGAGAAGGGCTACATCACCTATATGCGTACCGACTCCACGGCGCTGAGCACCCAGGCGGTGCAGGCGGCCCGGAGTCAAGCCGTGGCTCTCTACGGCGACAACGCGGTGCCGCTCAAGCCGCGCGTCTACAAGTCGAAGAGCAAGAACGCGCAGGAGGCGCACGAGGCGATCCGCCCCTCGGGGGAGAACTTCCGCACGCCGTCCTCGCTGTCCGGCGAACTCGACCGCGAGGAGCAGCGGCTGTACGACCTGATCTGGAAGCGCACCGTCGCCAGCCAGATGTCGGACGCCAAGTACGAGACGACGACCGTCACCATCGCGGTCGAGGCGGACGGCCAGACGGCGGAGTTCACCGCCTCCGGCACGGTCTACACGTTCAAGGGATTCCTGGAGGCGTACGAAGAGGGCCGCGACGAGAAGCGCAGCGACGCCGACGCCGCCGAGAACCAGTCCCTGCCTGCGGTCTCCGTCGGAGACGAGCTGGCCGTGTCCGCGGCGGAGGCGAAGGGGCACCGGACTACGCCGAAGCCGCGCTACACCGAGGCCTCGCTGGTGAAGGTGCTCGAGGAGAAGGGCATCGGCCGTCCCTCGACCTTCGCCACGATCCCGGAGACCATCCTCGATCGCGGGTACGCGGTCAAGCGCGGCCAGGCCCTCGTGCCGACATGGCTCGCGTTCAGCGTGGTGCGTCTGCTCGAGGAGCACTTCGCCGAGCTCGTCGACTACGACTTCACCGCGGCGCTCGAGGACGACCTCGACACCATCGCACGCGGCGAGCAGAACCGCGTGGAATGGCTGAAGTCGTTCTACTTCGGCTCCGACTCGCACGTGGGTCTTCGCCAGGTCGTCGACAACCTCGGGGAGATCGATGCCCGTGCGCTGAACTCGACGCGGATCACCGACACCGCGACGCTGCGCTTCGGCAAGTACGGCCCCTACCTCGAGGTGGCGGACCCGAAGGATCCGGAGGCCAAGCCGCGCATCGTCAACGTCCCCGAAGATCTCGCGCCCGACGAGCTCACGGCGGAGAAGGCCCAGGAGCTCATCGATGCGCCCGTCGCCGGCGACCGTGTCCTCGGGGTGAACCCGGAGAACGGCAAGGTCGTCGTCGTCAAGGACGGACGCTTCGGCCCCTACGTGCAGGAGAACGATCCGGTCTCCGACGATGCCGCCGTCGATGAGGCCACCGGCGAGGTCGTCGAGGCCCCCAAGCCCAAGCGCGGCGCGAAGAAGGAAGCGGCGCCCAAGCCCCGCACCGCCTCGCTGTTCCGCTCGATGTCGGTGGACACGATCGATCTCGACACCGCACTGCAGCTGCTGAGCCTGCCGCGCGTGGTCGGCGTCGACCCCGAGACGGGGGACGAGATCACCGCGCAGAACGGCCGCTTCGGTCCCTACCTGAAGAAGGGCGCCGACTCCCGGTCGCTGGAGAGCGAGTCGCAGATCTTCGACGTCACGCTGGAACAGGCGCTGGAGATCTACCAGCAGCCCAAGTACGGCGCCCGTCGGGCGTCGAGCGCGCTGGCCGAGTTCGAGGCGGACCCGGTGAGCGGCAAGCCCATCCGCGTGCGCGACGGCCGCTTCGGGCCGTACGTCACCGACGGCGAGACGAACGTCACCATCCCGCGCGGACAGACCCCGGACGACATCACGTTCGAGATCGCCGTGCAGATGCTCGCGGACAAGCGCGCCAAGGGTCCGGCGCCCAAGCGGGGAGCGGCGAAGAAGGCTCCCGCCAAGAAGGCTCCGGCCAAGAAGGCTCCGGCCAAGAAGGCGCCGGCCAAGAAGGCGCCGGCGAAGGCCTCCACGGCGAAGAAGTCCACGGCGGCGAAGACGTCGACCACGTCGGCAGCCCGCTCGGCGGCGGCCAAGAAGGCCGCGGCGACACGGGCCGCGAACGCGGCGGCGAAGGCGGCAGAGAAGGCGGACTCGTGACCGCAGGCCCCGGCCTCTGGATCACGCTGGAGGGCGGGGACGGCTCTGGGAAGACGACCCAGTCGAACCTCCTCGCCACCTGGCTCGAGCAGAGCGGTCGAACGGTCGTGCGCACCCGGGAGCCGGGTGGCTCCGAGGTCGGGCAGCTCATCCGCGACATCGTGCTCCACCACCGCGGAGACATCGCGCCGCGCGCGGAGGCGCTGCTCTACGCCGCCGATCGTGCGCACCACGTCGCCACGGTGGTGCGCCCCGCGCTCGCTCGCGGCGAGATCGTGCTGCAGGACCGCTATCTCGACTCCTCGGTGGCGTACCAGGGCGCCGGACGCGTCCTCGATGCCACGGAGATCCGCGATCTGTCACTGTGGGCTGCCGAGGGGGCGCTTCCGGATCTCACTGTGCTCCTCGATCTCGATCCGGCCACGGCGCGCACGCGCCTCGACTCGGCCGACAAGCCGTTCGACCGGCTGGAGGCCGAGAAGGAGGCCTTCCACGCCCGCGTGCGGGACGCCTACCTCGAACTGGCCCGTGCGGAGCCCGCCCGGTTCCTCGTGATCGACGCCGCGGCGTCGCCCGAGCGCATCGCCGATCGCATCCGCGCCCGCGTCTCCGCACTGTTCGACTGATCCTCCACAGAGAAGGCTTCATCCGACGGGACGCACAGCCCGCCCGTGGGTGGTGGGAGCGTCGGCGGTCGCGATTAGGCTGAGTGCATGCCCTCGACCCTCGCCCCGCCTTTCCCCTGGGCCGACGTCTGGGGGCAGGAGGCCGCCGTCGAGACGCTGCGCGCCGCCGCGTCCGATCCCGCCGCGCTCTCGCACGCCTGGCTGATCACCGGTCCTCCCGGGTCCGGACGCTCGACCCTCGCCTATGCCTTCGCCGCCGCACTGATCGCCGAGGGGGCCGACGACGAGGCCACGATGCGGCAGGTCCTCGCCGGCACCCACCCCGATGTGACCGCATTGCGCACCGACAAGGTGATCATCACCATCGCCGAAGCGCGGGCCCTCGTCGAGCGCTCCTACTTCGCGCCCTCCGCCGGGCGCTACCGGGTCATCGTCGTCGAGGACGCCGACCGGATGGTCGAGCGCACCTCGAACGTCCTGCTCAAGGCGCTGGAGGAGCCGCCGGAGCAGACCGTCTGGATCCTCTGTGCGCCCAGTGAAGCCGACCTCCTCCCCACCATCCGGTCGCGCGTGCGGTCGCTCCGTCTCCGCGAGCCCGACGTGGCGGACGTCTCCCGTCTCATCAGTCTCCGCACGGGTGTGGACGAGGCGGTCGCCGAGCAGGCCGCCCGGCACGCGCAGCGTCACATCGGCATGGCCCAGCGTCTCGCCACCGACGATGCGGCGCGGCGACGTCGCGACGAGACGCTCCGGGCCGTGATCGGGGTGCGCGGGGTCAACGACGCCGTCGAGGTCGCCGGGCGCATCATCCAGGCGGCGACGGAAGACGCCAAGGCGCTCACCGCCGAGCGGGATGCGGCGGAACGTGCCGCGCTCCTGCGCACCGTCGGTGTCGCGGAGGGGCAGGCGGTGCCTCCGGCGCTGCGCGCCCAGGTGTCGGCACTGGAGGACGACCAGAAGAAGCGGGCGACGCGGAGTCTGCGGGACGGCATCGACCGGGTCCTCACCGACCTGCAGTCGCTCTTCCGCGACGTCGTGATGGTGCAGTACGGTCGCGGCGACGATCTCATCAACCGCGAACTGCACACCGAGGTGGCCGGCCTCGCCGCCGCCTGGAGCGTGGAGCGCACGCTCGTCGTGCTCGACCACCTGGCCGAGACCCGTGAGGCGCTGGAGCGCAACGTCGCCCCGCTGCTCGCGCTCGAGAGTTTGCTCGTGACCGTCACGAGCGGGAGGAAACCGTGAAGACTCGATCCCTGCCCCGCCTCCGTCGCACCGCGGCGCTCATCGCCGGTCTGGCCGCCGCCTCGGTCGTGCTCTCCGGATGCCTCTACGCCATGATCCCGGAGCAGTCCTCGAAGCCGGCCGTCGAGAGGACGCCGGACACCGAGGGCGTCGCGGAAGATCTGCTCCCCTTCTACTCCCAGGAGCTGGACTGGACCGCGTGCGGGCAGGGCTTCGACTGCACGACCGTCACCGCGCCGCTCGACTGGGAAGACCCCGGGGCCGGAGAGATCGAGCTCGCCGTGGTGCGGCACCGCGCCGAGGGCGAGGCGATCGGCTCGCTGCTCACGAACCCCGGAGGCCCCGGTTCCAGCGGCGTCGACCTCATCCAGGGCAGCCTCGACTACGCGGTCGGTCCGGCCCTCATCGAGAACTACGACGTCATCGGCTTCGACCCCCGCGGCGTCGGAGCCTCCACCGCCGTCACCTGCTACGACGCGAAGGAGATGGACGAGTACCTCTACGGCATCCCGTCCGCGCCGCGCGGCACCCCGGAGTGGGAGTCCGAGCTGCTCGACTCCGCCCGCGCCTTCGGCGAGGCGTGCGACGCCAACAGCGAGGGGATCCTGCCGTACATCACCACGGTCAACGCTGCTCGCGACATGGACCTCCTCCGCGCCGTCCTCGGCGACAAGGAGCTCAACTACCTCGGGTACTCGTACGGCACGTTCCTCGGCGCGACCTACGCCAAGCTCTACCCGGAGAAGGCCGGACGGCTCGTGCTCGACGGGGCGATCGACCCCTCCGTCCCCGGTCTCGACGTGGGGGCCACGCAGGCGCTCGGCTTCGAGTCCGCACTGCGGGCCTACATGCAGAACTGCCTCGACTCCGGATCCTGCCCCTTCAGCGGGACGGTCGACGAGGCGATGGCCGATCTCGGTGCCCTCCTCGCGAGCGCGGACCGCACGCCCCTGAAGAACGGCGACGGCCGGCTCATGGGGGCCGATGCCCTGATGACGGCGATCATCGCGGCGCTGTACTCGGAGGACAGCTGGGGGATCCTCACCCAGGCTCTGGACGAGGCGCTGCAGGGCGACCCGTCGACGGCCTTCCGCCTCGCCGACTTCTACAACGGTCGGGAGAACGGCGCCTACATCGACAACTCGACCGAGGCGTTCCGCGCGTACAACTGCATGGATTACCCGGTCGAGGACGACCCTGCCGCCGAGGCGGCCACCGAGAAGAAGATCGCGGAGGGCGCGCCGACCATCGCCCCGTACTGGTCCGGACCGGACCCGTGCGAGGTGTGGCCGTATCCGCCCACCGGCACCCGCGAGAAGATCACCGCGGAAGGCGCGGGCCCCATCGTCGTCGTGGGCACCACCAACGATCCGGCGACCCCGTACGAGTGGTCGGAGTCGCTCGCCGACCAGCTCTCCGAGGGCGTCCTCATCACCCGCGTGGGCGAGGGGCACACCGGCTACAACAAGGGCAACGTCTGCGTCGACGAGGCGGTGGAGGCCTTCCTCCTCGAAGACGTGGTGCCGGAAGACGGCCTGCGCTGCGAGTGATCGCGTCTCGATTCGCGAGCGAGCGCGAGACAGGGTAATATCGGTGATCGCGCCGCTCACGCGTCGCACGCCGCTTTAGCTCAGTCGGCAGAGCATTTCACTCGTAATGAAAAGGTCGTCAGTTCGATTCTGACAAGCGGCTCAGGAAAACCCCCGGAACCCTCGTGGTCCCGGGGGTTTCCTCGTCTCCGGGCCCGGCCGTGGGGCGTACGCTCGGAGCATGAGCAGAGCGCTTCTCATCGTCGACGTGCAGAACGACTTCACCGAGGGCGGCGCCCTCGCGGTTCCGGGCGGTGACGCGGTGGCCGCCGCCGTCTCCTCCTACCTCGCGTCCCACGCCGACGACTACGAGGTCGTCGTGGCCTCCCGTGACTGGCATGACGCCGACGGCGACAACGGCGGCCACTTCTCCGCCACTCCCGACTACACCGACTCCTGGCCGGTGCACTGCGTCGCCGGCACCGCGGGAGCCGACTACGACCCGCTGCTCGTGACCGACCGCGTCACCCACCACGTGCGCAAGGGCCAGGGCCGCCCTGCGTACTCGATGTTCGAGGGGGTGACCGACGACGGGGCGACGGTCGCCGCGGTGCTGAGCGCGGCCGGCGTCGTCACGGCGGATGTCGTGGGCATCGCCACGGACCACTGCGTCCGGGCTTCTGCGCTCGACGCGATCGCCCACGGCGTCCACGTCCGTGTGCTCGCCGACCTGATCGCCGGGGTCGCCCCAGAACCCAGCGCCGCGGCCCTCGCCGAGCTCGCGCATGCCGGTGCCGAGCTCCTCGAGAGCGCGGAGGCATGAGCCGCAGCGTCCTCCTCCTCCGTGCGGTCAACCTCAGCGGACGCAACAGCGTGCCGATGGCCCGGCTCCGGGAGGTGCTCGCCGCCGCGACCGACCTGGAGGACGTCTCCACCTACATCGCGAGCGGCAACATCCTCTGCGCGACACCGCGTGACCCGGCGGCGTCCTGCGCGAGGGTCCGGGCGATCGTCGCGGAGGAGTTCGGCGTCGACACTCCGGTGATCCACCGCACGCACGCCGCGCTCACCGAGTCCGAGGCGGCCCAGCCCTTCCCGGAAGGGGATCTGAAGCTCGTGCACGCGATGTTCCTCGAGGGCGCTCCCGCCGCCGGCGCCCTCGAGGCCCTGCACGAGCGTCTGGTGCCGGGGGAGCGTCTCGCCCTGGTCGGACACGATCTGTGGATCGACTACGCCCCCGGCGGGGTGCACACGACGAAGCTCACGAAAGCCGTGCTCGACCGGGCGCTCGGGGTCCCCGGGACGGCGCGCAACCTGCGCACGGTGCGGAAGCTCATCGCGCTGACGGCGTGACCACGGCCCGGCTCAGCGCGGTCGGCGGCATCTCGGCATGCGGGGCGAGGTCGACCCGGCGGGAGTCGCAGCCCGCGCACCGGACGTACAGCACGACGCCCTCGCTGGTGGGATGGCGTGACTCCACGAGCCAGGCGTGCTCGTGGGTGTCGGCGGGGGAGGCGAGCCGGGGGATCGGGAGGGTGTCGGAGGAGGTCATGGGACCAGCGTGATGTAATGGTCTTATGCATCTCAACCCTTACGGGGAGTATGCGGTGCTCCTCGCCGCCTCCCTCGCGAACGACTGGCCGGAGGACCGTGCGGGGATCGAGGAGCGCACGCTCGCGCTGGGGATGACGCAGACGTTTCCGCCGGCCCCCGACGACCACGCGCAGGTGCGCGCCGTGATCGACGACTGGCTGGCCATCGTGGACGAACCGGATGCCGATGCGCGAGCCGCCCTGCTCAACGACCAGCTCGCCATCGCGGGCGCCTATCCCCGGCTCACCAACCACGACGACGAGGGCTGGCACCTGCACTATCGGGACGACGTGCGCTCGCTGCCCTTCGTGCTGCGCGCGATCATCAACCTCGGCACGGCGCTGCACCTCGTGACCCGGGGGATGAACCGACTCGGGCGCTGCGACGCGCCGCCGTGCACCAACGTCGTCGCGGACGTGACGCGCAACGGCCGCCAGCGGTTCTGCTCCGTGAGGTGCGCGAACCGGGCGGCCGTGCGGCGCCATCGGGCGCGCGTGAACTGAGCGTCAGGCGGTCTGTCCCGCGTGCTTGCCCTCGCCGATCTCCTCGACGAGCTTGGCGTTGAACGCCGGGAGGTCATCGGGGGTGCGGCTCGACACGAGACCCTCGTCGACCACGACCTCCTCGTCCACCCAGCTCGCGCCGGCGTTGCGGAGGTCGGTCTTCAGACTCGGGTAGCTCGTGATCGTCCGACCGTCGACGACACCGGCCTCGATGAGGATCCAGGCGCCGTGGCAGATGACGCCCACGGGCTTGTGCTGCTCGAAGAACGCACGGGCCAGATCGATCGAGGCCTGATCCATGCGGAGGTGATCGGCGTTCACCACGCCGCCGGGCAGCACGAGCGCGTCGAACTGGTCGGCGCTGGCGTCCGCGGCCTTCAGGTCGACGGCCTGTTCGTGACCGTTCTTGCCGGTGATCGCCGCTCCGTCCGGCGCGATGAGCGTGGCGCTCGCGCCCTCCGTCGTCACCGCCTCCCAGGGGCTCGTGAGCTCGCTGTCCTCGAAGCCGTCCGTCGCCAGGAATGCCACGCGGTTTCCGGTGAGAGTCATGGTCCGTCCTTTCGGTGGGAAGTCGCCCTGTTCCGGGGACTCCTCGACCCTCTCCCACCGCATCAGAGCTCGCCAGGGGGTGGCCAGCCGGGAGCGACGGTGATACAGGACAGCCGCGTCGGCGCGGAGCGGCGCGGTCGACTCGATACGATCCACACATGCGCCTCCGTCCTGCTCTCCTCCTCCTGCCGGTGCTGGTCGTGCTCGCGGGCTGCACACCCGCTCCGGAACCGACGCCGACCGCGACGTCCAGCGCCTCGGCGACGCCCTCGCCCGCCCCGACCACGGCCCCGACGCCCACGGAGACGTCTTCGCCCCCGGCCGCCGGCACCTTCGCGAAGGGTCAGCTCGTGTCGCTCTGCACCGAGAAGATCCGCTCGATCTCGCCGGATGCGACGTTCTTCGCCGACATGGCGACCACCGAGTGGCTGGAAGAGTCGGCGGTGTGGTTCGTGGCCGTCCCGGAGACGATCGACGGTCAGGACAACGTCGCCGTCTGCGGCATCGGGGGGAGTCCGGAGGCGCCGGACTTCGTGATGCACGGCGAGACGCTGCCGGACGGTGTCGCCGGGATCCGCGACGACCTGCTCGCCGGGAACGTCGGCGGCGACGACTGAGGATGCGGTGGGCCCCGTGGGGCTCGAACCCACGACCCGCGGATTAAAAGTCCGATGCTCTGCCAACTGAGCTAGAGGCCCGTGCTCCCAGTCTAGGGGGCGCACGACGAGGGGCCGTCGGCGCCACAGCCGCCGACGGCCCCTTCACCTGCCCCGTGTCCCTCCTGACAACAGGGGAGGCCGTGTGCCGGTCGGGTCGCCGGCACCGTCCCTGGCTTACTCAGCCGGGGGCATCAGGACCGTGTCGATGAGGTACACGGTCGCGTTCGCGGTCTGCACGCCGCCGCAGATGACGTTGGCGTCGTTGACCATCCACTCGTCACCGCTGCCGGTCACCTCGAGGTCGGCGCCCTGGACGGTGGTGTGCGTGCCCTCGATGTCGGACGGCTCGATCTGGCCGGGGACCACGTGGTACGTGAGGATCGAGGTCAGCAGGTCGCTGTCGGTCTTCAGCGTCTCGATGGTCGCGGGGTCGATCTTCGCGAAGGCGTCGTCGACCGGGGCGAACACGGTGAACTCGTCGCCGTTGAGCGTGTCGACGAGGTTCACGTCGGGGTTCAGCTCACCGCTGACCGCCGACACGAGCGTCGTCAGCATGGGGTTGTTCGAGGCGGCGACCGCCACCGGGTCCTGGGACATGCCCTGGATGGAGCCGGCGCCGTCCGGCACCTCTGCGGCGTAGGCCTCGCAGCCCGGGCCGACGAGGTTGGCGGCGGGGTCCATCTCCATCGGCGTCGACTCCGACGTCTCCGGGGTCGTCGGCTCCGACGACTCCTCCGTGCTCGTTCCGCTGCCCATGGAACATGCCGAGAGCAGGAATGCGCTCGCCAGACCCAGGGTGACTGCTGCGGTGACCTTCTTCTTGGTGCTGAACATGTCGAGCTCCTTCGAAACTCCGGCCACGGCCTCTCCGTGGCGTCGAGGGCTGTTCGGAAGCCTCTGCGGATCGGATGGGAGGAATTACGAGATTCTCCGAAATCGGATCCGATCCAATCCGCCGCGGGGGGTCGGCGCGAACAGCACCCGACAGAGACGAGGACCTCATGGACCTGATCATCATCGGCCTGCTCGGCGGGCTCATCACCGGCATCTCGCCGTGCATCCTGCCCGTGCTCCCGGTGATCTTCCTCACCGGCGGTGCCCAGTCGGCGTCCTACGAGGGGGAGGCGGTGCCGGCCAAGCGCAGCCGCCCCTACTTCGTCATCGCCGGCCTCGTGCTGAGCTTCACGCTCGTGACGCTCGCCGGGTCGCTCCTGCTGGGCCTGCTGAACCTGCCGCAGGACATCATCCGCTGGGTCGGCATCGCGGTGCTGGTCGTCATCGGGGTGGGACTCATCGTGCCGCGGTTCCAGCACATCCTGGAGCGGCCGTTCCAGCGCTTCGGACAGCGCGAGGTGAAGAACCGCGGCAACGGCTTCGGTGTCGGCCTCGCCCTCGGGGCCGTGTTCGTCCCGTGCGCGGGCCCGGTCCTGGCCGCCATCATCGTCGCCGGGTCCACAGGGCAGATCGGCCTGGGCACCGTGCTGCTCACCGTCTCCTTCGCGATCGGCGTCGCCGTGCCGCTGCTGGTCTTCGCGCTCGCGGGACGCAGCGTCATCGAGCGCATCCGGGCCTTCCGGACCAAGGAGCGGGCGCTGCGGATCGCCGCCGGCGTGGCGATGATCGCGCTCGCCGTGGGGCTGGTGTTCAACGTCCCCCAGGCGCTGCAGCGTCTGCTCCCGGACTACACCGCGCCGCTGCAGGAGCAGATCGCCGACTCCGAGCAGGTGCAGGACGCCCTCGACCTCGGCGGCCTGGTGAACGAGGAGAACAAGGACCTCGACAAGTGCACGAACGGCGCGACCGAGCTGGAGTCCTGCGGGACGGCGCCGTCCATCAAGGGGATCCAGCAGTGGCTCAACACCCCGGACGGGGAGGCGATCGACCTGAAGGACCTGCGCGGACAGGTGGTCCTCATCGACTTCTGGGCGTACTCCTGCATCAACTGCCAGCGCTCCATCCCGCACGTCGTGGCCTGGGACGAGGCCTACCGGGACGCGGGGCTGCAGGTGATCGGCATCCACTCGCCCGAGTACGCGTTCGAGAAGGATCCCGGGAACGTCGCGGCCGGCGCGCGCGACTTCGGCATCGAATACCCCGTCGCCCTCGACAACACCCTCTCCACCTGGACCAACTACCGCAACCGGTACTGGCCCGCGCACTACCTCATCGACGCGGAGGGGACCGTCCGCCACATCTCCTTCGGCGAGGGCAACTACGCCGCGACCGAGGCGATGATCCGGGAACTGCTGCAGGATGCCGACCCCGACGTCGAGCTGCCCGCCGCCACGGACGTGAAGGACGAGACCCCCGAGGTGGGAGCCACGACACGGGAGACCTTCCTCGGCTCCTCGAAGGACGTCAACTACGGCGGCGGCGACGAGTACCGCCGCGGCGACGGCAGCTTCCGCTTCCCCGATGACCAGCCCGACGACAGCTTCGCGCTGGACGGCGACTGGACCGTGGACACGCAGTACGTCACACCGGCCGGAGACGACGACGGCCGGATCCGCCTGCAGTATCGGGCGGCCGAGGTGCGCATGGTCGTCGCGGGATCGGGAGAGGTCGTGGTCCGGGACGCGGACGGCAAGGCGCAGACGATCCGGATCGATGGGACGCCGCGTTCGTACGGGCTGCTCGAGCAGGACGACATCGCGAAGGGCACGTTCACGCTCGAGGTCCCCGCCGGCGTCGAGGTCTATTCGTTCACATTCGGGTGACGGCTGCACGGGAAGAGGGAGGAGATACGGCATGCTTATGGAGATGGTCATCGATGGGATGGACGTCCCCGAGGACGGGGCGGCGCCGCAGGATGCTGTCGCCGACCTCCTCGTCCGCGTCGCCTCCGGTGATCAGGCTGCCTTCGCGGCGCTGTACGACTCCCTCTCCTCCCGTGTCTTCGGTCTCATCCTCCGCGTGCTCGTGAACCGCGCGCAGAGCGAGGAGGTGCTCCAGGAGGTCTTCCTCGAGATCTGGCAATCCGCTTCCCGGTTCGCTCCGAACAAGGGACAGGGACGAACCTGGGTGATGACCATCGCGCATCGCCGGGCCGTGGATCGGGTGCGGGCTTCGCAGTCGAGTGCGGACCGGGACGTGCGCGCGGGCTTCAAGGACCTCGGCGTCGCGCACGACAGCGTGGCGGAACGGGTCGAGCTGGGGATCGAAGGAGAGCGGGTCGTCGCGGCGCTGACCGGGCTTCCGGAGGCGCAGCGGGAGGCGCTCGTCCTCGCCTACTACGGCGGTTACAGTCAGAACGAGATCGCGGCGCTCGTGGGAGCGCCACTCGGAACGATCAAGACACGGATGAGAGACGGGCTGACCCGGCTCCGCACGGCGATGGGGGTGACGGCATGAACGAGAAGGACTTCGCAGAGCTCGCGGCAGGTGCCGCGCTCCACGCGCTGTCGGCGGAAGACGAGCGCCGGTACCGCCGTGCCCTCGCCGAGCACCCGGAATGGGCGGCGCAGGACGACACCGACACCGACACGGCCGCTCTCCTCGCGGACGGCGCGACTCCGGTCGCCCCACCCGCCGGCATCCGTGCGGCTCTGCTCGCGCAGATCGCCCAGACTCCGCAGAGCGATGCCTCCGAGCCCACCTCCGCCTCCGAGCCCGCCGGACCCGCGGACGAGAGCCCTGCCTCCGGCGTCGCCTCTCCCGGCCCGGCTCGCCGCTGGACCCGGCTCGCGTTCGCGCTCGCCGCGTGCCTCGCGCTCCTGGTGGGCGTCGGCATCGGTGCGGTCGCCCTGAACGACCAGCTGAACCGCCCGGCGAGTGTCGTCGCGCTGCAGGAGATCGAATCCGCGGGCGACGCGCAGAAAGCCACGGTCGAGCTCGACGACGGCGCGACGGCGACGGCGCACTGGTCGGGCTCGGTCGGCAAGGCCGTGCTCGTCACGGACGGGCTGCCCGAGGCGGCCGACGGGAAGACCTACGAGCTGTGGTTCGTCCGCGGCGAAGACCCCATCGCCGCGGGTGTGTTCGACGTCGACGGCGGGGAGGCCACCGCGCTCCTCGAGGGCGAGATGCAGGCCGGCGACGCCATCGCGGTGACGGTCGAGCAGGAGGGCGGATCGCCCTCCGGGCTCCCTACGACCGACCCGGTGATCGTCATCCCGACGGCCTGAGCGTCCGAGGCGGGGCGTACCCTGGAGGGATGCCCGAGCAGCACCATCGCCCCGTGCGTCGTCCGACGAGCGCCTTCGACAACATCGTCGGCGCCCATGATCCCGCCGAGGAGACGCGTGTCGCACACGCCACCGCCTCCGCGTTGCTGACCCGCGTCCGGGAGGACGAGAGCGGGGCGAGCGTCGAACGGCTGATCGCCTTCACGAGCGAGCACGGCATCGACGAGATCGCGGAGCTGTGGTCCAAGGCGCCGTCGCGCACCCTCCCCGGGTCGCTGTGGCGGCTGTACGTGCTCCAGCTCGCGATCCACGGCGATCCGCGCACCGCGGCCCTGCTCTACGACCGGGGACGGGTGGAGCTGCCGTCGGCCGACGCCGTGGTCGCCGGGGCGCCGGTGCCGGCGAGCCCGGACGAGCTCGTGGCGCTCATCGACACGATCCTGCGCGGCGCCTTCCGCGGCGACTTCGCCGTGGCGCTGGAGCGTGCGGCGGCGTTCTGCCGCGTCCAGGCCTCGGGGGCGACGCACACCGCCGACGACTACGAGCCCACGGAGCCCGCCCGGGCCAGCGAGCTCACCACGCGGGCGCTGCGGCTGAGCAGCTATGCCCAGGACCTCGCGGCGTCGGCGGCCTTGTGGCGCACCGGCGCCCTGGCCTGAGTCGAGCGGGCGGGACAGCGTCCGGACAGAGAAAGACCGGGCCGCAAGAACGCCTCTCGGCGGAAGGCCGCTCGCAGCGGCGAAAATTGGAGCCCGGGGTTATGCGGCCCGGCCACTCCAGTGTAACGCGAGGACGCGGTGGGTATTCCCGGCGGCCTAGGCTCGTGACATGACCCGTCGCTTCGCCCTCATGATCGATCCCGTCGCCGCCGACGAGCAGCGCGCCGACTACGCCGACACGTTCACGCAGGTGGACGCCGCGGCCCCCGCCCTCAGCGTCGGCGAGCTGAGCACGCAGCGCGGCGACGGCGTGTTCGAGTCCATCGGGGTCGTCGACGGACATGCGCAGGAGGTCGTCCCGCATCTGGAACGCCTTGCGCACTCGGCGCGACTCTGCGACCTCCCGGTGCCGAATCAGGAGCAGTGGCGGGAGGCGATCCAGCGGGCCGCAGCACAGCTCGGTGCGGGGGAGTCGGTCATCAAGCTGATCCTCAGCCGCGGCGTCGAGCACGGGCCGACGCCGACCGCGTGGGTCACGGCGGCTCCGGCGGCGGACTTCGCCGCGGTACGGCGGAACGGCGTCAAGGTCGTCACCCTCGACCGCGGATACGACCTCGGCGCCGCGGAGCGGGCACCCTGGCTGCTGCTCGGCGCCAAGACGCTGTCCTACGCCGTGAACATGGCGGCCCTGCGCGAGGCCAAGCGCCGCGGAGCCGACGACGCGATCTTCCTGTCGAGCGACGGCTTCGTGCTGGAGGCTCCGACGGCCTCTCTCATCCTGCGCTTCGGCGACCGCTTCACGACGCCGGCCCCGAACGGCGGGATCCTGCACGGCACCACGCAGCTCAGCGTCTACGACCACCTCCTCGCGCGGGGCTTCGAGGTCGGGTACGACCGCATCCCCGCCGCCGATCTGACGCGGGCCGACGCCGCATGGCTCGTGTCGAGCGTCCGTCTCGCCACCGCCATCACCGCGATCGACGGCACGCCGGTCCCCGTCGACACCGCCCTCACGGACGACCTCAACGCCTACCTCCTCTCCCCGCGCGACTGAGCCCTCCGGGTGCCCGGGCACGACTTCGGAGATGCCAGACGACATGCCGTAGGCCCGGCCCCGACACCGGCGTGTCGTCGACGATCTCCGAAGCTGTGCACGGCACAGGGCGGGCGGGATCAGGGGCGGCGACGCATGGTCTCGACGATGGCGCGCTCGACGAGGGGCCAGTCGTGGAGGACCATCGCGTAGTCGAAGCGGAGAGTGGGGTGGCCCCAGCCGGCGGCGGTCGCATCGCGGACAAGATCGCGGTGCCGGAGAGAGCCCGCCTCGTGGTTGGCGCGTCCGTCCGTCTCGATGATGAGCCAGTCATCGATGAGGAGGTCCACCCGGCCCGTGCCGACCACGCCGACCTGTGTCCGCACGCGCCACCCGTGGCACCGGATCCTCAGCCGCACCAAGGATTCCAGGCCGCTGTCGGCATCGGCCCGCGAGAAGCCGATGAGGTCGCGCCCCTCGGGCCCGAGCCGGTCACCGAGACGGCGCAGCCCGACCGCATCGATGAGTCCGAGCCGCCGGGCGGACTCCAGAGCGACGAAGAACGCCTCCGCCCCGCGGCAGCCGTAGATCTGCCGGAGTACGAGGGGCACCCCCGGCTGCTCGAAGGCACTGCCTGACGTCGCAGCATCCCAGTGCGTCACGCAGTCGCAGTCCTCGTGCGGATACTGATGGCGGTCGTGGTGCATCCAGACGTGCAGAGCCGGCTCGTCGAGCACCCAGATCCCGAGGTGCCGCGCCGCGGACTCGCAGCCGAGGACCCCGCCGTGAGCGGCGGCGGTCACGACCTCCACGCACGCGGCGGCCGTCGCGTAGACCCCGCGCCGCACCCGGACGAGGGCGCCGCCGCGCACCTGACGCTCGACCTGCCGTCGTCCGTATCGGGCGCGGAGCTCGGCATACGGCCAGACCTGCGTCCCTCGCCCCGTGCACATCCCGCCATCATTCGCGCCGCCTCGCCCTCTCTGGCCGCGGCCCGACTCGGTAGCCCGCCGTCTGTGGACGATCCTCCCCACTCGTGACCTGTGCAGGAATCACGACCCGTGCGCAGCTTCGGAGATCGAAGGAGACACGCCGAGGCGGGAGGCCAGGCGACGGCGTGTCCCAGAACATCTCCGAAGTTGTGCCCGGGGCCGGGGGCCGGGCCCGAAGACCGAAGAGAGTGCGGGTCAGCCGAAGCGGCCGGAGACGTAGTCCTCGGTCGCCTGCACCGACGGGGTCGTGAAGATGCTCGTGGTGTCGTCGTACTCGATGAGCTTGCCGGGCTTGCCGGTGCCGGCGATGTTGAAGAACGCGGTCTTGTCAGAGACCCGGCTCGCCTGCTGCATGTTGTGCGTCACGATCACGATCGTGAACTCGTTCTTGAGCTCGCCGATCAGCTCCTCGATCGCGTACGTCGAGATGGGGTCGAGGGCCGAGCACGGCTCGTCCATCAGCAGCACCTCGGGGGAGACGGCGATCGCTCGTGCGATGCACAGACGCTGCTGCTGGCCGCCCGAGAGCCCGGAGCCCGGACGGTCGAGGCGGTCCTTGACCTCGTTCCACAGGTTCGCGCCGGTGAGGGACTTCTCGACGAGGTCGTCCTGCTCGCTCTTCGACATGCGCTTGTTGTTGAGCTTCACACCGGCGAGCACGTTCTCCTTGATCGACATCGTGGGGAACGGGTTCGGCCGCTGGAACACCATGCCGACCTGGCGACGCACGAGGACCGGGTCGACGCCGGCACCGTAGAGGTCCTTGCCGTCGAGCAGCACCTCGCCCTCGACGCGGGCGCCGGGGATCACCTCGTGCATGCGGTTGAGGGTGCGGAGGAAGGTGGACTTGCCGCAGCCCGACGGGCCGATGAAGGCCGTGACGCTGCGCGGCTGGATGTCGAGGGAGACGCCTTCGACCGCGAGGAAGTTGCCGTAGTAGACGTTGAGGTCGTTGACTTCGATGCTCTTGGACACGTGGATTCCTATTCTGAGTGGTCGGGCCTCAGCGGCCGTTGACCTTCGGGGCGAACAGCTTCGCGATCAGGCGGGCGAGCAGGTTCAGCACCATGACGATGAGGATGAGGGTGAGGGCGGCGGCCCAGGCGCGCGCGACGGCGGCGTCCGGGCTCGTTCCCTGGTTCATGTACTGGTTGTAGGCGAACACCGGGAGGGTCATCATCTGACCGTCGAAGATGTTCGTGTTGAGGCTCTGCGTGAAGCCGGCGGTGAGCAGCAGCGGGGCGGTCTCGCCGATCACGCGGGAGATGGCGAGCATGACGGAGGTCATGATGCCGGCGATCGAGGTGGGCAGGACGACCTTGAGGATCGTGAGCCACTTCGGCACGCCCAGGGCGTAGGAGGCCTCGCGCAGCTCGTTCGGGACGATCCGGAGCAGCTCCTCGCTGCCGCGGACGACGACCGGCGTCATCAGCACGGCGAGGGCGAGCGCACCCATGAAGCCCATCGAGATCCCGGGACGGATCAGGAGGGCGAACACCGCGTAGATGAACAGACCCGCGACGATCGAGGGGATGCCCGTCATCACGTCGACGAAGAACGTGATGGCCTTGGCGATCTTGCCGCGACCGTACTCGACGAGGTAGATCGAGGTCATCAGACCGACCGGGACCGAGATGATCGTGGCCGTCAGCGTGATGAGGACCGTGCCCCAGATGGCGTGCACGATACCGCCGCCGTCGCCGACGACGTTGCGCATCGAGTACGTGAAGAACTCGGCGTCGAACCGTTCGACGCCGTTCGCCACCACGGTCCACAGCAGGGAGATCAGCGGCAGCAGGGCGATGAGGAAGGCCGTGGCGACGAGGGCCGTCATCAGGCGGTCGACGGCCTTGCGGCGGCTCTCGGCGATGGACGAGATCACCGTGATGATCACCATGTAGAGCAGGATGCCGACGATGACGGTGCCCGCGATGTTGAAATCGGCGAGCGGGGTGTCGGAGCCGGCGGCGGCGACGCCGAACACCGCGGCGGAGACGACGAACGAGACGCCGAGGAGGGCCCAGGGCGCCCATTTCGGCAGCCGGCCGGAGGTGAGCGCGGTGGTGCTCGCGGCGGGCGGAGCGCTGGTGAGGGCGGTCATGTCAGTTCGCTCCCGAGAACTCGGCGCGGCGGGCGACGATCCAGCGCGCCAGCGCATTGACCGCGAAGGTCACGACGAAGAGGATGAGGCCGGTCGCGATCAGCGTGTTCACGCCGGTTCCGTGCGCCTCCGGGAACGCGAGCGCGATGTTCGCGGGGATCGGCGTGGGGTTGGTGGCGGTGAGCACGAGGAAGCTGACGACCGCCGAGGGGGAGAGCACCATCGTCACGGCCATCGTCTCGCCGAGCGCGCGGCCGAGGGCGAGCATCGCCGCCGACACCATGCCGCCGCGGGCGAAGGGGAGCACGGCCATGCGGACCATCTCCCAGCGCGTGGAGCCGAGGGCCAGGGCGGCCTCCTCGTGGAGCTTGGGGGTCTGCAGGAAGACCTCGCGGCAGATGGCGGTCATGATCGGGATGCACATCACGGCGAGGACGAGGGCCGCGGTGAGGATGGTCTTGCCCGTCGCGGAGACCTGTCCGCCGAAGAACGGCACCCACGAGGCGTTCTCGTTGAGCCACACGTAGATCGGCTGCAGCATGGGGGCGAGCACGAGGCCGCCCCAGAGGCCGAACACCACGGAGGGCACAGCGGCGAGCAGGTCGATGATGTAGCCGAGGAACGACGCGAGCCGGCGGTGGGCGTAGTGCGAGATGAAGAGCGCGATGCCGATGGCGATCGGGGCCGCGATCAGCAGGGCGATGAACGAGGCCCAGAGGGTGCCGAAGACGAGCGGCCACACGTACACCCAGAACGACTCGCCCCGGAGGATGTGGTTGTCGGTGGTGTCGAGCTGGAAGGCCGGCAGGCTCTGGATGATGAGGAAGGCCGCGACGAGCGCCAGCACGACCAGGATGATGATGCCGGCCGCCAGCGCGGTACCGGAGAAGACCCGGTCGCCGAGGCGCTGCTTGGCCTTGATCGGTGTGGGCGGCGCCGGTGTCGGTGCCGGTGCCGTTGTCGGCTCCTGCGCGGTCGTGCTCATGATCTCCCTGTTTCGGGCCGGGTGGAGATGGATCGGGTGCTGACCTGGCGGAGCCCCCGCGCCCGCTCGGGGACGCGGGGGCACCGTCGTCAGTGGATCGGCAGGATCAGCCGACCTGGATGAGGTCGATCGCGGCCTGGACCTGCTCGCGCAGGCCGTCCGAGATCGGGGCGCTGCCGGCATTCTCGGCTGCGGCGTCCTGGCCCTCGGCGCTCGCGATGTACGTGAAGTACTCCTTCACGAGCTCCGCGACGTTGCTGTCCTCGTACTGCTCGCAGCCGATGAGGTAGCTGACCAGGGCGATGGGGTAGGCGCCGTCCGTGGCGGCGGCCGGGTCGACGTCGAACACGAGGTCACCCTCGCCGCGGCCCTCGGCCAGCGGCGAGCCCTCGACGAGCTTCGCCGCGGCCTCGGCCGAGTACGAGACGAAGTCCTCGCCCACGCCCACGGCGACCTGGCCGAGGCCGTCCGCCTGGGAGGCGTCGAGGAAGCCGATCGCGCCGTTGCCGGCGGTGAGGGCCTGCTTCACGCCGGAGGTGCCCTGCGCGGCCTCGCCACCCTGGATCGGCCACTCGTCGGAGACCTCGTAGGTCCAGACGTCGGGGGCCGTCGCGCTGAGGTACTTGGCGAAGGTCTCCTGCGTGCCGGAGGGGTCGGAGCGGTGCACCGGCGAGATCGCCAGGTCGGGGAGCTCGACGCCGTCGTTCAGGGCGGCGATGGCCTCGTCGTTCCAGTTGGTGATCGTGCCGGCGAAGATGCCCGCGATCGTGGCGGCGTCGAGGTTCAGCGTGTCGATGCCCTCGAGGTTGAAGGCGACCGCGACGGGGGAGATGTAGAGCGGGACCTCGACGATGTCGTCGGTGGTGCAGGCGCCGAAGCCGCCCGCGGCGATCTCGTCGTCGTTGAACGCGCGGTCGGAGCCGATGAAGTTGCTGCCGCCCTCGAGGAAGTTCTCGCGGCCGGTGCCGGAGCCGGTGGGCTCGTAGTTGACCGTCACGTCGGGGTTGGCGGTCTGGAAGGCGGCGACCCAGGCCTCCTGGGCTGCGGTCTGCGAGGACGCGCCGGTGGCGTCGATCGTTCCGGAGAGCGTGGACTCCGAGGGCTCTTCGCTGGAGCCGCCGGCTCCGCCTTCGTTCGCGGCACAGCCGGCGAGGGCGAGAGCGGCGACGGCGCCGATGGCGCCGATTCGTGCGATTCGGGAGATCTTCACTGTGGATCCTTCGATCTTGGAGGGTGGGGCCCGGTGCAGGGCACACAGTGACGCTAGGGGCGACGGTTAACGAGACTCTCCCGCGCAGGTGAACGGGAGGTGAACGACCGGCGACTCTCTGGGGCCGACCCCCGTCGCCGCGCCCCCTTTTCGAATCGCCCGATTTGCGCCATTCCCGGCCGAGATGGAGCAAAGTGCGCGACTCGAACGGGGGGAAGGGTCAGACCTTCGGGGCGTGGGTCTCGATCGAGATGATGCCGGAGCCGGGATTGGTCGCCGAGACGTGCACCACGGAGAACGCGCCGGTCTCCAGATCGGCGGCGCTGCCCACGTACGAGCCGTGCACGGTGCCGGTCGCGAGGGCGATCTCGGAGAGGAGCGCAGGCAGCACGGGGCCGTGGCTGCAGAGCACGGCGGGCTTGCCGGCGCGGATGCGGCGGCCGACGACGGAGCGGAGGTCGGCGACGCCGTCCTCCCAGGCGTCCTGGCTGATCTTCTCGGTGAGCACCGGCTTGCGGTCCAGAGCCTTGGCGAGCGGCGTGACGGTCTGCACGCAGCGCACCGCGTCGCTGGTGACGATCTTGCGCACCCCGAACGCGCGGAGCGGCCCGACGATGGCCTTGGCCTGACGCTTCCCGCGGTCGGAGAGCGGCCGCGCGGCGTCCGCCTTGTCCCACTCCGAGCGGGGCAGGGCCTTCGCGTGCCGGAGGGCGATCACCGGGAAGGTCCGCAGCACGCCGTCGTCCACCAGCGCCGCGAACGCATCGAGGATCTCCAGATCGACGGGGTAGCTCAGCGCGGCACGGGCCTTCTTGAGGCTGACCCACTCGAGCGCGGCGATCTCGCGGTTGGGCACGAAGGTCGAGGCGCGGATCGCCGCGTCCGTCGCCTCGGCAGCCCAGTAGTGGACGACCTTCTGCTTGCGGGACGCGAGGTGGTAGCGGCTGATCCCGACCGGCACCCCGAGAGCGACTCGGATGCCGGTCTCCTCGTGCACCTCGCGCACCGCGGTCTCCGCGAGCATCTCGCCCGGGTCGACCTTCCCCTTCGGCAGGGTGACGTCGCGGTACTTCGTGCGGTGGATGAGCAGGATCCGCAGCTTGCCGTCGACCAGACGCCACACCACGGCACCGGCCGCGTACACGGCCTTGTCCGCCCACTTCGCCTCGGCCGCGGACGGCGGGAGCTGGACCTGCCGCGCCGTCATCGAACCGCCCGCGCCCGACGACGTCGCTGGATCATCCCCATGGTCTTATCCTGCAGGTCGGTGAGCGGCTTGCCGTCGGCGTCCACGGCGTGGCGCTCCCAGACGCCGCCGCGGCCGAGGTGCCACGATGAGGTCCGGTCATCCATCGCCAGGTCGAAGAAGGCGGTCAGCTCCTTGAGGTGCGCGGGATCCGTGACGCGGACCAGGGCCTCGACGCGGCGGTCGAGGTTGCGGTGCATCATGTCGGCGCTGCCGATGTACACCTGGGGGTCGCCGTCGTTCTCGAACGTGAAGATGCGGGAGTGCTCGAGGTAGCGGCCGAGGATGCTGCGCACCGTGATGTTGTCGCTGATCCCGTCGAGATCGGTCCGCAGGCTGCAGATGCCGCGCACCCACACGTCGACCTTCACCCCCGCGGCACTGGCGCGATAGAGCGCGTCGATGATCTCCTCGTCGACCATCGAGTTGACCTTGATGCGGATGTGCGCGGGCGTGCCCGCCTCCGCGATCCGGCGTTCGGCGTCGATCAGCCGGACGAGGCCCTTGCGGAGGTGCAGCGGGGCGACGAGGAGGCGCTTGAACTTCTTCTCGATCGCATATCCGCTGAGCTCGTTGAACAGGCGCGTGAGGTCCTTTCCGACCTGCGCGTCGGCGGTGAACAGGCCGAAGTCCTCGTAGATGCGGCTGGTCTTCGGGTTGTAGTTGCCGGTGCCGACGTGCGAGTAGTGCTGGAGCTTGCCGTCCTCCTCGCGGATGACGAGGGCGAGCTTGCAGTGGGTCTTGAGCCCGACGAGGCCGTACACCACGTGCACGCCGGCCTTCTCCAGCTTGCGTGCCCAGACGATGTTGTTCGCCTCGTCGAATCGCGCCTTCACCTCGACGAGCGCGAGCACCTGCTTGCCTGCCTCTGCCGCGTCGATGAGCGCCTGCACGACGGGGCTGTCGCCGGACGTCCGGTACAGGGTCTGCTTGATGGCGAGCACGTGCGGGTCGCGGGCGGCCTGCTCGAGGAACGCCTGCACGCTCGTCGTGAACGACTCGTACGGGTGGTGCACGAGCACATCGGACTTGCGGATCGCCTTGAAGATGTCGGCACGGTTGCTCGACCCCGCGGGCTGGAAGGCGACGGCGGTCGTGGGCAGGTGCGGCGGATAGCGCAGGTCGGGACGGTCGATCCGCGACAGGTCGAACAGCCCGCGCAGGTCGAGCGGCCCGGGCAGGCGGTAGACCTCCAGGTCGGTGATGTCGAGTTCCCGGACCAGCAGGTCCATCGTGACGTCGTCCATGTCGTCGGTGATCTCGAGCCGGATGGGCGGCCCGAACCGACGACGCAGCAGCTCGGCCTCGAGCGCCTGGATCAGGTTCTCGCTCTCGTCCTCCTCGATCTCCACGTCCTCGTTGCGGGTGAGGCGGAACGCGTGGTGGTCGAGCACCTCCATGCCGGGGAAGAGGTCGCCGAGGTGGTTGGCGATGAGCTCCTCCAGCCGCAGGAAGCGCTTGATCTCGCCGCCGCCCGGCACCTCGACGAATCGGGGGAGCATCGGCGGCACCTTGAGACGCGCGAACTCCTGGCGCCCGGTGCGGGCGTTGCGGATCCGGATCGCGAGGTTGAGCGACAGGCCCGAGATGTACGGGAACGGGTGGGCGGGATCCACGGCCAGCGGCATCAGCACCGGGAAGACCTGTGCGGAGAAGTATTCGGAGAGCGCGGTGCGCTCGTCGTCGGTCAGCTCAGACCAATCGGCGATCTCGATGCCGGACTCGGCGAGAGCGGGACGGACGAGCTTCGTCCAGGCGTCCGCGTGGCGGAGCTGGAGCGCGTGCGCCTCCCGCGAGATGTCGGCGAGGGCATCCACGGGGGAGCGTCCGATGTTGGTCGGGACGGCGAGACCGGTCATGATGCGGCGCTTGAGACCGGCCACGCGCACCATGAAGAACTCGTCGAGGTTGCTGGCGAAGATCGCCAGGAAGTTCGCCCGCTCCAGCTCCGGCAGCGACGGATCCTCCGCGAGCTCCAGCACCCGCTGGTTGAACGCGAGCCAGCTCAGCTCGCGGTCCAGGTAGCGATGGTCGGGGAGCTGCGAGTCCGGCGCCTCGACGGCGTCGTCGAAGTCGTCGTCTTCGGCGTCGCCGAGTCCGGCGTCGGCGAGTGCGGGATCGATCATGGGGTACATCTAAGCACCGGCAGGTGTCGGGCGTGTGAACGCGGTCAGCGCGAGCCGACCAGGCTGTCGTCCTCGTAGACGTTGAAGCGGTACCCGACGTTGCGCACGGTGCCGATGATCTGCTCCTGATCGCCGAGCTTGGCGCGCAGCCGTCGCACGTGCACGTCCACGGTCCTGGTGCCGCCGAAGTAGTCGTAGCCCCACACCTCGCTGAGCAGCTGCTCACGGGTGAACACCCGAGAGGGATGCGTGGCGAGGAAGTGCAGGAGCTGGAACTCCTTGTAGGTGAGGTCCAGCGGCCGGCCGTGCAGCTTGGCCGAGTAGGACTGCTCGTCGATCGTGACGCCGGAGGCCTGCACCCGCGCCGGTTCCGCGACCTCGTCCCGCCGCGCGAGTGCGAGGCGCACGCGCGCGTCGATCTCGGCGGGACCGGCGGTGGCCAGCAGCACGTCGTCGATTCCCCATTCGCCGGACAGCGCGCTCATGCCGCCCTCGGTCACCACGAGGAGGAGCGGCGCATCCTGCCCGGTGGCCCGCAGCAGACGGCACAGCGACTTCGCCCCGACGAGGTCGTGGCGGCCGTCGACGATGACGATGTCGTACTCCGGGGCGTTGATCAGCTGCGCGGGCTCCGCGGGGATCTGCCGCGTGCGATGGCTCAGCAGCTCGAGGGCGGGCAGCACCTGCTCCGAGAGCGGAGCATTGGTCAGAACCAGCACCAGGGCCACGCGCACTCCTCACCGGCGGGGGGATCGACGCCGTGCCGCCATGATAGCGGCCGCCGATGCGCAAGAATGGAGACATGTCAGAACCGGCACTCGCGCCCCGCAACGCCTTCACCGGCGTCATCGCGGTCTGGGCGACCGCGTTCGTGGGCAGCATCGTCATCGGGATCCTCGCTCCGGACGAGTGGCGCATCCCCTGGATGTTGGTCGGCTTCGGTGCCGTGGTGCTGCTCTCCTTCGCCGTCCAGCTCTGGTACGGGCGCACGCAGGGCTTCATCTTCCGCGTCGCGAGCAGCGTGACGGGTTCGCTGCTGCTGATGGGGATCATCTCCATCGGCTTCGGCCTGGCCGCCCTCATCCCCTCCTGAGCCGGATCGCCGGGGGTAAGGTGGAGGTCATGGACATCATGGCGCTCGAAATCTTCTTCATCGGCCTGCTCGGCCTGGCGAGCCTCGCGATCGTTTTCGTCTCGGCCGTGGTGCTGCGCAACCTCTTCCGCGGCCAGCGCTGACGACATCGTGATCGAGCTCCCCACCGACCTTCCCGCCGACCTCGCCCCGCTGGCGTGGCTGATCGGCGTGTGGGAGGGGTCCGGTGTGATCGACTATCCGGTCGGCGAGGAGCGTCTGCAGGGCGAGTTCACCCATCGCGTCAGCTTCAGCCATGACGGCGGACCGTTCCTGAACTATGCGGCCACGGCGACCTTCGTCGGCGACGAGGGGGAACCCTCCATCCCGCTGACCGCCGAATCGGGTTTCTGGCGTCTGGCGCGTCCGGCGGCGGCCGCCGACGTCGGGCCGGCGCTGCTGCCGCCGACGGCGACGCCCGTCACCCGCACTGTCGACGACGTGGAGGCGCTGCGGTCCGCCAACGGCGCGTTCCCGCTCGAGGTGTCGCTCGCGCGCTCCGACGGCATGCTCGAGTACTACCTCGGCGAGATCAACGGACCGCGGGTCGACCTCACGTCGGACGCGATCGTGCGCGGTGCGGGCGCCAAGGACTACGGGTCCGCCTCGCGGATGTACGGACTCGTCGACGGACACCTGCTCTGGGCGTGGGACATCGCCGCCCTCGGCACACCTCTGCGGGCGCACGCCTCGGCGCGGCTCGCCCGCGTCTGAACGGAGCACACCGTGAGCAGCAGCGTCTTCGACGGCGTCCCCGGCGCGATCGCGGGGGAGCGCGGCATCGCCCACTTCGGCGACCCGTTCCGCGAGCAGCGCCGTCTCGCGGCCGGAACGGCGATCGCGCCCCTCGACGACCGGGCGGTCATCGAGGTCTCCGGCCCCGAACGCCTTCCCTGGCTCGACTCCATCACGTCGCAGGCGGTGGGTCGCCTGCAGGCGGGGGAGAGCACCGAGCTCCTCGTCCTCGATCCGCAGGGGCGCGTCGAGCACGCCGCGGGCGTCCTCGACGACGGCATCTCGACCTGGCTCCTGGCGGACGCGGATGACGCGGAGGGGCTCGCGACCTGGCTGACGCGGATGAGATTCCGCACCCAGGCCACGGTCGAGCTGCGCCCCGACCTCGCGCTGCTCGGATTCGTCGACGGCGGACCCGCGGCCGAGCGCGTGCGCGGCCTGGAGGCTGCGCGGATCTGGGTCGACCCGTGGCAGCACGTCGCCGTCGGGGGCCATCAGTACGCCGACGTGGCCGCCCACCCGGGCACCGACCTCGCCTGGCGGATCGGCATCGTGCCGGAGACGGCGGCGCGCGCGCTCGCCGCGGAACTCGATCGGGAGGATGCCGCCGGACTCCTCGCCGCCGAAGCGCTGCGCATCGCCGCCTGGCGTCCGCGGTGGGCGGCCGAGGTGGATGAGCGGTCGCTGCCGCACGAGTCGGACTGGCTCCGCAGCGCCGTGCACCTGAACAAGGGCTGCTACCGCGGGCAGGAGACCGTCGCGAAGGTGCACAACCTCGGCCATCCACCGCGGCGGCTCGCCCTGCTCCAGCTCGACGGCAGCGACGCCGTGCTGCCGGAACCCGGAGCCCCCGTGTTCGCGGGTGATGACGAGGTCGGGCACATCACCTCCTCCGCGCGGCATCACGAGGACGGGCCGATCGCCCTCGCCCTCCTGTCCCGCCGCGCCCCCGTCGGCGACCTCGTCGTCCGGGCCGAGGGGATCGACATCGCCGCGTCCCAGCAGATCATCGTCCCGGCCGACGCCGGCGCCACCGCGGACGTCCCGCGACTGACGCGGCTGTCCCGGCGTCCCACGGCGCCCGATCCCCGCGACGCCGGCGTCTGAGCCGGACGTCCGTCAGACCTCGACCCCCGGTCCGGTCGTCGAGCGCTGCGCGGCGAGCTCCGCAATCCGTCCTCGGGCCAGGAACCAGCCGCCGATGATCGCAGGGATCAGCACGCCGAGGCTGGCGACCGTCCAGGTGCCCGTCGGATAGTCGAAGGCCATGAGCACGACGACGGATGCGAGGAACGCCAGCGTCAGGTACGAGGTGTAGGGCGCGCCGAAGAGGCGGAACGACGGTCGTTCGACGAGTCCGCGTCGCGACAGCCGGTACAGCCGGAGCTGGCAGAGGATGATGGTCGCCCAGGCCGCGATGATCCCCAGCGCGGACATGTTGAGCACGATCTCGAACGCCTGGCCCGGCACCACCGCGTTCAGCAGCACGCCGGCCAGCGCGAACACCGCGGTGACGAGGATGCCCACGACGGGCACGCCGCGACGGCTCATCCGGCCGGTCGCGCGTGGTGCGGCGCCCGAGGCCGCGAGCGAGCGGAAGACCCGCCCCGTCGAATAGAGGCCGGCGTTCAACCCGGAGACCGCGGCGGTGATCACGATGAAGTTCATGGCGCTGCCGGCCACCGCCCCCACGTCCGGCCCTCCCACGTGCGAGAAGAACGTCACGAACGGACTCTCCCCGGCCCGGTACACCGTGTACGGGAGCAGGAGGGCGAGCAGGAGCACCGACCCGACGTAGAACACGGCGATGCGCAGGATCACCGAGTTGACGGCCCGGGGCATCACCTTCTCCGGGTTCTCCGTCTCGCCCGCCGCGGTGCCGACCAGCTCGATGGAGGCGTAGGCGAAGACGACCCCCTGCATCACGATCACGGCGGGGAGCACCCCTTCCGGCGCGAAGCCTCCGTGCGCGGCGAGCATCGCGACTCCCGTCGGCCCCTGATCCGTCTGCCAGCCGGCCGCGAGGAACACCACGCCGATCACGAGGAAGAGGGCGAGCGCGGCGACCTTCACGAGCGCGAACCAGAACTCCATCTCGCCGAACAGCCGGACCGAGACGAGGTTGAGGCCGACCACGACGACCAGGGCGATCAGCGCGAGCAGCCACTGGGGGACGACGCGGAACGCCGACCAGTAGTGGACGTAGAGCGCCACGGCCGTGGAGTCGACGATCGCCGTCATACCCCAGTTCAGCAGATACAGCCAGCCGGCGGCGTAGGCCAGCTTCTCACCGAAGAACTCCCGCGCGTACGAGATGAACGATCCGGAGGAGGGGCGGTGGATGACGAGCTCCCCGAGGGCGCGGAGGATGAAGAAGGCGAAGATCCCGCACACGAGGTACGAGACGGCCAGCAGGGGACCCGCGGCGTTCAGGCGTCCTCCCGCCCCCATGAACAGGCCGGTCCCGATCGCGCCCCCGAGGGCGATCATCTGCAGGTGCCGTGCCTTCAACGCGGTCCGGTAGCCGGACTGCTCGTGCGTGAAGTCCTGCGCCGATGTCAGGACATCGCCGAGTCGTTCGCGTTCGTTCTCCTGCGCCTCCGCGGATCCTTCCGCCTTCGCGTCCTCGGTCGTCATCGCCTCTCCTGCCTTCGGAACGCATGGCGATCAAGTCGGCGCACGCGTCGGTACGGCCCGCCGCGTACGACGCTAGCGGTGTGCGGGCTCGCCGTTCGGTGCGCACCGGTATACAGCAGGACGGCCGCGGAGCCGTGCCGTCAGGCCGGTGCCACGGCGTCCCAGGGCAGTGTGAGCTCGCCCAGTCGCCAGCGGCTCCGCCCGCCCTGTACGGGCCAGCCCTGCGCGCGCAGGGCCGCCACCGCGGCGAGGAAGCGCTGCGTGGCCCCGAAGGTCGACAGGGGAGCGGCGCGCTCCCACTCCCGGTCCAGATCGACGAGCAGCGCGTGGATGCGCTCGCCGGGCACGTTGCGATGGATGAGGGCCTTGGGCAGCCGCTCCGCGACGATGCTCGGGACCTCGAGTCCGCGGAGGCGAAGGGAGACCGTGAAACGGAGCGGAGTGCCGCCGGGGTCGACATCCACCCAGCTCGCCACCCGCCCGATCTCGTCGCAGGTCCCCTCCACCAGCAGGCCGTCCGGCGCGAGGCGGTGCGCCATCGTCCGCCAGGCCGCGGCGACCTCGGCCTCGTCGTACTGCCGCAGGACGTTCATCGCCCGGATGACGGCCGGTCGCCGACCGCCGGGGAGTGGCACCTCGAACCCGCCGCGGCCGAAGGAGACGCGGAGGTCGGCGGGGAAGGGAGTTCGGCCGGCCTCGACCTCTCGGCGCTGCTGCTCCGCGGTCGCCACCCGGTCCGGATCGAGCTCGAGGCCGCGCACCTCCGCATCCGGACGCACTCGTCGCAGTCGGGCGGCCAGCTCGAACGCGGTGACCCCGCTCGCTCCGAACCCGAGGTCGACGACGAGGGGGTCCGTCGCGCGTCGGAAGGCGGGGGAGGCGGCGATCCAGCGGTCGTTCCGACGCAGCCGGTTCGTCCCGGTCGTGCCGCGGGTCGGCCGACCGAGGGGAGATGACGCCATGCGTCCATCCTCCCTCCTCCGCCGCTGTGCCCGCTCCGCGCCCCCGGATAAACTGACGACATGACTGCGAAGCGCACCCTGATCCTGCTCCGCCACGGCCAGAGCGAGTGGAACGAACTGAACCTCTTCACCGGTTGGGTGGATGTCCGCCTGACCGAGCAGGGCAAGGGCGAGGCCCGTCGCGGCGGTGAGCTCCTCGCCGAGTCCGGCATCCTGCCCGACGTGCTGCACACGTCGCTGCTGAGCCGGGCGATCCAGACCGCCGACATCGCGCTGGATGCCGCCGACCGGCTGTGGATCCCGGTGAAGCGCTCGTGGCGGCTCAACGAGCGCCACTACGGGGCGCTGCAGGGCAAGGACAAGGCGCAGACGCTCGAGGAGTTCGGTCCGGAGCAGTTCCAGCTGTGGCGCCGCTCGTTCGACGTGCCGCCGCCCCCGCTGGACGACGCGAGCGAGTTCAGCCAGGTCGGTGACGCCCGCTACGAGGGCATCGACGGCGAGGTGCCGCGCACGGAGTCGCTCAAGCTCGTCATCGACCGTCTCCTGCCGTACTGGGACGCGGAGATCGTCCCCGACCTCGAAGCCGGCAAGACCGTCCTCGTGACCGCGCACGGCAACTCGCTGCGCGGCCTCGTCAAGCACCTGGAGGGCATCAGCGACGACGACATCGCCGGTCTCAACATCCCGACCGGCATTCCGCTCGTTTACGAGCTCGACGAGAACAACGCGCCGACCGGTCCCGGTCGCTACCTCGACCCGGAGGCCGCCGCCGCCGGTGCCGCGGCCGTCGCCGCCCAGGGCAAGAAGTAACCGAGCCCCCGGTTTCACGCCGAGACCCCCTGCTGCAGGCGACTGCAGCAGGGGGTCTCGGCGATAAGGCGGGGGCTCGGTCAGGCGTGGCCGAGCTGCTCCTGCTGCTCCACCGCGAGGGCGATGTCCTCCTCCTCGACGTGCCAGTCGCCCGTCGCGAGGTAGACGACCTTCTTGGCGACGGCGACCGCGTGGTCCGCGAACCGCTCGTGGTAGCGGCTCGCGAGCGTCGCGTCGACCGTGGCGACGGCCTCGCCCTTCCAGTTGTCGCTCAGCACCTTCTCGAAGACGCTGGCGTGCAGCTCATCGACGTCGTCATCGGCGTTGCGGATCGCGTCCGCGAACTTCAGGTCCTGGGTGCGGAGGAGCTCCGCGAGCGTGCGGGAGATCTCGACGTCCAGCTCACCCATCTTCACGAAGGTGCCCTTCAGGCCCTTCGGGATTGCGCGCTCCGGGAAGCGCAGGCGGGCGAGCTGGGCGATGTGCTCGGACATGTCGCCCATCCGCTCCAGGGACGCGCTGACGCGGAGCGCCGTGACGACGATGCGGAGGTCGCGCGCGACCGGCTGCTGGCGGGCGAGGATCTCGATGGCCTGCTCGTCCAGCGCGACCGCGAGCTCGTCGATCTTGGCGTCGTCGGCGATGACCTCCTCGGCCAGGGCGACGTCGCTCGTGGCGAAGGCGCGGGTCGCCTTGTCGATGGATACGGTGACGAGCTCGGCGATCTCGACGAGGCGGGACTGCAGGTCCTCGAGGGACTGGTGGAAGACTTCGCGCATGGTGGGCGCAACCTTTCATTCGGATCCCGGCTGACGGTCCAGCGCGGGGCGGCGGGGCGTCCGCAGGGGGGAGGACTGCGCGCGCGCAGGCCTGAAGCGATTGTCTGCTCCGAAGGTTAACGAACGGTGCCCGGCGAGTGAATAGTACGTCTCCGCTCCCCGGGATGGCGCGGGAACCCGCCGGATGGACGGTGAACGCGCTCTACGCTGGAGTCATGACCCTGCCGCAGCTCGCGCTGTCCTCCCTCGCCATCGGGTTGGCGATCGGGGTGGGCCTCTCCCTCCTCGTCGTCTGGGCCTATCGGGCGCGGGCGCGGGCGGAGGAGGAGACGTCGATGACGATCCCGACCGGGATCACCGACGTGCTGCGCAGCATGGACGACGCCGCGTGCGTCGTCGACGTCTCCGGTCTGGTGCTCGCCACGTCGAAGGCCGCCGCGCGGTTCGGGATCGAGGTCGGATCGACGCTCGAGAACCCGGAGCTCCGGCAGCTCGTGCGGGGCGTCCGCTCGACGGGGGAGACGGCGACCGAGTCCCTGCGCATCACCCGCGGCGGTCTCAGCCTCGACCCCCGCCTGGTGTCGGCCAGGGCGAGCGCGATCGGCACGCGTCTCGTGCTCCTCATCATCCGCGACGTGACCGAGCAGGAGCGCCTGGACCAGATGCGCCGGGACTTCGTGGCCAACACCAGCCACGAGCTCAAGACGCCCGTCGGGGCGGTGAGTCTGCTCGCGGAGGCCATCGAATCCGCCGCCGACGACCCTGCCCAGGTGCGGGCGTTCGCGTCCCGGATCTCCGCGGAGGCGGGCCGCCTCGGTCAGCTCACCGGACGGATCATGAGCCTGTCCCGTCTGCAGGCGGAGGACGGGCTGACCGAGGTCGCCCCGGTCTCGATCGACGAGGTCGTCGCCTCCTCGATCGAAGCGCACGTCGTGCAGGCCGACTCCGCCGGTGTCGAGCTCGCCCGTGGCGGCGACCGCGGCGTCTGGGTCCGCGGCGACGCGCAGATCCTCATCGAGGCGGTCGGCAACCTGATCGCCAACGCCATCGTCTACTCCCCACGCGGCTCCCGCGTGGGCGTCGGCGTGAAGGCGGACGACGACGTCGTGGAGATCGCCGTGTCCGATCAGGGCATCGGGATCGCCGAGGCCGACCGCGAGCGCATCTTCGAGCGGTTCTATCGCGCGGATGAGGCCCGCTCCCGGCGCACCGGCGGCACCGGTCTCGGCCTGTCCATCGTCAAGCACGCCACCCAGCGGCACGGGGGAGAGGTGCGGCTGTGGTCGCGCCCCGGCCGCGGGTCCACGTTCACCATCCGCCTGCCCCGGATCGATGCTCCCGCGAACGCCGGGCAGGGCAAGAAGAGCAAGAAGAAGCGCGCGCGCAAGGCCGCCCCCGCGACCGGGGCGACGCGCGTCCGGAACGGAGAGACCGCATGACCCGCATCCTTCTCGTCGAAGACGAGCCCGACCTCGCCGACCCGCTCGCGTACCTGCTCCGCCGCGAAGGCTACGAGGTGGAGATCGCCGAGGACGGCCCCGGTGCGCTGACGGCGTTCCGGGAGCGCGGCGCGGACATCGTGCTGCTCGACCTTATGCTCCCGGGGATGCCGGGGACCGAGGTGTGCCGTCAGATCCGCTCGACCTCGGCCGTGCCGATCATCATGCTCACGGCGAAGGACTCCGAGGTCGACATCGTCGTGGGGCTCGAGCTCGGCGCGGACGACTACATCACCAAGCCCTACTCGTCGCGGGAGCTGCTCGCGCGGATGCGGGCGGTGCTGCGGCGGGTGGTGCAGGCCGAGGGCGAGCTCGACGAGCGGGTGCTGGAGGGCGGGCGCGTCTCGCTCGACATCGATCGTCACACGGTGTCCGTGGCCGGCGAGCAGATCAACATGCCGTTGAAGGAGTTCGAGCTTCTGGAGGTGCTGATGCGCAACTCCGGCCGGGTGCTCACGCGCGGCCAGCTCATCGACCGCGTGTGGGGGAGCGACTACTTCGGCGACACCAAGACGCTCGACGTGCACATCAAGCGCATCCGCTCGCGGATCGAGGAGAACCCCAGCGAGCCGGTGATGCTCGTGACCGTCCGCGGCCTGGGGTATCGCTTCGAGGGGTGACGACAGACGCGAGAGGCCGGCACCCCACGGGTGCCGGCCTCTCGCGTCTGTCCGGGGACTCAGTCCTGAGGAGCGAGGTCCGAGTAGTACGGCAGGGTGCCGTCGAGGACGGGCACCTGCGTGGTCACACCGGCGGAGTCGCCGGACTGGAAGTGCATCGCGACGGTGGCGCCGGGCATGGTGTCGAGGCCGATGATCTCCACCGGCTCCTGGTCGGCGCCGAGGCTGACCGATCCGCCGGCCGGCACGGTGATCATGAACGGCTCGCCGCCCTCGAGGGCGACCGTCAGGGTGGCGCGGTCCTGCGTCGGGTTGACGATCGCGCCGACGAAGTTCCCGGCCGTGCCGTCGTCGTTGGCGATGATGAGGGCGTTCCGGACGGCGATGGGGCCGTCCTCGTCCGACACGTTCACGCCGTCGGAGGCGGCGTACTCGGTCTTCGTCGCCTGCGGCGTGATGAACGTGCACCCGGTCGCGCCGAGCAGAACGAGGGCGCTGATGGCGGCAGACGCGACAAGGCGCGATTTCACGGGTCCTCCTGAGGTCCGACGGGATATCCCTCCCCATTCTATGGGTAAGTCGAGGGACCGCTGGGAACGGGAAGCGCGAACCTTAGCGCATATCCCCTGTGGTATCCTTGAGGTTGCCGAAAGGACATGTTTTTATGCTTTTTGAGGTTGGCGAGACCGTCGTCTATCCGCACCATGGCGCTGCGACCATCATCGAGGTCAAGGAACGCATCATCAAGGGCGAGACGAAGAAATACCTGAAGCTCAACGTTACGCAGGGCGATCTCATCATCGAGGTCCCGGCCGAGAACGTCGACCTCGTCGGCGTCCGCGACGTGATCGGCAAGGAGGGCCTCGACCACGTGTTCGAGGTGCTGCGTGCGCCGTTCACCGAGGAGCCCACCAACTGGTCGCGCCGGTACAAGGCGAACCTGGAGAAGCTCGCGTCCGGCGATGTCATCAAGGTGAGCGAGGTCGTGCGCGACCTGTGGCGCCGTGACCAGGACCGCGGCCTGTCCGCGGGCGAGAAGCGGATGCTGGCCAAGGCCCGGCAGATCCTCATCTCGGAGCTGGCCCTGGCCGAGAAGATCGACGAGGACAAGGCGGGCGCACTGCTCGACGAGGTCCTCGCGTCCTGAGACGTTCTCCACGGAAGGCGGGTGCTGCGGCACCCGCCTTCCGTCGTCTCCGCGGGTAACGTGAAGCTGTGAGCATCCTCCCCGTCCCGCATACCGCGATCATCGTCGTCGCCGCCGGTTCCGGCACCCGTCTCGAGGCGGGAGCGCCCAAGGCGTTCGTCGGCATCGACGGCCGCACCATCCTGCGACACGCCCTCGACGGCGTCTTCGCGGCGGCCCCGCTGCAGGTGGTGGTCGTGGCCCCCGCAGGCTACGAAGGCGACGCGGAGACGGAGCTGCGGGAGGCCGCCGGCGATCGCGCCGACCTGGGCCGCGTGGTCACCGGAGGGGCGACGCGGCAGGAGTCGGTCGCCGCGGGGCTCGCCGCCCTCTGGGGGGACGTCACGACGGTCCTCGTGCACGACGCGGCGCGCGCCCTCACCCCGCCCGCCGTCATCGACGCCGTGGCCGCGGCCGTGGCCGGGGACGCCGGTGCGGTGCCGAGCCTCCCTGTCGTGGACACCCTCAAGCGGGTCGCGGACGGTCTCGTCGTCGGTGCCGTGGACCGCGCGGAGCTCGCGGCCGCGCAGACGCCCCAGGGCTTCCCGCGCGGGCCGCTGGAAGCGGCCTACACGGAGGCGACCGCTCAGGGCGCCGAGTACACCGACGACGCCGCGCTCTTCGCGGCGGCGGGGCACCCGGTACGCCTGGTCCCCGGCTCCGAGCGTTCGTTCAAGATCACCACCCCGGCCGATCTGGAGCGGGCCCGCCTCCTCGTCGCGACCGCGCCCGACTCGCCCTCCGCGGCGCCCCGTACGTCGGCGGTCGCCGGGCTCGGGCCCCGCGTGGGCATCGGCACGGACGTCCATGCGTTCGGCGGCGACGGGTCGCTGTGGCTCGCCGGGCTGGAATGGCCGGGGGAGCCCGCGCTCTCCGGGCACTCGGACGGGGACGCGGTCGCCCACGCGATCGTCGACGCCCTGCTCGGCGCCGCCGGGCTCGGCGACATCGGCGAGCACTTCGGCACCGCCCATCCGGAGTACGCGGGGGCGCACGCCGACGTCTTCCTCGCCCGTACCGCGGAACTCCTGGCGGAGGCGGGCTTCGCGATCGGCAACGTGTCGGTGCAGTTCCAGGGCAACCGCCCGCGCTTCAGCGGACGTCGCGGGGAGGCCGAGGCTGCCCTGTCGGCGGCGCTCGGGGGCGCTCCGGTGGCGGTGACGGCCACCACGACGGACGGCCTCGGATTCCCCGGACGGGGCGAGGGGATCGCGGTCACGGCCGTCGCGGTCGTCATCCCGCGAGCGGAGCGGGGCCTCTCAGCGCCCGCCGAGTAGGCTTGAGCGGTGACTCTCCGCCTCTACGACACCCGCGCACAGCTGCTGCGCGACTTCGTGCCTCTCGATCCCGAGAACATCACGATGTACGTGTGCGGACCCACGGTGCAGTCCGGACCCCACATCGGCCACGTCCGGGCGGCCCTGAGCTTCGACCTCCTGCGCCGATGGGTGACACACCGGTACGGCCGCGTGACCTTCGTGCGCAACGTCACCGACATCGACGACAAGGTGCTCGCCAACGCCACGGACTCCGAGCCGTGGTGGGCGCTGGCCTACCGGATGGAGCAGGAGTTCGCCGCGGCGTATGCGGCCATCGGCATCCTGCCGCCGACCTACGAGCCCCGCGCCACGGCCTCGGTCCCGCAGATGCAGGAGCTGATCGCCCTGCTCATCGACCGTGGGCACGCGTACCCCGCTCCCGACGGATCGGGGGACGTCTACTTCGACGTGCGCTCCTGGCCGTCCTACGGCGACCTCACCCATCAGTCCGTGGACGCGATGGAGGCGGCGCAGGACGCCGATCCGCGCGGCAAGCGCAACCCGCAGGACTTCGCTCTGTGGAAGGGCGCCAAGCCCGACGAGCCCGCCGACGCGACGTGGGCGTCGCCGTGGGGGCCTGGGCGCCCGGGCTGGCACATCGAGTGCTCGGCCATGGCGAAGCGATACCTCGGCGCGGAGTTCGACATCCACGGCGGCGGCCTGGATCTGCGGTTCCCTCATCATGAGAACGAGCTCGCGCAGTCGACCGCAGCGGGAGACGGCTTCGCCCGCTACTGGGTGCACAACGGCCTGGTGACCGTCGACGGACAGAAGATGTCGAAGTCGCTCGGCAACTTCACGCTCGCGCGGGACGTGCTCGACGAGCGGGACCCGCTCGTCGTGCGATACGCCCTCGCCGCCGCGCACTACCGGTCGAGCCTCGACCTCTCGGACTCCTCGTGGACCGAGGCGGAGGCGGCGCTCGGCCGTATCCGCTCGTTCCTCGACCGGGCGTTCCGCGGGGGCGGCGACGGGAGGGGCAGCGAAGACACGCAGAGCCTGCCCGACGCCTTCGTCGAGGCGATGGACGACGACCTCGGCGTGCCCCAGGCGCTGGCCGTCGTGCACGAGAGTGTGCGGGCCGGGAACTCGGCGCTGGACGCGGGGGACACAGCCACGGCCTTGGACGCGGCGCAGGCGGTGCTCGCCATGACCGGCGTGCTCGGACTGGGTGGGGAGCAGGACCTCCGGGGCGCCGACGGCGCGCAGGCAGCGGCGCTGGACGCGCTGGTGCAGGAGATGATCGCGCAGCGCGCCACCGCGCGCGCGGAGAAGGACTGGGCGGCGGCGGATCGCATCCGAGACGCGATCGCCGCCGCAGGAATCACGCTGGAGGACACTCCGGCCGGAACTCATTGGAGTATCGATGGCTAAGCCAGGGCGCCCCGGCGCGAGCAAGGGAAACAAGAAGGGCCCCACCAAGGGCACGGGAGGCCTCGGGCGCAAGGCGCTCGAAGGGCGCGGCCCCACGCCGAAGGCGGAGGACCGCGCGTGGCACCCCGCCGGTAAGCGCAAGGCCGCGGCCGAGCGCTTCGCCGCCGCCGGGGGCAAGGGCAAGCCCGGAGGGCGTCCCGCCTCCGGGGGCAACCCGAATCGCAACGCCAGGTCGAAGGACAACACCAACGACACCGAGACGGTCACCGGGCGCAACTCGGTGCTCGAGGCGCTGCGCGCGAAGATCCCGGCGACCGCGATGTACATCGCGCAGCGCGTCGAGATGGACGACCGCGTCAAGGAGATGCTGTCGATCGCGACCCACCGCGACATCCCGGTGCTCGAGGTCACCCGTCAGGAGCTCGACCGGATGGCCGGCTTCGACGGCGTGCACCAGGGCGTGGCCCTCAAGGTGCCGCCGTACGAGTACGCCCACCCGCAGGACCTCCTGGAAGAGGTCATCGATCGCGGCGAGACGCCGCTGTTCGTCGCCCTCGACGGGATCACCGACCCTCGCAACCTCGGTGCGATCATCCGCTCGACGGCGGCGTTCGGGGGCCACGGCATCATCCTGCCGCAGCGCCGTTCCGCCGGGGTGAACTCCGCGGCGTGGAAGACGAGTGCGGGCGCGGCTGCCCGTATCCCGGTCGCGCTGGCCTCGAACCTCACCACGCAGCTCAAGGAGTTCAAGAAGCAGGGAGTGTTCGTGCTCGGACTCGACGGCGACGGCGACGTCTCGCTGCCGGCGCTGGAGCTGGCGGACCGCCCCGTCGTCATCGTCGTGGGCTCGGAGGGCAAGGGTCTGTCCCGCCTCGTGACCGAGACCTGCGACCAGATCGTCTCCATCCCCATCTCCGCGGCGACCGAGTCGCTGAACGCCGGCATCGCGGCCTCGGTCGCGCTCTACCAGGTCGCGACCGTCCGCGCCGCAGGCTGACCGAGAGGAACACCATGGCCCGCATCATCGTCCTGGGAGGAACCGGCTACGCCGGACGCCACATCGTCGCGGAGGCGGTGAGCCGCGATCACGCGGTCGTCGCCATCTCGCGCTCGGCCCCCGCGGATCCGGTCGCGGGTGCGGCGTATGTCCAGGGGTCGGCGCTCGACCCGGCGACGCTGACCGAGGCGTTCGCGGGCGCGGACGCGGTGGTCTCCGCACTCTCGCCGCGCGGTGACATGGAGGACCGCGTCCTGGAGGCGCTGACGAACGTCGTCGGGCTGCTCGACGGCACCGAGACCCGGCTGGGCGTCGTGGGTGGCGCGGGCGGCAGCCTGGTCGCCCCCGGCGGGCCCCGTCTGTTCGATCAGGACTTCCCGGAGGAGTACAAGCACGAGGCGCAGGTCGGCATCGACGCGCTCGCGCTCCTGGAGCGCACGGAGGACAGCCTGGACTGGTTCTTCGTGCACCCGGCCGAGGTCTTCGGGCCGTGGGCCGAGGGAGAGCGCACCGGACATTACCGGGACGGCGGCGACGTGCTCGTGCGCGACGAGGAAGGCAAGTCCTTCATCTCGGGAGCGGACTTCGCCGTCGCTATCGTCGACGAGATCGAGCAGGGAAACCACCACCGCGAGCGGTTCACGGTCGGCTACTGACGCCGTCCGGCGCGGCACCGGTCCGGACGGGCCGCCTCAGACGAGGTCGCGCCAGTCCACCTCGTCGTCGTCACCGAGCGCCAGCGTGCCGGTGACGACGGGGAGGCCCATCGTCTCGGTCGGCGGCCCCATGATGGTGGCTTCGTCGCGCCGGTGGCGGAGCACGTCGTTGATGTAGCTCGTCAGCACCTCCGCAAGGGCCACCGAGCGTCCCTGCGCCTGGGACAGGTACCAGCGGTGCTCCAGCACCTGGTGGAACACCTCAGCCGGCTCCAGCTTGGCGCGCAGGTCGTACGGGATGGCGCGCACGACGGGTTCGAAGACGCGCGTGAGCCACTCGTGGGCGTACATCTCCTCGTCCGCCCACTGCTTGGTGGAGCGGGCACGGAACTCGTCGAGGTCGTTGAGGAGCCGTCGGGCCTGGTTCTCCTCGACGTCGAGACCGGTGAGGCGGATGAGCCGGCGCTGGTGGTGTCCCGCGTCGACGACCTTGGGCTGGATCTCCACCACGGTGCCGTCCGCGGTCGTCGACATCGACATCTCGTCGATGTCGAAGCCCAGTGCGTTGAGCCGTTCGACGCGTTCCGTGATGCGCCAGGTCTCGGCGGCGGAGAAGGACTCCTGCGCGGTGAGCTCGGCCCACAGCGACCGGTACGACGACACGATGCCGTCCGCGATGGCGACGGCGTCGACGCCGTGCTCCAGACGACCGCCTGCGGCGAGGTCCATGATCTCGCCGGCGATGTTCGTGCGGGCGAGATCCAGGTCGTAGGCGCGCTGTCCGTCCGTGAGCCCCTCTTCGTGCAGCTCTCCGGTCTCCGCGTCGACGAGGTATGCCGCGAACGCTCCGGCATCCCGGCGGAACAGGGTGTTGGAGAGCGAGACGTCGCCCCAGTAGAAGCCGACGTTGTGCAGGCGCACGAGCAGCAGCGCCAGAGCGTCGACGAGGCGGGTGGCCGTGTCCGGACGGAGCACCCGGGTGAACAGCGCCCGATAGGGCATCGAGAAGCGCAGGTGCGAGGTGACCAGCGCCGCCGGGAGCGGCGTCCCCGACGCGTCGGTGCGCCCCGCGATCACCGCGACGCGTTCCACGCACGGCACGTCGAGGCGCGAGAGGTTGCCGAGCATCTCGTACTCCCGGCGCGCCATCTCCGTCGTCGTCTCCTTGACCGCCACCACGCGACCGGAGAGGTCGGCGAAGCGGACGAGGTGGCGGGACAGGCCCTTGGGCAGCGAGACGATGTGCTCGGACGGCCACTTCTCCAGGGGCGTCGACCACGGCAGCGAGAGCAGCCCGGGGTCGACCGTCTTGGCCGTGATCCGAAGGGATTCCTGCATGGGTGCTCCTGAGGGGTACCGGGAAAAGACGCGGCGCGGGCGACCGAAGTCAGCCCGCGCCGCGGATGGGTGCTCTCCGATCAGGCGGAGACGACCGGCTTGTCGTTCAGGCGGTCGCCGGACTCCAGGTCGAAGGCGTGCACGTGGCCCGGGTTCGCGGCGAGGGTGACGGTCTCGCCGGCGTTCGGGTGGTTGCGGCCGTCGACGCGGGCGACGAGGTCGGTGCGCTTGCCGTTGATCTCGGTGTGGCCGTAGAGGTAGCCGTCGGCGCCGAGCTCCTCGACGAGGTCGACGACGACCGACAGGCCCTGGCCGTCGGCCGGGCCGACCGTGATGTCCTCGGGGCGGACGCCGACCGTGACCTGCGAGCCGTTGGCGCGGCCCACGGTGTCGCGGTCGAGCGGGACGACCTCGGTGCCGAAGCGCACGCCGCCGTCGGCCAGGTCGGCCGAGAACAGGTTCATCGCGGGCGAGCCGATGAAGCCGGCGACGAAGACGTTCTCCGGCTTCTCGTACAGGTCGCGCGGCGAGCCGACCTGCTGGAGCAGGCCGTCCTTGAGCACGGCGATGCGGTCACCCATGGTGAGCGCCTCGGTCTGGTCGTGCGTGACGTAGACCGTGGTGACGCCGAGACGACGCTGCAGCGACGCGATCTGCGTACGGGTCTGGACACGGAGCTTCGCGTCGAGGTTCGACAGCGGCTCGTCCATGAGGAAGACCTGGGGCTGACGGACGATCGCGCGACCCATGGCGACACGCTGACGCTGACCACCGGAGAGGGCCTTCGGCTTGCGGGTGAGGTACTGCTCCAGGTCGAGGAGCTTCGCGGCCTCGAGGACACGCGCGGCGCGCTCCTCCTTGCCGACGCCGGCGATCTTGAGCGCGAAGCCCATGTTCTCGGCCACGGTCATGTGCGGGTACAGCGCGTAGTTCTGGAACACCATCGCGATGTCGCGGTCCTTCGGCGGCACGTCGGTGACGTCGCGGTCGCCGATGAGGATGCGGCCGGAGTTGACCTCTTCGAGGCCGGCGAGCATGCGGAGGGAGGTGGACTTACCGCAACCGGAGGGACCGACCAGGACGAGGAACTCGCCGTCTCCCACCTCGAGGTTGAGCTTGTCGACAGCCGGACGGGTGCCGCCGGGGTACAGGCGGGTGGCCTCGTCGAAAGTCACAGATGCCATCGTGTTTCTCCTTCACCGGCAGGTACGTGCCGGACGATCCGTAGTGAATGAAGCGGCGGAGCGACCCGCCGTGACCCTCCATCGGGTCGGGATCAGTATGGCACGAACGGCCGCACCTGGGTATTTCTCAGCCTCACTGGTTAGCATCGAACCCGGCCGTGCGCAGCGGCGATCACCGCCCGACGGTGGTCGGGGCCAACCCGGACCCCCTGAGACTCAAGAGGAACGATGTCGAGCGACGAAACGCCGAACGTCCCCGCCCCTCGCAATTCGCGCGAGGCCGTGCGGGAGAAGGCACAGAAGGTGCACGCCCAGCAGTCGCGGGCGCGTCTCATGCGACGGATCATCATCGGTGCGGTCGCGATCATCGCGGTCGGTGCGATCGGGACCGCCGTGACGCTCGCCGTGACCTCGCAGACGTCCAAGCCGCAGCTCAGCCCGAGCGGCATGGAGGCCGACGGCGTCGTGGTGACGGACATCGCCTCCGCCGCGATCGCCGGCACCGCGTCCCCCACGCCGGACCCCGAGCCCGGCGAGGCCGGGGCCAGTGAGACGCCGTCGCCCGAGCCGTCCGCGGCCGGCGCCGTCGAGGTCCACGTCTACGTCGACTACCTCTCGCCCGATGCGGGCAAGTTCGAGCGCGCCAACGCCCGTCTGCTCGCCCAGTGGATCGAGGACGGCGCCGCGACCGTCAGCTACCACCCGGTCGCTCTGCTCACCGCCAGCTCCAACGGCACGAAGTACTCGCTGCGTTCCGCCGCTGCCGCCGCGTGCGTGGCCACCCACTCGCCGGACCAGTTCTACGCCTTCAACCACGACCTGCTCGACGACCAGCCCGACGTGGGCAGCGACGGGATGTCGGACGAGGAGCTCGCCAACCTCGCGGGGGCGGTCGGCGTGGACGACGCCAAGACCGTGCGCTCGTGCATCCAGGACGGCGACTACGTCAACTGGGCCAAGGAGGCCACGACGCGTGCGCTCAAGGGGCCGCTCCCCGGCTCCGACGACCTCGTGCTCACGGCCGCGCCGATGATCGTCGTCAACGGCGAGGCCTACGTCGGCGCGCTGGATGACCCGCAGGAGCTGTCGACGTTCGTCATGTCCGTCGCCAGCGAGGCGTACTACGAGTCCACGTCTCCGACGCCCACCCCGACCGCCACCTCGGCGCCGGCGGAGTAGTCCGTCGCGCGTCCCCGCCATCGCTAAGCTGTGATGGCATCCGCCGACTTGGCGCAATTGGTAGCGCACCGTACTTGTAATACGGGGGTTACGGGTTCGAGTCCCGTAGTCGGCTCCATACGGGAAGGCCCGCATCCCCCGGGAAACACGGGGAATGCGGGCCTTTCGCGCATCTCGGCGAGGAGTGCTGCCCACCTCGCCGGCACCCGGGCCCAGCGCTAGGCTCTGCGCATGAGCGAACCCGCGGACGAGCCCGGCCCGTCGCTGATCCAGCAGCGGCTCGCACTGCAGCGACGGAGGACGTGGGCGATCGTGCTCGCCGTGTTCTGGACGGTGAGCGCCGCCTGGTGGCCGAGCTCTGGTCTTCTGACGGACGCGCGCGCCCTCGATGTGATGCGGGTGGCCGTCGGGGCGGTGAGCGGGGTGTTGGCGATCGCGTACGTGCTCACGGTGAGGCGCGCGCTGCGGGACATCCGAGACTTCGAAGCGCGACACGGAGCAGACGCGGGCCGCCGATAGCCGGCCCGGGTCCCGGAGTCGGCTCTCTCTGGCCGAACCCTTCGCGTGATCGCGACGCCTCTGCGTGCCGTGACGTCCCCCGCTTGCATATCGCGTATCACTTCGGAGGGTGTTATGTTACTGGGGTGCAGGTGGTCGGCACCCCGCCCCGGCCACCTGCGCATCTTTCCGCCCCGCCGCGGGAATGTTCGCGCCGCTCACAGCGGTTGTCTCGGACATGACCCGCATCGGCTCCAGTGACCTCGACGTCTTCCCCCTCGCCCTCGGCGGCAACGTGTTCGGCTGGACCGCCGACCGTGACGCCTCCTTCGCCGTCCTCGACGCCTTCGTCGACGGGGGTGGCGACTTCATCGACACGGCGGACTCCTACAGTGCCTGGGTCCCCGGCAACGAGGGCGGCGAGAGCGAGACGATCATCGGGGCATGGCTCGCGTCGCGGCGGCCCCAGGGCGTCGTCGTGGCGACCAAGGTCAGCCAGCACCCCGCCTTCCGCGGTCTCTCGGCCGGGAACGTCCGTCGGGCGGCCGAAGCGTCGCTCGCTCGCCTCGGAGTGGACGAGATCGACCTCTACTACGCGCACTTCGACGACGAGTCCGTGCCGCTGGAGGAGACGGTCGAGGCGTTCGGCGGCCTCGTCACGGACGGGCTCGTGCGGCACGTGGCGGTGTCGAACTACACGGCCGACCGCATCCGTCAGTGGATCGACATCGCGGACCGACTCGGCGTCGCGCGACCGGTGGCCGTCCAGCCGCACTACAACCTCGTGCATCGCAACGACGTGGAGGACACCATCATCCCCGTCGCCGAGGAGTTCGGGCTGAGCCTCGTGCCGTACTACGCGCTGGCCAGCGGCTTCCTCACCGGCAAGTACCGCTCGACGGACGCCGGGGGAGCGGAGTCCCCGCGGGCCGCCGGCGCCGCGAAGTACGCCACCGCGGCTGGACTTCGGATCATCGAGACGCTGGACGAGGTCGGTGGAGCGCACAGTGCCTCGGTCGCCGCGACCGCCCTGGCCTGGCTGCGCGCGCAGCCGACCGTGGTGGCTCCCATCGCGAGCGCCCGGACGGTGGATCAGGTGCCGGATCTGCTCGCCGGAGCGCGGCTGGAGCTGTCGACGGAGGAGGTCGAGCGCCTGAACCGCGTCTCCGCGTGGACGCCGCCGCAGGGCTGACCCGCTCTCACCGACCGACGAGGCCGAGCCGGTGCGCGAGGATCACGGCGTGGATCCGGTCCCGCGCCCCGAGCTTCGCCAGGATCCGCCCGACGTGCGTCTTCACCGTGGACTCGCCGACGTAGAGGGTCGTCGCGATCTCGGCGTTGGTGAGCCCCTGGCCGATCGCAAGGAACACCTCGCGCTCGCGTTCGGTCAGCGAGCGGTACCCGGCATCCTCGATCTCGTCGACGGGGGAGGCGCCGAGCTGCGGGCCGACGTGCTCGATCAGCATGCGGGTGATCCTCGGCGCCAAGGCGGCGTCCCCGCGGTGCACGGCACGGACGGCGGAGAGCATCTCGTGGCGCTGGGCGTCTTTCAGGAGGAACCCGCTGGCACCGGCCCGGATCGCGCCGAAGGCGTACTCGTCGAGGTCGAAGGTGGTGAGGACGAGCACCTTCGTCTCGGGGTGGGCGCCGACGATGGCCGTCGTCGCCGCGATACCGTCGAGCTCGGGCATGCGGATGTCCATCAGCACGAGGTCGGGGGCGAGCGCGGCGCTCTGCGCGATCGCCGCCTTCCCGTCGGCGGCTTCGCCGATCACGACGATGTCGGGCTCCGCCTCCAGGACCATGCGGAACCCCAGGCGGATCAGCTCCTGGTCGTCGACCAGGAGCACACGGATGGGCGATGTCATGTCTTCCCCTCTCCGCTCGGCGTCACGGCCGGAGCCTCGGACGATGTCGGCAGGACGGCACGGAGGATCCATCGGCCCGCGCCGTCCGGCCGTGACTCCAGTGTGCCGCGGACGTGAGCGGCGCGCTCGAGGAGACCGCGGAGGCCGAAGCCTCCTTCTGCAGGGGAGCCCGCAGCGCCGTCGTTGACGATCTCGACGACCACGGTAGCGGGCGCGTACTCCAGACGCACGGCCGCGGTCGTCGCGGTCGGCGCGTGCCGCATCGCGTTCGTCACCCCCTCCTGCACGATCCGTCCGAGCGCATGGGCGACGTCGGACGAGACATCCGCCTGCCCCGTCGTGGCGAGGGTGACCGGATAACCGGTCCGCTGCGCCGCCGCGACGGTCTCCTGTGGGGAGGCGGGCGAGACCGGCGCGAGGAGGAGTGGGGCGTCGTCGTCTCGCAGCACGCCGAGCATCGCCCGCATCTGCGTGAGCGCGCTGCGGGCGGTGTCCGCCGCGGAGGTGGCCGCCGCACGCGCCTGCTCGCGGTCCGGGGTCGCGGCCGCCCCTTCGGACAGTGCCACGACCACGGTGAGGGAGTGCGACACGATGTCGTGCATCTCCCGCGCGATCCGTGCCCGCTCCGCCGCCGCGGCGAGCTGCGCCTGCTGGTCCCGCTCCACGAGGAGCTGCCGGGAGCGGTCGATGACGGCGTCCAGATAGCGCTTCCGGTTCCCGACGTTCACGCCGATCAGCGTGCCGATGAGCCCGAGCACGACCGTGCCGAGCAGGGCGTTGACCGCCCCCTGGAGCGTGAAGACGCCGGCCCAGAGGAGAAGGCCGGCTCCGGATGCGGTGGCGGCGACGCCGATGCCGAAAGCAGTCCACGCGGCACGGGCGGAGCGGTACACGGCGAGCGAGTACCCGGCGAACAGCAGCAGCGGGCTGCTCCCCGGCAGCACGGTGAACAGCAGGAACACGTCGAGCAGGATCGCCGCGACCGCGGGGAGCCAGGGCTTCCGTCGGCGCCAGAGCAGGGTGGCGGAGGCCGCGACCACGCCCAGCGGCAGCAGGGCGGCGAGCACGAGGCCGATCGGTCCTCTGTCGGTGCCATCGATGCGTGCGGCGGGCGTGATCGTGAGGATGATGCAGAGCAGGGTGAGCAGGACGTCGGCGAGGACGGGATGGCGCGCCCAGAAACGCCGGAACACGCCGGGAGGACGAGGGAGCCGCAGCCCCTCGTCCTCCCGGACGGTGTCCGTTCCGCGTCGCTTCGCCGGCACCGGGTCTCCTACGCGTCGCGCGTGCGGAGGACGGCCCATGCGGCCAGCAGGCCACCGACCACCCAGCAGCCGAGGGTGAGGTAGGCGACCGGAGCATCCAGCGTCGCCGTGTCACCGGGCAGGATCGCGCTCTGCGCGGCGGCGACGGGCAGGTAGGCGGAGGCGTCGATCACCCAGGCCCAGGCCTCTCCCGCCATCGCGAAGAAGCTCGCGACGATCGGCAGGACGAACAGCAGGCCGACGGTCGCCGCGATCGCCCCGGCGCCCGAGCGCAGGACGAAGCCGAACGCCACGCCGATCAGCGCGAAGACGGCCATGGCGAGGGAGGCGACCACGATCGGCAGGACGGAGGCCGCGGGGTCCGACCAGTCGATGCCCTGCTCGCGTCCCGCGACGACGGCGGAGACCGCGGCCGCCGCGGCGCCGAAGATGACCAGCGACGACAGGAACAGGAAGCCCGCGAGCACGAGCGACTTCGCCAGCAGCACGGAGCCGCGGATCGGGTCGGCGGTCAGCGTCGAGCGGATCATGCCCGTGGAGTACTCGCCGGTCACCGAGATCGCTCCGATGATGCCGGCGAGCAGCATCGTGAACTGGATCGGCATGACGACGGCCTGGATCGGGTCGAACCCGGGGGCGTCGATCGCCTGGGCGATGAGGACGGCGATGCCGATCGTGAGCACGGCGGCGATCGCGATGGACCACCACGTCGACCGGAGGGTGATGAGCTTGATCGCCTCACCGCGCACGGCGCGTGCGAAGGTGAGGCGCCGACCCGAGTCGACGGCGGGGGGCGCGACGGCCGGGGTCGTCACGGCGGGGGCGGCGGTCATGAGAGCTCCTTCGTGCGGTACTCGACGGCGTCGCCGGTGAGGGCGAGGTAGGCCTCTTCGAGGGATCCGGTGGTCGGGGTGAGTTCGTGCAGCGGAATCCCGCGCTCCGCGGCGAGGTCGCCGATGCGCGCTGCGGGGAGCCCGGCGATGTCGAGCAGGTCGGGAGCAGCGCTGACGATCTCCACGTCCGGGCCGCCCACCGCGGCCACGAGGTCGGTCGGGCGCGGCGTCCGCACGCGCACGCGGTTCGTCGTCCAGGAGCGGACCAGCTCCGCGAGCGGGGCGTCGGCGAGGACCTTGCCCCGTCCCATCACGATGACGTGGTCGGCGGTCTGGGCCATCTCGCTCATGAGGTGGCTGGACAGCAGGACCGTGCGGCCCTCGGAGGCGGCATGCCGGACGAACTGCCGCACCCAGCGGACGCCCTCCGGATCGAGGCCGTTGACCGGCTCGTCGAGGATGAGGGTGTGCGGGTCGCCGAGAAGCGCGGAGGCGATCCCGAGGCGCTGCCCCATGCCGAGCGAGAACTTCCCGGCGCGCTTGCGGGCGACCGAGCCCATGCCGGCCAGCTCGATGACCTCGTCGACGCGCGACGTCGGGATGCCGTGCGTGGCGGCCATCGCCCGGAGGTGGTCGCGCGCGGTCCGACCGGTGTGCACGGCCTTGGCGTCGAGGAGCACGCCGACCTCGGTGAGGGGCGCGCGGAGCTTGCGGTACTCCCGCCCGGCGACGGTCGCCCGGCCGGCCGACGGACGGTCCAGCCCGACGATCATGCGCATGGTCGTCGACTTCCCTGCGCCGTTCGGTCCGAGGAAGCCGGTGACGGTCCCCGGCTGCACGGTGAAGGACACGCCGTCGACGGCGGTCTTGTCCCCGAATCTCTTGGTGAGGCCTTCTGCGGTGATCATGGTCCCCACGCTACGGATCGCCGGGCCGCGGCGCGTCCTCCCGGAGGACGATTCCCCGGTGCGGTGCCGTCGTCCTCCAGGAGGACGGTGCGGTGGAGGACAGGTGGGCGCGGAGGCTCCGATAGTGTCGAGAGGTGACCGCCGCCCGCCGCCTTCCCGCCCCTGTGGCGCTCGGCGGAGCCGTCGCGATCGGGGTCATGACCGCGATCCAGGCGCGCATCAACGGGGTCCTGGGCGTGCGCGTGGACAACGGCATCGTCGCGGGGTTCCTCTCCTTCGCGGTCGGGCTCGTGGCCCTCGCCGTGGTCATCTCCTTCCTGCCTTCGGCGCGCCGCGGTGCGATGCGTCTCGGTCGCGGTGTCCGGGACCGCCGGATCCCGTTCTGGATGCTCCTCGGGGGAGCCTGCGGCGCGCTCACCGTCTCCACCCAGGGGCTGACGGCGGGCATCCTGGGCGTCTCGCTCTTCACCGTCGGCGTGGTGGCGGGACAGACGCTGCACGGCCTCGTGCTCGACCGCATCGGCTTCGGTCCGGCCGGCGTCGTCGCCGTCACCCCCGGTCGCGTGATGGGCGGCGTCCTCGCGCTCGCCGCGGTCGGGATCTCCCTCTCCGGCGACGTGCTGGCGACCGCTCCGCTGTGGATGCTGCTGCTGCCCTTCGCCGCCGGTGTCGGCATCGCTTGGCAGGCGGCGACGAACGGACGGCTGGCCCAGCGCGTGCAGTCGCCGATCGCCGCCACGCTCATGAGCTTCATCGCCGGCACCCTGGTGCTCGCGGTCGCCGCCGGCATCAGCGTCGCCGTGCGGGGGTGGCCGGCCGCATTGCCGACCGAGCCGTGGCTCTACATCGGCGGCTTCCTGGGGGCGGGGTACATCCTGCTCGGCGCCTTCATCGTCGCCCACACCGGCGTCCTGCTGATGGGCCTGGGCTCGGTGCTCGGACAGCTCGTCACGTCCGTCGTGATCGACCTGCTCTGGCCGGCGCAGGCGGGACCGGCGCTGTGGCAGGTGGTCGCGATGGTGATCGTGGCCGTCGGCTCGGTGCTGGTCGCGGTGCCCTGGCGACGCCGCCGGCTCTAGGAGCGGCTCTTCTTCGCAGCCTTCGCGGCCTTCTTCTTCGCCTTCTTGCGCGCCTTCTTCTCGGCCTTCGCGGCCTTCTTCCTCTCGGCCTCCTGCGCCGGCGCCTCGGCTGCCGCTCGGGCCTCCGGGGAGGGCTTCGGGGGGCGGGTCAGGAGCGCGCGGGCGTCGACGGTCTTGCGACGTCCAGGGCTCTTGCCCTCGGGCTTCGCGCCGACGTAGAGCCAGCCGAGGAGCTCCTCGTCCGACCCCAGTCCGTGCATGCGCGCGACCGGCTCCGAGCGGGTGTAGTGGCCGGTGCGCCAGATGACGCCCCACCCCGCTTCGTCGAGCAGCAGGCTCAGCACATGGGCGACCCCGGAGGCCACCGCCTCCTGCTCCCAGCGCGGCACCTTCTCGCTCGGACGGTAGCTGGCGACCACCGCGATGAGGAGCGGGGCCCGCAGCGGTTTGGTCGACGGCTCCGCATCGCCCTGCGCCTCTGCGATCGCGGCGCCGAGAGCCTCGCGGTCTGTGCCGCGGAGCTCGATCAGACGCCAGGGGCGCAGCGACGAGTGGTCCGCGACGCGGCCGGCGGCGCCGACGAGCGTCACCAGCTCCTCACGGTCGGGAGCCGTGTCGCCGACCTTCGACCAGGACTGCCGGGCGCGAACGGCGTCGAGCGCGCTCACGGCTCGTCGGGCGTGAAGTTCAGCGCGATCGAGTTCATGCAGTAGCGGTCGCCCGTGGGCGTGCCGAAGCCGTCGGGGAAGACGTGCCCGAGGTGCGAACCGCAGTTCGCGCAGCGGACCTCGGTGCGGACCATCCCGAGGCTGTCGTCCTCGAGCAGCTCGACCGCGTCCGGGCGGACCGACTCGTAGAAGCTCGGCCAGCCGCATCCGGAGTCGAACTTGGTGCCGCTCTTGAAGAGCTCCGCACCGCAGGCGCCGCAGGTGTAGAGGCCGGCGCGCTCCTCGTCGAGCAGCTCGCCCGTCCAGGCGCGCTCGGTCGCCGCCTGGCGCAGCACGGCGTACTGCTCCTCGCCGAGCTCTTCGCGCCACTCGTCTTCGGTCTTGTTCACGCTGTAGGGCATCGTGTCCTCCTGAGTCCTCTCCATTCTCTCTCGTGCGGAGCGCCGGTGGCGCTTCGCGTCAGAATGGACGCATGACCGATGCCGTGCAGGAGCGCTACGCCCGGTTCGCGGCGACGGAGGCCCCGGGGCGCAGCGCGCTGTACGCGGAGTGGGCGGCCGGGGTCGCCGCCGACCCGGAGGTGAGGGAGCTGCTGGCCCGGATACCCGCGACCCGCCGACAGCCTCCCCTCGTCTTCGCCGTCTCCCGCCTGCTCGGGGCCGGTCACCGGCCGTATCGGGAGTGGCGTCGGTTCGCCCTCGCGCATGCCGATCGGCTCGTCCAGGAGTGCACCCGCCGGGCCCTGCAGACCAACGAACCGCTCCGGACCGCCGCGCTGCTGCCTGTGCTCTCCGAGATCGACGGGCCGATCGCGCTGCTGGAGATCGGGGCCGCGGCGGGTCTGTGCCTGTATCCCGATCGCTACTCGTACCGCTTCACGGACGCGGACGGTCGGCTCCGTCACGCCCTCGACCCGAGCGTCGGCCCCTCGACGGTGGTCCTGGAGAGCGTCGTGTCGGGTGACCTCCCGCCGCTGCGCCTGCCCGAGGTGGTCTGGCGCGCGGGCATCGACCTCGCCCCGCTGGACGCGGCGGCCGCCGACGACCGGCGCTGGCTCCGCGCGCTCGTGTGGCCCGGAGAGGAGGGGAGGGAGCAGCGCATCACCGCCGCGCTCGACATCGTCGCCGCCGACCCTCCGCTCCTCGTCGCCGGAGACGCGGCCGCCCACCTGGAGGATCTGGCGGCGTCGGCTCCGGCGGACGCCACTCTCGTCATCACCACCCCCGGGGTGCTCGTGCACATCCCGCGGGCGGAGCGGTCGGAGCTGGTCGCGAGGATCGCGGGACTCCCGGCGCACTGGGTCACGATCGACCCGCCGGGCCTCCTCGACGTCTGGGATCCGCCGGTCGCCGCCGAGAGCTGGCCGGGGTTCGTCGTCGCTCACGACGGCCGCGTGCGCGCCGCCGCCGACCCGCTCGGGGCGTGGTGGGAGTGGCGCGCCGAGGATCGCCTGCCGACGACCTAATCTGAGGGCATGTCCGCAGACCACCTCACGGAGCGCGACCGCGCGATCCTCGCCCTGGAGGCCGCCTGGCCGCGGCATGGCGGCATGAAGGAGGAGGTCATCCGCAGCACGCTCGGCATGAGCGCGGCGCGGTACTACCAGCTGCTCGGCCGGCTGATCGACTCCGAGGCCGCGCTCGCGTTCGACCCGATGCTCGTGCGGCGCCTGCGTCGTCTCCGGGACGCCCGCGGCGCCAGGCGGGCCGCGCGGATCCCCGGCTTCACGGGCTGAACGGTCGGCGACCGCGCCGATCGGGCCCGTCGCGGAACGGTTTGCCAGGGACGTGCCGCTAGCATCGAGGGGTGTCCAAGCCCCCCCGTGACCGTTTCGACGAGGTCCCCCGTTCCACCGGACGCGTGGGAGCACACCGCGCCGAAGCCCCGGGCATGAACGGCTGGGTCGTGCTCCTGTGGTCGTTCGTCGCCGCCCTCGTGCTCATCATCGCCGGCATCTTCGGCGCCCTGGCCGTCATGGGACGCATCGAGCTCTTCCCGGATTCCGCGCCCTCCGCGGTGGCCACGCCGGAGGAGACCGGGGTGATCGACCCGACCTACTCGGTGCTCATCCTGAACGCCACCCCGGACAACGGTCTGGACGACCAGATGCGCGACACCCTCATCAACGCCGGATGGGCGGCGGACACGGTGCTCGCCAGCGACAGCGAGAGCGACGACTTCGCCACGACGACCGTCTATTACGTCAGCGCCGAGGATGAGGAGGCCGCCCAGGGCCTCGCCGGAGTCATCGGCGGTGCCGAGGTGCAGCAGAGCGACTACTACGCGGGCCAGACGGAGGACGGGCAGAAGCAGCTCACCATCGTGATCGGTCTCGACCGCGCCGCGTCGGTGCCCGAGACTCCCGCGCCCTGACGCCGGTCTCCCCACCGGACCGCACGGCTTGCACTCGATGGTGTCGAGTGCCAGAATGGCGTTAGCACTCTCTCACTCTGAGTGCTAAACCCACCGTCTACGTCCAGGAGGGACGACAAAACTCATGGCAAAGATCATCGCCTTCGATGAGGAGGCCCGCCGCGGCCTCGAGCGTGGCCTCAACATCCTCGCCGACGCGGTCAAGGTGACCCTCGGCCCGCGTGGTCGCAACGTCGTGCTCGAGAAGAAGTGGGGCGCTCCCACGATCACGAACGACGGTGTCTCCATCGCCAAGGAGATCGAGCTGGACGACCCGTACGAGAAGATCGGTGCGGAGCTCGTCAAGGAGGTCGCCAAGAAGACCGACGACGTCGCCGGTGACGGCACGACGACCGCCACGGTGCTCGCCCAGGCCCTGGTCCGCGAGGGTCTGCGCAACGTCGCGGCCGGCGCCGACCCCATCTCCCTCAAGCGCGGCATCGAGAAGGCCGTCGCCGCGATCACCGAGGAGCTGCTGAGCTCGGCGAAGGAGATCGACTCCAAGGAGCAGATCGCCGCGACCGCCTCCATCTCCGCCGCCGACCCCGCCATCGGCGAGCTCATCGCCGAGGCCATCGACAAGGTGGGCAAGGAGGGCGTCGTCACCGTCGAGGAGTCGCAGACCTTCGGCACCGAGCTCGAGCTCACCGAGGGCATGCGCTTCGACAAGGGCTACCTGAACCCGTACTTCGTCACGGACCCGGAGCGCCAGGAAGCCGTCTTCGAGGACCCGTACATCCTCATCGCGAACCAGAAGGTCTCCAACATCAAGGACCTGCTGCCGATCGTCGACAAGGTGATCCAGGACGGCAAGGAGCTCGTCATCATCGCCGAGGACGTCGAGGGTGAGGCCCTTGCGACCCTCGTGCTGAACAAGCTCAAGGGCATCTTCAAGTCGGTCGCCGTCAAGGCTCCCGGCTTCGGCGACCGCCGCAAGGCGCAGCTGCAGGACATCGCGATCCTCACGGGTGGCCAGGTCATCACCGAAGAGGTGGGCCTGAAGCTCGAGAACGCCACGCTCGACCTGCTGGGTCGTGCGCGCAAGGTCATCGTCACCAAGGACGAGACCACGATCGTCGAGGGTGCCGGTGAGGCCGACCAGATCGAGGGTCGCGTCACGCAGATCCGTCGCGAGATCGAGAACACCGACAGCGACTACGACCGCGAGAAGCTCCAGGAGCGCCTGGCGAAGCTCGCCGGCGGCGTGGCGGTCATCAAGGCCGGTGCGGCGACCGAGGTCGAGCTCAAGGAGCGCAAGCACCGCATCGAGGACGCCGTCCGCAACGCGAAGGCAGCGGTCGAGGAGGGCATCGTCCCCGGTGGTGGCGTCGCGCTCATCCAGTCGGGCACGAAGGCGCTCGACGCCCTGTCGCTCGAGGGCGACGAGGCGACCGGTGCGAACATCGTGCGCGTCGCGATCGAGGCTCCGCTGAAGCAGATCGCGCTGAACGCCGGTCTGGAGCCGGGCGTCGTGGCCAACAAGGTGTCCGAGCTCCCCGCGGGCCAGGGCCTGAACGCGGCCAGCGGCGAGTACGGCGACATGTTCGCACAGGGCATCATCGACCCGGCGAAGGTCACGCGCTCCGCGCTGCAGAACGCCGCGTCGATCGCCGGGCTGTTCCTCACGACGGAGGCCGTCGTCGCGGACAAGCCCGAGAAGGCCGCTGCTCCCGCCGGTGACCCCACGGGTGGCATGGACTTCTGACCCTTCGACAGGTTCAGGGACCCAGGTCTCACACAGAAAGCCCCCGGCTTCGGCCGGGGGCTTTCTGCGTGCGATCAGCGGAACAGGCTCGCGGAGTACTGGTCCGCCTCGGCATGCTGCGTGGCCACGGTGCCGAGCGAGGTGCCGATCCCGTCCAGGACGAGCTCGACGTGCTGCTGGGCGCCCTGCCATTCCTCGGCGCAGCCCTGGAAGGCGGCGGAGGCCGTACCCACCCAGACGGTCTGCAGCTGCCGGAGCTGGGACATGAGGGTGGCGGATTCGGCGCGCAGGCGCTCGATGGTGGCGCGGGTCGCGGCTTCCGCCGCGTGGACGGCGTCGGTGTCGACGGTGAAGACGGTCATGGGATCTCCCTTCGAGGATGCTCCGACGCTACGGGGGCTGCGGTGCCCCCGAAAAGGCGAGCCCGCGTCCGGTCCGGAACCCGGGAGAAGAACGCTCCGCGAGAGGTCTGTGCAGGAGAGAGAACCTAGGGGAGGTCGTCGAGCCGATCCAGCGGCTGCGTGTCCTCGAGGAGATGCTCCGGCGTCGACCGTGCGGGTGCGAGCGGGAGCGTGACCGTGAACGTGGCGCCGCCTCCCGGGCTCTCGGACACCGCGATGTCGCCGTTGAGCGCCTTGAGGATGGAGGCGACGATCGCCAGTCCCAGGCCGGATCCGCCGGTCTCCCGCGCCCGGGACGTGTCCGCGCGCCAGAACCGCTCGAAGATCTGCTCCCGGATCTGCGGTGGCACACCCTCGCCGTGGTCGACGATCGAGATGCTCGCGGTGCCCGCCACCCGGTCGGAGTCCACGACGATCTCGATCGGGCTGTCCGCGGGGGAGAAGCGGCGGGCGTTGCCCAGGAGGTTCGTGACGACCTGACGGACCTTGTTCTCCTCGCCGAGCACGATCGGCGGGGTCCGCACCGGGATGTCGGCCACCTCGGTGAAGTCGATGGCGGGCGGCTGCTCCTGCGGTCGCGCACGGCGACGCAGGCGCGAGAGGGTGGCGCGGGGGCGCGTCTTCGGAGCGGGCTCCGGGGCGATGGGCACGACCGGTGTGCGGATGGGAGCGGTGGGGACGTTCTCGAGCGTGCGGTCGATCACGGAGATGACCCGGCCCGGGGCTGCGGCCCGGACGTCGAGGGCGGCATCGCGAGCGATGGGGCGCAGGTCGAGCGGGACGATCTGCGGCTCGCGCTCCTCGTCGAGCCGTGCGAGCGCGAGCAGGTCCTCCACGAGGACGCCCATGCGGATCGCCTCCTTCTCGATGCGCTCCATCGCGCGGGCGGTGTCCTCCTCGCCCTTGATCGCACCCATGCGATACAGCTCGGCATAGCCGCGGACGCTGACGAGCGGCGTGCGCAACTCGTGGCTGGCGTCGCCGATGAACCGTCGCATGTGCTGCACGGTGCGGTCACGCTGGGCCAGCGAACGGTCCACCCGGTCGAGCATCGTGTTGATGGCCGCATTCAGGCGCCCGACCTCGGTGGTCGGCTCGAGATCCGTGAGCCGCTGCCGGAAGTCGCCGGCGGCGATCGACATGGCGGTCTGCTCGACCTGCCCGAGGCGGCGGAACGTCAGCGTCACCAGGCCCCGGGTGAGTAGAGCCGCGACGAGGATCGTGATGAGGGCGATGGTGATGTAGATGCCGAAGTACTGGCTGATGATGCGGTCGGCCTCGGCGAGGGGGAGAGCCACCATCTGGATGCTCAGGGGGTCGCCCTCCTGCTGCACCACGGCGGCGGCGGCGTGGTAGACGCGGCCGTCCGCGTCCTCCAGCGCGAGCACCTGATCCTCGTTCGCCTGGGCGTCCGACAGGGAGTACTCCGCGGGGAACACCGGTGCGCGACCGGAGGCGCTGGGGGCCGTCGCGCGCAGGGCGCCCTCCGCGTCGTAGACCGCGAAGGAGAAGTCCCGGGGCTTTTCATCCCGCGGCGTGTAGGTGGTGACGCCGTCGATGGTCGTCGTGTCGAAGTAGCGGTCGACGAGGTCGCTGGTCACCAGCGCGGGAAGCTGCGCGTTGATGTTCTCCACGAGGGCGTTCCGCAGCAGCGGCACGGTGCCGATTCCGGCGACGAGGAGACCCAGCGCCAGCACGGCGACCGTGACGCCGGTGACCTTCGCGCGGAGGCTGATGCGCCGCCACCATGCGGTGACCGCATCGGGCTTGTGCGCCATGCGGTCCTCCCTGGTGCGGCGGCGGTGCCGTCGGCCGACGGCGGATGGTGGGGTGGCGTCAGACCGTCTTGCCCACCTTGAGCATGTATCCGAAGCCCCGCTTGGTCTGGATGAGCGACTCCTCGGTGTGCGGGTCGATCTTGCGCCGCAGGTACGAGATGTAGCTCTCGACGATGCCGGCATCGCCGTTGAAGTCGTACTCCCAGACGTGGTCGAGGATCTGCGCCTTCGACAGCACGCGGTTGGGGTTGAGCATGAGGTAGCGGAGGAGCTTGAACTCCGTCGGGCTCAGGTCGATCGGCTCCTTGCCGACGTGCACGTCGTGCGTGTCCTGGTCCATCGAGAGCTCGCCGGCGCGGATGATCGACTCCTCGTCGGCCTGCATCGTGCGGCGGAGGATGGCCTGGGCCCTGGCGACGATCTCGTCCAGGCTGAACGGCTTGGTGACGTAGTCGTCGCCGCCGGCGTTGAGCCCTTCGATCTTGTCCTCCGTGCCGTCCTTCGCCGTGAGGAAGAGGATTGGAGCCGTGAAACCGGCGCCGCGGAGACGCTTGGTCACGCTGAACCCGTTCATGTCGGGGAGCATGACGTCGAGGATGATGAGGTCCGGCTCCTCCTCGAGGACGGCGGAGATCGTGGCGGCGCCGTTGGCCACCGTCTTCACCTGGAACCCGGCGAAGCTGAGACCCGTGGAGAGCAGGTCGCGGATGTTGGGCTCGTCGTCGACGACCAGGATGCGCGCAGCAGTCATGACCCCATTATGGTGACTTCGGCCATGCGCGGGCTGATTATCCTGCGGAACGGCGTGGATGCGGTCGATCCGCCGGCCGATGGATGCGCCGCACAGGCGGCCGGGGGAGGATCGAGGCATGAGCTCGATCGAGGACGCCTCCGCCGCCCCCGTCTCCCCGTCCGCCCCCTCGTCCGAGGTGTCCGAAGACGGGGTCGAGTACCACCGTCTGGCACTCCTCCGCCCGCGTCCTCGCTGGTGGAAGCCGCTGCTCACCGGCCTCCTCGGCATCGCCTTCTACCTCGCGATCCTCGTGCTCGTGATCGTGCCGCTCGTGATCGTCGCGTCTTTGGTGCCCGGGTGGGGCGCCGAGCTGCAGATGCTGTTCCGGACCACCGCGTACTTCCAGCTCGATCGTCCGTGGCTCCTGGTCGCACTCGTGCTCCCGCTCATCCTCATGATCCCGGCTCTGCTCCTCGCCTCGCGGGTCGTCCAGGGGCGGGGCGTCGGCCTGCTGTCCTCGGTCACCGGACGGCTGCGGATGGGCTGGCTCGGCCGGACCCTCGTGCTGGCGCTCGCGGTGTTCGTCGTCTACTTCGCCGTGGTGCTCGGCTGGTCGGCGGCCGCGGGCGACGCCGTGACGCCGGACTTCTCCCACCCGGGGCTCCTGCTCATGGTGGTGCTCCTGCTCGTGCTCATCCCGTTCCAGGCGGCGGCCGAGGAGTACGTCTTCCGCGGCTATCTGATGCAGCTCGTCGGAAGCTGGCTGCGCCACCCCGCCTTCGCGATCCTGCTGCCGGTACCGCTCTTCGTGCTGGGGCACGGCTACGACGTCTGGGGCGCGGCGAGCGTGGGGTTGTTCGCCGTCGTCGCCGCGTGGCTGACGTGGCGCACCGGTGGGCTGGAAGCGGCCATCGCACTGCACATCGTCAACAATCTGCTGATCTTCCTGCTCGGCTCCGTCGCCGTCGTCGACGCGAACGCCACCTCGGGGACGCCGGTGGATCTGCTGGGCTCCGCGCTGGCGATGCTCGTCTTCGCCGTCGTCGCGGACCGCTGGGCGCGCCGACGAGGGATCACTCGGACCGCGGGGATGACCGACGGCTCCGCGGGGACGCACCAGCTCCCGCGGATGCTGCGCGGCTGAGCGGCCGCACGCCGGTCAGGCGGCGATCGCCTCGGCGTCCATGATCGTGTAGCTGTAGCCCTGCTCGGCGAGGAACCGCTGTCGATTCTGCGCGTAGTCCTGATCGATCGTGTCGCGGGCCACGAGCGTGTAGAAGCTCGCGGTGTGGCCGGACTGCTTGGGGCGGAGGAGCCGTCCGAGACGCTGGGCCTCCTCCTGCCGCGAACCGAACGAGCCGGAAACCTGGATGGCCACCGATGCCTCAGGGAGGTCGATGGAGAAGTTCGCGACCTTCGACACCACGAGCAGCGATATGTCGCCCTCGCGGAACGCCCGGTAGAGCTCCTCGCGCTCCTCGACCGGGGTGGACCCGGTGATCTGCGGAGCGTCGAGCGCCTGCGAGAGCGCATCGAGCTGGTCGAGGTACTGCCCGATGACGAGGATCTGCTCGCCCTGGTGCGCCGCGATCAGCTCGCGCACCGCGTCGATCTTCGCCGGAGCGGAGGCGGCGAGCCGGTAGCGCTCGTCGTCGGTCGCCGCGGCGTACTCCAGGCGGTCCGCCGGCGGCAGGTCGACCCGCACCTCGAAGCAGGCGGCGGGGGAGATGAACCCCTGCGCCTCGATCTGCTTCCACGGGGCGTCGAAGCGCTTCGGGCCGATGAGGCTGAAGACGTCGCCCTCGCGGCCGTCCTCGCGGACCAGGGTCGCCGTGAGGCCGATCCGGCGCCGCGCCTGCAGGTCGGCGGTGAGCTTGAACACCGGCGCCGGGAGCAGGTGCACCTCGTCGTACACGATGAGGCCCCAGTCCAGTGCGTCGAGGAGGGCGAGGTGCGCGTACTCGCCCTTCCGCTTCGCCGTGAGGATCTGGTAGGTCGCGATCGTGACGGGCTTGACCTCCTTGGCCTGCCCGGAGTACTCGCCGATCTCCTCGGGGGTGAGGCTCGTGCGCTTGAGCAGCTCGTCGCGCCACTGCCGCGCGGAGACCGTGTTCGTCACGAGGATGAGCGTCGTGGTCTTGGTGGCCGCCATGGCCCCCGCGCCGACGATGGTCTTCCCTGCACCGCAGGGGAGCACGACCACACCGGAGCCGTCCTTCGAGAAGGCGTCGACGGCGTCCTGCTGGTACGGGCGGATGGCCCAGCCGTCCTCCGCGAGCTCGATCTCGTGCGGGGTCCCCGGCGTGTAGCCGGCGAGGTCCTCGGCCGGCCAGCCGATCTTCAGCAGCTCCTGCTTGATCTGACCGCGCGCCCAGGCGTCGACGACGAAGGTCTCCGGCGTCGGATGCCCGATGAGCAGCGGCTGGATGCGCTTGTTGTTCGCGACCTGCGCCAGCACGGCGGGATCGGACGAGCGGAGGATCAGCACGCCCTCGTCGTCGCGTTCGATGACCAGGCGCCCGTACCGGTTGACCGTCTCGCGCAGGTCGACCGCGACGGAGGGCGGCACCGGGAAGCGCGACCAGCGGTCGAGCGTCTCCAGCATGTCCTCGGCGGTGTGCCCCGCCGCGCGGGCGTTCCACAGGCCGAGCCGTGTGATCCGATAGGTGTGGATGTGCTCGGGCGCGCGCTCCAGCTCGGCGAAGATCGCGAGCTCGTGGCGGGCGCTCTCGGCGTCGGCGTGGGCGACCTCGAGGAGCACGGTGCGGTCGCTCTGGACGATCAGGGGGCCATCAGACATAGCTGCCCAGTCTACCGGCCTCTGGCTGCACGAGGCCTAGGTCGGGACGACGGTCGCGGCGCGGATGCTCGACACCGGCAGGGTGCGCTCGACGTCGGCCGCCCTGTCCCTGCCGCGCAGCCGTCCGCCGCCGATCCCGGTGGCTTCGAGCAGGAGATCCCTGGTGGATCCGTCCGGCATGCCGACCGTCACCTGCAGCACGGCCTTCGCACGCACCGCCGCCTCGAGCTCGCGGTCCAGCCAGGCGGCATCCGCGTCGGGACCCTGACGTTCGCGCAGCCGGGCGATCAGCGGTCCGTAGTCGGGGGCGGGATCCGGATCCGTCACGGCGGCCGGGTGGCGGGTGCGCACGGTGACGGTCCCGTCGCGATCGACGAGGGTCGCCGGATACCGGGCGTCGGTCAGCGCCCAGTAGACCGTGTCCTGCCCGACCTTGGTCGTCAGCGATCCTTCGTGCACGGCGAGCCCGAGGGGGCGGAGCGTCTGGTCGACCGCCATGGCCTCGAGGAGATGGGCGTCCGCGCTCTCCACGCGCGTGCGCCCGGTCTCGTCATCCACGGCGACCCGCACGAGCCCATGGCGCTGGCCGGTCTGCGCGACGAGGTAGCCCAGGGGCTGCGGGATGCCCGTGAGCGAGAGGCCGCCCAGGAACTCCAGGATCGAGGACTCGTCTTCTCCGGCCGCGAAGGCGTGCGCCACCGACTCCGCGGTGAAGCGGTACGACGAGGCCTGGGAGGCCGACTCCCGGCGGGCCATGGTGCGCAGGCGCACGTCGAGCGCGGGCTGCAACGGGCCGGGGGCTATCGCGGTGAGATCGTTCTGGAGGAAGATGCGGTCCACCTCCGTCGGCAGGAGCGTCGAGAGGGCCGCCGCGTCGGCCGCCTCGCCGCGACGCAGCGCCTCGGACCACGGGGGTGCCGAGCCGTCCTCCGCGACCAGGCCGAGGAGTCGGGCGGCTTCCCGCTGGCGCTCGGCTTCCTCCGGCCAGGACGGATCCCACGGGTGGGCGAGGGGCCACTGCGCGGGCGGGAGCCAGCCGCCCGCTCCCGAGCGCACGCCGCGGGGCAGGGCGTCGCGGAAGGCTGTGGCCAGCACGCTCCAGCGCGTGGTCGCGGGGGAGCGCAGCCACTCCTCCGCCGCGGGCGTCGTCCGGAGCAGCCGGTCGATCGGTGCCGCCAGTCCGGCCCGGACGGCGAGGGCCACCAGCGGATCGATGCTCTCGACGGCGAGGCCGGCTTCGGCGAGCTGGCGTTTCTGCCCCGCGCTCACAGCACCGCCCATGAGCAGCGCGAAGGGCTGCTCCCTGGCGAGGAGGAGGATGTCGGCCAGCGCGCCGACGGTGGTGAAGGCGCGTTCGGCGGCGTGCGCCGCCACCGACGCGGTCGACGCCGGCGCGGGCGTGTCGTCCAACACGGCGGGGCGTGCCTTCCCTGCGACGGCGTCCGCCACCGGCGGGTGCGGGGTGCCGTCGGGGCGGAGGAGGGCGAGGGCGGTCAGGCGCTCCCGCTCGGCGCCGACGGCGCCTCCGGCGGCGGCGTCGATGAGCGCTGCGGCCTCGGCCGCGGTCAGGGTGGGCAGCGCGCGGGCGATCGAGGACGGCTCCAGGAGGGCCTCCGCCCCGTCGAAGAAGTCCTGCCATCCGGCATCCGGACGGATGCCTCGCGCGCTCAGCAGCGCAGCCAGCTCGTCATCGCTCGCCGCGGCCAGGTGATCGGCCAGCGGGCGTGCGTGCGTGCTCATCGGTGCGACCTCAGCGACGCGACTCTGCGCGGCCCTTCCGCACGAAGCTCATCACCAGCAGCACGATGATCATGACGAACGCGAGCGGCAGCCCCCAGTAGGGGATCGCGGCGATCACGGGCCACAGCCCCTCACCGAAGGCGGCCCGATCCATGCCCAGCGCCGTGCCGATGATGATGATGAAGAAGCAGATCACCGCCGCCGCGGCGATGCCGAGCGCGGTGAACGCCAGGACGCGGTCGATCCGACGGATGGGGACCTCCGGTCCCCCGCTCTGCGTACTCATCCGCCCCAGCCTACTCGCACGCGAGGAAGCCGATCCGATCTGCCCGTGACCGGTAGGCTGGGGGCACGCGCACGAGCGCGTCCCGTTCTGCATTCGATCCCAGCGAGGTTCTCCCATGCCCACCGGCAAGGTCAGGTTCTACGACGAAGACAAGGGTTTCGGCTTCATCGCCAGCGATGACGGCCAGGACGTCTTCCTGCACGCCTCCGCGCTGCCCGCCGGCACCGCGATGAAGGCGGGTACGCGCGTGGAGTTCGGCGTGGCCGACGGCAAGCGCGGACTCCAGGCGCTGTCGGTCCGGGTGCTCGAAGCGCCGCCCAGCCTCGCGAAGGCGAAGCGCAAGCCCGCCGACGACATGGCGATCATCATCGAGGACCTCGTGAAGCTCCTCGACGGCATCGGCGGCGATCTGCGCCGCGGCCGCTACCCCTCTTCGAGCCACGGTCGCAAGATCGCGGCCGTCCTGCGCAAGGTCGCCGATGACCTCGAAGCCTGACGCCGACGCGCGTCTCGTCGAGGCGCACGACCTCGCGCTCTCCGCGCTGCGCGAGATCACCCCCGCGGCCACGATCGGACCGGCCGCCGGGTTCACGCCGGAAGAGGACGGATCCGTCTCCCTCCGCTTCGAGAACCGCCTCCCCGGCTACCCCGGCTGGTACTGGACGGTGACGGTCGCCCGTGTCGACGACGAGGAGCCCACCGTCCTCGAGGTCGAGCTGCTCCCCGGCGACGGCGCGCTGCTCGCCCCGGAATGGGTGCCGTGGGCCGAGCGCCTTGCCGAGTACCGCGCGCACCAGGCCGAGCTCGCCGAGGCCGCTGCGGCCGGCGGCGAGGACGGCGAGGTCGACGAGGAGGCCGACGGCGAGCTCGATGACGACGGCATCGACGATGACGAGCTCGACGAGGACGGTTCCGACATCCTGCACGCCGGCGACCTCGACGGCGTGGACATCGACGAGCTCGACGACTCCGACGACGTCGATGCGTCCGAGGCGGAAGACATCGACGACGACGCCGATGAAGACGACGCCGACGCCCACGACGAGGCAGAAGACGACGCCGAGGACGACGAGGCAGAGGGCTCCGAGGACGACGACGCCGACGCCCGCGATGCGGACGCCGGCGACGAAGAGGAGTGAGGGGGGGCGGTCAGCCGCCCAGGTTCTCCTGCACGAAGTCGATGGCCCGGATGAGCTGACGCACGTCGTCCGGCTCGATCGAGACGAAGGTCGCCACCCGCAGCTGGTTGCGGCCGAGCTTGCGGTACGGCTCGGTGTCGACGATGCCGTTGGCGCGCAGCGCCTTCGCGATCGCCGCGGCGTCGACGCTCTCGTCGAAGTCGATGGTCGCGACCACGGGCGAGCGGTGCGACGGGTCGCTGACGAAGGGCGTCGCCACGGCGGACGCCTCCGCCCAGTCGTACAGCGCCGAGGAGGACTCGGCCGTGCGCGCCGCGGCCCAGGCGAGCCCGCCGTTGTCGAGGATCCAGCGCAGCTGGTCGTCCAGGAGGAGCAGCGTCGTCAGGGCGGGGGTGTTCAGCGTCTGGTTGAGCCGCGAGTTGTCCACCGCGTGCTTCAGGCTCAGGAATTCCGGGATGTACCGGCCGGAGGCGGCGATCCGCTCGATGCGATCGATTGCGGCGGGGGAGACCGCGGCGAACCAGAGCCCCCCGTCCGACCCGAGGTTCTTCTGCGGGGCGAAGTAGTAGACGTCGGCCTGCGCCATGTCGACGTCGATGCCGCCGGCGGCGCTCGTCGCGTCGATCACCGTGAGGGCGCCCTCCGCGCGGACGCGCTCGATCGGCGCCGACACTCCGGTCGAGGTCTCGTTGTGGGGCCAGGCGTACACGTCGACGCCCTCGACGATCTCCGCGGCGGTCCGCGACCCGGGCTCGGCGGAGCGGACGTCGGGAGCCTCCAGCCACGGGGCCGCAGCGGCCTTGGCGAACTTGCCCCCGAACTCGCCGAACACGAGGTTCTGGCTGCGACGCTCGATGAGGCCGAAGGCCGCGGCGTCCCAGAAGGCGGTCGACCCGCCGTTGCCCAGGATGATCTCGTACCCCTCGGGCAGGCGGAAGAGGGCGGCGAGCTGCTCGCGGACGCTGCCGACGAGGTTCTTCACGGGCGCCTGGCGATGCGAGGTCCCGAGGATCGAGGCGCCCGTCGTGACGAGCGACTCGAGCTGCGCGCCGCGCACCTTCGAGGGGCCGCAGCCGAAGCGGCCGTCAGTGGGCAGGAGGTCACGGGGAATCTCGATCGCCATGGCTAGATTCTAGGGGGATCGCGCCGCCGTTCCTCCCGCCTGCGCCCCGTCCGATGTCGCCGGGGGAATGTAGGCTTGCCTAAGAACTTTCGGAGGGCCCACATGACGGATCTGATCGACACCACGGAGATGTATCTCCGCACCATCCTCGAACTCGAGGAGGAGAACATCGTGCCGCTGCGGGCGCGCATCTCGGAGCGCCTCGGCCACTCCGGTCCCACCGTCTCGCAGACCGTGGGGCGCATGGAGCGCGACGGTCTCGTCGTGGTGTCCGAGGACCGCACGCTCGAACTCACCGACGCCGGGCGCCGCAAGGCCGTCGACGTGATGCGCAAGCACCGGCTCGCCGAGCGCCTGCTGTCCGATGTCATCGGGCTGGACTGGGCGTTCGTGCACGAGGAGGCCTGTCGCTGGGAGCACGTCATGAGCGAGCAGGTCGAGCGTCGTCTCGTCGAGCTGCTCGGGCACCCCACCGAATCGCCGTACGGCAACCCGATCCCCGGTCTCGACCAGCTCGGCGACCTTCCCGCCCGTACCTTCGACGAGGGCGTGATCGGTCTCGTGCAGAGGCTGAACGCCGCCGGTGAGCCCGTCGAGGGGACCGTCCGCCGCCTCGCGGAGCCGGCGCAGGTCGACCCCGAGCTCCTGGAGCAGCTGCGCGATGCGGGCGTCGTCCCCGGTGCGCGCGGAGACTTCCGTTTCAACGAGGGCTACGTGCTCATCCAGATGGACGGCAAGGAGGAGGGCTTGGAGCTCCCCGTCGAGCTCGCCTCGCACATCTTCCTCGTCGGCGAGCCCGCCTGATCGGCTCACCGAGGATTGTCAGTTTCCCAGGGTGACATGATCGTTATCTTCCGGTAACCTCGGTCAGGTCCTCAGCGAAGAAGCCCGCTGGGGGCGAACCGCGAAGATCCGCCTTCCGGCTCGTCGTCTTCCCGAGAGGGATGCGCTCGAACCCGAGCAGTGCATCCCTGCCCTGGGGCAGAGAGTGTCGACGAGCCAGCGCCACCCGAGGTGCGAGGGCTCAGGAGGACCACGTTTTGGCCGCAGACATCGAACCGACCGCGAAGACATCTGAAGACCGAGTACCCGCCCGACGCTCCGGCGCCCGGGTCGGTGTTCGGAAGATCGCAGCCCCTCTCCGGTCGGTGGCGATCTTCGGTGCCGTCGGCGCCCTCGTCGCCGCCGTCGCGCTCCCCGCCTACGCCGCGTCGAAGCCGACGGATGCCACTGCGCAGACCGTCCAGCAGCTCGCCGCCGTGGATGCGCAGTCGCTCGTCGTCGCCTCGGAGGCCACCGCCGCCCCGCTCGTGCGCGGTGCCTTCAGCGCCACCACGCCCGAGGAGATCGAGAAGAAGAAGGCCGAAGAGGCTGCTGCCGCCGCCGCTCGTGCCGCGGCCGCCGCCGCATCCGCCTCCACGCCCTCGTCCGGAACCTTCAACACCGCCGGTTACGCTCTCGTCGCCCCCGGCTCGGGCGAGGTCCGCTATCCGCTGCCCATCGGCTCCTGGAACGTCAGCCGCACGGTCGGTGGCGGGCACAACGGTGCGGACATGCTCGCTCCCGCCGGCACGCCGATCTACGCCGCCGCCTCCGGCGTCGTGCGCGCCTCCGCCGAGAGCATCGGCGGCTACGGCGTCGCGGTCATGCTCGACAGCGTCGTGGGTGGCCAGCGCGTGCAGACCACGTACGGGCACATGCTCTACGGCTCCCGCCAGGTGCAGGCCGGGCAGACGGTCGCAGCCGGCCAGCTCATCGGCTACGTGGGCAGCACCGGACGGTCGACGGCGAACCACCTCCACTTCGAGGTCTGGATCAACGGCGGTCTCGTCGAGCCGATGTCCTGGCTCTCCGTCAACGCCGGCTGACCGGGACACGTTCCCGGTCATTCATCTCCCGTTCCGCCGCGGCTCGCGCGGGATGGGTTAGCCTGAACCCGTCGTCATACAGGCGGGAGAGGCTGATGGAGCGAACACCGAGCATCCGAACCATGGACGCTCTCGGTCGTCACGTCCTTCGGCATTGCCCGCAGGGATGCCGCGGTGCTGCCGCGCGCGAAAGGCGCCGTCTCTAGACGGCGCCTTTTCTCGTCCCTGCGAACACTCTTCCTCCTGCACGACGTCGTGTGAGTCGAGAGTGCCGGGAAGCCGTCCCGGCGGATCGAGAGGATGACGAATGCGCACACTGGTCCTGAATGCCGGATACGAGCCGCTGGCGATCGTGTCCTTCAAGAGAGCCCTCGTCCTGGTCATGAACGACAAGGCGACGGTCATCGAACGCGTCGAGGACGACCCCGTCTGGGGGACCCACGGCGTCTACGACCGCCCGGCGGTGATCATCCTCTCCCGCTACGTGCGCGTCCCCACGAGTCGGCGCGTCCCCGTGACGCGGCGCGGCGTGCTGCGACGCGATGGTCATCGCTGCGGGTACTGCGGCAAGGCCGCCGCGACGATCGACCACGTCCTCCCTCGCTCGCGCGGCGGCGCGGACTCCTGGGAGAACCTCGTCGCGTGCTGCCTGCGCTGCAACAACCTCAAGAGCAACCGCACCCCGCAGGAGATGCGGTGGCAGCTGCGGTTCACGCCGCGCCCCCCGCACGGGACGGCGTGGACGGTGCGCGGGGTGGAGCGCAGCGATCCCCGCTGGGAGCCCTACCTCGCCCTCGCCGCATGACGGACAGCGCGAGGGCGCGCAACCCTGGTCCCGTAGACTGGGTTGCGCGCCCTCGTAGCTCAGCAGGATAGAGCAGCCCTCTCCTAAAGGGCAGGTCGCAGGTTCGAATCCTGTCGAGGGCACTCCCGCTTCCGCACGCGTCAGGGCTGTCCGCGCCGCCACAGCTTCGACGGCCACCAGATGGCCTTGCCGATGTCGTAGGCGAGCGCCGGGACGAGCAGCGAGCGCACCACGAAGGTGTCCAGCAGCACTCCGAACGCGACGATGAACGCGAGCTGCACGAGGAAGAGGATCGGGATCACCGACAGCGCCGCGAAGGTCGCCGCCAGCACCAGGCCGGCGGAGGTGATGACGCCGCCGGTGATCGAGAGCCCGCGGAGGATGCCCTCCCTCGTCCCGTGCTGCTTCGACTCCTCGCGCACCCGCGTCATGAGGAAGATGTTGTAGTCGATGCCCAGGGCGACGAGGAAGACGAAGCCGTACAGCGGGACGGCGGGGTCTGCTCCGGGGAAGTCGAAGATGCCGTTGAACACGAGCGCCGAGACGCCCATGGCCGTGCCGAAGGACAGCACCGTCGTGAGGATCAGCAGTACCGGTGCGAGGATCGAGCGCAGCAGCAGCATGAGGATGATCATGATCACGACGAGGATGACCGGGATGATGAGGTTGCGGTCGTGGATGGACGCGTCGTTCGTATCGATCGAGGTCGCCGTCACCCCGCCCACCACGGCTCCGAGGTCGTCGAGCTCTCCGCGCAGCTCGCGCACGGTGGAGGCAGCCGCAGCGGAGTCGGCGGCGTCCGTCAGGGTCCCCTGCAGGAGCACCTGACCGTCGACCGTCGTGGGCTCCGGAGCGGGGGTCCCGGGAGGGCCGACGGCCGTGATCCCGTCGGCCGTCACCGGGGCGGACCCGCTCGGGGAATCGGCCGCGGTGACGGTCACCCCGTCGATCCCGTCGTTCGCGAGGAGCACGTCGGCGGCATCCTGCAGGCGGTCCTCGTCCACGATCACCGAGACCGGGCTCCCGGAGCCGCCGGGGAAGTGCTCGCCGAGCGCGACCTGGCCATCCCGCGCCTCCGAGGCCCCGAGCACGAGGTCGGACTGCGGCACCCCCTGAGCGTCCAGCTGGGTGACCCCGGCCGCGCCCGCGAGGAGGACGAGGGTGGTCGCGATCCAGATCACGCGGGGACGCTTCTTGATGAGGCCGGACAGCCGCGCCCACAGACCGGTGGTGCGCATGCCGTGCTCCTCGGCCACGACCTCGGGCTCGAACCGCGGGCGACGGGGCCAGAAGACCGCGCGCCCGAACAGCAGCAGCAGTGCGGGCAGGAGCGTGAGGGCCGAGAGCATCGCGAACACGATGCCGATCGCCGCGACCGGGCCGAGCGTGCTGTTCGACTTCAGGTCGCTGAGCAGCAGACACAGGAGTCCCGCGATCACGGTGCCCCCGGAGGCGACGATCGGCTCGACGGACCCCTTCCACGCGGCGAGGAGCGCGACGCCCTTGTCCTGCGAGACCCGCAGCTCCTCCCGGAACCGCGCGACGAAGAGCAACGCGTAGTCGGTGGCGGCGCCGATCACGAGGATGAAGAGGATGCCCTGGGTCTGCCCGCTGAGCAGCAGGATCTCCCACTTGGCCAGCCACCAGACGACGAGGAGCGCGACGCACAGGGCGAACAGGCTCGTGGAGAGCACCACGAGCGGCAGCAGGAACGAGCGGTAGACGAGGACGAGGATCACGAGCACGGCGAGCAGGGCGACGCCGAGGAGGAGGCCGTCGATGCCCGCGAAGCCGGCGGCGAGGTCGGCCGTGAAGCCCGCAGGTCCGGTGATGTAGACCGTGATGCCGTCCGGCACCGCGGCGCGCAGCTCGTCACCGAGAGCGGTGGTGGCGTCGCTGAGCTCGGCGTCGCCGTCGATCGGGATGAAGGCTTGCACGGCTCGGCCGTCCTCGGACGGAAGCGCCGGGGAGACGTCGTCCGCGACGCCCTCCACGTCCGGCGCGTCGGCCACCGCGTCGGAGATCGCCTCGAGCTCGGACGGCGTCAGCTCCTCTTCCGAGGTGAACACCGCGATCGCCGGGATCGCGTCGCTGTCGGTGAACTCGCCGAGGAGCTGCTGGACCGTCGTGGCGTCCGCGGACTCCGGGAGGTAGGTCGTCTGGTCGTTCGACGACACCTCGTCGACCTTCCCGAAGAGCGGACCGCCGAGGGATGCTCCCACCAGCCACACGAGGATGAGGGCGACGGGCAGGAACACCCGCAGCCAGGAGTGGCGTCGGGTGCGCGCGCGGGTCGGCGGCGTCGGTGCGGGGGCGGGGCGGGACATCGGGGTCCTTTCGGGAGCGGTGGCGGGGCGAGGCGGCGCGGGGGTCAGGAGACCCAGGCGAGGATGAGGATCATCGTGGCGAGGAAGCCGGCGATGTAGTTCAGTGCGATGAACCGGCGCCAGGCGCGGTTCGTGCCGGCCGAGGTCTCGTCGGTGACGTTCCACCACGGCGCGGCGTTGACGATGTAGGGCAGGGCGAGAACGGCGGCGAGCGGGCCGGGCCAGGGGGTCAGCAGCATCGCACCACCGGCGATCGCCCACAGCACGAGGGCGAGCCGGACGGTGGCCCTGGCGCCGATCACCGTCGCGATGGACGAGATCCCGCCCTCGCGGTCGGGCCCGATGTCCTGCACGGCGCCGAAGGCGTGGGCGGCCATGCCCCAGAGGAAGAAGGCGACGAGGACGAGGACGGCGGTCGTGGTGACGGGGGCTCCGGCGAGCGAGAGTCCGACGAGGGCGGGGCTGACGAAGTGGGTGCTCGAGGTCACGGAGTCCAGGAAGGGACGCTCCTTGAACCGCAGCACCGGCGCGGAGTAGGCGAGGACGGCGAACACGCTGACCGCGAGCCACAGCCACGACGCCGGGGTGCCGACCGCGAACAGATAGACGAGGAACGGCACGTTCGTCGCCGCCGCCGCCCACAGCGTCGCACGATGGATGCGCGGGGACAGCAGCGCGCCCTCGATCCCGCCCTTGCGCGGATTGGCCAGATCGGAGGCGTAGTCGAAGACGTCGTTGATGCCGTACATGGCGAGGTTGTACGGCACGAGGAAGTACAGGGTGCCGATCACGAACGTCGCGTCGATCTCCCTGGTGCTCAGCAGGTAGGCGGCGGCGAAGGGGAAAGCCGTGTTGATCCAGCTGATCGGTCGGGAGGAGAGCACGATCTGGGCGATATCGCGTCCGATGCCGCCCGCGCGGGACGCCTGATCGGTCATGCCCGGTCCTCCTGTCGGGCGGCGGCGCGCGTCCGGGATCGGCGCGCGCGGAGGACGGTCCACAGGGCGGGGAGCAGCAGCACCCCGGCCAGCGGGTACGCGAAGTCCTCGATCGGGGCGAGTCCGATGTGCACGCCGGCGAGCGGGCCGGGGGCGTAGTGGAAGAGCCCGGTGGCGATCATGACGGTGTCGAACACGGCGGTCAGCACGAGGAGGGCGAGGGCCGTGAGCGTGAGGGCGCCGAGGTGCGGGGTGCGCCGCGCGCCGACGCAGAGCGCGACCGCGGCCACGGCGGCGACGGCGAGGAAGACCGCCGACAGCTGGAGGTAGCTCATGCCGACGCTCCTTCCGCGTCAGCACGGCCACGGCGGCTGTCCAGGAGGCGCACGGCACCGCCGTAGAGCACCATGGTGCAGACGACGAGGAAGACCAGGAAGATCGGCTCTTCGAGGGGGAGCTCGGGGGCCAGGACGATGCCCGTGGCGATCGCCGCCTCGCCGCGGAAGAAGATCCCCGCCGCGATGCCGGCCACATCCCAGACGAGGAAGAAGGCGAGGCCGACGACGGTGACGACGGCGGCCGCCACGGCGTCGCGCCAGAAGAAGAGGCGGAACCTCCAGTCCAGCAGCAGCATGCAGCCGAGGGACACGAGGAGCGCGGTCAGGTAGATCGCGCCCATCATGCCCGCTCCGCGCTCGCCGGTCGTGGGGCCGGCTCCGGCAGCGGACCGGGGGAGTGGTCGCCCCGGATGCGCTTGAGCACGATCTCGGCGCTGATGAGGCACATCGGCACCCCGACGCCCGGTGCGGTGGTCGCCCCGGCGTAGTACAGCCCCTGCACACGGCGGGAGGCGTTCTGCGCGCGGAACATGGCGCTCTGCGAGAGGATGTGCGCGGGTCCGAGCATGCCGCCCCGCCAGGAGTGGTAGTCGTCGCGGAAGTCGGCCGGCCCCACGGTCTCACGGACGACGATCCGCTCCCGCAGATCGGGGATCCCCGCCCACGTCGCGATCATCTCGATCGCGGCGTCCGCGGCCTCCTCGACGGCCGGGGAGCCGGCGCCGTCGCTTCCCCCGTGTCCGAGATCGACATCCGCCGGCACCGGGACGAGCACGAAGAGGTTCTCGTGCCCGTCCGGCGCGACCTCGGCGTCGGTGGCGCTGGGCCGGCAGACATAGGTGGACGCCGGGGTCGGGACGGCAGGGGTGCGACCGAAGATCGCGTCGAAGTTCGCATCCCAGTCGTCGGTGAAGAAGAGCGAGTGGTGCGGGAGCTGGGGCAGCGTGCCGCGGACGCCGAGCATCACGAGCACGCCGCCGGGGCCGCTCGTGCGCCGCGCCCACCAGGACTCGGGGTAGGACTGCAGGGTGGGCGGCAGGAGCGCCGTCTCGGTGTGGTGCAGATCGGCGCCGGAGACGACGATGTCCGCGTCCTCCACGTGCTGGTGGCCGTCGCGGTCCGTCCAGCCGACGCCGGTCGCGTACGTCGCGCCGTCCGCGTCCTGGGTGCGGATCCCGGTGACCTCCGCCCCGGTGACGATCCGCGCGCCGGCATCCTGGGCCAGCGCCGCCAACCGCTCGACGACACGCCAGAAGCCGCCCTGCGGATACAGAACGCCCTGGTCGAGGTCGAGCGCGCTCATCAGGTGGTACATCGCCGGCGCCGTCCGCGGGTCGGTGCCCAGGAAGACGGCGGGGTAGCCGAGGATCTGCCGCAGCACCGGGTGCCGGAAGCGCCGGGCGGCGAAGGCCTGGAGGCGCGTGCCGAGCAGCGAGAACAGTCGCGGCAGCGCGCGCACCACCTCGGGCGCGGCGAGCGTCCTGGTCCGGGTGAACGGGTTGTAGAGGAAGTAGCTCCTCGCCATGGCGCCGGCGTCGTGGGCGGAGGTGAGGTAGGTGTCGAGGGCGGCGGCGGACCCCGGTTCCATCGACTCGAACAGCTCCGCGACGGCGTCCCGTCCGGCGGGGACCGTCACCGGATCGTCGCCGGACTCGGGGGAGCGGAAGACGCGATAGCCCGGATCGAGCAGCGTCAGGTCGAGCTGCTCCGCGGTGCTGGTCCCCATCATCGCGAAGTAGTGGTCGAAGACCTCGGGCATGAGGTACCACGACGGGCCGGAGTCGAACCGGAAGCCGTCGCGCTCGATGGTGCCCGCCCGTCCGCCGACGCGGTCGTTCTTCTCCAGCACCACGACGTCGTGCCCGTCGCGCGCGAGCAGCCCGGCCGTGGCCAGGCCGGCCACACCGGCGCCGATGATGACGATGCGGCTCATCGATCCCGCTCCAGGCTCGTGACGACGACGGCGCGCGCGGCGAGCAGCGCCTTGATCGGATCCGGCACGCGGACCCGGCGGTGGTACAGCTCGGCTGCAGGGGTCCGCGCGACGCGGTGCGTCAGGGCGGCGAAGAGGGCGAGGGCGCTCCGGACGGCGGCACGGGCGTCCTTCGGGAGCAGCGGGATCGCGGCTCTCGCGTCGGCGAGCTGACGGTGGACGGTGTCGACCCAGGCGTCGCGATCGGCGTCGGTGAGCCGTTCCGTGCCGCCGAGGTAGCCGCGCTGCAGGCGGTCGGTGTCGTCGGCGAGGTCGCGGAGGAAGTTCACGTTCTGGAACGCGGCTCCCAGCCGTCGCGCCCCGCGGTCGAGGATCTCGAGTTCGGCCGGCGTGCGCGTGGCGTCGCGGAGGAAGACCCGCAGGCACATGAGGCCGACGACCTCCGCCGACCCGTAGACGTAGGCGGCGTGCGCGTCGGCGTCGTAGGCCGTGAACCCGGACGGGCCGGCGATGTCGGCACGCATCGAGTCGAAGAACGGCTGCGTGAGCTCTTCGCCGATCCCGCACTCGCGCGCTGTCCGCGCGAACGCGTGCAGGATGAGGTCGCTGCTGTAGCCGGTCCGCATCGACCGATGGGTCTCCGCGATGTACGAGTCCAGGGCGGCGGCCTGGGCGCTCGCGTCGAGTCCCGCCTCGGCGGCGACGCCGTCGACGATCTCGTCCGCGATGCGCACCATGGCGTAGATGTTGCGGACGTGCTGACGGTGGCGTCGCCCGAGGAGGCGAGTGGCCAGGCCGAACGACGTCGAGTAGGTGCGGATCACGTCGGAGGTCGCGATCTCGGCGGTGCGGCTGAAGCGGCGCAGCGCCGCGTCGTCGCGGTGCTCGGCGGGGGTCGCGGTCATCGGGCGCGGCCCTCGATCCGGTCGGCGAGCGCGAGGATCACGCGTCCGGCGTCGGCGGAGAGCGTGCCCGCCTCCTCGGCTTCCGCGAGGACGGTCGAGACGGCGGCGAGCTGCTCCTCCACGAGCCCGCGGACGAAGCCCTCGGCGCCGCACTCGCGGAGGCGGTCGCGCATCTCCGCCGCGTCGTCGATGCTGAGGTCGACCTCGCCGAACCGCAGTTCGATGGCGGGCCAGTGGCTGGTCATCCGCGCGTAGGCGATGATCGCGGTCTCCTTGCCCTCGCGGAGGTCGGAGTAGGGGTCCTTGCCGTGGATGTCCGGGTCTCCGAACACGGACAGCAGGTCGTCCTGGAGCTGGTAGGCGAGGCCGAGGTGACCGCCGATCTCGGTCAGCTGCTCCTCGGCCGCCGTCGGCGCCCCGGACAGGATCGCCGCCGCGCGGAGCGGGAGGACGAAGGAATAGGCGGCGGTCTTGGACGCGCTCGTGGCGAGGATGGTGCGCAGATCGGCGGCGATGACGCCGTCGCTCAGTGCGACGTCGGAGTGCTCTCCGGCGACGGTCTCGAACACGGTCGTCTCGAGGAGCGCGAGGAGCCGCTCCCGTCGCGGCGCGGGGAGGTCGGCACGCGCGAAGCCGAGCACGGCGCTGGACAGCAGGAGGTCTCCGAGGAGGATGGCGCTCGAGCGGCCCCAGTGCAGGGCCGCGTCGCCGGACTCGTCAGGGCGACGGGAGACGAGGGAGCCGATGAGATTGGGACGACGGCGGCGCGTGAGGTCGCCGTCGATGACGTCGTCGTGCAGGAGGAACGCGAAGTGCAGGAGCTCGACATGAGCGGCCACATCGATCGCCCGTGCGGTGTCCTTCTCCGTGAGGGGAGCCGCGGTGAGGGCGGAGAGCAGGTCCATGAGCATGCGCGGACGCAGGAGCTTCCCCCCGAGGGCGTGCCCTGCGGCGGTGTGCCACAGCGCGGCGAACTCCGACCCGTAGTGCTCGGCGGCGGCGGTGCGCTCGGTGAACCGCTGCCGCAGCACCGCCTCGATGCGGGTGCCGAGGTCTTCCTCTGTCACCGTGACGACCATGGCTCAGACCACTCCGTGACGTCGGAGGAGCGGGAGCTGCTCCGCGAGCCAGGGGCTGAAGGCGAAGGGGGCGCGGGTCACCGCGGCGAGCATGTCGTCCACATCGACCCACTCCCACTCCGCCACCTCGTCGGGGTTCGCGGCGGGCTGCCCGTCGACCACCGCGATGTGCACCGGGCAGATCTCGTTCTCGACGATGCCGCTCGCGTCGACGGCGCGGTAGCGATAGTCGGGGAGCGCGAGCCGGACGTCGGCGACCTGGATCCCCAGTTCCTCGGAGCCGCGTCGGCGCACCGCCTCGATCATGTCCTCGCCGGGCTGCGGGTGACCGCAGAAGCTGTTGGTCCAGACGCCCGGCCACGTGCGCTTGCCGAGGGCACGACGCGTGACGAGAAGGCGTCCCTCTCGGTCCTGCACGTAGCAGGAGAAGGCGAGGTGGAGGGGGGTGTCGGTCGTGTGGACCTCGCTCTTGGGCAGGATGCCGACGGCGGTCCCGTCTTCGGCGAGGAGTGTGACGTTGTCCATGGCTCCCTCTCGTCGTTTAGCTAACCTGGCGAAATATCAACTTAGCATGAAGCTGTTGGTGTGTAACATGATCGCATGCCCTCCGAGCCCCGCACCACCCCGGTCGCCGAGGCCTCGGCGACCGCGGGGGCCGACGAGCTCGCCCAGGGCTCCATCTACGACGTCGACGCCAGCGACCCCCGCAGCACGCTCGTCGATCGCTCCGGTGTCGCTCCGGAGGACCTGCGTCAGATCGGGCGCCTCATGGAGGCGCTGGGCGGGTTGCGCGAGGCCGAGCAGCGTCTCTCGCAGGCGTCGCGGAGATACATGCAGCTGAACGAGACCGACATGCGGGCGCTGCACTATCTGATCGTGTGCGACAACCGCTCGGTCGTGGCGACCCCCAGCGGGATCGCCCACCACCTCGGCGTCTCGACCGCGGCGACCACGAAGCTCCTCGACCGGCTGGAGAAGGGCGGGCACATCCGTCGCGCACCGCATCCCACCGATCGACGCGCCCTCGCGATCACCATCACCCCGGAGACGAGGCACGCCGCGATGGAGACGGTCGGGCGTCAGCAGGCCAAGCGCTTCTACGCGGCCGCGCGGCTGTCGGCGGCGGAGCGCGACGTGGTCATCCGCTTCCTGCAGGACATGACGGAGGAGATCACCCTCCGGGACGAGGCCTGGGCGCTCGAGGGTGCGAAAGAAGATCCCGCCCGACCGTGAGGTGGGGCGGGACCGGATCAATGAGCGGCGCGGTACGCGTCGAGGATGGGGGCCGGAACGCGGCCCCGCTCCGAGAGCGTGTACCCGTTCTCCTTCGCCCAGGCGCGGATCGCCGCGACCTCGGGATTGCGCGAAGGCCGCTTCCGCGATGACGACGAGGACGAGGAGCGCCCTCCGCCGGTGGACGCTCCGGACCCCGCCCGGCGCCCGGCCGTGATGTACGGCTCGAGGGCCTGCCGCAATTCCTCGGCGTGCTCAGGATTCAGATCGATCTCGTAGGAGGTGCCGTTCAGCGAGAAATGCACGGTCTCGCCTTCTCCGACCTCCAGGACGGTGCCGTCGATGTCGTCGACCAGCTGATGCACAATTCGTCTCGCCATATCGGCGACTTTATCCCGGGGGCGGGAATGCGCACAACAAAGGCGCCTCATTCATGGCGCCGTGTGACGTGGTCGCGGAGAATGCCGATTCAGGGGAGAAGGCCCGCGCGACGCGCTTTGGTCACAGCGGCATGCCGTGTCGATGCATCCAGTTTGGACATCGCGGTGCCGAGATAGGCCTTGACGGTGCCTTCGCGGAGACCGAGGTGGGCGGCGATCTCGGCATTCGTCGATCCGAGGGCGGCGCACGCGAGCACATCCGTCTCGCGCGGGGAGAGGTGGATGACGGGGACCGGCCCGGTCGTGGTCGGGAGGTCGTCTCCGGCGAGGGTCAGCAGTCGGCGCTCGACCTGCGCCAGTCGTGCGCGGATGTCGGCGTCGTCGACGGTGGCGGCGATGCTGCGGAGCTCGGCGAAGCTCTCCCGCAGCTCCTCGCGCTGTGCCGGCGCGACCGCGGCGGGCGACGGCGACGCGGAGCGCAGGCGGCGCTGCACCTCGTCCCGGATGCGCAGCTCATCGGCGACGGACTGCGCGACCTGCATGGCCGGGGCCGTCGTCACGCCGCCGATCCTCTCCTCTGCCCAGGCCCCGGCATAGAGCACGCCGCGGGGGCGGCCCTGGACGACGATCGGCAGGGCGAGCAGCGTCCGCAGGCCCTCGCCGAGCACGAAGACGTCGTAGTCGTGGGTGATCTGGCGGGACGACCCGTAGTCGCTCGTCATCCGCGGACGCAGCTCCATCATCGCCCGCCCGCCGAGGCCGCGCTCGGGGCGCACGCGGAGCCCGTCGAGCGCACGCGTGCGGGCCCCGACGATGCTCGTGACGCTCACGACGCCCTCGTCGATCAGCCCGCCGAACGCGACCGGGAAGCGGGTGCGCCGCGCCAGCTCGCGCACCGCGTTGGCGACGAGCTCCGCCTCGGATTCGACGGTGATCGGAGAGCTCACGAATACCTACTTTCGGGGGTGACGGCACCGTTCCCCGTTTCGTAGCGTCGACCCTACCACTCGGGCGGCGACGGCCGCGCGTGCAGCGGACATGTGGCAAGGAGGCCCCATGAGCGAACCAATTCCGACCCCTCAGAACGGCGCGATCGATTACGTCGCCGTCGAACGATCCCCTCGATTCCTGCGGTTGAAACGGACGCAGCGGTCCTTCATCTTCCCCCTCGCCGCGTTCTTCCTCGTGTGGTATTTCGTCTACGTGCTGCTGGCGGCATTCGCCCGCGATTTCATGGCGCAGCGCGTCTGGGGGGATATCACCGTCGGGCTGCTCTTCGGGCTCGGCCAGTTCGTGACGACATTCGCCATCACGATGGCGTATGTCGCATTCGCGAATAGGAAGCTCGATCCGCTGGCGTCGGAGATCCGCGAAGAACTCGAGAAGGCGCAGGCGGACGCATGACCATCATCCGCACGGCCGCCGAGGATGTCGCACTCGACATCAACCCGGTGTTCAACATCTCGATCTTCCTGGCCTTCGTCGCGGTGACGCTGTTCATCGTCATCCGCGCCAGCCGGAACAACAAGACGGCTGCCGACTACTACGCGGCCGGACGCTCCTTCACGGGACCCCAGAACGGTTTCGCGATCGCGGGCGACTACCTGTCCGCGGCATCGTTCCTCGGCATCTGCGGTGCCATCGCGATCAACGGGTACGACGGATTCCTCTACTCCATCGGATTCCTCGTCGCCTGGCTGGTCGCGCTGCTGCTCGTGGCAGAGCTCATGCGCAACACGGGCAAGTTCACGATGGCGGACGTGCTCTCGTTCCGCTTGAAGCAGCGCCCGGTGCGGATGGCGGCGGCGATCACCACGCTCGCGGTCTGCTTCTTCTACCTCCTCGCGCAGATGGCGGGCGCGGGCGGCCTCGTGTCCCTGCTGCTCGGGATCGACGGGCGCGTCGGGCAGTCGGTCGTCATCGCCGTCGTCGGCATCCTCATGATCGTCTACGTGCTGATCGGCGGGATGAAGGGCACCACCTGGGTGCAGATCGTCAAGGCGGTGCTGCTCATCGGCGGCGCGCTGGCGATGACGATCTGGGTCCTCGCGATCAACGGCTTCAGCCTGAACGCGCTCCTGGAGGCCGCGGTGGCCAACTCCGACAAGGGCGAGGCGGTGCTGGCGCCGGGCCTGCAGTACGGCGCCAACCCGTGGGACTTCCTGTCCTTGGGCCTGGCCCTGGTGCTCGGCACCGCGGGGCTGCCGCACGTGCTCATGCGCTTCTACACCGTGCCGACCGCCAAGGAGGCGCGTCGTTCGGTGGTCTGGGCGATCTGGCTGATCGGCGGGTTCTACCTGCTGACCCTCGTGCTCGGATACGGCGCGGGCGCCCTCGTCGGCGCCGACGTGATCGCCGCGGCACCCGGGGGAGTGAACTCCGCCGCGCCGCTGCTGGCGTTGAAGCTCGGCGGTCCCGTGCTTCTCGGGTTCATCTCCGCGGTGGCGTTCGCCACGATCCTGGCGGTCGTCGCCGGACTCACCATCACCGCGGCGGCGTCGTTCGCGCACGACATCTACGCCAACGTCATCCAGAAGGGGCGCAAGGACGCCTCGGGGAAGCCGGTCGAGCCCGATCCCAACGGCGAGGTCCGGGTGGCCCGACGCACCGTGATCGTCATCGGCATCCTGGCGATCGTCGGCGGCATCGGGGCGCAGGGGCAGAACATCGCCTTCCTCGTGGCCCTCGCCTTCGCGGTGGCGGCCTCCGCCAACCTCCCGACGATCCTCTACTCGCTGTTCTGGCGCCGGTTCACGACGCGGGGCGCGGTGTGGAGCATGTACGGCGGGCTCGGCTCGGCGATCATCCTCATCGTCCTGTCGCCGGTGTTCTCCGGTACGCCGACGTCGATGATCCCCGGGATCGACATCGCCATCTGGCCGTTGAACAACCCGGGCATCGTGTCCATACCGCTCGGGTTCGCACTCGGCTGGCTCGGAACCGTCACCAGCACCCGGCGCGAGTCTCCCGAGCTGGCGGCCGAGATGGAGGTGCGGTCGCTCACCGGCTTCGGCGCGGAGAAGGCCGTGGACCACTGACGCGACCTCCTCGGGTGCGGGCCCGGCGGCCTACTCGCCGGGCCCGCACCCCAGGAGCGGGCTCACCGCGACTCGAGGTCCAGCAGGAAGCGCTTCCGCTCCGGGTGGCCGCCGTAGTGCCCCGCCGAACCGTCGGATCGCACGACACGGTGCACGGGCACGATGATCGAGAACGGCGTGAGGCGGCACGCCGTCCCGACGGCGCGGGCCGCTCCCGGATGCCCGGCGAGCACGGCGACCTCTCCGTAGCTCAGGGTCTGACCCCAGGGGATGTCGCTCACGGTGTGCAGCGCCGTCCGGTGGAAACCGTCCACGAGGCGCCAGTCGAGGCGGACGTGCTCGTCGAAGCGCACGGGCTCGCCGTCGAAGTACGCGTCGAGGAGCGGGACGAGCTCGTCGGCGGCGCCGGGGTCGGGCTCCGGGATCGCACCGAGCTGCCGCGACACGCTCTCGAGCAGCCACGGCACCTGCGGGTCTGCGGACTCGGAGAGATCGAAGCGCACGATGCCGTCGTCGGAGAAGACCGCGAGGGCGTCGCCGAAGGGCGTCGGAGCGAAGTCGTAGCGGAAAGTCATGTCCCCATCCTGACCGGCCCGCTCGACACGAGAGAACCGATCACGGGCCCGGTCACGCGTTCCGTGGACAACGTGAGCGCACGACCGTGCGGGGAGGAGCAGTCCGAGCGGGCGTGGTGCCGGCTGTTTTTCACCGGAAACCCGCCGTGGATACCGATCTCCGGCGGTGTCGCGCCTAGGGTGTGAGTGTGTGGCGACGGGAAAGCAGGTCTGCGAACAACACAGCGGTGGACAGCGCTGTGTCCCTCGGTGACCTGCACGACTCGTCCACCGGAGTCGGCATCGCGCACGCCGCCGAGGCCGAGCGCACGCGCCTGCGGGCCGAAGCCGCCGATCTGGGCGGTCCGTCCCCGCTGAGCAGCTTCCGCGACGGGCCGGAATCCGGGATCGACATCTCCAAGGCGCACCCGGGCAGCCTTCCGCAGTTCATCACCGGCAAGTCGACGCTCCTGTCCAACCTCTTCCGCGACGAGGTGGGCCTGCGCACCGCGCGACTGGCCGCCGAGCGGATCACGGCCAAGAACACCGAGTTGCGCACGGTTCGCGGCATCGAGGCGGTCCACCTCGCCGTCGGCGTCGCCCGGTGGCGCATCGGCGGGGCGACGTTCGCCGCGCCGGTCCTGCTGCGCCCGCTCGCGATCCGCCGCCACCACACCGACTTCGAGCTCAAGCTGCAGGGGGCGTTCGAGGTGAATCCGGAGCTCGTCCGGGTCGCCCGCGAGCACTTCGGGCTGTCCCTCGACGCCGCGGCCCTGGCTGCTCTCGCCTACGACGGCGGCATCTTCAAGCCGCAGCCGGTGATCGACAGCCTGCGCGGCCTGACCCGATCGATCGAGACGTTCTCCGTCGAGCCGCGACTCGTCGTCTCCACCTTCGCCGACGTCGCGGGCGCCATGGCCCAGGACGGCGGCACCCTCGACCACCCGGTCCTCAACGCCCTCGGCGGCCACGTCGGCGATCGCGAGCAGGTCACGGCACCGCGCGCCGTCCCGCACCACGTCGGCCCGGACGACCGCGCGCCCGCCTCGGACACGCTGCTCCTCGACGCGGATGCCGAGCAGGAGGCAGTGTTGGCCCGCATCACCGCCGGTCACTCTCTCACCGTGGCGACGCTGCCGGGCACCGGCGGCACGCAGACCGTCATCAACGCGCTGGGCGAGCTCGTCCGCGCCGGCAAGAAGGTGCTCGTCGTCTCGGCCCGCCGGTCGACGCTCGACGGCGTGCGCCACCGCCTCGCCGGCATCGGCCTCGACAGCCTCGCGGTGTCCCCGGCGAGCCTGCGCCGCGACCTCGTCCGTGCGATCGGCCGGAACGAGAAGGCCACCGCGCCCAAGGTGAGCGACGTCGACGACGCGCTCGTGCGGCTGCGCACGGTGCTCCGCGACTACCGCGACGCCCTGACCGTCCCGATCCCCGGCCTCGATGCCTCCGTCCTGGACGCGACCCGGCACCTCACCCGCCTCGCGTCGCTGCCGGTCCCGCCGTCGACCACGGCCCGACTGAGCGTGGACGCCCTGCGCAGGCTCGCGAAGGACCGCAGCGACGCGGCCGCCGCACTGGCGCACGCTGCGCGGCTCGGCGAGTTCCGCGTCGGCCCGAACGACTCGCCCTGGTACGGCGTGACCTTCGGCAGCACCGAGGCCGCCCGCGCCGCCCATGAACTCGCCGGGCGCCTGCACGCCGTCAGCGTGCCGGCCCTGCTGGAGCGCGGCTACGAACTGATCGCGCAGACCCACATGCGGCCGTTCTCCACGATCGACGAGCTCGGCGATTACCTCGAGCTGCTGCAGGGGATCCGCGACACCCTGGATCGGTTCAGCCCGACGGTGTTCGAGCGGCCGCTCGGCGAGCTCATCCAGGCGCACGGCTCTCGACGGGACGCGCCCGGCATGTCCGGGGCCAACCGCCGTCGGCTCCGCCGGCTCGCCAAGGAGTATGTCCGCCCCGGCGTGCACGTGACGGAGATGCACGAGGCGCTGCTGCGCATCCAGACCCAGCGCACCCAGTGGCAGCGCTACGTCGACGCGGGCGTCGCCCCGGAGATCCCGCTCGGTCTCGCCGACGTGTTCGCCGCCTGGCAGCGGGTGGAGGCCGAGCTGGCCGAGCTGGACGCGGCACTCGGCCGCCGCGAACCGCTGTCCTCGCTGCCGGTCGCGCGACTCGTGCGCATGCTCGCGGGTCTCGCCGCGAAGTCCGACGTCTTCGAGAACCTCGTCGAGCGCGCGCAGCTGCGCGACAAGCTCGCCCTCCTCGGCCTGGAGCCCCTGCTGACCGAGCTCTCGGTGCGCCACGTCTCCGAAGCCCGGGTGGGGGACGAGCTCGAGTTCGCCTGGTGGCAGTCCCTCCTCGAGCGGGCCCTGCAGGACAACCGCGCGCTGCTCGGAGCGAACACGGCCGTGGTCGACCGCCTCGAGCGCGACTTCCGGCTGGTCGACGAGGCCCACGCGGCCATGGCCGGACCGCTGCTCGCCTGGCAGCTCGCGAACCAGTGGCGCATCGCCATCGTCGACGAGCCCGAGCAGTCGCAGAACCTGCGCCGCGCCCTGACCCAGTCCGCGACCACGGCGGCCGAGGTCGTCAGCGCCGCACCGACCCTCGTCGACGTCCTCGCTCCGGTCTGGATCTCGTCGCCCTACCTCGTCCCGGAGATCCCGGACGCGGTGGAGTTCGACACCGTGCTCCTCGTCGACGCGGCGGCCATCAACCTCGCCGAGGCGGCACCGGCGATCCGCCGTGCCCGGCAGGTCGTCGCCTTCGGAGACCCCGTCACGCAGCGGCCCTCTCCGTTCCGCATCGCGGTCGACCCCGCGGAGGACTGGGAGGAGGAGCTCCCGTTCGACGAGGTCTCCGTCTTCGAGCGCCTGTCCGAGCTGTTCCCCGTGATGACGCTGACCCGCAGCTACCGAGCCGGTGGCGAGGACCTCGCGGAGCTCATCAACGATGCGTTCTACGGCGGCGAGATCGTCTCCCTTCCGTGGGCCGGTTCGTACCTGGGCCGCGGCAGCCTCACGGTCGACTACGTCGAAGGGGGCACCGGGACGCCCGACCCCGTCTCCGGCGCCGTCGAGAGCCCGGACGCCGAGGTCGCCCGCGTCGTCACACTGGTCGTCGAGCACGCGGTGCATCGCCCGACGGAGTCGCTCATGGTGGTGACCGCCAGCACCCGTCATGCAGAGCGTGTGCGCGCCGCCGTGACCGCCGCCTTCGCCGGCCGCTCCGACGTCGCCGACTTCGTCGCCCGCGACACCGCGGAGCCGTTCGCCGTGCTCACGCTCGAGGAGTCCGTCGCGGAGAGCCGCGACCGCGTCATCTTCTCCCTCGGCTTCGGGCTCACCAAGCACGGCCGGGTCCTCAGCGACTTCGGCGACCTGTCGACGCCGGACGGCGAGCGGCTGCTGACGGTCGGGATGACCCGGGCGCGGCGCTCGATGGTGATCGTGTCGTCGATCCGCCCGTCGGCGTTCGACGACGGGCGTCTCGAGCACGGCGCCGCCACGCTCATGTCGATCCTCGGGGGCCTCGCCGGGCGCGCGCGGGACGCGCGACTGGAGGATCTCGCCGACCCGCTCACGCTCGCGCTGGCCCGGGAGTTGCGGCGTCTCGGCGCCTCGGTCGACGTCGACTACCGGGGGCTCCTGCCGCTCGTGGCGCAGCACAACGGCAAGGCCGTCGTGATCGAGTCCGACCCGGAGTCCCGGGGGGAGTCCCTGCGCGAGACGCTCCGGCTGCGCCCTCACGTGCTCCGCCGCCTCGGCTGGCACTACGTCCGCGTGCACGCGTTCGACCTCTACAGCGACCCGCGCACCGTGGCGTCCCGGATCGCGACGGTGCTCGGCATCTCGGAGACGGCCCCGCGCGCGGAGAACGACACGCAGCCCCTCGATCTCGGCGACCACCGGAATGACTGACGACCGGGACGAGCCGCGTCAGCGGGTCGTCCGGGTGCCGGGTTCCCGACGGGCGCGGCTGACGCCGGTCGAAGGCAGCGACCCGGCACCGGAGGTCCCGGAGGGCCAAGCGCCGCGCCGGTCCGCCCCGGGCGACCGGAAGGGGCCCAACGACGACCAGCTCCTCCGCGACGTGCCCCCGCACTACTGACGCGGCCGCCCCCGGAAAGAGGAAGACCCACGGCCCTCCGAGGAGAGCCGTGGGTCGTGAGGGCGGTGCGGTCAGACGCCGCGCGGGCCCTGCTGGGTCTTGAGCAGATCGCGGATCTCGACGAGCAGCTCCGCCTCGGTCGCGGCGGCCGGCTCCTCCTCCGGCTCCTCGGCCGGCGTGCCCTTGCGCGCCTCGACGTGGGCCTTGAACGTGTTCATCGGCAGGACGAAGACGAAGTAGACCACGACCGCGACGGCGAGGAAGCTGATGATCGCCGAGATGAGGTCGCCGATCGGGAAGGTGACCTTCTCGCCGTAGATGTTCGTGATCTGGATGCCGAACTTGCCGGCTGCATCGGCCTTGAGGAAGAGCGCGATGAGCGGGTTGATGACGCTGTTCACCACGGCCGTCACGACGGCCGTGAAGGCGGTGCCGATGACGACCGCGACGGCCAGATCGATGACGTTCCCGCGGAGCAGGAAGTCCTTGAATCCTTTGAGCATGGATACCCCCAAGTCGACTGGGCCTCAGTTCGAGGCGGGAGTCGACGCAGCAGCCGGTTTGGCGCTCGTCGTCGAATCCGACTTCGATGATGCCGAAGCATCCTTCGAACCCCCGGATTTGGCGCGCGAGTCCGTGCGATAGAAGCCGGAGCCGTTGAAGGTCACGCCGATCGAGCCGTACTGCTTGCGCAGTGCGCCGCCGCACTCGGGGCAGACCGTGAGCGCATCGTCGGAGAAGCTCTGGACGGCGTCGAACTGGTGCCCGCACGCGGTGCAGGCATAGGCGTAGGTGGGCATGGCGGTCCTTGCGGGTCAGCGTCGCCGAGGCGACAGATGCAGCGTCTGCGACGGGGTCACGATGCCGTCGACCGGCTGATCGTGCACCTCGCGCGGCAGTTCGTCGAGTACCTCGGAATCATAGATCACCGCGTACACCGGAGGGCATTTCTCCATGGAGCCGATGGTCTTGTCGAAGTAGCCGCGGCCCCACCCCATGCGCATCCCCGAGCGGTCGACGGCGGCGGCGGGCACGATCATGAGGTCGACGTCGTTCACCGCGATCGGCCCCAGCACTTCACCGGTGGGCTCCGGCAGCCCGTACAGGCCTTCCGCGATCTCGTCGGTGTCGTCGGCGACGGCCCAGTCGAGCAATCCGTCGGAGCGGGTGACCGGAAGGAGCACCCTGATCCCGCGGCGGACCGCGCGCGTGACGAACTCCCTGGTGCCCGGTTCCGTGGTGGTGGAGAGGAAGCAGGAGACGGAGCGGGCGCCGAGCTCGTCGACGAGGGCGTCGAGCCGTTCGCCGATCGCTGCCGCGGCGGCTTCGCGCTGGGGATCGGACAGCAGCTGACGCCGCTCCCGCAGCTCTGCGCGGAGGGCTCGCTTGGCGTGCTCGACGTCGTTAGCCATGGTCCGAGTCTAGGGCGGCCCCCACCGGTAGGCTGTGGGAATGGCTCACGAGAAGATCAAGGCTGTCATTCCCGCCGCCGGACTGGGGACACGATTCCTGCCCGCGACGAAGGCGATGCCGAAGGAGATGCTGCCCGTCGTCGACAAGCCGGCGATCCAGTACGTCGTCGAGGAGGCGGCGAACGCCGGGATCGAGGACATCCTCGTGATCATCGGACGCAACAAGAACGCCATCTCCAACCACTTCGACTCCGTGCCGGAGCTCGAGGTGAAGCTCATGGAGAAGGGCGACACCGGTCGCCTGGAGCGCGTGATGAAGTCGAGCGACCTCGCCGACATCCACTTCGTCCGCCAGGGTGAGCCCAAGGGCCTCGGCCATGCCGTGCTCCGCGCCAGGACGCACGTCGGCGACAGCTCGTTCGCGGTGCTGCTCGGCGACGACCTCATCGACGAGCGCGACCCGCTGCTCACGGAGATGATCGCGGAGCACGAGCGCACGGGCGCCGCCGTCATCGCCCTCATGGAGGTCGACCCGGACAGCATCCACATGTACGGTGCCGCCGCCGTCGAGGCGATCGAGGGATCCGACGCCGTGCGCGTCACGGGCCTGGTCGAGAAGCCCGCGAAGGAGGACGCCCCGTCCAACCTCGCGATCATCGGACGCTACGTGCTCCCCGCGTCGGTCTTCGAGATCCTCGAGCGCACCGAGCCCGGCAAGGGCGGAGAGATTCAGCTCACCGATGCGCTGCAGGAGCTCGCGACGGCGGACGGCGGACCCGGCGTGGTCGGCGTCGTCTTCGGAGGCCGCCGCTACGACACCGGCGACCGTGTGGACTACATCAAGGCGATCGTGCAGCTCGCGGCCGACCGCGACGACCTGGGCTCGGAGCTGCGCCCCTGGCTCAAGGACTTCGCGGAGCGCCTCTAGGCGCCTCGCGGTCGTCGGAGGTGCGGCGTGGAGCTGTCGACGGGGATGCGGCACGGACCGGTCGAGCTGCGTCTGATCCGGACGAAGGACGCGCGGCCTCTGCAGCAGGAGCTGCTCGCGAACCGCGCGTGGCTGCAGCCGTGGGAGGCGACGATCCCGCACGGGGCGGTGTCCTTCGACATGCGGGTCAGCATCCGCCGGCTGCTCCAGCAGTACCGGGACGGCGGCGGCTACCCGTTCGTCATGGAGTACGACGGTGAGGTCGCCGGACAGTTGAACGTCTGGGGCGTCGCCCGGGGCTCGCTGTGCTCGGCGACGATCGGCTACTGGGTGAGCGAGCGCTTCGCGGGGCGGGGGATCACCCCGACCGCGGTCGCGCTCGCGACCGACGCCTGCTTCACGGAGTACGGGCTGCATCGGATGGAGATCTGCATCCGGCCCGAGAACGCCGCGAGCCTGCGGGTCGTGCAGAAGCTCGGCTTCCGGTACGAGGGGCTGCGCCGCCGGTACATCCACATCGACGGCGACTGGCGGGACCACTACGCCTTCGCCCTCACGCAGGAGGAGGTCCCTCAGGGCGTGCTCGCCCGATGGATCCACGGACAGGTGCCGCCGCACGCGGCGACGATCCCGCCGGCGGACCGCATCAGCCTCTGATCTCCCCCTCCGGGGAGGACTCGCCGCGACACGCGCCCCGACTGCACGGCGCGGCCGGTCCGCCGCCGTTACCGTTGACCTATGGACGGGCCGGTGCTGAGCGGGGGAGTGATCGTGCTCGTCGCCGTGCTCCTGTGGATGCTGTACCTGCTGCCCTCGTGGCGCGGACGCTTCCAGTACAACGCGGCCGAGCGGAACGCCGTGCGGCTCAATCAGGCGCTGCGGATCCTCGCCGAGACGAGCGAGACGCCCAGCGAGGTGCACATGGAGCTCAACGCGCGTACTGTCGTCGCCCAGCAGAAGCTCGCGAAGCGGTTGCAGGCCCAGCGCGAAGCCGCCGAACTCGAGGCGCTCCGCCAGGAACTCGCCGCCACCCGCGCCGATCCCGTGATCCGTCGGGCCCGCGCCCGCCGACGGGTGCGGCTGTCGGCGACCGTCGCGCTCGTTCTCGGCCTCGCGGCCGTCGGGTTCGGCATCTGGCAGCTCGTCGCCACCGGGGGAGCGGTGCTCCTCTGGAGCGGCGGGGCGGCGGCGCTCGTCGCGACGATCGTCCTGCAGCGGATGGCCGCGGTCGCTGTGCGCGCCGCCCGTCGTCCGCAGCCCGCGGTCGTCGAGACCGTCGAGGAGAGAGTGGCCCCCGCCCTGCACGACCAGGGCCCCGCCACCTGGACCCCGCGTCCGCTCCCGGAGCCGATGGTGTCGGTCACGGGATCGCGTGCGCAGGCGGCTCGCGCCGAGATCGACGCGCAGGAGGAGCGGCGCAAGGCCGCTCGGGTCGCCGCGCTCCGTGCCCGCGCCGAGGAGATGGCGCCGGCAGCGCCCGTCAGCCTCCCCGCAGCGCCGGCGGCAGCGGCGGAATCCCCGTACGCCCGCATGGGCTTCGTCGACGACGCCGAGATCGAGGCGCACGTGCGCCAGCTTCTCCAGCGTCGGGCCGCCGGATGACCGTCGCGGTGAGCGCGGGTCTGCAACGCTGACGCCTCGGTGCTGCTCCCCGAGAGCGGTGCCGGCCCCCTCGTCCGCACCGGCACACCGGAGACGCGCGAGAGTGTCGCTGCTCGCGTCGGCGCCGTTCCCACCCGTAGAGTCGGGGGATGGGAACCATGCAGTACGGCTCCGGCAGCGAGATCCAGATCGAGGACCGCGCCCTGGCCCATCTGAAGGTCGCGATCGCGACCAAGCTCCGCCGGAACGAGAGCTTCACGCTGTCCTGGAGGCACCCCGACGGCGACGTCCCCGGGCGCTCGACGATCTGGCTGCATCCGTCGATCCCGCTGCGCTTCACCTTCGCGGAGCCGGAGACGCCGGAGCTGAACGTGAAATGGATCCAGGCCCTCATGGTCGAGGCGAGCTCGTCGGGAGGCATCAGCCTCGTGGACGAGGTCGTCGACGGTCCCGCCGACTGAGCGCCTCCGCTACTCGGCGGGGTACGCCTGCGCGGCGAGCTGCCGGGCGAGGTGCGCGGCGTTGCGGGACGCCGTCGTGATCGCGGAGCTCACGGCCTCCGGGGTCTCGTCGAGGTCTTTGTAGTCCACGGTCTGCATGGCCTCGCCGTTCCAGTACACCGATGTCTGCGCCGGGATCGTGTAGCCGATGTCGTTCAGCGCCTGGAAGAGGATCGCGGAGATGTGGTGCGCGCCGTCCTCGTTCCCGAGCACGCCGGCGATGGCGACCTTGTCGAACAGGATCGGGCGGCCCTGCTCGTCGGTCTCGCCGAGCTCGGCGTCGAGGCGCTCCAGCACGCGCTGGGCGACGCTGGAGTGCTGTCCCATCCACGTCGGCGTGACGAAGACGAGGATGTCGGCGTCGAGCACGCGCTGACGCAGGGTCGGCCACTGGTCGCCGTCGCCCATGTCCTTCTCGACGCCGGGGCGGACGTCGAGGTCGACGGCACGGACGAGGTCACCCGTCACCCCGTGCTCGGCGAGGGCATCGAGCAGCTGACGCGCGAGCAGATCGGAACTCGACGCTGCGGGGGACGGCTTGAGGGTGCAGGAGATCGCGAGGGCGGTGAGCGGTGTGTCCATGCTCCGACCCCACCAGACATCCGGGCGGCGGCACAGGGCCTTTCCGGGTCCGGGCTATCCTGGTAGAGCACCGACGACAGGAGATCCCGTGATCCTCAGCTTCCTCTTCTTCATGATCATGTTCCTCGGAGGCTTCTGGCTGCTGGGGATCGCCCACGAGATGCCCGACACGCTCGCCGCGCTCACCTTCGTCGGCGGCATCCTGCTCGTCTCGCTGGCCCTCGGGTTCGCGATGCGTCAGCGCGGTTCCGCCACGCGTCGCTCCAAGAACTGGACCGGCAGCCCGACCGAGTGACCGGCGCGGGGCAGCGCCCCGCGCTCACCGTCGCCGGGCGAGCCTCGCTTCGAGGTTCGCCCGCACGGCCGGCCACTCCGGCTCGATGATGGAGTACTCCACGCTGTCCCGGAGTGCGCCGTTGCGGTAGCGGCTCATGGCCCGCATCACGCCGTCCTGCTTCGCGCCCAGTCGCTCGATCGCGGCGCGCGACTGGAAGTTCACCCACTGGGTCGTCAGCCCGACCCGGAACACCCCCAGCGTCTCGAAGGCGTGGCGGAGGAGCAGCAGCTTCGATTCCGCGTTGGTACCCGTGCCATGGGCGGACGGGCGGTTCCAGGTGTACCCGATGTGCAGCCGGGGGACGTCGGCGACGATGTCGTAGTACGACGTGAGGCCCAGCACGCGGCCGGCGCTGTCGAAGGCCGTGAAGGGCACCATCTCGCCGGTGTCGACGAGGGCCAGGCGGCGGTCGACCTCGGCCGCGACGCCGTCGGGTGCCGGCACCGAGGTGTACCAGGCCGTCCGCCACAGGTCTCCCTCGGTGACCGCTTCGACGAGACCGTCGACGTGCGACCGGTCGAGAGGCCGGAGCTCGACGAGCTCACCGGAGAGGGTGACGGGGGCGGGGGCGACGAGGAAGGCCATGGAGCCATTCAACCAGCGTCGCCCGCCGTGCCCGGTGGTCAGGCGGCGGGGACGGGCAGGTGCTCCCGGTGCAGCACGCGCTGGAACGCGAGGACGATCTCGATCGTCACATCGAGCTCGAACGCCAGGCTGGCCAGGTGGGCGCCGCGGAGGTGCTCCGCGGCGGCGTAGGCCGCCGGGGTGATCAGCCGTCGCGCGGCCCACTCGTCGGCCTGTCGCTCCTGTCGCGCGCGAAGGGCGGGTTGCCGCGTGGGCAGGTGACCGAGGTGGGCGTGGCCGAGCTCGTGGGCGAGGACACTGCGTGCCGTGCGCCGGCTCATCCCGGGAGCGAGCCGGATCGTCCGGGTGACGGGTTGGAAACCGCCAGGGGTGGGACCCGGGCGTTCGACCACGCGGAGCCCGAGGTCGTCGGCCAGGCGGAGGAGCTGCTGCATGGGCCTCCGTCCGGTCGCTGTCGGCTACTCGTAGAGGTCGTCGGTGTCCGTCGCGCGGGTGGATCCGGATTCGAAGGCGACCTCGCGGGTATTGTCGCGCGGGGTGGCGACATCGGTGCGGCGCCGGAAGGGGGTGATGATCGCCGACATGCCGTCGGCGGCCAGGCGCTCCTCGGCGCGGGCGACGAGGACGTGCGGCTCGACCCCGAGCGTGGCGCACACCGCGTAGACCACGGGCACGGGGATGGCGCGCTTGCCGGTCACGTAGTTGTCGAGGGCGCTCCGGGCGATGCCCACGTCGCGCGCCATGGCGGCGATGCTGCTGCGCGCTGCCGCGATCTCCGCCCGCATCTGACGACCGATCGCCTCGTTGAACTGCTCGGCTGGTGTCTTCATCCGGCTCACCTTAGCAGCGCACCGAGAGCAGGATGCCGTCATATTGGCCCCGTGTGAGGCGGCGGGTGTCCGTGCGTGGCGGTACCGTAGGCGCATGGGGACAGAATTGCGTCATCTGATGGCATCGGCCGTGGAGGCTGCACGCCTGCACGCCGGAGTGTCGTTCATCGAGCTCTCGGCGCAGACCGGGATCGAGCCCGCGGGGCTGGCCGACCTCCTGGAGGAGCGCGCGGACTTCACGATGGAGGATGTGGCGGGGATCGCGGCGGCCCTCGGTGTCCCCGTCACCCGACTGCTTCCGTGCGCACCCTGAGGCGGTGCCCGCTCGGGCCGCGGACGGGGGTGACGTCATGAAGTAGCGTGGGCGCATGAAGACCGTTTCCTTCGGATCGACGACCGCTCCGGCCCTGATCGCCGGGATGATGCGCATCGACAGCCTCGACGACGAGCAGATCCGCGAGCTGTACACGACCGCACGCGACGCCGGGATCGACTTCTTCGACCACGCGGACATCTACGGCGGGCAGATGCACCACTGCGAGGCGCGCTTCGCGGACGCTCTCCGGCTCAGCGCCACGGAGCGGGACGGGATCGTGCTGCAGACCAAGTGCGGCATCGTCCCGGCGCAGGGCATGTTCGACTTCTCCTACGACCACATCGTCGGACAGGTGGAAGGCTCACTCGCGGCCCTCCGCACCGACCGCATCGACGTCCTCCTGCTGCACCGGCCGGACGCCCTCGTCGAGCCGGACGAGGTGGCTCGCGCCTTCGACCACCTCGAGTCGTCGGGCAAGGTCCGGGCGTTCGGGGTGTCCAACCACACGCCCTCGCAGATCGAGCTGCTGAAGACCGCGGTGCGGCAGCCGCTGGTCGCGAACCAGTTGCAGCTCTCCCTCACGCATGCGCCGATCATCGCGCAGCCGGTGGCCGCGAACATGGCCGGGCACGATCAGAGCATCGGGCGCGACGGCGGTGGCATCGTGGACTACTGCCGGATCCACGGCATCACCGTGCAGGCCTGGTCGCCCTACCAGAGCGGCTTCGGCGGCGGCGTCTTCCTCGGACACCCGGACTACCCCGAGCTCAACGCGGTGATCGAGCGCCTGGCGGGAGTCCATGGAGTGACACCGACCGCGATCGCCACCGCCTGGATCACCCGCCACCCCGCCGGGATGCAGGTCGTGCTCGGCACCACGACGCCGCACCGCGTGCAGGAGGCGGCGGCCGGGGTGGACGTCGTCCTCACCCGCCCGGAGTGGTACGAGCTCTTCCGCGCCGCCGGACACCTGCTGCCGTGAACCTTCGGCTCCGGCCCGTGCGTCGTCTACCCTGAACCCATGCCGTTCCTGTTCTCGCTCCTGGTCATCGCGCTGATGATCGGTGCGCTGATCGACATCATCACGCGCGACGACTCGCAGGTGAAGTACCTGCCGAAGATGGTCTGGATCATCATCGTGATCCTCCTGCCGTTGATCGGCAGTGCGCTGTGGTTCGCGATCGGCCGCGAGTACGGGGAGGCCGGGGTCCCGCTCCCGCGGATGCGACGCGCGGAGCGGCCGACCGCCCCGACGACCACGGTCGCACGCCCCGCGCCGCCGGTCGACGTCCGCTCCACCGAGCAGCAGATCGCGGACCTCGACCGCGAGATCGAGGAGTGGCGGCTCCGCGAGGAGATCGAGAAGCGGCGCCGGGAACGGGGAGACGACGCTCTTCCTTCGTCCTAGCCGCCGAGCGGTCCGGCCTGCCAGGATGCCGTCATGAGCATCCTCGTGAACGTCGACAACTTCGCCCTCGCCGAGACCCACCGCATGATGCGCGACCTCCAGAAGGAGGCCGGGGGTGTGGATCGGTTCCTGCACAACAGGGCTCCGGCCGCGATCGACCGGCAGACCGTGATCCGGTTGAACCGGGACACCCTGTACAGCTTCGCGGTCCTCGACATCAGCGAGGGCGCGACGTTCACCATCCCGGAGCACGGCGACCGCTACCTCTCGGCGATGGTCGTCAACGAGCACCACTATGTCGATGCGATCATCCACGAGGCGGGCGAGCACACGCTGACGGTGGCGCAGTTCGGGACCCCGTACGTCGTGCTGGCCGTGCGCATCCTCGTGGATCCCGTGGACCCGGCGGACGTGGCGGAGGTGGGGGCCCTGCAGGACCGCATCGCGCTGCGCAGCGGGTCGGCCACGCCGTTCGCGATGCCGGACTACGACACCGTCAGCCTCGACGAGACCCGCCAGGCGCTGCTCGCGCTGGCGCGGAACCTGCGCGGCTTCGACCGCATGTTCGGCAGCGAGGACGAGGTCGATCCGGTGCGGCACCTCATCGGCACGGCGGCGGGCTGGGGCGGGCTCCCGTCATCCGAGGCGAGCTACATCGGCGTCGATCCGCGTCTGCCGGTGGGCCGGTACGAGCTCACGGTCGGCGAGGTGCCGGTCGACGGCTTCTGGTCGATCTCGGTGTACAACGCGGACGGCTTCTTCGAGCCGAACGATCGCGACGCCTACACGATCAACGACATCACCGGCGTCCGCAACGACGACGGCACGATCACCGTCCGCTTCGGCGACCATCCGGAGGGCGTGCCGAACGTGCTGCCGATCACGGAGGGCTGGAACTACCTCGTCCGGCTCTACCGCCCCCGCCCCGAGGTCTTCGACGGGACCTGGACGTTCCCGGCGCTCCCGGAATCGGCTTGACCCTGACGCGGCGTGAGGTCTCATCGTGGAGTCATGACTGATCACTATGACGCTTTCGAGATGAGCCCGGTGCCGACGCCCGGGCCCGACACGGTCGCACCGGAGCTGTTCCGGGGCATCTACGGGATGCCCGCTTTCATCACCGTCCCCACGACGGATCTCGCCGCCTCGGTCGAGTTCTGGACGCGGGGTCTGGGGTTCTTCGAGCTCTTCGGGGTGCCGGGGCGGATCGTCCACCTCCGGCGGTGGGCCTTCCAGGATGTGCTGCTCGTGCCCGGAGGGACAGCACAGGAGAGCCTGCCGAGCCTGCGTGTGAGCTTCGCGTGCGTGCTCGGCCAGATCGACGCCCTCGTCGAGGCATGCCGGGCGTGGGATCCCGGCGCCGTCGGGGAGCCGATCGACACGCCCTGGAACACCAGGGACGTGGAGATCGTGACCCCCGAGAAGGTGCGCGTCGTCTTCACGGCGGCGAAGCCCTACGAGCCGGGGAGTGTCGAGGCGGCCACCCTCGCGGAGATGGGCATCCGTCCGCCCGCGGACCCGGCGGAGGCCGGAGCGGAGATCGGAGGAGGAGTGGATGCCGGATGACAGCGGCGCCGCGGACCTGACCGTCGGTCGGGCCGCGGCGCTCGCCGGGGTGACGGTGCGGACCCTGCATCACTGGGACGACATCGGACTGGCCCGTCCGTCCGCGCGTTCGGCGGCGGGATACCGGGTGTACACGGAGGGCGATCAGGAGCGTCTCCGGCGCATCGTCGTCTACCGCGAACTCGGTCTCGGCCTCGAGGCGGTCCGCCGGCTCCTGGACGATCCGGACACCGACATCCTCACCGCGCTGCGCAGGCAGCAGGAGCAGCTCGCGACCCGGATCGCACGCCTGACCGAATTGCAGGCCGAACTGGAGCGGATGGTCACCGCTCACGAGCGCGGCCTGATGCTGAGTGCGGGCGAGCAGCGCGCGGTGTTCGGGCCCGACTGGGACCCGTCCTGGCCTCTCGACGCGCGCCGCCGCTGGGGCGACACGGTGCAGTGGCAGCAGTACGCGGAGCGATCCGCCGCTCGCGATGCGGGAGCATGGCAGGTGGTCGCGGACGCGATGCGGGAGTTCGAGTCCGCCCTCGCGACGGCCATGGATGCCGGTGTGGCTCCCGGCACGGCGGATGCCGATGCGCTCGTCGAGCGACACCGTGCGGTGTTCTCGGCCTACTTCCCGCTGACCAGGGAGATGCAGGTCGTCCTCGGCCGGCTCTTCACCACGGACCCCGGCTACGCGGCGCACTACGACGGCATCCGCCCGGGGCTGGCGGAGTGGTTCCGGCGCAGCATCGAGGCCGAGGCCCGGCGTCACGGCGTCGATCCGGAGTCCGCGACCTGGCGATGATCCCCTCGCGCGACCCGGTCAGACCGCGTGCGTCCGGGCGCTCGCGTCCGTGACGCCGAAGGAGGCGCGGACGGCCTCCTCGAGGTCCGGGTGGCGGAAGGTGAAGCCGGCGGCGGTGAGCTTCTCGGGGAGGACCCAACGGCTCTTGAGGACGAGCTCGGTCTCGGTGCGGATGCCGATGGCGCCGAGCTCGAGCATCCAGCGCGGCATCGGCGGGCCGATCTTCGTCCCCAGCACGCGGCGCACGGTGGCCATGAAGGTGACGTTGTCGACGGGGTGCGGTGAGGCGGCGTTGACCGGCCCGTCCAGGGCCGGGGTCTGCTCGAGGAACTCGATGATGCGCGCCACATCCTCGATGTGGATCCAGCTGAAGCGCTGTCGCCCACGACGGGCGCCGGGAAGGTGCGCGGTGCCGGCGGCGCGGCGCGCGGGACCGACCGGCCAGAACCCGTCGTACTGCGGGCCGCCGAGCCCCCGCCGCGCGAGCGTGCGCAGCGGTTCCAGCACACCGCCGTCGCCGAGGACGATGGCGGTGCGGAGGGCCACGCGGCGGGTGCCGGGGAGCGCGTCGGCGAAGAGGGCACGCTCCCACGCCTTGGCGACCTCGACCGAGAAGCCCGTACCGATCTCGCCGGAGGACTCCGTCATCGGCCGGTCTTCGGCGTGCCGGTAGATCGTGGCCGTCGAGGAGTTGATCCACAGCGGCGGCGGGGTGGCCGCCCGGGAGATGGCGCGGCTCAGGGCAGCGGTCGTGTCCAGGCGGGAGCGGACGATCTCGGCACGGTTGCGCGGCGTGTAGCGGCAGTTCACGCTCTTGCCCGCGAGGCCGATCACGAGCGAGGCCCCGTCGACGGCGGCGTCGATGCCGTCCTGATCGCTCCAGGTGAGGTCGCTTCCCGAGCGGGAGATCGTGACGACCTCGCGCCCGGCATCCCGGAGTCGTGCCGTGAGGAATCGCCCCATGAACCCCGTGGCCCCGCCGATGACCGCCCGGTCCGTGCTCATGCGCTGTCGTCCTTCCGATCGGGTTCGAGGGCGTAGTCGAAGTCGCCCCGGTACTCGTAGAGGCGGCCGAGGAGCGGTGCGTCGACCGTCAGGCGCACCCGCTGACGACCGGCCTCGTCGTCCCACCGCTCGACGAGCCGGACCACGGGAGCCACGATCCGCGGGATGCGGAGCCGGAAGCGCCCGAGGCGGATGCCCACCGCGCGACTGGTCAGGTGCAGGGCGCCCGCGCGGGGCTCCACGGCGAAGCAGGCCACGACCAGCCCGGGCTCGCCGAGCTCGTCGACGATGCGGCCGTGCCGCGTCGGTGCCACGGCGTCGCGCATCACCCACGGCCCGCTCGCGAACCGGAACGTGCGCTCGGCGATCGCGCGGGAGGCGATGGTGCGGTTCTCGATGCGGAAGGGCACGTCGCGTTCCCAGCGGGCGGCGATCACCCCGCGCCGCTCGAGGCGGCGGAGGAGCGGCCAGAGCGCGCGGCGGGGCGTGCCGACGCGCTGGAACGTGCCTTCGCCGACGCCGACCATCCCCTCCGGGACCGCCTGGAAGTAGGTCCGCAGCCGGGGGTGCAGCTCGGTCAGGCGCTCGCCGAGCGCCCTCGCATACGGGGACTGCGGCACGGGCGTCACGGTTCGAGCCTAGCCCGCGGAAGTGCCGTCCCGGCCCGGGGCGTCCGTCGGTCGGAGCAGGCGGTCGAGGAGGGCGAGGGCCTCGTGCTGCGGGGCCGCGTCGTCCAGCAGCCACTGCGTCTGCAGGCCGTCGGAGGCCGCGACGACGAGTGCGGCGACCGCGGAGGGATCGGCGTCGGAGCGGAGGTGCCCCTCGCGCTGCTGCTCCCGGACGGTCTCGGCGATGTCGGCCCGGAGGCGGGCGAAGCGCTCGGTCGCGAAGGTGCGGGCGGCGGGATGCCCCTCCTCGAGAGCGCTGGCCACGAGGGTGGAGTACAGCTGCACGAGGCCCGGCACCTCGCGGTTGGCTCTGGCCGACCGGATCATCCCCTCGACGGGGTTGACCGGTTCCGGGTCGGTCTTCCGTCCCGGGGCGTTGCTCTCCACGTAGACCGCGACGAGCAGCTCCTCGAGCGACCCGAAGTAATGGGAGAGGGCGGCGTGCGTCACGCCCACCTCGCGCGCGATCGCCCGCAGGCTCGTGCGGTCGGCGCCGCGGGCGGCGAAGACCTCGATCGCGCGATCCAGGATCTCCTGCCGTCGTGCGATCCCCTTCGCATAGGCGCCACGGGGGCGCGGGCGCTCGGAGTCCTCGGCGGCTGCGGGTGCGGTGGGCATGCTCGGAGTCTATCGAGAAGAAACTTCCACCTGGAGGTATTCGGTGCTAGCGTGCCGGCAGGGCGCGCGACGCCCTCCTGTCACCGACGACCGAGGAGCACGACCGATGACGATCCAGACCTCTCTGCAACTGTTCACGATCCGCGAGCAGCTGGAGGCCGACCTCGAGGGCACGCTCGCCGCGGTGGCGGCGCGCGGATTCACCGCGGTCGAGCCCTACGACTTCGTGCGCCGGGCGGAGGCCATGGCCGCCGCGGTGTCGGCTGCCGGGCTGACCGCCCCCTCCGGGCACGCTTTCCTGGCCACTCCGACCTTCGTGCGCCCTGACGGTTCCGGCACCACGGCTCCCGTCCCGCCGCCCGCCGAGGTCTTCGCCGCCGCGCGCACGCTCGGCATGGACACGGTGATCGATCCCTACACCGAGCCGGCGCGCTGGGAATCGATCGACCAGATCGTCGAGACCGCCCGGCTGCTCAACGAGGCGGCGGAGATCGGCACCGAGGCGGGTGTGCGGGTCGGCTATCACAACCACGCGCACGAGCTGGAGGCCGTGTTCGACGGGGTGACCGGGCTGGAGATCCTCGCGGAGCACCTCGACGAGCGTGTCGTGCTGGAGGTCGACCTGTACTGGGTCGCCCGCGGCGGCGTCGACCCGGTGGCGCTCGTGGAGCGCCTGGGCGCGCGCGTGATCGCCGTGCACGCGAAGGACGGCACGCTCGACCCCGCGCTGCTGGACGCCTACCCGCCGGCGGATCAGGTGCCCGCGGGCGATGGGACGGTGCCGCTGCGGGAGGCCATCGCCGCCGCGCCCGCGCTCGAGCTCGCCATCGTGGAGTTCGACCACTACGACGGCGATCTGTTCGACGCCATCGAGCGCAGCCGGGTCTTCCTCGACGCCGGGACGGCGCGCTGATGGTGCGGGGCGGCGGAGCCGTCGGCGTCGGCCTCATCGGCGCGGGCAACATCAGCGACCAGTACCTGCAGAACCTCACGCGCTTCCCGGACGTGGAGGTGCGCGCGATCGGCGACCTCGTCGAGGAGCGGGCACGCGCGCAGGCCGCGGCCTACGGCGTACCGCGGGCCGGGGGTGTCGAGGTCGTGCTCGACGATCCCGACATCGACATCGTCGTGAACCTCACGATCCCGGCCGCCCACGTCGCCGTCTCGGAGGCGATCGTCGCCGCCGGGAAGCACGTGTGGACGGAGAAGCCGCTCGGCGTGGACCGCGAGGAGGCGCGACGCCTGCTGGAGGCGGCCGCGTCGGCCGGGCTCCGCGTCGGCGTCGCTCCCGACACCGTCCTCGGTCCCGGCGTGCAGACCGCGAAGCGCGCCATCGCCCGCGGCGACATCGGCCGTCCGCTGTTCGGCCAGACGACGTTCCAGTGGCAGGGGCCGGAGATCTTCCACCCGAACCCCGCGTTCCTCTACGCGAAGGGGGCGGGGCCGCTCCTCGACATGGGGCCGTACTACGTCTCGACCCTGGTCCACGTCTTCGGGCCGGTGGCCGCCGTGGCCGCCCTCGGGCTGCAGGGGTCGCCGACCCGCCGCGTGCAGGTCGGCGACCGTGCCGGGGAGGAGTTCCCGGTCGAGATCCCGTCCACGCTCAGCGTCCTGATGGACTTCGAAGGCGGAGGGCAGGCGCAGAGCCTTTACAGCACGGACTCGCCGCTGGTGCGGCAGGGCATCGTGGAGATCACGGGAACCGAAGGCACCCTCGTCATCCCCGACCCGAACACGTTCGGGGGACCCATCACGATCACCCGGCCGCTGTCCCGGCACTTCGTGCCCCCGGAGCCGGTGGTGCAGGAGGTCGTCGATGTCGTGCCGGAGGGGGTGCTCGCGGGGCGCGGGCTCGGGCTGCTCGACATGGTGCGCGCGATCGCGGAGGACCGACCCCACGTCGCCACCGGCGACTTCGGGTACCACGTGCTCGACACGCTCCTCTCGATCGAGGAGGCCGCAGTGCGGCGCACGTTCGTGGAGGTCGCGAGCACGCTGGATCAGGTGGGCGCGCTGCCCGCCGACTTCGATCCCTTCGCGGCGACGTAGCGGTCCACGTTCGCGGGGGAGAGCACCTCGCGGGCTACCATGATCGCCGCCCCCAGCACCGCCGCGCGGTCGCCCGCCTGCGACTGCACGATCGCGAGGTGCTGGGTGGCGAGCGGGATCGAACGCCGGTAGACGACCTCGCGGACGCCGGCGAGCAGGTGCTCGCCCGCGCGGGCGATGCTGCCGCCGAGCACGATGATCGACGGGTTGAGCAGGTTCACGACCGTCGCGAGCACCTCGCCGACATCGCGTCCGGCCTGACGGGTGGCCTCGATGGCCGCGGTGTTGCCGGCGCGGACGAGGTCGACGACGTCGGAGGCGCTGTGCACGTCGTGCCCTTCGGCGCGCAGGGCGTCGGCGAGAGCCGATCCGCTCGCGAGGGCCTCGAGATCCCGTTCGTCGCCCGGCTCCCGTGCGGATCCCGCACTCATCGGCACCTGGACGTGCCCCATGTCGCCCGCCGATCCCTGGGCGCCCCGCTGGAGCTGACCGCCGGCGATGATGCCGGCGCCGATGCCCGTCGACACCTTCACGAACACGAGGTCGTCCACCCGGGGCCAGCTCGTGGCCTGCTCGCCGAGGGCGAGGATGTTCACGTCGTTGTCGACGAGGACCGGGACGTCGAAGGTGCGCTGCACGTAGCCGGGCACGTCGAAGCGGTCCCAGCCCGGCATGATCGGCGGGTTCGTCGGGCGCCCCGTGGAGTGCTCGACCGGGCCGGGCACGCCGATGCCCACGCCCACGAGGGGAAGGCCCTCGGCGGCCGCGGCGAGCAGGGCGGTCCCCTCCGCGAGGATCGCATCGAGCAGGGCCTCGGGGCCGTCGCCGATGTCGATGGTGCGGGTGCGCGCGTCCAGGATCACGCCCGCGAGGTCGGCCACGGCCACGGTCGCGTGCGTGGCTCCGAGGTCGACGGCGAGGACGAGTCCGGCGCGGGGATTGAAGGCGACGCGGGCCGGAGGGCGGCCGCCCGTCGACACCGCTTCCCCCGCGGGTCGGAGGAGGTCGGCGGCCAGCAGTGCGTCGACCCGGGAGGCGACGGTGGAGCGGGCGAGGCCGGTGAGGGCGGCGAGCTCCGCCTTGGTGCGCGCGTGTCCGTCGCGGAGGATCTGGAAGATCTCGCCGGTCCCGGGGGAGGGCGCTGCGAGCGGTCTCAGCACGTCAACCATGGCGTCAGTAAAGCACAGCACTTCTCGCAGTCGGCTGTGCGACTTCGGATTCGTTACAAACAACTTTTGACGAGGGGCTAGCAAAAGTAGTCGCGGCTGTGTCAGACTCACCGGCATGACAACGGATGTCACTGACACCGGTCTCGGGACGATCCGAACCGGGATCCTCGGCGGGGGCTTCATGGCCCGCGTGCACCGCACGGCCGCCCGAGACGCGGGCGGCGCACTGCGCGCCGTCGCCACCCGGTCCGCCGAGGGCGCCAGGGACGCCGCGCAGCTGCTCGGCGCCGCGCGCGCCGAGCACGATGCCGAGGCGCTGCTCGACGCCGACGACATCGACGTCGTCCACATCTGTACCCCGAACGCGACGCATGCCGACCTCGCCCTGCGTGCGCTGCGGGCCGGCAAGCACGTCGTGTGCGAGAAGCCGCTCGCTACGACCGCCGCCGATGCGGCCGCCCTCGCCGAGGCCGCCGCCGAGGCGGGGCTCGTCGCCGCCGTCCCCTTCGTGTACCGCTACCACCCCATGGTGCGCGAGGCCAGGGCGCGCATCGCCCGCGGCGAGGCCGGGGAGCTGCTCACGCTGGACTGCTCGTACCTGCAGGACTGGATGCTGCGGTCCACCGACGACGATTGGCGGGTGCACTCCTCGTCCGGCGGGGCCTCCCGCGCCTTCGCCGACATCGGGTCGCATCTGTGCGACCTCCTCGAGTTCGTCACGGGCGATCGGATCCGGGCCCTGAGCGCCCGCACCCGTCGGGTGTTCACCGAGCGGGCGGGGCGGGCCGTCGACACGGAGGACATCGTCGCCGTGCTCGTCGAGACCTCGGCGGGGGCGCTCGGCACGCTGCTCATCTCGCAGATGGCGGCGGGCCGCAAGAACGCCCTCACCCTGGAGCTGCACGGGACGCGGCAGAGTCTGCGGTTCGAGCAGGAACGGCCGGAGGAGCTCTGGGTCGGCATGCGCGAGGAGTCGCGGCTGCTGCTGCGCGACCCCGCCACGGCCGACCCGGAGTCCGCCCGGCTGCAGCGCGTCCCGGCCGGGCACGCCATGGGATACCAGGACGCCTTCAACGGCTTCGTCGCCGACGTCTACGCGGCGATCGCCGGCGATGTCCGCGACGGACTGCCGACGTTCGCCGACGGCCACCGCGCGGCCGTGCTGACCGAGGCCGTGCTCGATTCCGCCGCCCACGAGGGACGCTGGACGGAGGTGCCGGCATGACCGCGACGACGACGCAGCCCGTGCTGCAGGTGGCCGGGATCCGCAAGGCGTTCTTCGGCGTGGAGGTGCTGAAGGGCATCGACTTCGATGTGCGGCCAGGAGAGGTGCACGGCCTCGTCGGCGAGAACGGCGCGGGCAAGTCCACCCTCATGAAGATCATCGCCGGTGTGCAGCCGGCCGACGAGGGGACGATCACGTACCGGGGCGCGGAGGTCCGCCACGCCCACCCGCGGCAGGCCATGGACGCCGGCATCGTCACGGTGTTCCAGGAGTTCACCCTGCTGCCCGAGCGCACGGTCGCGCAGAACGTCTACCTCGGCCGGGAACCGCGGCGCGCGGGGCTCATCGACGTCCGGGCGATGAACGTGCGGACCGGGGAGCTGCTGAGCGATCTCGGCGTGTCCTTCATCGACCCGCAGTCCCGCGTGGGCTCGCTGACGGTGGCGGAGCAGCAGATCGTCGAGATCGTGAAGGCGCTGTCGTTCGACGCGCAGGTGATCTCGATGGACGAGCCGACCGCGGCGCTCAGCGACCGCGAGGTGGAGCTGCTGTACGCGATCATCCGCCGGCTCACCTCGCGCGGGGTCGCCGTCATCTACATCTCGCACCGGCTGAAGGAGATCTTCGACCTCTGCGACCGCATCACGATCCTCAAGGACGGCGCCCTCGTCTCCACGGACGAGACGGCGGCGCTGACCACCGACGAGCTCGTGCGCCGGATGGTGGGGCGGTCGATCCAGTCCTACTTCCCTGACCCGGTGGCCGGGACCGCGGTCGGCGCGCCCCGGCTCGAACTCGACGGCTGCGGGAACGCCTATGTGGACTCGGTGTCGCTGACGCTCCGTGCCGGGGAGATCGTCGGGGTGGCCGGGCTCCAGGGCTCCGGACGCACCGAGCTCGTGGAGGGTGTGTTCGGCATCCAGGCCTTCACCCGCGGGGCCGTGCGGATCGACGGGAAGCCGGTGCGGATCGGCGGACCGCGCGCAGCCGTGCGCGCCGGACTCGCGCTCGTCTCGGAGGACCGCAAGGCCCAGGGACTCGCGCTGGGGCAGTCGATCCTCGACAACGCCCTGCTCGTGGTGCGGAACGTGTTCGCCGGACGCACCGCGGCATCGCGCCGGGAGGTGCCGGGAGTGCTCCGCACGCTGGAGGTGTCCTCGCGCGGTCTCGACCAGGAGGTGCGCTTCCTGTCCGGCGGCAACCAGCAGAAGGTGGTGCTGGCGAAGTGGCTGCTCACCCAGCCGCAGATCGTGCTCTTCGACGAGCCGACCCGGGGCATCGACGTGGGGGCCAAGTACGCCGTCTACCAGCTCATGCGCGAGCTGGCGGCACAGGGGAAGGCGGTGCTCATGGTCTCGAGCGAGCTGCCGGAGGTCATCGGCATGAGCGACCGCATCCTCGTCATGCACGACGGCGAACTCGTCGCCGAGCTGCCGGCCGGTGCGGCCGAGCACGAGATCCTCGCGGCGGCCACCGGCGCCGACCGCGGTCCTTCGACGAACGGGGGTGCGCGATGAGCCGCCGCACCGGAGCCCGTCTCCGCATCGACGCGACCGTCATCGTGCTCGGCATCCTGCTGCTCGCCCTCGTCGTCGGCGCGATCCTCGTCGCCACCGTCGGTCGCAACTTCCTCAGCCCGGGGAACATCCGCGACATCCTGACCGGGATGAGCGTGCTCGGCCTCGTGGCCATCGGGCAGACGCTCGTGGTGCTCGGCGCCTCGCTCGACCTGTCGGTCACCTACGTCATCAGCCTGTCGAGCCTGCTCGCGGCGACGATGATGGCCGGGAACGCCGGCAACATCCCGCTCGCGGTGATCGTGACGCTCCTCGTGTGCGCGGGGATCGGGCTCGTGAACGGGCTCATCGTGACGGTGCTCAAGGTCAACGGCTTCATCGCGACGCTCGGCGTCGGGCTGATCCTCCAGGGCATCCTCAACACGAACTTCGAAGGCTCGGCGGGCGAGGTCCCGTGGGCGTTCCAGCTGATCGGCGCGACCGGGGTCGGACCGATCCCGGTGTCCACGCTCATCATGATCGCGCTCGCCGTGCTGGTCTGGGTGCTGCTGAACCGCACCCGCACCGGCGCCCATCTCTACGCCGTCGGCGGGGACCCCGAGATCGCCCGGCTCAGCGGTGTGCGCACCCGCCTGCCGCTGATCTGGGCGCACGTGCTGTGCTCCGTGTTTGCGGGCCTCGCCGGACTCCTGCTCGCCAGCCGCCTCGGCGTCGGCAGCCCGACGGTCGGGCAGCAGGGCGGCTACGCGCTGCTCTCCATCGCCGCTGTCGTGCTCGGCGGCACGCTGCTCCTCGGCGGGCGCGGCTCGATCTGGGGCACCATCGGCGGCGTCGCCATCCTCGCCGTCGTCGACAACGTCATGAGCGTGCTGCAGGTGAACCCGTTCCTCAAGGACGTGGTGCGCGGCATCGTCATCGTCGCCGCCGTGGCCGTCTACAGCCGCCGGGCCATCGTGCGCCGCCGTCCCCGCTTCGGCGCGGGCGGCACGCGCACCGGGGGAGACGACGCGGCGAAGGCGGCCGAGGGCGACATGGCGGTCGCGGCTGCCGAGCTCGCCGACCCGACCGCCGAGGTCGCCGCCGTCGACAGCGCCGGGGATACCGCCTCCGTGCGGGAAGGAGGGCGCTCATGAACGCGCTGCGCACACTCGTCAGCCCCCGCGGGGCGGTCTTCCTGCTGCTGGTGATCCTGCTCGTCGCGGTCGCCGTGCTCAACCCGAGCTTCGCGGAGCCCGGCCAGTTCATGCGGTACCTGCAGCGCGTCGCCCCCATCGCGATCGTCGCGATCGGGCAGTACTTCGTGATCATCGCGGGGGAGTTCGACCTCTCCCAGGGATCGCTCATCACGGCGCAGGTCATCATCGCCGGCAACCTCGTCGGCCAGGACGACGCGCGCACGCTCCCGGTGCTGCTGCTCATGGTGGTGTTCGGCGTGCTCGTCGGGCTCGTGAACGGCGTCCTCACGACGCTGCTCAAGGTGCCGTCGTTCATCGTGACGCTGGGCATGATGCTCGCCCTGCTCGGCGGCGTCATGTGGTGGACGGGCGGCGCCGCCACCGGCAACCCCGCCGACAGCTTCCGGGAGATCGGACGCGGCGGGATCCGCGACCTCCCCGTGCTGGAGTTCCTGCCCTGGGCCGTCCTGCTGCTCGCCGCCTGGCTCGCCCTCGGCATCGTCATCACCAAGCGCCCGCTGGGCAAGACCCTCATCGCGATCGGCGACAACGCCCGCGCGGTGGACTACGCCGGTGCCCGTCGGGCCGGGGTCACGACCCGTGCCTTCGTGCTGTCCTCCCTCTCCGCCACGCTCTCCGCCGTCCTGCTGGTCGGGTACGCGGGAGTGCACCCGTCCGTCGGCCGCGGCTACGAGTTCACCGCGATCACCGCGGTGGTGCTCGGCGGCGTCGTGCTCGGCGGAGGTCGGGGGTGGATCGTCGGCGCCGTGGCCGGAGCGTTCGCGCTGGAGGCGCTGTTCCTGCTCCTCAACATCGCGGGCGTGCCCTCCACCCTCCGCGACGCCGTGCAGGGCGTCATCATCATCGCGGCCGTCGCCTACGCGGGGGTCGCCTTCCGAGCCCGCCGCCGGCGCGGTCCCCAGCCGACGGACGTCCATACCGCGGGGACCGAGAACGCCGAGAACCGCAGCACCGCATCAAGCCCTACAACCAGAGGAGATTAGCAATGCGACGATCGATGAAGATCGCCACCGCAGGGGTGGCCCTCTTCGGCCTCATCGCGCTCGCCGGGTGCACGACCGACCCGTCCGTGGCGCCGGCGGAGTCGGAGAATCCCGAGGAGGCGGCCGAGACCACCGAGTGGTTCGACCAGGAGCTCTTCGACAAGCAGGACGAGGAGCGCGGCGTCGACCCCCAGGGCCCCGCCGACCAGCCCTACCTGCAGCACATCAACGCCGAGATGGTCGACACCGCGGAGTTCGCCAGCACCGGGGCCAAGAAGGCCTGCTTCGCGAACGCCTCGATCTCCAACCCGTGGCGCCAGACGGGCTGGATCACGATGAACGAGCAGCTGAAGGTGCTGCAGGAGTCGGGCGCGATCAGCGAGATGGAGACCCGCGACGCGCAGGACTCCGACGACACCCAGATCGCCGACATCGACTACTTCATCTCCGAGGGCGAGTGCGACGTCTTCCTCATCTCGCCGAACAGCACGGCCGCGATGACCCCCGCGGTCGAGCGGGCGTGCGAGACGGGCAAGCCGGTGGTCGTGTTCGACCGCGGCGTGAACACCGACTGCCCCGTCACGTTCATCCACCCGATCGGCGGCTTCGCCTGGGGCATCGACACCGCGGAGTTCCTCATCGACAACCTGGAGGAGGGCGACAAGGTCGTGGCTCTCCGGATCCTCCCCGGCGTCGACGTGCTGGAGCACCGCTGGGCCGGCGCCGAGAAGCTGTTCGAGGAGGCCGGGATCGAGGCCGTCGACCACTTCACCGGTGCCGACCCCGCCGAGATCAAGAGCATCATCAGCGACGAGCTCGCCAAGGGCGACGTGCAGGGCATCTGGATGGACGCCGGTGACGGTGCCGTCGCCGCCATCGAGGCCTTCGAGGATGCCGGAGCCGACTACCCGGTGATGACCGGCGAGGACGAGATGAGCTTCCTGCGCAAGTGGAAGGACACGGGTCTCACCGGCCTCGCTCCGGTGTACTCGAACTTCCAGTGGCGCACCCCGCTGCTCGCGGCGCAGATGATCTTCGCGGGCGAGGAGGTGCCGAAGGAGTGGGTGCTCCCGCAGAAGCCGATCACCGAGGCCGAGCTGGACGACTACCTCGCAGCGAACGACGGCATGCCCGACGGCCACTACGCCAAGTTCGGCGGAGAGGACCTTCCCGGCTACCCGACGGTCTGGCAGGAGCGCCAGATCCCGTAACCCCGTGTGCTCCCGCCCTTCCGCTCGGCCCGCGCCGAATGGGAGGGTGGGAGCACCCGTACGATCACAAGGACAACGATGCCCCGCACGATCGCCGTCAACACCTGGGTCTGGACGTCTCCGCTGACGGACGACACCCTGGAGCCGCTCGCCCGCACGGCGGCGCGGATGGGCTACGACGCCCTGGAGCTGCCGCTGGAGAGCATCGGCGACTGGGACCCGCTCCGGGCCCGCGCCGTGCTGGACGGCCTCGGCATCGGCGCGATCGTGGTCGGCGCGATGGGGCCCGGCCGCTCGCTGCTCGCGCGCGCCGGAGACGTCGCCGCCACGCAGGACTACCTCCGCGCGTGCCTGGACGCCGCGGCCGTGCTCGGGGCCTCGGTCGTCGCCGGACCCTTCTACGCCCCGACCGGCGTCACCTGGCGCATGGACGAGGCGGAGCGGGCGGAGGCCGTCGGCGAGCTCAGGGACAACCTCGCGCCGCTCGCCCGCGAGGCCGCCGCGATCGGCGTCACGCTGGCTGTGGAGCCGCTCAACCGCTACGAGACCAGCGTGCTGAACACCGTCGCGCAGAGTCTCGACGCGCTGGCGCCGCTGCTCGGCGCCGGGGTGGGACTGGCCCTCGACACCTACCACCTCAACATCGAGGAGAAGCGTCCGGCCGACGCGGTCCGGGCGGCCGGCGCCGCCATCGCGCACGTGCAGGTGTGCGGCAGCGACCGCGGTGCCGTGGGCGACGACCACACCGACTGGCCGGAGATGCTCCGCGCGCTCGACGACGCCGGCTACCGCGGCGCGCTGGGACTGGAGAGCTTCACGGGGGAGAACGCGACGATCGCCGTCGCGGCCTCCGTGTGGAGACCGCTCGCCGCGAGCCAGGACGACCTCGCCGCCCGCAGCATCGCCCACCTGCGCGCCCTCGGCGCCTGAACCCCCGCCCGCGATACGAAGCCCCGCGATACGAAGGAGTATCCATGAGCAGTCACCCGGTCACCCTGTTCACCGGCCAGTGGGCCGACCTCCCGTTCGAGGAGGTGGCCCGCCTCGCCGCGCAGTGGGGCTACGACGGACTGGAGATCGCCGCGTCCGGCGACCATCTCGACCTCCGCCGGGCGGACGAGGACGACGCCTACGTCGCCTCCCGTCGCGAGGTCCTCGACCGGCACGGACTGCGGGTGTTCGCGATCTCCAACCACCTGGCCGGGCAGGCGGTGTGCGACGACCCGATCGACTTCCGGCACCAGGGCATCCTGCGCCCCTACGTCTGGGGCGACGGCGAGGCCGAGGGCGTGCGGCAGCGGGCGGCGGAGGACATGAAGCGGGCGGCCAGGGTGGCCGGGAAGCTCGGCGTCGACACCGTCGTCGGCTTCACCGGTTCGTCGATCTGGCCCTATGTCGCGATGTTCCCGCCGGTGCCGGAGGCGGTGATCGCCCAGGGCTTCCAGGACTTCGCGGACCGGTGGAATCCGATCCTCGACGTGTTCGATGGGGAGGGCGTGCGCTTCGCCCACGAGGTGCATCCGGGGGAGATCGCGTACGACTACTGGTCGAGCGTCCGCACCCTCGACGCGATCGAGCACCGCGACGCGTTCGGCTTCAACTGGGACCCCTCGCACATGATGTGGCAGAACATCGACCCGGTCGGCTTCATCGTCGACTTCGCCGACCGGATCTACCACGTCGACTGCAAGGACACCCGCCTGCGGCCGCGGAACGGCCGTGCGGGAGTGCTCGGCTCGCACCTGCCGTGGGGCGACCCCCGGCGCGGCTGGGACTTCGTCTCCACCGGCCACGGCGACGTGCCGTGGGAGGACGCCTTCCGTGCGCTGGACGCGGTCGGCTACGACGGGCCGATCTCGATCGAGTGGGAGGACGCCGGCATGGACCGCCTGCACGGCGCCCCCGAGGCTCTGGCCTTCGTGCGCTCCCTGCTGTGGCCGCAGCCCGAAGCCGCCTTCGACGCCGCGTTCCGCCACCAGTGACGGCAGGGCGGACGACCGGCCGTGCTCAGGGCTCCCGCAGGCGGACCAGGCGCTCGTGCCCGGTCTCCTCGAGCTCGGCGATGTCGTCGCGCGACTTGAGGAAGTCGGAGAACGACCGGTAGCCGAGGGCCTTCTCGCTGAAGGACGGGTCCATGCGGCGCATATGCGTCTTGACCGCGGAGCTGTGCAGCCATTCGTCGGCGTCCGCCTTGTCGTGGCCGAGGCGCAGCGCCCGCTCCAGGAGCCGTGTGGCTTCGCCCTGATCGTCGATCTTCTCCTCGACCTTGGGCTCCTCGGCGGTGGGCTTGCTCTTGGCCTTCGCACGCGACTTCGACGCGGTCTTGGGCTTCGGGGCTCCCGTGTCCGCGGTGGCCGGGGCGGACGGCTCCGCCGGAACCTCGACCGCGGGGGCGGCGGCCGGTGCCGCCTTGGTCGGACGCGCCACGCCGGGGAGCGAGTCGTAGGACTCGAACTCGTCGCACGCCGCGGCGAGGGACTTCGCCGTGGACCCGGCGACGCCCACCCCGATCACGTAGCGGCCGAGGCGCTTGCAGCGCTGCGCGAGCGGGACGTAGTCGCTGTCGCCCGCGACGATGACGACATGGGTCAGGTCGGGCAGGCGGAACATGTCCTCGACCGCGTCGACCGCCAGCCGGATGTCCGCGCCGTTCTTCGCGTACGCCGCGGCCGGGAAGAGCTGCACGAGATCGACCGCGCGCGCCACGAGCTGCGAGCGGTACTCGGCGTTGACCGGCGATGACCAGTCCGCGTAGGCCCTCGTGAGCACGAGCGTGCCGAAAGAGGCCGCGTAGTCGATGATGGCGCCGACCTCGATCATGGCCCGGTTCAGCCGCTCGGCGACCTCGGGGTCGTTCGGGTGCTCCGTGATGCGCTGCCGGTCCTTGCCGTAGGAGTTGCGGCCGTGGACGCGGTCGTACCAGGAGATGACGATGTTGTCGAAGTCCAGGTACACCGCCACGCGGGCGTCGGTCGTCTCAGCCACGGTCGGCCTCCTCACCGGGGTAGCGCACGCCGATCTGCGCGCGGATCTCGTCGAGGGCCCCCATGATGGCGACGCTCTCCGCGACGGGGAGGACGTCGCCCTGGAGGAGGCCGTCGCGGACGAGGCGCTCGGCCGCGAACGCCTGGTACTGCATGCCGCGGCCCTCGACGGCGGAGACGTACTCCTCCTGGACGGTGCCGTCCGGCCGCACGACACGGAAGGTGGTGGGGGTGTACCAGACCCGGTCGATGTCGATGCGGGCCTCGGTGCCGACGATGCTCGCGGCGTTGGGGCCGGCGCCGCGCGAGGAGGAGAGGGTCGTGGAGATCGCCCCGCTCTCGTGGATCATGACGGTGGCGACCTCGGAATCGGCTCCCGTCTCGACCAGACGCCCCACCGCGCGGATGGTGGTCGGCGCCCCGAGGACGTCCCAGACGAACGAGATCGGGTAGATCCCGAGGTCGAGCAGCGCCCCGCCGCCCAGCTCGAGCGCGTTCAGACGGTGTGCGGGGTCGGTGGGAAGCTGCTGCGTGTGGTCGGCGGTCACCGTGCGGATCTCCCCCAGGGCGCCGTCGGCGAGGAGCTCGCGGATGCGGACCATGTGCGGCAGGTAGCGGGTCCACATCGCCTCCATCACGAGCAGCCCGCGCTCGGCCCCGAGCCGCTGGAGGTCTTCGGCCTGCGTGCGGTTCAGGGTGAACGCCTTCTCCACGAGCACGTGCTTGCCGTGCTCCAGGGCGAGCCGGGCGTTCTCGTGGTGCATCGGGTGCGGCGTGGAGACGTAGACGATGTCGACGTCGGGATCGGAGACCAGCGCCTCGTACGACGGATGCGCATGCGCGATGTCGAAGCGCGCGGCGAAGGCGTCGGCCGACTCCTGCGAGCGCGAGCCCACCGCGACGAGGTCGAGGCCGGCGGTGCGCAGATCGGATGCGAAGGCGCCGGCGATGCCGCCGGTCGCGAGGATTCCCCAACGAAGTCCAGTCATCCTCTCAGCGTAGAGGGTGGCGCGTATGACCGTCTGTGACTTCCGGTGACCCCCGGCTTCCTCCCCGTGGCCCGGGTGGCGGCCGCGCTCCTACCGTGTCGGCATGACGGAACCCCTCGTGATCGGCGCCATGGTGCGCACCCTCGGCGCCTACCCCTCCGGGTGGCGGTACCCCGGAGCCCACCGCGACCCCGCGGGAGACGCCGACATCCTCCGCCGCATCGCGCGGGAGGGGGAGGACGCGGGCCTGGACTACCTCTTCTTCGGCGACTGGCTCGCCACCGGGCCCGACCTGGAGTTCCGCGACCCCTACCTGCTCGCCCGCATCGATCCGCTGAGCGCGGTGCTGTACCTCGCCGGGGTGACCTCGCGGATCGGGCTCATCGCGACGGTCAACACCACCTATGCCGACCCCTACGCCACGGCGCGCGCGCTGGCCTCCCTCGATGTCCTCACCCAGGGCCGGGCGGGGATCAACCTCGTCACCGGCGCCGAGCCGCGCGCCGCCGGGAACCACGGCCGTGAGGCCCACGCCGACACCGAGACCCGCTACGACCGGGCGGAGGAGTTCGTCGTCGCCCTGCGCCGGCTCTGGGACTCCTGGGACGAGGACGCCTGGATCGCCGACGCCGAGCGCGGTGTGCTCATCGACCCCCGTGGTCTGCGCGCCGCCGACGTCGCGGGCGCGCACGTGCGGGTCGCCGGCCCGCTCAACGTCGCCCGTCCGCCGCAGGGGCGCATCCCGATCGTGCACGCCGGCACCTCGCCGCGGTCGCGGGCGCTCGCCGGCGCCGCCGCCGACCTGGCCCTCATCGCCGCCCCCACCCTCGCCGACGCCGTGGCCACGCGGCGCCTGCTACGGGAGATCGCGGCGGAGGCGGGCCGCCCGGCAGACGAGCTCAAGGTCATCGCCCCGGTGCTCCCGGTCGTCGCGGAGTCCGACGCCGCCGCCCACCGGATCGTCCGGCGGCTGCTGGAGCTCGTGCCGCTCGCGGAGGGGCCGCAGCGTGAGCGTGTCGGCTTCCCCGCGAACCGCACGGTGGAGGCGCTGGCCGACGCGCTGGAGGTGGCCGCTGACGACCCGCTGCGGGCCGCGGCCTTCGACGCCGCGGTGACGACCGCGGACGCCGCACGTCTGGGGGAGCGGGGCGCTGCCCTCGTCGAACGGCTCGCGCAGATCGCCGGACTCCGGGTCGGGACGCCGGACGCCCCCACCTGGCGGCACCTCGTCGCCGCGCACGCGGTCCCTGCGGCCTTCGTCGTCGGCGACGCCGGCACGATCGCCGACCACTTCGCGCACTGGCGGGACGAGGGCGCCGCCGACGGCTTCAACGTCCTCTCGGCGTTCCAGCCCGGGCAGTTCGAGGCCTTCACCCGTCTCGCGGTCCCCGAACTCCGTCGTCGCGGCCTCCTCCGGACACCGGAGGAGAACGGCGAGGGGGCCCGCGCGGAGACGCTACGCGACCGCCTCCGTGTGACGTCGCGTGTCGGAGCGTGACTCCGGGTGTCGTCTCGCGACACCCGGAGTCCGCCGCCACGCCCCTGCGCCCCGCCGCTTCCTACCGTGAACACCACCTGCACCCCCGCCGCACCCGACACCCTGCCTTCCGAATCCGAGGAGTCCTCCGCATGAACCGCCGCCTCATCCGCACCGCCGCCGTCGCGGTCCCGCTCGTCCTGGCCGGCAGCCTCGCCGCCTGCGCCACCTCGCCCGCCCCGGGGAACACCCCGGCCGCGGCGGGCGACCCCGTCACCGGCGGCACCCTGACGTATCTCGAGCACCAGGCCTACACGAACCTGTACCCGCCGCAGGCCGGCTTCTATCCGAACGGCGGCATCGTCAACAACATCGCCGCCCGGCTCACCTGGCAGAACCCGGAGACGCTCGAGATCGAGCCGTGGATCGCCGCGGAGTGGACCGTGAACGACGACGCCACGGAGTACACCTTCGACCTCAACCCGGATGTGACGTTCTCGGACGGCACGCCCGTGGACGCCGCCGCCGTCGCGAAGAACTTCGACACCTACGGACTGGGCGACGCCGAGCGCGGGCTCACCGTCTCCGAGGCCATCAACAACTACGCCGGCAGCGAGGTGGTGGACGAGGAGACCGTGACGTTCCGCTTCAGCGCGCCGTCGCCCGGCTTCCTGCAGGCGACGTCGACCATCAACTCGGGACTGCTGTCCCCGGAGACCCTGGACGGCACGATCGAGGACTTCGGCGCGGGCAACGCGGAGGAGATCATCGGCTCCGGTCCCTTCACCGTCACCGACGAGAAGCTCGGCACCGAGTACACCCTCACCGCCCGCGACGACTACGCCTGGGGCCCGGACAGCGCCGAGAACGGCGGTCGGCCCTACCTCGACGCCGTGCACGTGCTGGTCACGCCCGAGGACTCCGTCCGCATCGGCTCGCTGCTCGCGGGTCAGGCCGACTACGTCCGCTACGTCCAGGCGTTCGACGAGGACCGCGTCGAGAGCGCCGGATTCACGCTGTACGCCCCGCAGACCCGCGGCGTGAACAACTCGATCGCCCTCCGCCCGGAGAACCCGCTGCTGTCCGACATCCGCGTGCGCCAGGCGATCATCGCCGCGGTCGACGCGCAGGAGGTCGTCGACACCCTGTTCACCGAGAACTATCCGGTGGCCACGTCGGTGCTGTCCTCCCAGGCGGCGGGCTACAAGGACGAGTCCGCGCACTACGCCCACGACCCGGAGAGGGCGGAGGCGCTGCTCGACGAGGCCGGCTGGGAGCCCGGCGCCGACGGCATCAGGGAGAAGGACGGCGAGCGGCTGTCGATCACGGTCTACGAGGCCAAGCCGCAGCCGCTGTCGAAGCAGACCCTGGAGCTCGTGGCGCAGCAGCTCGCGGCGGTCGGCGTGGAGCTCACCGTCAAGCCCGGCGATGCGGGCAGCTACGCGGAGGACACGCGTGATCCGCTGAAGACGGGGTTCTACCACTCGATGGTCGGGCGCGCCGACCTCGACGTGATCAAGAGCCAGTACTTCACGAAGAACCGCGACGTGCTGATCTCGCAGGACGCGACGCTCGACGAGCTGCTGCTGGCCGTCGCCTCCGAGCCGGACGCCGAGAAGCGGGTGGCCGCCTCACAGGCCGTGCAGGACTACATCGCGGAGCAGGCGTACGTGATCCCGCTCTTCGAGGAGCCGCAGGTCTACGGTGCGGCCACGTACGTGCAGGGCGTCGCCTTCGAGTCGGTCGGCCGCCCCACGTTCTCCGGCGTGTGGCTCGCGGAGCACTGAGGACCACGGTGACCCCATGACCTTCGTCCTCCGACGGGCCGGGCAGGCCGCGATCGTGCTGATCGCGGCCTTCACGGCCACGTTCTTCCTGTTGCAGCTGCTGCCGGGAGACGCCATCCTCATCAAGTTCTCCGACCCGAGCCTGGGGCTCTCGCCGGAGCAGCTCGACGACATCCGCGCGACCTACGGCGCCGACGTTCCGTGGGGGGAGCAGTACCTGCACGCGGGTCTCGGCTTCCTGGCGGGCGACTTCGGCTACTCGACCCAGTACGGCACCCCGGTGCGGACGATGCTGGCCGAGGCGCTGCCCGCCACGCTGCTGCTCGCGACGCTCGGACTGGTGGTCGCCACACTCCTCGCGGTCCTGATCGCCGTGCTCTCCTCGCTCGCGCCCTTCGCGTGGCTGCGGGACGGCCTGCGGCAGGTGCCGGGACTGTTCGTCGCGGTCCCGGTGTTCTGGCTCGGGATCCTGCTCATCCAGGTGTTCTCGTTCGGACTCGGATGGGTGCCGATCGTGGGGGCCGATCCCGTCAGCGGGCTGATCCTCCCCGTGCTCACGCTCGCCGTGCCGATCTCGGCGCCCCTCGCCCAGGTCCTGGTCCGCTCCATCGACCGGGTGCAGGCGCAGCCGTTCGTGACCGTGGTGCGGGCGAAGGGCGCGCCGCCCGCGTGGGTGCTCACGCGCGCGGTCGCACGCAACGCCGCCGTCCCGACGCTCACCATCGCGGGGGTGCTGTTCGGAGAACTCGTCGGAGGCGCGGTGGTCACCGAGACCGTCTTCGGCCGCACCGGCATCGGACGCCTCACGGAGCAGGCCGTCGCGAACCAGGACATCCCGGTGCTGCAGGGAGTGGTGCTGCTGTCGGCCCTGGGGTTCGTGGTGATCAGCTTCGCCGTCGACCTCGCCACGCCCCTGATCGACCCCCGGCAGCGGCGGGCGGCCCGCGCCGCCCGGTCGCGCCCCGTCCGTCCCGCCGCCCAGGAGGTGCCCGCATGACCGCTCCCGTGATCGCGGAGACGTCGGTCGAGACGCCCGGTGCCCCGCCTGCGCCGTCCGCCCCGGCCCCCGTCTCCGCATCCCGTCCGCGACGGCGGTCGCGCGCCTGGGGTCTGTACCTCGCGCTGGCGGTCGTCGCCGTGGCGGTGCTGTGGGCCGTGATCCCCGGGGTCTTCGCGCCGGGCGATCCGCTCACCGGCGATCCCGCCGACAAGCTCCTGCCGCCGAGCGCCGCGCACTGGTTCGGGACCGACGCCCTCGGCCGCGACCTCTTCGGCCGGGTCGTGCACGGCGCGGTGCACTCCCTGTCGGGTGCGCTCATCGCCGTGACGGTCGGCCTCGCGCTGGGGACGCTCCTCGGGGCCGTCGCCGGTGCGACCGGCGGCGTCGTGGACGACGTGCTGATGCGGATCGTCGACGTGCTGCTGGCCATCCCCGGGCTGCTGCTGTCGCTGTCCATCATCATCCTGCTCGGCTTCGGAACGGTGAACGCGGCGATCGCCGTGGGACTCGGCAGCGTCGCCGCCTTCGCGCGGCTCATGCGCGCCGAGGTGGCGCGGGTGCGCCGCACCGAGTACGTCGAGGCGGCGTACGGCAGCGGCGGCACCTTCTTCGCCGTGCTGCGCCGGCATGTGCTCCCGAACGCCCTCACCCCGATCATCGCGCTCGCCGCGCTGCAGTTCGGCACGGCCATCCTCGCCATCTCCACCCTCGGCTTCCTCGGCTACGGCGCCCCGCCGCCCACCCCGGAGTGGGGCCTGCTGATCGCCGAGGGACGCAACTACATCGCGACCGCCTGGTGGCTCACGGCGCTCCCCGGCCTCGTCGTGGTCGCCGTCGTGCTCAGCGCCAACCGCATCAGCCATCGGCTCGGAAGGAGCACCCGATGACCGTGCCCGAACGCGCACCCGTGTCGATCCCGATCAGCCCTCGGCTCGGAAGGAGCACCCGATGACCGCGCCACCCCCCGTCCTCACCGCGACGGACCTGCGGGTCTCGTACGCCGGCCGCGAGGTCGTGCACGGCCTCTCCTTCGCCATCGCCGAGGGGGAGACGCTCGCCCTGGTCGGCGAGTCGGGCTCCGGCAAGTCCACCACGGCGCACGCCCTCCTCGGCCTGCTGCCGGAGGGCGGACGGGTCGAGGGTGGGCGCGTCCGCCTCGGCGACCTCGACATCTCCGGATGGTCGGATCGGGCGTTCCGCGGCATCCGCGGGTCGGAGATCGGGCTGGTGCCGCAGGATCCGACGACGTCGCTCGACCCGGTGCGCCCCGTCGGCGTGCAGGTCGCCGAGGTGCTGCGCCTGCACGGGCATCGCGACCGTCGTTCCCGCAACGCCCGCGTGCTCGAGCTGCTCGACCGCGTCGGGCTGGACGACCCCGATCTGCGCGCCCGACAGTATCCGCACGAGCTCTCCGGCGGGATGCGGCAGCGGGTCCTCATCGCGGCCGCGATCGCCCTCCGCCCTCGGCTGCTCATCGCGGACGAGCCCACCAGCGCCCTCGACGCCACGGTGCAACGCCGCGTGCTGGACCTCCTGGACGAGCTGCAGCGCGAGGACGGCACGAGCATCCTGCTCGTGACGCACGACCTCGGCGTCGCCGCGGACCGGGCGGCGCGGATCGCGGTGCTGAAGGACGGCCGGATCGTGGAGCAGGGGCCGAGTGCGCAGGTGCTCGCGGAGCCGGAAGACCCGTACACGAGGCAGCTGCTCGCCGACGCGCCCGCCTTCACGACCGGCTTCCGACGTCCGGACGCGCCGCCGTTCCTCCGGGATGCCGCGGCGGTGGCCGCCGAGAAGCCGTGGGAGATCGTGGCCGCCGGCCTCGTGAAGGAGTTCCGGGTCGCGGGTCGTGAGCGCTTCCGGGCGGTCGACGACGTCTCGTTCCGGGTGCGCCGCGGCACGACCCATGCGCTGGTCGGCGAGTCCGGATCGGGCAAGTCCACGACCGCGCGCCTGGTCACGCGCTTCCTCCGTCCGGACGCCGGGACCGTGGAGCTCGCAGGGGAGGACGCGACGACCGTCGAGGGGGCGCGACTGCGTGCGCTGCGCCGGCGGATCCAGCTCGTGTACCAGAACCCCTTCGCCTCGCTGGATCCGCGGCAGCAGATCGCCGACATCGTGGCCGAGCCGCTGCACAACTTCCGCCTCGGTGGCCGGTCCGAGCGTCGGGATCGTGCGGTCGCCCTGCTCGAGCGCGTGGCGCTGCCGGCGGATGCGGCCCGTCGCACGCCGAGCGAGCTCTCCGGCGGGCAACGGCAGCGGGTCGCGATCGCACGGGCGCTCGCCGTCGACCCCGAGATCCTCGTGCTCGACGAGGCGGTGTCGGCGCTCGACGTGACGGTGCAGGCGCGCATCCTCGAACTGCTCTCCGCGCTCCAGGCCGAGCTCGGACTCACCTACCTCTTCATCTCGCACGACCTCGCGGTGGTGCGCCGCATCAGCCACACCGTCTCCGTCATGCACCGCGGGCGCGTGGTGGAGGACGGACCGACCGAAGAGCTGTTCCACGACCCGCAGCACGAGAACACCCGGGAGCTGCTGGCCGCGGTCCCCGGCCGAACGGAGATCCTCGCATGAGCGCCCCCACCCCTCGTCCCACCGTCGCGTTCTTCACTCGGCTCCTCGACGACGCGGCCCCCGCCGACCGCTACCGCCTCGCCCTGGCGCAGATCCAGCACGCCGAGAAGCACGGGGTGGGGCGCGCGTGGGTGGCGCAGCACCATTTCCGGGCGGCCGAGGGCGGGCTGCCCTCGCCGCTCGTCTTCCTCGCGCATGCGGCGGCGCGCACCTCCCGGATCCGGCTCGGCACCGGGGTCATCACCCTGCCCCTCGAAGACCCGGTGCGGGTGGCCGAGGACGCCGTGGTGGCCGACCTGCTCGCGGACGGGCGGATCGACCTCGGGCTCGGCAGCGGCGGCACCCCGTCGTCCTTCGCGCCCTTCGGGGAGGACGTGCGCGACAAGGGGCCCACCTACGACCGCAAGCTGGGCGTGCTGCTCGACGCTCTCCAGGGCCGCGACGTGGGGGCGGGGAACACGCTGTATCCGGACGCGGGGTCTCTGGCCGCGCGGATCTGGCAGGCGACGTTCTCGGCACCCGGCGGTCATCGAGCAGGCGTCCACGGTCACGGACTGCTGCTGTCCCGCACGCAGCCCCGCCCCGGCGATCGCCTGCACGCCCCGCTGTCCGCCCTGCAGGACCCGATCATCGACGCGTACCTCGACGCGCTGCCCGCCGGCGCGACGCCGCGGATCACCGCCTCCCGCACCGTGTTCGTGGCGGACGACCGCGCCGAGGCGCTCCGGTTCGCCGAGGTCGGTCTGCGGCGGGCCGCCGAGGGCTTCCGTCGGCAGGGCCAGACGATCCCCGGAGACGACCTCGACGACCTGATCGCCGCACTCGACACGCATCTCGGCACGCCCGAGGAGGTCGCCGCCTCGCTCGCCGCCGACACCACGCTGCACCGCGCGACCGAGGTGGCGTTCCAGGTGCACTCGGTCGACGCGCCGCACGCCCACGTCCTGCGCTCGATCGAGCTGTTCGCGACGGAGGTCGCCCCGGCCCTCGGCTACGCGCTGACCCCGCCGGATCCCGAGAGCACCCGCACTGCCGAGAACACCCCCACCGTGAAGGAGAACGCATGACCGCCGACATCGTCGACCAGCTGACGGGGGTGACGCCGGAGCTCGATGCGCTGCGGCGCCGTCGCCCCTTGACCAGAGACCAGCTCCAGGCGAGCTTCGACGCGCTCTTCCACCCGGTCTCCGCGGAGCACGTGTCGCTCGCCGAGCGCGCGCTCATCGCGGCGTTCGCGACCGCGCTCGCCGGTGCCGACGACCCCACGGCGGAGTTCTACGCCGGGAGGGCCCGCGAGATCGACCCTGCGCGCGCTGCGATCGTCGCCCGAGAGGCCGAAGCCGCCGCGACCACGGGACCGTTCGGCGCCTACACCGAACGCGGGCTGGAGGCCGAGAGCACCGACGGCGTCCGGTACCTGCCGGACGCGGCGGCATCGGCGGCCCTGGGGGAGCGCCTCGCGGCCGCTCTCGCGCACACGCACCTGCTGGTGTTCCGCCCCCGCGAGGCATCAGGCACCGACCTCGGCCGCCTGCACGACGCCGGCTGGTCGACGGACGGCATCGTGACGCTGTCGCAGCTCGTGTCGTTCCTCGCCTTCCAGCAGCGGGTGGTCACCGGCCTCCGCGTGCTCCAGGAGGCCGGACTGACCGCCACCCCCACCGCCACCGACACCGACACCGCCACCGACACCGCCACCGACGAGGAGGCCGCATGACCGCCGCCGACACCGTGCTCCGCCACGACGACGCCCCGTATCCGGAGGCCTTCACCCGCGCCGAGGTCGGCTGGACGCCCCACCTCGCGCCGCTGGCGGAGGAGGATCTCACCCCGCGGCACCTCGACGGCCTCGTCGACGCCGCCCGCGCGAAGAACGAGTACTTCCGGCTGCTCGCGCGCGACCCCGAGGTGCTCCGCGCGCGCACCCTCGTCGACAAGGACATCTTCTACAACACCGCGGAGGGGCTTCCCCGCGCCGAGCGGGAGCTCGCCGCGACGGCCGCCTCCCGTCGGAACGGCTGCGTGTTCTGCGCCTCCGTGCACTCCCGCTTCGCGGCGCATCACGGCAAGCGGCCGGAGGACGTCGACGCGCTCCTCGCCGAGGGCGTGGACGCGGATCTCGGGGAGCGCTGGAACGCGATCGTCGCCGCCGCGGTCGCGCTGACCGACACGCCCCGCGCGTTCGGTCCCGCGCACATCGCGCGCCTCCGTGCGGCCGGACTGGACGACCTCGAGATCGCGGACGTCGTGCACGGCGCGGCGTTCTTCAACTGGGCGAACCGGCTGATGCTCTCGCTCGGTCGCCCCGTCGCTCCCGCCTGACCGCGGGTCAGGGGACGAGGATGATCTTCCCCGAGGCGGCGCCGGTCTCCATGAGCTCATGGGCCCGGGCCGCCTCGGCGAGGGGCAGCTCCGGTCCCAGCTCGATGGTGAAGTCGCCGGCGGCCAGCAGGTCGACCGTCTTCTGCAGCGCCTCGGCGCGCCACTCCAGCTCCTGCGGCGTGAGCGGCTCGGGGGAGCCGCCGGAGAACGCCCGGATGCCGAAGTCGGCCGCGTCGGGACCGCGGACGATGGTCGCGATGCGGTCGCGGTCGGCGACCAGGGCGAGGGACGTCTCGATCGCCTCGTCGGTGCCCGCACCGTCCAGGACGACGGTCACGGGGGAGGGGGCTGCGGCGCGGACGCGGTCGAGCAGGCCGTCGCCGTAGGCCACGGGGATCGCGCCGAGCTCGCGGAGCTGGTCGTGCCGGGAAGGGCTCGCGGTGGCGATCACCGTCGCGCCCCAGGCGACCGCGAACTGCACGGCGGCCTGACCGACCGCGCCCGAGCCCGCGTGCACGAGGAGCACGTCGTCGGCCGTCACGGCGAGCGAGCGGAGGGACTGATACGCCGTACCGGCCGGGATGCCGATCGCCGCCCCCTCGGCGGCGGTGACGGCGTCCGGGAGCTTCACGAGCTTGTCGGCCTCGACCGCGAGGGCGGAGGCGTAGGTCCCGAGGGTGTCGCGGATCGCGACGCGGTCGCCGACCTCGAACCCGTCCACGCCCTCGCCCAGCACCTCGATCACCCCGGCGCCGTCGAACCCGACCGGACGCGGCTCGGTGATCGGCGCGGAGGGGCGCTTGCCGCCGCGGAGCTTGGCGTCGATGGGGTTGGCGCCGGCCGCCTCGATGCGCACCAGCGCCTCGCCGCGGACGGGCACGGGGTCAGGCACCTCCATCAGGTGGAGGACAGCGGGGGATCCGAACTCGGTGTAGACGATCGCGCGGGCCATGCCCTCAGGCTACCCGGCGGGGGTCACTTCCCCGCGAGCGCCTTGGTGATCCGCTCCGGCGACACCGGCTGCGCGGTGCCGAGACGCTGGGCGAAGACGCTGACCCGGTATTCCTCCAGCAGCCAGCGCACCTCGACGATCGCGGGCGGAGCGTCGGGCGCGAGGGGGATGGTGCCCCCGGCGTCCGCGAACAGCACCGCCATCCGCTCGAACTCCGTCATCCGTGCGCGGTCCTTGCCCGGCTCGTTCGCGAGGGTCTTCAGCCGGTCGATCATGCCGTCGAGGTACCGGGGGAAGTGGGCGAGCCGGTCGACTCCCGCCGCCGCGACGAAGCCGGGATGCAGCAGTCCGGAGAGCTGGGTGCGGATGTCGTTCAGCGGGCCGAGCAGCGCCAGCGAGTTCTGGGACTTGATGCCGCGCTCCACCTCCCGCGCCTTCGTGAGGATGCGGGCGACGAGGGAGACGCAGGCGAAGAGCTCGTCGACGAGCACGGCGGACACGGCGTCGCGCACCCGGGCGAACTCGGCCTCGGTGCGCACGACGCCACGGTCCCGGCCGTCGGCGTCACCGGTCGACGCGTCGATCACACGACGGGCGACCGCGGCCCGGCAGTCCTCGATGAGCGCGGCCGCCGACGGGTAGGGCGAGGCGGCGAGCGCGAGCTTCTCCGCGCTGGTGAGGTGCTGCTGCACGTACGAGGACGGCGAGGGCACCGCCAGCAGGACGAGACGGAGCACGCCGTCGCGCGTGGCGGCGGCTGCGGCGTCGGGCGTCGCCTCGACCCGCACCGACACGCTCTTGCCGGCATCGACGATCGCCGGATACCCGCGGACGACGCCGCCCGCGACCTTCGTGTCGATGACCGCCGGGAGGTCGCCGAACGTCCACGCCGTCAGCCCGGTCTGCTCGACGGGAGCGGCGGCCACGCGCTCCGCCCCGCGCGGTCCCGGTGCCTCCGCACGCCCGGGGCGGGCGATGGAGCGGGCGACGCTGCTGCGCGCGCGGTCGGAGAGCTCGGCCTGCAGCGCCCGGAGATCGCGCCCGGACCCGACCACCCGTCCCCGCTCGTCCACGGCGCGGAAGTTCATGCGCAGATGCGCCGGCACCCGTTCGTCGTCGAAGTCGGCGGCCGTGACCACCTGGTTCGCGAGCGGCTGCACGAGCCGCGCGAGCGCCTCCTTGAGAGTGCGCGGGGGGAGACCGCCGTGCACCTCCGGACCCTCGTCGGCCAGCGCCGCCCCGAACTTCTCCGCCCAGTCGGCGGCGGGGACGACGTGGCGCCGGATGGCCTTGGGCAGCGCACGCAGCAGCCCGGTGACGAGCTCCGCGCGCAGCCCCGGAACCTGCCAGTCGAAGCCGCGGTCCTCGATCTGGGCGAGCAGCGGCAGAGGCAGCACGACGCTCACGCCGTCGTCGGGTGCGCCCGGCTCGAACCGGTACGCGAGGCCGAGCACCTGGTCGCCCTGGGTCCACCGGGTCGGGAACTCGCGCTGGTCGGCGCGGTCCTCGTCGTCGATGAGGTCGCTCTCGCGCATCACGAGCAGCTTCGGTGTCGTCGTCAGCGCCTCGCGCCACCACTTCTCGAACGACCGCACGTCGAACACGTCGGCGGGGATGCGCTCGTCGTAGAAGCGGAAGACGGCCTCGTCGCCGGCGAGGATGTCGCGGCGCCGCTCGCGCTCCTCGAGCTTCTCGAGGCGGCGGCGGAGCTCGGCGTTGCTGCGCCAGAACGCGCTGACCCGCTTGTCGATGCGGGACGGGTCCCATTCGCCCTCGACGAGCGCATGACGGACGAAGAGCTCGCGCGAGGCGGCCCGGTCGATGCGGGCGAACTGCACCCGCCGGCGCGGGATGATCTCGACCCCGAACAGGGTGACCTTCTCGAACGCCACGGCGGCTCCTGCGTCCTTGGACCAGTGCGGCTCGGTGACCTGGCGCTTGGCGAGGTCGCCGGCGAGGGGCTCGGCCCAGGCGGGGTCGATGGCGGCGACGGTGCGGGCGAAGGTGCGGGAAGTCTCCACGATCTCGGCCGCCATGACCGCCCGGGGGCTCTTCTTGCGCAGCCCCGAGCCCGGGAAGATCGAGAACCGGATGCCCCGCGCGCCGCGGTACTCCGTGATCCGGCGGCGGGCGTCCTTCGCGGGAGAGTGGGCCTTCCCCGCGGGGGCGGTGCGCTCGTCGAGGACGCCGATCTGCGACAGCAGGCCGGACAGCAGTGCGCGGTGGATGGCATCCGGATCGGACGCGCCGCCCGGCTCCGCCCCGCGGTCGGGGTTCTTCACGAGCGTCCGGAGCTGGCGGTGCACGTCGAACCACTCGCGGACGCGCACGTAGTTGAGGTGCTCGCTGCGGCACAGCCGGCGGAACGCGCTGGAGCCGAGCTCGCGCTGCTGCTCGCGCAGGTGGTTCCAGAGGTTCAGGAGGGTGAGGAAGTCGCTCGTCGGGTCCACGAAGCGCGCGTGCAGCCGGTCCGCCTCCTCGCGGCGCTCCTCCGGTCGTTCCCGGACGTCCTGGATGGACAGCCCCGCCACGATCGCGAGCACGTCCCGCAGCACCGCCCCCTGGGTCCCCGAGCCTGTCGAAGGGCCTGAGTCCCTCTGGGTCCCTGAGCCTGTCGAAGGGCCCGCCTCGATGAGCATGCGCGCGAACCGCGGGTCCATCGGCATCCGGGCGATGTCGCGTCCGATCCGGGTGAGCCGGGGGCCGTCGTCCGGCCCCTGCGCCGGTCGGAGGGCGCCGAGCTCGGTGAGCAGGTCGAACGCCGCCTTCACGCCTCGGGAGTCGGGCGGGGTGAGGAAGGGGAACGCCGCGATGTCGCCGAAGCCGAGCGCGAGCATCTGCAGGATGACGGAGGCGAGCGAGGTGCGCAGGATCTCGGGTTCGGTGAACTCGGGACGCCGCGCGTAGTCCTCCTCGGAGTACAGGCGGATGGCGATGCCGTCGCTCGTGCGGCCGGCGCGACCGGAGCGCTGGTTCGCCGAGGCCTGGGAGATGGCCTCGATGGGCAGTCGCTGCACCTTCGAGCGGTTGCTGTAGCGGGAGATGCGGGCCGTGCCGGTGTCGATGACGTACTTGATGCCGGGCACCGTGAGGCTCGTCTCGGCGACGTTCGTCGCGAGCACGACCCGGCGACGGACGCCGGCCACGGTGCTGCGCTCGAACACCCGGTGCTGCTCCGCGGCGGAGAGCCGGCCGAACAGGGGGAGGACCTCGGTGGGCGAACGATCCTTCGCGTAGGCGGCGCGCACGGCGTCGGCCGCATCGCGGATCTCCGCCTCGCCGGGCAGGAACACGAGCACGTCGCCGGGCGCCTCCCGGTCGAGCTCGCGGAGCGCCGCGACGATCGCGCTTACCTCGTCCTCCGGCTCGCCGGCGGTGTCCTGCTCCGCATCCTCGTCGACGAGCGGGCGATAGCGGATCTCGACGGGATAGGTGCGCCCCGACACCTCGATGACGGGCGCGGGAGTCCCGTCGGCGGCGGCGAAGTGCCGGGCGAAGCTCTCCGGGTCGATCGTGGCGGAGGTGATGACCACCTTCAGGTCCGGGCGCTCCGGGAGGATGCGGGCGAGGTAGCCCAGCAGGAAGTCGACGTTGAGGGACCGCTCGTGGGCCTCGTCGATGATGATCGTGTCGTAGCGCGTCAGCAGCCGGTCCCGGTGGATCTCGTTGAGGAGGATCCCGTCGGTCATCAGCGCGATCCGGGTCTCGTCGGAGACCTTGTCGGTGAAGCGCACCTTGTAGCCGACGAGGGTGCCGAGCTCGACCCGCAGCTCCTCGGCCACGCGCTCCGCGATCGTGCGGGCGGCCAGCCGTCGGGGCTGGGTGTGGGCGATGCGCTCCCGGCCCAGTTCCAGCGCGATCTTCGGGAGCTGGGTGGTCTTCCCCGATCCGGTCGCGCCGGCGACGATGACGACCTGGTGGTCGCGGATGGCGTCGGCGATCTCGTCCCTGGCCGCGCTGACGGGCAGCTCCGGAGGGTAGGAGATCACGGGGGAGGACATAGCCCTCCATCGTATGCCGGGATGCGCGCCGGGGTCGCCGCGATCGCCGCATACGATCATCGGGTGATGACTGCTCTCCGCCCCGTGCGCTGGTTCCGCGATTTCGGGCGGCCGCCGCGCATCCTCGGTCTCGACGTAGCGCGGGGTCTGGCGATCCTCGGCATGGCTGGTGCCCACGTCGGCGTGACGGAGGCGTTCGAGTGGGGCGACCCGACCACGTGGACGGACCTCGTGCACGGTCGCTCGTCGATCCTCTTCGCGCTGCTCGCCGGCGTTTCCATCGCCCTCATGACCGGGCGCGACGTGCTGCCGGAGCGGGAGCGCCTCCCGGGCATCCGCCTCAACCTCGTCGGCCGCGGCGCGGTGATCTTCGTGATCGGTCTCGCCCTGGAGCTCCTCAACACGCCGATCGCCGTGATCCTCACCCTCTACGGCCTGCTCTACGTCGCCGTCATCCCCGTGCTGCGGTGGCGGCCCCGGCAGCTGCTCGTCGGCGCCGCCGTCCTCGCCCTCGCCGGTCCGGCGCTGCTCGCTCTGCTCAGCGCGGTGGCGCTGCAGCCGTTCGGCGCGGGCATCGGCTTCGTGCTCTACGGCACCTATCCGATCACCGTGTGGCTGGCGCTCGTGCTCGGCGGCATGGCTTTGGGGCGGCTCCGCGTGCAGGAGGTGCGCACGGCCGTCGTCGCCCTCGTCGTCGGGGTGGTCCTCGCCGCAGTCGGCTACGGTCTGGGTGCCCTCGGAGCGGGCGCGGGCCTGGGCGGGACCGGATCGCTCAGCTCCTCGACGAGCGGGTACTCCGGGAGCGAGAGCCTCGAGATCCTTCCCGACGAGAGCCTGGACAGCCTCCCTGCCGAGAGCCTGTCGTCGTCGTCGTTCATCCCGGACGACGTGATGCCGACGTCGGGCTGGGAGAGCTACCCCGAGGCTCTCGCCGCGACCGATCCGCTCGGCTCCATGGTCCGCGCGGTCTTCGCCGTCGACCCGCACAGCGGCGGCACCGCCGAGATCCTGGGCTCCGGCGGCTTCGCCCTCTCGGTGGTCGCCCTGTGCCTGCTGCTGAGCCGTCCGCTGCGCTGGCCGCTGCTGCCCCTCGGTGCGCTGGGGTCCATGCCGCTCACGGCATACAGCCTGCACGTCGTCTCCGTCGTCCTCGTCGCGGGTCCGGGCGGCTTCATCGCGGACAACTCCTTCTGGGGGCTCACCGTCGTGGCGCTCCTGCTGGTCACGACGCTCTGGGCGATGTTCGTCGGACGTGGTCCCCTGGAGCGCCTCGTCGGGAAGGGTGCCGCCGCGATGGCCGCGGTCCCGCGCCGCTGACGCTTTTCGTCATCCGGGCGGGTCCGCCTGTCATCACAGGTCCTAGGCTGGGGGGATGACCATTCCTGCACTCGAACTGAACGACGGCAACTCCATCCCCCAGCTGGGCTACGGCGTCTTCAAGGTGCCGCCGGCAGAGACCGAGAAGGCGGTGAGCGAGGCCCTCGAGATCGGGTACCGCCACATCGACACCGCCGCGATCTACGGCAACGAGGAGGGCGTCGGCGCGGCCATCGCGTCCTCCGGCATCCCCCGCGAGGAGCTCTTCGTCACCACGAAGCTGTGGAACGACCGCCACCACGACGACGAGCCCCGCGCCGCCATCGGCGAGAGCCTCGAGAAGCTCGGCCTGGAGCAGGTCGACCTCTACCTCGTGCACTGGCCCACCCCCGCGAAGGACGACTACGTCCACGCGTTCGCGAAGCTCGTCGAGCTGCGCGACGCGGGCCTGACCCGCAGCATCGGCGTCTCGAACTTCCTCGTGCCGCATCTGGAGCGCACGGTGAAGGAGACCGGCGTGGTCCCCGCCGTGAACCAGATCGAGCTGCACCCGGCGTACCAGCGCCGCGAGGAGGTCGCCTGGGCCGAGGCCAACGGCGTCCGCATCGAGGCCTGGGGTCCGCTCGGCCAGGGCAAGTACGACCTCTTCGGCACCCCCGCGATCGCGGAGGCCGCCGCCGCCCACGGCGTGACGCCCGCACAGGCCGTCCTGCGCTGGCACCTGCAGAAGGGCATCATCGTCTTCCCGAAGTCGGTGCGCCCCGAGCGCCTGCGCGAGAACCTCGACGTGTTCGGCTTCGAGCTGACCGACGCCGAGATCGCCGCGATCGACGCGCTCGACCCGCTCGACGGTTCCGGCCGCGTGGGCTCGCACCCGGACGAGGTCAACTGACCGGAGCCTTGCTCCCGAGCCCGCGGCTCGTCTCCGTTCCACATGACGCCCCGTGTCGCTTCGCGCGACACGGGGCGTCCGCGTGGGTACCGTCGAGCCCATGACAGCTCCGCTCCGCGTCGTCGCCGTCTCGGGCTCCCTGCACGAGCCGAGCAAGACCACCGCCCTCCTCCGTGCGATCACCGCCGCGGTCGCCGAGCGTGCCCCCGTCGAGGCGCAGCTGATCGAGCTCACGCAGATCGGCCCCTCGCTCGCGGGTGCTCTCACCCGTGACCAGCTCCCGCCGGAGGTGGAGGCGCACCTGCAGGCGATCGAGACCGCCGACCTCCTCATCGTGGGCAGCCCGGTGTATCGCGCCTCGTTCACGGGGCTGTTCAAGCACCTGTTCGATTTCGTCGACCAGTACGCCCTGGTCGGCACGCCGGTGCTCCTCGCGGCGACCGGAGGCGGCGAGCGGCACGCCCTCATGATCGAGCACCAGCTGCGCCCGCTGTTCGCGTTCTTCCAGGCCCTGACGCTGCCGCTCGGCGTGTACGCGAGCACGACCGACTTCGACGGGTACGAGGTGGCGACGGACGTGCTGCGTGCGCGGATCGCGCTCGCGGCCGAGCGGGCCCTCCCGCTCGTCGGCTACACCGCGTCGCGTCCCACGGAGCTGCTCGTCGGCTGATGCGGGTCCGAGGCCGGTGTCTCCGGCGTAGCGTGGGAGCATGACGAACCGTCTCGCCGACACCCTCAGCCCCTATCTGCGGGCGCACGCGGCCAACCCCGTCGACTGGTACCCCTGGGGCGAGGAGGCCTTCGCCGAGGCCCGCCGCCGGGACGTGCCGATGCTGATCTCGATCGGCTACTCCACCTGTCACTGGTGCCATGTGATGGCGCGCGAGTCGTTCGCCGACCCGGAGACCGCCGCCCGCATCAACGAGGGGTTCGTCGCGGTGAAGGTCGATCGCGAGGAGCATCCGCACGTCGACGGGGCCTACATGGCCGCCGCGTCCGCGTTCACCCAGAACCTCGGCTGGCCGCTCACGGTGTTCACCACGCCGGCCGGACGCGCCTTCTACGCGGGGACGTACTGGCCGCCGGAGGCGCGACCGCCGATGCCCGCGTTCCGCGATGTGCTGGCCGCGGTCCGCGAGGCGTGGACGACGCGACGGGCGCAGGCCGAGGAGTCCGCGGACGCGGTGACCGCGGCGCTCGCCGAGGCGGCGGAGACCACGGCAGCGAGCCTCCCGGATGCCGCAGCCCTCGCGGAGGCCGCCGACGGCCTCGCCGCCAGGGAGGACGCGGAGTTCGGCGGCTTCGGCGGAGCTCCGAAGTTCCCGGTGGCCACGACCCTGCGGTTCCTGCAGCAACCCCTCGTCCGCGCGTCCGCGCCGGAGGCGGCCGCTGTCGCTGAACGCGCGCTCGCGGCGATGGCCGCGTCTGCCCTGCGTGACGCCGACGGCGGGTTCTTCCGCTATGCGACCCGGCGTGACTGGACGGTGCCGCACTACGAGCGCATGCTGACCGACAACGCCCAGCTGCTCGACGTCGCGCTCGACGCCGGCGACGAGGAGACCGCGCGCGGGATCGCCCGCTTCCTGCTCGGCACCCTGCGGCGCGAGGACGGCGGCTTCGGTGCCGCGCAGGACTCCGAGTCGTGGATCAACGGGGCGCGCAGCGAGGGCGGCTACTACCTCCGCCCCGTCGCGGAGCGCGCGGCGCTGGAGCCGCCCGCCGTGGACGGCAAGGTCATCACGGGATGGAACGGCCTCGTGATCGCGGCACTCGCCCGGGCGGGGGCGGCGCTCGGCGAGGACGTGTGGATCGCCGCCGCCGCGGAGGCGGCCGCGGCCGTGCTCGGCACCAACCGCCGGGCCGACGGCGCCCTCGTGCGGGCCTCCCTGGACGGCCGGGCCTCCGCGGCGGTCGCCACCGCCGCGGACCTCGCCCTCCTCGCCGACGGCCTGTTCGCCCTCGCGGCGGCGACGGGTGACGTGGCTCCGGCGGTCACGGGGCGCGACCTCCTCGACGAGGTGCTGGACGGCGCTGCGGGGGACGACCCGCTGCTCCGTGCGCAGGGCATCGCGGCCTCGCCCGACCACACCGACGGCGACCTCCCCTCGGACACGGCGGCGGTGGCGCAGGCCGCGCTCAGCGCCTGGCGGCTCGGAGCGGGGGACCGCTACCGCGCGGCCGCGGCCGCGCGGGTGGAGGCCCTCGCCTCTCGGGCCCTCGCCCAGCCGTTCGCCCACGGCAGCCTGCTCCGGGTCGCCGGCGGACTCGCCGCGGCGCCGCGGCAGCTCGTCGTGGTGACGGAGGACGCCGGTGGCGCGCTCGCCGCCGCGGCCCGCGGAGCCGATGCCGATGTCGTCGCCGTCGTCACGCCGGCGCAGGCCGCGGCGTTCGCCGCCTCGGGGTTCGAGCTGTTCGAGGGCAAGGAGGCGACCGCGGAGCGCGCCTACGACTGCCGCGCCTTCGTGTGCCGCCTGCCGGTGAGCGATCCGGCCGCGGTCTCGCGCGCACGGTGAGCGCTCTTCCCCGGCACAGCGCTGTGCATTCTGCCTACCGTACGGCGGCGCTCTGCCGGTCGAGTGCGCGGGATGCGCAGCTTCGAGTGCACGGTTTGCCCAGCGCCCGCCATCCGTTCTAGGGTGGCGCGACCCCTCTCGGATCACAGCAAGGATGCTCTGACGATGACTCTCTCCGCCCGCGCCGGTCTCGACGCCGTGCCCGCCTACCGGCAGGGGCGCTCCGCCCCGGCCGGTGCCTCCAAGCTCTCCTCGAACGAGTCGCCGCACCCGCCGCTGCCCTCCGTCGTGCGCGCCGTGCAGGACCGGGTCGCCGGCATCCACCGGTACCCCGACATGAGCGCCGCCGCGGTCCGGGAGGCGCTCGCCGCCCGGTACGCCGTCGACCCGGCCCAGGTCACCGTCGGGGCCGGATCGGTGGAGATCGCCGCCCAGCTCCTCCACGCGGTCGCCGGCGAGGGCGACGAGGTCGTGTTCGCGTGGCGGTCCTTCGAGGCGTACCCCTCGCTCGTCCGGATCGCCGGGGCGACGCCCGTCGCCGTGCCGCTGGACGCCGACCACGGGCACGACCTCGACGCGATGCTCGCCGCGATCACCCCGCGCACGCGCCTCGTCTTCGTGTGCAACCCCAACAACCCGACCGGTACCGTCGTCGACGCCGGGGCCCTGGAGCGCTTCGTCGCCGCGGTGCCGCACGACGTCCTCGTCGTCATCGACGAGGCCTACGTGCACTTCGACCGCACGGACAGCCGTGGTGCCGGCATCGAACTGTTCCGTCGCCACCCGCACGTCGCGGTGCTGCACACGTTCTCCAAGGCCTATGGCCTGGCCGGGCTCCGTATCGGCTACGCGATCGCCCCCACCGCGATCGCCGAGGCGCAGCGCAAGGTGGCCGTGCCGTTCGGGGTCACCGACCTCGCCCAGGCCGCGGCCCTCGCCTCGCTCGCCGCGGAGGACGAGCTCGCCGTCCGCATCGACGAGGTCGTGGCGCAGCGCGATCGGCTGTACACCGTGCTCACCGCGGCAGGCTGGCCCGCCGTCCGTTCGCAGGCCAACTTCGTCTGGGTCCCGGCGGGGGAGCGCACCGGCGAGCTCGACGCCCTCCTGCACGCCGGGGGCGTGGTCGCCCGCGCCTTCCCCGGCGAGGGCGTGCGCATCTCGTCCGGATCCGCCGCTGACATCGACCGGGTGGAAGCCGCCCTCGAGACCGAGCTCGCCGAGGTGAACGCATGACCGATGGACGCATGACCAACGATCCCGTGACCGAGGTCCCCGTCACCACGACGACCACGAAGGGGCTGCACCCGGGCCTCACCCGCCGCCAGATCTCCATGATGGGGCTCGGCGGCGCGATCGGCGCGGGGCTGTTCGTCGGCTCCGGGCAGGCGATCAGCATCGCCGGACCCGCGGTCCTCATCTCGTACCTCGTCGCGGGCGGCATCGTCGTGCTCGTGATGGCGATGCTCGCCGAGATGGTCGCGGCGCGGCCGAGCTCCGGTGCCTTCAGCTCCTACGCCCAGAAGGCCATGGGGCGCAGCGCCGGGAGCGCGGTGGGCTGGCTGTACTGGATCCAGCTCGTCGTCGTGATCGCCGCCGAGGCGACCGGCGCGGCCGGGATCGTGGCCAACTGGGTCCCGGGGATCCCGGCGTGGGTCTGGGTGCTGGTCTTCGTCGTGGCCCTCACCGCGGTGAACCTCTTCGGCGTGCGCAACTACGGCCGCTTCGAGTTCTGGTTCGCGGCGATCAAGGTCGTCGCGATCATCGCCTTCCTCGTCGTCGGCGTGTGCGCGATCGTCGGACTCATCCCCGGTGTGCCGGCGACCGGCATCTCGAACCTGGTGGATGAGGGCGGCTTCGCCCCGCACGGCATCACCGGCATCGCAGCGGCCCTCCTCATCGTCGTCTTCGCGTTCGGCGGCACCGAGGTCGTGGCGATCGCGGCGGCCGAATCCGACGACCCCGCGCGCAACATCCGCCGGATCGTGCGCGAGGTGCTCGTGCGCATCCTCGTCTTCTACGTCGGGTCGATCTTCGTCATCGTCGCCGTGCTCCCGTGGGACGACCCCGCGGTGCAGGCCGGTCCGTTCTCGGCCGTGCTGGACACGCTGAACATCCCGGGCGTCGGCCTCGTCATGGACCTCATCGTGGTGATCGCGCTGCTCTCGGCCATGAACGCCAACATCTACGGGGCGTCGCGGATGGCGTACTCGCTGGGGGAGCGGGGGCTGGCGCCGCTGCCCGTCACCCGGACGAGCCTCAAGGGCGTGCCGTTCGTCGCCGTCCTCGCCTCGGTCGCCTTCGGCTTCGTCACCGTCGGGCTGAACTGGGCGTTCCCCGATGTCGTGCTCCCGGCGCTGCTGAACGTCGTGGGGTCGACCCTGCTGGTGATCTGGACGGCGACGGCGATCTCGCAGATCGTGCTGCGCCGGCGGGCCGACCGCGCCGGCGAGGCGATGCCGATGCGGCTCTGGGGCTTCCCCTGGGTCTCGGGGCTCTGCCTGGTGCTGCTCGCGGCCGTGATCGCGCTGGCGATGATCGACCCGGCCGCGCGCATCCAGCTGCTGCTCACGCTCGGGCTCACCGCCGTGCTGCTCGTCGTCGCCCGCCTGACGCGGGGTGTGGCCCGCCCCGGGATCGTCAAGGAGTGACGTGCGGATCGATCGCCTCGACGCCGCGTTGATCCGGCTGCTGACGGAGTCGCCGCAGCTGCCCCTGCTCGAGTGCGCACGCCGGCTGGGCATCGCGCGGGGGACGGCGACCAGCCGTCTCGCGCGCCTGCACGAGGGCGGCGTGATCGAGGCGATCGTGCCGCGCATCGATCCCGCCGGTTTCGGGTACGGCGTCGTGGCGTTCTGCCTCGTCGAGATCGATCAGAAGGTCGGACACGACGACGTCGCCACCGCCCTCGCGGACGCGGTGCCGGAGATCGTCGACATGCACACCGTCACGGGCGCGAGCGACATGCAGCTCCGGCTCGTCGCCCGCGATGCGACGCGGCTCCAGGAGGTGCTGGACCGGGTGGCCCTCGTGCCGGGCGTCGCGCGGACCGCGTCCTCCATCGCCATGCGCACGCACCTCTCCGGTCGCGTGCTCCCGCTCGTGGAGCACGTGGCCGACGAGACCCCCTGACCGGGCCCCGGGCTCGGGGCCCGGCCGGCCAGCCCGTCGGTCAGACCCAGCCGGGCAGCCAGTTGTGCAGGCGCCAGAAGTCGTACGGCACGCTCATCCCCGTCCACAGCGGCAGGAAGAACGCCGAGACGAGGACGACGATACCGAGGAAGATCAGGACGGTCCGCTCTCCCGACTGGCGGCGCGGGAGCGGATCCTCCCGGCGCCCGGCGATGATCCGCAGCGTGACGGTGAGCGCGAGCACGAGGAACGGCATCATCACGACCGTGTAGAACTGGAAGATCGTCCGGTCGGGGAACAGCAGCCAGGGCAGGTAGGTCACCGCGAGCCCCACGAGCGGCAGGCTCAGCGCGGGGCCGACCGGCTGCCGCGTGATCCAGCCGCGGACGAGGCGGTAGAGCAGGTACACGCTGGCCGCGACGCCGCCGTACCAGATGAGCGGGTTGGGGATCGCCGAGATCACGCCGATGCAGTGGTCGACACCGCATCCGGTGGGGTCGCCGTCCACCCACACGGCGGTCGGGCGGAGCAGGAAGGGCCACTCCCATGCCGGGCTCGCGTACGGGTGCCCGCGGGTGAGACCCACGTGGAAGCCGAGCATCGCCTGGTGGTAGTTCCACAGGGCGATGAGCGGGTTCGGGTCGCTGCCGCGGTCGTAGCCGTTCGCCGTCACCAGCCATCCTGTCCAGCTCGCGAGGTAGACCGCGAGGGCGGGCACGACGAGGAGGACGAACGACACCGGCCCCTGCCGGAAGACCGCGGACGCCGGCCACACGACGACCCCGCCGCGGCGCCGGGCGAGGGCGTCGGTGATGACGACGTAGAGTCCGAAGCCCGCGAGCACGTACAGCCCCGACCACTTCACCGCCGAGGCGGCGCCGAGTGCGAGCCCCGCGGCGACGAGCCAGGGGCGGCGCCAGAGGATCGGTCCCCACAGCGGGTGCTCGTCGTCGGGGTCCCGGCGTTCGAGCAGGGGGATCGTGCGCTGGCGGTCGATGAGAACGAACAGCACCCCCAGGAGCACGAAGAAGGTGAGGATGCCGTCGAGCAGCGCGATCCGGCTCATCACGATGCTGAGGCCGTCGATCGCGAGGAGCGTGCCGGCCACCGTCGCCGCCACGACCGAGCCGGTCAGGCGCCGGGCGATGAGGAAGACCAGCAGCACCGATCCCGCACCGAGCAGGGCGGTCGCCAGACGCCAGCCGGCGCTGTTGTCCGGGCCGCCGATGGCCATGCCGAGCGCGATGAGCCACTTCCCGAGCGGCGGGTGCACGATGAACGCGCCCTTGTTCGTCAGCGGGAGCTCCTGCAGGGTGACGAAGGCGTCGTTCGCGTTCTCGCCCCACACCCCCTCGTAGCCGAGGCTCCACAGCGACCAGGCGTCTTTGACGTAGTAGGTCTCGTCGAAGGCGAGCTGGTGCGGGTGGCCGACGTTCGCCAGACGCAGCACCGCCGCGAGTGCGGTGACCAGCAGCGGGGCCAGCCAGCCGATCGCCCGGCCCCAGTCCGGCGCGTGCAGCACGCGGTCGCGGAGCCGCTCGTAACGCGTGAGGCGCTCCTCGGGGAGAGGCAGGAGGGGCTCGGGCGCGGTCACCGGTCCAGCCTAGACACACTCCGCCCTGTGCTCCCGGTATGCCGGCCCCGGAGCCGCCTCGACGGTCCGCCGCGGGCCCGCGCCTAAGCTGGGCGGGTGATCATCCTCGCCGCGACCCCGATCGGAAACCTGGGCGATGCGTCGCGGCGCCTCGTGGAGGTGCTGGAGAACGCCGAGATCGTCGTCGCGGAGGACACCCGCACGACGCAGCGCCTCCTGCAGGCCCTCAAGATCGACAACCGGCCCCGCCTGATCGCGCTGCACGACCACAACGAGAAGCAGAAGGCCGCGGAACTGGCCGCGCTCGCCGCGGAGACCGACCTCGTGGTGCTGAGCGATGCGGGCATGCCGACCGTGAGCGATCCGGGGTACGGCCTCGTCGCCGAGGCGGTGGCGCAGGGGGTCACGGTGACCGCGATCCCGGGGCCCAGCGCGGTGCTCATGGCCCTGGCGATCTCGGGGCTGCCGACGGACCGCTTCACCTTCGAGGGGTTCCTGCCGCGGAAGCCGGGGGAGCGCCGGGCGACCCTCTCCGCCCTCGCTGCCGAGCCGCGCACGATGGTGTTCTTCGAGTCGCCCTCGCGCCTGGCGACGACCCTCATCGACATGGGGGCCGCCTTCGGCGCGGACCGCCGGATCGCCGTGTGCCGGGAGCTGACGAAGCTGTACGAGGAGGTCCGTCGTGGCACCGCGTCCGAGCTCGCCGCCTGGGCCGCCGACGGCGTGAAGGGCGAGATCGTGGTGGTCGTCGAGGGGGCGCCGCGGCGGGAGGCCTCCCCGGAGGACGCCCTCGCCCAGGTGCAGGCCCTGGTCGCGGACGGCACCCGCTTGAAGGAGGCGGCCTCCGAGGTCGCGGCCCTGACGGGCTTGTCCTCCCGGGATCTGTATCAGGCGGCCCTCGCGGCGCGGTCACGGTGACTCCCGTCGCAGATCCGCACCGGGGTCGCAGGGATGCGGGGGTCGGGGGCGACACGAGCCCGGATCTGCGACCTCCCGCGGGAGAGGACTCGGTCGCGCGTGCCTACGACGCGAGGGCCGTGGAGTACCGGGAGGTCGCGGGAGACCTGGGGCTGATGGATCCGCGCGACCGCGAGCTCATCCGGAAGTGGCGCGATGAGACTCCGGGACGGCTGCTCGACGCGGGCTGCGGCCCCGGGCACTGGACGGCCTTCCTGCACGGGGACGAGGGCGCAGAGCCCGGAACCGGGCGGGACGTCGAGGGGCTCGACCTCTCTGCGGCCTTCGTCCACGGGGCGCGGGCGCGGTATCCGCACCTCTCGTTCCATCACGGGTCGTTCCGGACGCTGCCGCAGGCATCGGGCACGGTCGGCGGCGTCCTCGCATGGTACTCCGTGATCCACACGCCTCCGGCCGAGCTGCCGGAGGTGTTCGCCGAGTTCGCCCGGGTGCTCGCCCCCGGCGGGAGCCTGCTCCTCGGCTTCTTCATCGGCGAACCCCGGGTGATCTTCCCGCATGCCGTCGCACCCGCGTTCTTCTGGACCACCGACGCCCTGTCCCCGTTGCTCGTCACGGCCGGTCTCGAGCTGCAGTGGTCCGAGACCCGCGAGCGCGAGCCCGGCGAGATCAGCTCCCGCCCCCACGGCGCGCTCCGCGCCCTCCGCCCCTGACCTGCCCCGTCCAGGCACGCCCTCGCAGATCTGCGCCGTGTCGCAGGTCTGCACCGTGTCGGACATATGCACCGTGTCGGACATATGCACCGTGTCGCAGAGACCGACTCGATCCCTGCGACACCGACGCGAATCTGCGCCGGCGCGCGGGAGGGGCAAGGGGAGGGGGGCAAGGGGAGGGGGAGACTGTCCTACGCTGACAGGAACAGGACCAGGACCTGGACCAGAACCGCGACCGAGAGGAGATCCGCGTGAGCAAGGCCGCGACGGTGTACGACGTCGCCGATCGCGCCGGAGTGTCGATCGCGACCGTGTCGCGGGTGCTGCGTTCGCCGGAGGCCGTCCGTCCGGTGACCCGCGAGCGGGTGCTCGACGCGGTCTCCGCGCTGGGGTACGTCCCCAGTGGGAGCGCGCGGGGTCTCGCGGAACGCCGGACCGGGGTGCTGGGGCTGTACTTCCCCGGATTCGACGCCGCCGAGGACGCTCCGCCTCTCGACGTGCTGTCCGCCGCCGCCCGCCCGCCGTTCACGGTCGTGACGGACGAACAGGACGCGCCGCACTCCACGATGCTGTTCCTCGACGAGGTCCTCCGCGGCGCCGAGCTGGAGGCGTGGAAGCAGGGGTTCGTGCTCATGGTGGGCGTCGGCCGCGACGATCCCGACCGCTCCACCGTCCGCGACATGGCCGGCCGTGTGGACGGGCTCATGGTGCTCGCCCGCAGCGTGCCGGACGACGTGCTCGCCCGGCTGGCCCGCCGCATCCCGGTGGTCGTGCTGTCCGGACCGCCGCGGGGCGATGCCTACGACCACGTCACGGTGAGCAACGTCGAGGCGATGGGGGAGCTGACCCGCCACGTGCTGTCCCAGGTCGGGGAGGGGGAGATCGCCTTCCTCGCCGGCCCGGCCGACTCGCCCGACGCCGAGCAGCGGTGGGAGGGCGTGTCGACCGCGCTCGCCGCCGCGGGCCGCGATCCGGCGGCGGTACGCATGCTCCGGGGTGACTTCACCCGCGCCTCCGGGCGTCGGGCGGGGGCGGAGCTCGCGCACGACGGCGTGCCCGCGGCTCTCATCTCCGCCAACGATCAGATGGCCCTCGGCGCCATGGACGTGTTCCGGGGCGCGGGCGTGCGGGTGCCGGACGACGTCCTCGTCACGGGGTTCGACGGCATCGAGGCGGCGACCCTGGTGTCGCCCCCGCTGACCACGATCCGGCAGCCGATGATCGAGCTCGGGCGCGCGGCGGTGCAGGTGCTCGCGCGACGGCTCGAGCAGCCGGACGCCCCGCCGCTCACCACGCGTCTGCCGCTCCAGATCCTCCTCCGCGAGAGCTCCACGCGCCCCTCCTGAGCCGACGCGACAGCGCCGCCTCGGAGGTACCCCCGGCTCACCACGGGGTTGCCGATTCAAAATGTATGCGCTTACAATCTGGTGTACGGCTTCGGCCGGCAGGACTCCCCACCCCCCGGGGCGCCCTTCATGACAGAGACGACATGAGGTCATCCAGTGGCAGAGACGCACACCTTCCGACGCTGGCGCCGCGCCGCCGTCGTGGGGCTCGCGGCCGCAGCGGTCGCGCTCAGCGGCTGCAGCATCCAGATCAGCTCGCAGCCCGACCCCTCGATCGGCGACGACACGATGCTCATCAACGCCGACAAGGGCAACCCGTTCTTCACGCAGAACTTCAACCCCTACCTCACGAACACCCGGACGGCCTCACGGTGGATCTACGAGCCGCTCATCCTGGTGAACCCGCTCGACGGCGAGCTCACCCCGTGGCTCGCGTCCGAGTGGACCCAGCCCGACGCCCGCACGATCGTGATGACGGTCCGCGACGGCGTGGAGTGGAGCGACGGCGAGGCGCTCACCCCGGAGGACGTGGCGTTCACGTTCCAGCTCATCAAGGACGAGCCTTCGCTCGACATCAAGGGCGCGTGGCAGCACATCGACCGCATCGAGGTCGACGGCGACGACGTGGTGTTCCACCTGCAGAGCGACGACGCGCCCTCGCTGTCGATCCTCGGGCAGACCATGATCGTGCCCGAGCACCTGTGGGCCGATGTGAAGGACCCGGCCACCTGGCGCAACGAGGACCCGGTCGGGACGGGGCCGTTCGTGCTCGGCAACTACAACGACCAGCAGTACTCGATGGACCGCAACCCGGACTACTGGCAGGCAGACAAGATCGAGATCGAGCACATCATCCTGCCGGCCACGAACACCCAGCTCGACACCGTGACCCGCGGCTACGACTGGGCCTACTCCTTCATCTCCGACGTCGAGGGCACCTGGGGGGCGGCGAGTCCCGACAACACCTGGTGGTTCCCGCCGGGCGGCGTCATCTCCCTCGTGCCCAACCTCGAGGTCGCCCCCTTCGACGACGTCAACGTCCGTCGCGGCATCGCGCTCGCGCTCGACAGGGAGGAGATCGCGGAGACCGCCTCCGAGGGCTACATGCAGCCCGCAGGGCAGACCGGCCTCATCCTGCCCAACCAGGAGAAGTACCTCGACCCGGAGATCCCGGACCAGGGCATGCTCGCCCAGGACCACGACGCCGCGCTGGCGGCGTTCGCCGAGTCCGGGTACACCCTGCAGGGTGACCAGCTCGTCGGACCGGACGGGGAGCAGCTCGCCTTCTCGCTGACCACGGCCAACGGCTACTCCGACTGGACGCGCGCCGCCCAGACGGTGCAGCGCCAGCTCGCGGACGTCAGCGTCAAGGTGTCGCTCAAGCTCCCGCAGCCCGCCGGGTATCAGAGCGCGATCGGCACCGGCGACTTCGAGATGGCGATCGGCGGCATGGGCAACGGCGACGTGTACCAGGCCTACAACAGCCTGCTCTCCAGCGACTTCTACGTGCCGGCCGGCGAGGTCACGACCAACAACTTTGAGCGCTACCGCTCCCCGGAGGCCGACGCCCTGCTGGAGGAGTTCCGCGCGACGATCGATCCCGACCGCCAGACCGAGATCGTGCACGAGCTGCAGAGCATCGTGTACGAGGAGGTCCCCGTGATCGGCCTCTACTACGGCGGCATCTGGGGCCTGTTCAACGACGCGAAGTTCACCGGCTGGCCCTCCGCGGAAGACCCGTACATGATCCCGCAGAACTACGACTCGGCGCCGCTGGGGATCTTCACCCACCTGAAGCGCACGGACGGAGGGGACCAGTGAAGTACGTCCTCCAGAAGATCGGCCTGTTCGTGCTCACCCTGTGGGCCGCGATCACCCTGAACTTCTTCCTCCCGCGACTCATGCCCGGCTCTCCGGCCGACGCCGCGATCGCGAAGCTCTCCCAGAACGGTCCGGTCTCGGACGCCACGCGCGCCGCGATCGAGGCGCAGCTCGGGGTGCCGACCGGTTCGATGTGGGACCAGTACGTGGCCTACCTGGGCCAGGTCGTGCGACTCGACTTCGGCGTCTCTTACACGTTCTACCCGCAGACCGTGTCGAGCATGGTCTCCACCGCGCTGCCCTACACGCTCGGCCTCGTCGGCATCGTCACGATCCTCGCCTTCGTGATCGGCACCCTCATCGGCGTGATGGCCGCCTGGCGGCGCGGCACCTGGCTGGATTCGCTGCCCACGCTGACCGGGTCGTTCCTCAGCACGTTCCCGTACTTCTGGACGGCGCTGCTGCTGCTGTTCTTCCTCGGCTACGTGCTGCACTGGTTCCCGACCACCGGCGCCTACTCGGCGACGACCACTCCGGGGTTCACCTGGGACTTCATCGTCGACCTCGTCCGGCACGCGTTCCTGCCCGCCCTGACGATCCTGCTCACCTCCCTCGGTGGCTGGATCATCGGCATGCGCAACGCGATGATCAACACGCTCGGCGAGGACTACATCACCTTCGGCGAGGCGAACGGCCTCCGCGGTCGCACGATCGCCCTCCGCTACGCGGCCCGCAACGCGATCCTGCCGAACCTCACCGGCTTCGGGCTCACGCTCGGCGGCGTGGTGGGCGGCTCGATCCTCGTCGAGCAGGTGTTCGGATACCCGGGCATCGGCTACCTGCTCTTCAACGCCGTGATCGGGCAGGACTACCCGCTCATGCAGGCGCTCTTCCTGATGATCACCGTGAGCGTGCTCATCGCCAACTTCCTCGTGGACATCCTCTACGGGGTTCTCGACCCGAGGACTCGCCGATGACGACCCCGAACCCCACCCCCAGCACCGTGACCGTCAAGGTCCCCACCGCCCGCATCGCTGCGCCCAGCCCCTGGCGCGCCTTCGGCCGCATGGTCGGCACCCTGTGGTCCAACGGCAAGGCCCGCATCGGCCTCTGCCTCCTCGCGTTCTTCGTGCTCGTCGCCGTGTTCGCCCCGCTCCTGGCGCCCTACGGGCCGAAGGAGAACGGGTTCCCGCGCAACGCCGACGCCTCGTGGGAGCACTGGCTCGGCACGACCGCCGCGGGGGAGGACGTGCTCAGCCAGCTCATCTACGGCGCCCAGGTCAGTCTCCTCGTGGGCTTTGCGGCCGGGTTGCTCTCCACGATCGTGGCCGTGCTGATCGGTCTGAGCTGGGGCTACATGCGCGGGTTCGCGGGCGAGGTCGTCGGGTTCATCGTGAACCTGTTCCTCGTGATCCCCGGCCTGCCGCTGATGATCGTGATCGCGGCCTACCTGCAGAACGGCGGCATCCTCATGATCATCGCCGTGATCGTCGTGACGGGCTGGGCGTGGGGTGCGCGCGTGCTGCGCAGCCAGACCCAGTCCCTCCGCGGCAACGACTTCGTCACCTCGGCGCAGTTCTCCGGCGACAGCAGGGCGCGGATCGTCTTCCGCGAGATCCTGCCGAACATGACGTCGATCATCGCCGGCACCCTCTTCGGGGCGGCGACGGCGGCGATCCTCGCCGAGGCGGGCCTGGAGTTCCTCGGCCTCGGCGACTCCAGCATCGTCAGCTGGGGCACGATGCTCTACTGGGCGCAGAACTCCAACTCCCTGCTCACCGGACAGTGGCTGCTGCTGTTCGCGCCCGGTCTGTGCATCGCACTGCTCGCCCTCAGCCTCACACTCATCAACTTCGGCGTGGACGGCATCTCCAATCCGCGCCTGCGCGAAGGGAAGGGCCGATGAGCGCCATGGAGCACGACGACATCCTCCTCGACGTCCAGTCGCTGTCCGTGGAGTACGCCTCCCCGGGCCAGGTGCCGGTGCCGGCGGTGCGCGACGTGTCGTTCGCGCTGCGGCGCGGCGAGTTCGTCGGGCTCGTCGGCGAGTCCGGCTCGGGCAAGTCCACGCTGGGCTTCGCGCTGACGCGGCTGCAGAAGCCACCGGCGCGCATCAGCGGCGGCCGCATCCTCTTCGACGGCCGCGACATCCGCGAGCTCGACGCCGAGGAGCTGCGGCGCCAGCGGCAGGGCGGCTTCGCGATGGTGCTGCAGTCCGGCATGAACGCGCTGAACCCCGTGCGGACCGTGGGCAACCACTTCCGCGACATCTTCGCCGCGCACGGTCATGTGCCCGCCGAGCAGCGCCAGGCCAGGGCGCGGGAGCTCGTCGGCAAGGTGGGGCTGAAGCCGGAGGTGCTCGACCGGTACCCCGGTGAGCTCTCCGGCGGCATGCGGCAGCGCGCCTCGATCGCCCTCGCCCTCTCGCTCGAACCCCAGCTGATGGTGTTCGACGAGCCGACCACGGCGCTCGACGTGCTCGTCCAGCACGCGGTCATGGACACGATCCAGGAGCTGCAGCGGTCCGAGCGCTTCACGGCGATCCTCATCAGCCACGACCTCGGCATCGTCCTCGAGGCGACCGACCGGGTGATGGTCATGCACGAGGGACGCATCGTGGAGGACGCCCCCAGCCAGGACATCCTGCACCGTCCGCAGGACGAGTACACCCGGATGCTGCTGAGCCACTACGCCGACCCGCGCGCCGAGAAGATCGAGATCCCCGGATTCGTCGATCTCGGCACCCGCCGCCGGGAGGGACGCAGCCGCACGGACGTCACCGAGACCCTGCCGACCGTGTCGCCGCGGGACGCCCGCCGAGCGGATGCCGCGATCGTCGTGGACGGCGTGACCAAGCGCTATCCGGCACCGCGCCGCGGGCAGGATCCGGTCGTCGCGGTCGACGACGTGTCCTTCCGCCTGGAGCCGGGGGAGGCGCTGGCACTGGTCGGTGCCTCCGGCTCGGGCAAGTCGACGATCGCGAAGATGCTCACCGGGGTCGAGAAGCCGACCGCGGGCCGCATCCGCTTCGGCGATGTCGATGTGGCGGCCCTGAAGCGCCGAGGACTCCGCGACCTCCGCAAGGACGTGCAGATGGTGTTCCAGGATCCGTACGCGGCCCTGAACCCGCTGCGCACCGTCGAGTACGCCCTGACCCGTCCCGTCGTGAACTACACGAGCCTGCGCGGGGCGGAGGCCAGGGCCCGCGTGCTCGAACTGCTGGAGACGGTGGGCCTGACGCCCGTCGAGCAGTTCGCCGCCAAGCTGCCGCACCAGCTCTCCGGCGGGCAGCGGCAGCGCGTGGTGATCGCCAGGGCGCTCGCGAGCGACCCGCAGGTGCTCATCGCGGACGAGCCGGTGTCGATGCTCGACGTGTCGCTCCGCGCCGGCGTGCTCGCGCTGCTGGAGGACCTCCGCGAACGGTGGGGCATCAGCATGCTCTACATCACCCACGATCTGCTGAGCGCGCGGCTCGTCACCGAGAACATCCTCGTGCTCAACAGCGGCCGCGTCGTCGAGCGGGGCGAGACCTCGCAGGTGCTGCAGCATCCGGAGGACCCGTACACGGTCGAACTGCTCGACGCCGTGCCGAACCCCGCCCGCGCCCGCTGACGCGCGCCGGACGACTGCAAGAAAGAGAGAGGAGCGCATCCGTGCTCGCATTCCCCGACGGCTTCCTCTGGGGCGCCGCGACCGCCGCCCACCAGGTGGAGGGCAACAACACCACGAGCAACTGGTGGGCGATGGAACACGCGCCCGACTCGACCATGGTCGAACCCTCCGGTGACGCCGCCGACCACTTCCACCGCTACCCGGAGGACATGCGGCTGCTCGCCGAGGCCGGGCTGAACTCCTACCGGTTCTCGGTCGAGTGGGCGCGGATCGAGCCGGAGCGCGGGTTCGTCTCGCGGGCGATGCTCGACCACTACCGCCGGATGATCGACACCGCCAGAGAGAACGGGCTGGACCCGACGGTCACCCTCATGCACTTCACGGTGCCGCAGTGGTTCCAGAAGGACGGCTTCTGGCGTGCCGACGACGCGGTGGACCTGTTCTCCCGCTACGTGGAGACCGTGCTGCCGATCCTCGACGGCGTGCGCTACGTGTGCACGATCAACGAACCCAACATCGCGGCGATGCTCGCCGGGGGCGAGGACGCGGCGAACCTCGTCGCCTACGGCCTGCCGAACCCCGACCTCGGCGTCGCGGACACCCTGCTGACGGCCCACCGGCGGGCGTCCGAGATCCTGCACACGGTGCCCGGGGTGCAGGCGGGCTGGACGATCGCCACCCAGGCCTTCCACTCCACCGGCGAGCCCGGCGCGGACGAGATGCTCGCGACGTACGGCGACCCGCGCGACCACTGGTACCTGGAGCAGTCCGCCGGGGACGACTTCGTGGGCGTGCAGGCCTACACCCGCACGTTCATCGGCCCGGAGGGACCGCTGCCGGTGTCGCCCGACGTGGAGACGACGCTGACGGGCTGGGAGTTCTTCCCCGAGGCCCTCGAGCTGGGCGTGCGCAGCGCGTGGGAGCGCAGCGGCGGTGTCCCCGTGCTCGTCACGGAGAACGGCATCGCCACGGCCGACGACACCCGCCGCATCGCCTACACGCAGGGCGCGCTGGAGGGTCTGCACCGCGCCATCAGCGACGGCATCGAGGTCCGCGCCTACCAGCACTGGAGCGCGCTGGACAACTACGAATGGGCGAGTGGATTCCGGCCGACGTTCGGTCTCATCGGCTTCGACCACGAGACCTTCGAGCGGTTCCCGAAGCCCTCGCTGGCCTGGCTCGGCGAGGTCGCCCGCCGCAATGGGCTCTGACGAGCCGCACGGCGTAACCACGGGCATGGGGGCACCTAGAATTGTCCCCATGCCCGCTGGCGACTCCTTCTACATCACCACGCCCATCTACTACCCCTCCGATGTGCCGCACATCGGTCACGGGTACACGACGGTGGCCGTCGACACCCTCGCACGGTGGCACCGCCAGGCGGGCGACGACACCTGGATGCTGACGGGCACCGACGAGCACGGTCAGAAGATGCTGCGGGCCGCGGCCGCCAACGGCGTCACCCCGCAGGAGTGGGTCGACAAGCTCGTCAGCGAGAGCTGGTTCCCGCTGCTGAAGACCCTCGACGTCGCGAACGACGACTTCATCCGCACCACGCAGGAGCGGCACGAGACCAACGTGCAGACGTTCTTCCAGCGTCTGTACGACCGCGGCTACATCTACGCGGGCGAGTACGAGGCGCTCTACTGTGTGGGCTGCGAGGAGTTCAAGCCGGAGTCGGAGATCGTCGACGGCACGGGTCCCTTCGAGGGGCTGAAGGTCTGCGCCATCCACTCGAAGCCGCTGGAGCTGCTGCAGGAGAAGAACTACTTCTTCAAGCTCAGCGAGTTCCAGGACCGCCTGCTCGAGCTCTACAAGACCGAGCCCGACTTCGTGCGTCCCGATTCGGCGCGCAACGAGGTCGTCTCGTTCGTGAGCCAGGGCCTCAAGGACCTCTCGATCTCCCGCTCGACCTTCGACTGGGGCATCCCGCTGCCGTGGGACGAGTCGCACGTCATCTACGTGTGGGTCGACGCGCTGCTCAACTACGCCACGGCCGTCGGCTACGGCTCCGACGAGGAGACCTTCGCGCGCCGCTGGCCCGCCTACCACGTGGTCGGCAAGGACATCCTGCGCTTCCACGCCGTCATCTGGCCCGCGCTGCTGATGGCGGCGGGGCTCGACGTCCCGAAGGGCGTGTTCGCACACGGCTGGCTGCTGGTGGGCGGCGAGAAGATGTCGAAGTCGAAGCTCACCGGCATCGCGCCGACCGAGATCACCGACGTCTTCGGCTCCGACGCGTACCGCTTCTACTTCCTGTCCGCGATCGCGTTCGGTCAGGACGGATCGTTCTCCTGGGAGGACCTGTCCGCGCGGTACCAGGCCGAGCTCGCGAACGGCTTCGGCAACCTCGCCTCGCGCACGACCGCGATGATCGAGAAGTACTTCGAGGGCATCGTGCCGCCGGCGGCCGAGTACACCGCGGCCGACCTCGCGATCCAGAGGATCGTGGCGGACGCCGCGACGAAGGCGGACGCGGCGATCGGCCAGTTCCGCATCGACGAGGCGATCTCCGCGATCTGGACCATCGTCGACGCGCTCAACGGGTACATCACCGAGAACGAGCCGTGGGCGCTCGCCCGCGACGAGGACCAGCGGGAGCGTCTGGGCACCGTGCTCTACACCTGCGCCGAGGGGCTGCGGGCGCTCGCCGTGCTGCTGTCGCCGGTGATGCCGCAGTCGACCGAGAAGCTGTGGATCGCGCTCGGCGCCGCGGAGACCCTGGGTCGGCTGCAGGACCAGCCGATCCGCGAGGCGGGCTCCTGGGGCGTGCTGAAGCCGGGGACGAGCGTCAACGGCCTCGCGCCGCTCTTCCCGCGCGTGGAGTCCACGGCCTGACGACGGGGCAGGACACCATGGCGGAGACCTACGTGCGCGAGCGCTCGGGCGACGGGCGCAAGGACCGGACCTATCCGGCGGCCCCGGAACCCCTCGCGGTGCCCGTCTACGACAACCACGCGCACCTCGAGATCGCCGATGGTGACCAGCCCATGTCTCTCAAGACCCAGCTCGACCGGGCGGAGGCGGTCGGCGTCATCGGCGTCGTGCAGGCCTCCGGAGACATCGAGTCGTCCCGCTGGGCGGTCGAGGCCGCCGCGTCCGACCCCCGGGTCCTCGCCGCGGTCGCCATCCACCCGAACGACGCCCCGACGTACGCGGAGGAGGGTCGCCTCGACGAGGCGCTCGCCGTGATCGACGAGCTCGCCGCGCATCCGCGCACGCGCGCGATCGGCGAGACCGGGCTCGACTTCTTCCGCACCGAACCGGAGCGCCGTGCGCCGCAGTTCGCCTCCTTCGAGGCGCACATCGCGCTCGCGAAGACGCACGGCATCGCGATGCAGATCCACGACCGGGATGCGCACGAGGCCGTGCTGGAGACGCTGGCGCGGGTCGGTGCCCCCGAACGCACGGTGTTCCACTGCTTCTCGGGGGACGAGGCGATGGCCCGGGTGTGCGCCGACGCGGGCTACTACCTGTCGTTCGCCGGCAACGTGACGTTCAAGAACGCGCAGAACCTGCGCGACGCGCTGAAAGTCACCCCGCTGGACCGCCTCCTCGTCGAGACGGACGCTCCGTTCCTCACGCCGGTCCCGCTGCGGGGCCGCCCGAACGCGCCGTACCTCGTGCCGCTCACGGTGCGCTTCCTGGCCGCGGAGCTCGACCTGGACGTGGACGAGCTCGCCGCGCAGCTCGCCGAGAACACCCTCCGGGTCTACGGCTCGTTCGCCGACTGACCCTCCGGCTCGACGTCCTCCGGCCCCGTCTCGGCGACCGGCTTCGCACTGACGATGTGCGAGATGGGCTTCCACACCAGCACCAGGGTGATCGCCGCTCCGCCGAAGGCGAACCACCAGGGCGCGGTCAGGCCCCAGGTCTGCGCGATGACGCCGCCGAGGGCCTGGCCGACGATCATGCCGCCGAAGACGCCGACCATGTTGACTGAGGCGACGCGCCCCTGCAGGGACGCGGGGACGAGCCGCTGCCGGACGGTCGTGGAGATCGTGCCCCACACGAAGGCGTACGCCCCGAAGAAGAACATGATGACGAGGGCCACCGCGCCCGTGGTGGTCAGGGCGAACGCGAGGTGCATGAGCACCTCGAGCGACAGGACGATGCGCATCAGGCTCGCGAACGACACGTGCCGCTCCAGCCAGCCGAAGCTCAGCGTCGCGAGGATGCCGCCCGCCGCGGACGCCGTGGTGAGGGCGCCGTAGCCCACGGGCCCCATCTGCAGGTGCTCGGTGGCGTAGAGCACGAGCACGCCCCAGGGCGCGGCCCAGGTCACGTTGAAGACGAGGATGATGAGCACGAGCATCCGCACCGGCGGGTTGTGCCATAGCCAGCGCAGCCCCTCCGCGATGTCGGTGTGCACCGGCGGGTGGGTCTCGGTCTCCCGCGGTGGGACGGGCGTGCGCGCCATGCGGGAGATCAGGACGATCGCAAGCGTCACGCACAGCACCTCGACGAGGAACGGCCACGCGCTCCCGGCGGCGAACAGGAACGCGCCCAGCGGCGGTCCGGCGAACTGGTTGGCGACGAGGTAGCCGGCCTGCAGGCGGGCGTTCCCGATGCCGAGGTCGGCCGGCTTCACGAGCATCGGCAGCAGCGTGCTCCCCGCGGTGTCGACGAAGACCTCCGCGGTGCCGTAGAGGAACGCGACCGCCAGGACGATCCCGATGTTCGCGGTTCCCGTCACGAGGAACACGCAGAGCGCCGCGAGCACGACGGCGCGCACGGCGTTGGCGGTCATCACCAGGCGCCGCCGATCGAAGCGGTCGGCGATGGCCCCCGCGTGCAGGCCGAAGAGCAGCCACGGCAGGAACTGCAGGATGGCGCCGGAGGCCACGAGGATCGGCGACGACGTCATCGACGCGATGAGCAGGGGAGCGGCGGCCAGCGCCACGCCGTCTCCGATGTTGCTCGTCCACGACGACGCGAGCAGCCAGCGGAAGTCCCTGCCCAGGCGCCGCGGAGCGATCAGTTCACCGAGGGAGGGCACCCCCGAAGGATAGCGATGATCACGGACATCACCCAGGAACCCACCCAGGATCCGGGCACGGCTCGTCATCCGGGAGAATGGGTGCATGACCGTCACGTTGCTCGGGGCCACCGAGATCCGCCGTCTGGCCGCCGAGCTCGATGTCACCCCCACCAAGAAGCTCGGACAGAACTTCGTCGTCGACGCCAACACCGTCCGCAAGATCGTCCAGGCCGCCCGCGTGCAGCCGGGGGAGCGAGTGGTCGAGGTCGGACCGGGACTCGGGTCCCTGACCCTCGCGATCCTCGAGGCCGGGGCTGCGGTCACCGCGGTGGAGATCGACCACCGGCTCGCCGCCCGCCTGCCGCAGACCGCCGACGAGCACGGCGTGCCGGAGGGGATGCTGACAGTGGTCGACGCCGATGCGCTCCGCGTCACGGAGCTGCCGGGGGAGCCGACCGTCCTCGTCGCGAACCTGCCGTACAACGTGTCGGTGCCCGTCCTGCTGCACTTCCTGGAGACCTTCCCGTACCTGCAGCGGGGCGTCGTGATGGTGCAGGCGGAGGTGGCCGAGCGCCTCGCCGCGAAACCCGGCTCGAAGATCTACGGCTCGCCCAGCGTCAAGGCCGCCTGGTACGGCGAGTGGAAGCTCACCGGCACCGTCTCCCGCCAGGTCTTCTGGCCGGTGCCGAACGTGGACAGTCTCCTCGTCGGCTTCGACCGCTCCGAGGGCGAGCGCGGCCCGGTGGAGGAGCGCCGGCGCACCTTCGCCATCGTCGACGCGGCTTTCAACCAGCGACGCAAGATGCTGCGGCAGGCCCTCTCCGGCATCTTCGGCAGCTCCGCCGCGGCGACCGAGGTGCTGACCGCGGCCGGCGTCGCGCCGACCGCCCGCGGGGAGGACCTGACGGTCGACGACTACCAGCGGATCGCCCAGCACGCAACGGCGATCGAGGGTTCGGGCGTCAGCGGCTAATCTGGCACCGTGACCGACTCCCCCCGCTTCCGCCCCGACGTCCCCGAACTGCACCGCCCGTACGCTGCCGACGAGGGCCGCTACGGACGGTTCGCCTACCGTCAGGTCGGCGCCTCCGGCCTGTACCTCCCCCCGATCTCGCTCGGGCTCTGGTGGAACTTCGGCGACAACATCCCGCTCGACAACCAGCGGGCGCTCCTGCGCCACGCGTTCGACAACGGGATCACCCACTTCGACCTGGCGAACAACTACGGCCCGCCGTACGGCTCGGCGGAGAAGAACTTCGGCCGCATCTTCGCGGAGGACCTGCGTCCGTACCGCGACGAGCTGATCATCTCGTCGAAGGCCGGCTGGGACATGTGGCCCGGACCGTACGGCGACTACGCGAGCCGGAAGTACATCCTCGCGAGCGCCGAGCAGTCGCTCACCCGCATGGGGCTGGACTACGTCGACATCTTCTACTCGCACCGCGTCGACCCGGTCACCCCGATCGCCGAGACGGTCGGGGCGCTCGACACCCTGGTGCGCCAGGGCAAGGCGCTGTACGTCGGCATCTCCTCGTACAGCGCCGAGCGCACGGCCGAGGCCGTTGCCGTGGCGAAGGAGCTGGGGACGCCGCTCGTCATCCACCAGCCGGCCTACTCGATCCTCAACCGCTGGATCGAGGACGGCCTCACGCAGACCCTGGAGGAGTCGGGCCTCGGCGCCATCGCCTTCACCCCGCTCGCCCAGGGCCTCCTCACCGACAAGTACCTCGGCGACGGCACGGCCGAGCGCGCGCAGCAGCGGGGTTCGCTGCCGAAGGGCAAGCTGACCGACGAGGCCGTCGAGACGCTCCGTGCGCTGAACGAGGTCGCGCAGGGCCGGGGGCAGTCGCTCGCGCAGCTCGCGCTGCAGTGGACGCTGCGCACCCCGGTCGTCGCCTCGGCGCTCATCGGCGCGTCGCGCACAGAGCAGCTCGACGAGAACCTCGCCGCGCTCGACGGTCCCGCGTTCACCGACGAGGAGCTCCGCCGCATCGACGAGCTCGCGGGCGCCATCGACGTCAACCTGTGGGCGACCTCGTCGGACCTGTGATCCGCTCATGAGCCTCGCCGCGTCCTCCGGGTCCGTGCACGTGCGCGCGCCGGGGAAGATCAACGTCTACCTCGGTGTCGGCGGGCGCCATGACGACGGCTATCACGCCCTCGCGACGGTCTTCCAGGCGGTGTCGCTGTATGAGGACGTGATCGCCAGGGACGCCGACGACTTCTCGATCACGGTGACCGGGGTGGAGGATGACGGCTCGGTGCCGCTCGACGACCGGAACCTCGCGATGCGGGCCGCCAAGCTGCTGGCGATGGCGACGGATCACCCGGGCGGCGTGGCGCTGCAGATCCGCAAGAGCGTCCCCGTCGCCGGTGGCATGGGCGGGGGCTCCGCGGACGCCGCGGCCGCCCTGGTCGCCTGCGACGCACTGTGGGGCACGGGACTCTCCGCGGCCCGCTTGCACGATCTCGCGGCCCGGCTCGGTGCGGATGTCCCCTTCGCGCTGCACGGCGGCACCGCCGTGGGCACCGGCCGCGGCGATCAGCTGAACCCGGCTCTCGCCCGTGGCCGCTTCGACTGGCTGCTGGTGACCAGCGAGGAGGGGCTGTCCACGCCCGCCGTGTACACCCGGCTCGACGAGCTGCGCGAGGAGGAGGGGGCGCTCGCCGACGATCCGCCGCTCTCGCTGGACGTGCCGATCCCGGTGCTGCAGGCGCTGCGGACCGGAGACGCCTGGCAGCTCGCCGACGCGCTCCACAACGATCTCCAGGCGGCCGCGCTCGACCTGCGACCGGATCTCGCGCAGACCATCGAACGCGGGGTCGCGGCCGGTGCGCTGCACGGTCTCGTGTCCGGCTCGGGGCCGACCGTGGCCCTCCTCTGCGCGGATCCCGAGTCCGCGCAGGCGGTGCAGACGGCCCTCCGCGAGGGTGGTCTCGATCCGCTGCACGTGCACGGCGCCGTGCCCGGAGCCCGCATCATCGGCTGAGCCCTGGCGCGTTCACGCGCGGGTCCCGTCACACGCGCGGCCCCGCTCACTCCGCCTGCAGGAGCGCACTCACGCGATACGGGATGACCTCACGGAGGAACAGGCTCGTCGACGTGCGCAGGATGCCGGGGCACAGACGCACGACTTCGGCCACGCGGTAGAGGTCGTCGGGGCTGGTCGCGACGACGCGCAGGAGCAGGTCGGTGTCCCCGGCGGGGGCGAAGCACTCCAGCACCTCGGGGATGCGGCTGAGCGCCTCGATGGCGGCGGTGATCTGATGCTGGTCCAGCTCCACGAGGATCGATGCCGCCACGCCGCGGCCGAGTGCCGCGGGGAGGACACGGGCGCTGTGCGGGCGCAGTCGGCCGCTCGACTCCAGGCGTTCGAGGCGCGCATGCACGGTCCCACGGGCGAGACCCAGGTCCTGAGCGATGAGGGCGACCGGACGTCGCGGGTCGGTGTCGAGCACGGCGAGGATACGGCGATCGGTCGCGTCGAGCAGAGTGGCCATATCGTTCACCGTCATCGTCCCCGCCCGTGGTGGATTGGTCAGATCGATCAACCAGGATTCCGGCTCTGGTCTGATCGATCGTCGTCTGTTCAACTGATTGTCACATACGCAGGGTGTCGGTCACGAGCGGACGCCTGCGGCGTTCCCCCATGGGTCACGAGTCGTCGGGAGGGACGAACAGCGGCGGAGCCACGAGCTCCCCGGCCGCCCGCCCTGGTCCGTACCGGGGCGGGCGGAGAGGCCCCGCCGTCGGGCTCAGGACTCCGGGGCGAGCAGGCGCAGCTGCACCATCGCCGAGAAACGCGCGTCCGGGTCGGACAGATCGATCCCGCCGATCTCCGCGAGCCGGCGCAGCCGATAGCGGAACGTGTTCGGATGCGTGTAGACGCGGGCTGAGGCCACGGCGACGTCGCCGAAGGCGTCGAGCCAGGCCCGAAGGGTCTCGACCAGGTGCGTCCCTCGTTCGCGGTCCTGCGCGAGCAGCTTCGCGACCGGACCGGTGGGCTGGTCACCGCGCGCGCGGACGAGGTCGCCGAGCTCGACGAGGAGGGCCTCCATCTGCACGGCCGTGAACAGGGCCACCGGCTCCGCAGAGGAGGCGTGCCGCCCCACCCGCAGCGCCCGGTCGGCGTTGGCCCGGGAGGCGGGGATCCCGGAGGCGTCGGGGGCCACGGTCCCCACGCCGATGCGGATGTCCTCGGCGGCGCCGAGGCGGCCGAGGAAGTCGGTGGCCACGCGGGCGGCTCTGGCGTCCGCATCGCCCACGCCCTCCGCGGTCCCCGTCTCCGGCCGCAGGGCGACGACCGCGTACACGACATCGCCGATGAGCGCCACGGCGGAGCGGAGGTACACGGCGCCGAGATGCACGGCGAACGCGTCGGCGACCCGGTGGCGCTCGGCGATGCGGCGGGCTCCGGCGGACGGATCGTCGTCCGGCTGCTCGACCGCGGACAACGCGAGCACGACGCAGCGGTGGTCGTCGAGTCGCAGCCGCGACACGGCGTCGGCCGCCCCGGGGCCGCCCTCCAGGATCGTGGCGAGGAGGTCGGCACGCAGCCGCCGCTCGACGTCGGCGCCCGCCCGGAGCCGCAGCATGTGCAAGGCGACGAGGCCGGCGGAGTCCTTCAGCGCGCGAACGCGGTCGGGCGCCAGAGGCTCCTGCACCGCCGCCCAGATGGAGCCGAGGATCTCGTCACCGGCGCGGACGGCCAGCGCGACCCGCGGGTAGGACGGGAGCCCCTCGGTGTTGTGGACGGGCCCGACGTGGATGGGATCCTCGCTGCGGTACAGCGCCTGGAAGACGCCTCGCTCCTCGAGCTGGCGGGCGAAGCGCTCGGGGACCTGACGCCCGAGGACCGTCTCGATCCGGGCCGGGTCCGCTTCGTCCTGTCGCCCCGAGAACGCGACGACGCGAGAGCTCCGGTCCTCGATCGTGACGGGGGCGTTGAGCAGCGTCGCGATGGCGTTGGCGAGAGCGAACAGATCGCCGGACGGCATGCCGCCGAGCGTCGTGGCCGCCTGGTCGCCGACATCCCCTTCCGCGATGAGCGACCTCAGCATCGCGGCGAGCTGCGCCCATGAAGCGCCGCGGGTGAGGGCGAGCACGGGGACGCCGGTCACGGTCGCGGCTTCGCGGAGCACGGGCTCGGTCCGGACCGGGGCGCGGAGGACGAGGGCGGCCGCCCCCTGCTGCCCCAGCGTGTCCAGCAGCGTCGCCACCTCCTCGGGCTCGCTGAGGCCGACCCCGAGCACGAGGGCTCCGCGCAGCGGCATCGCGTCGTCGAGGACGTCGTGGATGACGACGGTCTCGATCACGACGTCGTCGTCGACGGCACCGCCGACGACCTCGAGCAGGGTGGTGCCGAGGTCTTCGATCACGCGGCCGAGGCTGGCGCGCGGACGTGTCGTCACGGACATGAGCACGAGGCCCAGGCTAGGGGCCGGGCAACGGCCTCGGATCTGTGGGGCACGACGAAAGAGTAGCGATTCTTCGTCGCCCCGAACAGACCCGGGGGTGTCGCCTCGTCCGCTAGAACGTGATCCACTCCGTGCGTACGGTGACGTCATCGAGGGCGTCCTGGTGCGGGGTCACGCCGATCCCGGGCCCCGTGGGCACCGTGAGCGTGCCGTCCTCGACGACGAACGGGTCGGTGATGTCGCGAGAGTAGTAGCGGCCGGAGCCCGACGTGTCCCCGGGGAGGGTGAAGCCCGGCAGCGCCGCGAGGGCCACGTTCGCCGCTCGTCCGATGCCCGTCTCGAGCATGCCGCCGCACCACACCGGGATGTCGTTGGCCGCGCAGACGTCATGGATGCGGCGGGCCTCCAGGTAGCCCCCGACCCGTCCCGGCTTGATGTTGACGATCGAGCAGGCTCCGAGCGCGATGGCGTCGGCCGCGGCCCGCGCGGACACGATGGACTCGTCGAGACAGATCGGCGTGGTCATGCTCTTCGCCAGCTGGGCGTGGCCGAGCAGGTCCTCCTCGTCCAGGGGCTGTTCGATGAGGAGCAGGTCGAAGGGGTCGAGCCGCGCGAGATGGCGGGCGTCGCCGCGGTGGTACGCGGTGTTCGCGTCGACCTGCAGCAGCACGTCGTCGCCGAAGCGCTCGCGTACCGCACGCACGGGCTCGATGTCCCAGCCCGGTTCGATCTTCAGCTTGATGCGCACGTACCCCTCGTCGAGGTACCCGGCGACCGCGTCGAGCAGTTCCGGGATCGAGTCCATGATGCCGACCGAGACCCCGCAGTCGACACGGTCGCGGACGGCGCCGAGCTCGCGCGACAACGGCACTCCCGTCGCGCGCAGCTCGGCATCGAGCACAGCCAGCTCCACCGCGGCCTTCGACATGCGGTGGCCCTTGAACGGTGCGAGTGCCGGGGCGACCCCGGCCGCATCGAGGTCGCGCACTCCGGCCAGGGCGGGGAGGAGGAAGCGGGTGATGACGTCGACGCTCGCCTCGACGTACTCCGAGGAGTAGAGCGGGTCGTTCATCGCCACGCCCTCGCCCCAGCCCTCCGCCTCGTCGGACACGGCGCGCACGAGCAGCGCCTCCCGCACGGTCTGGACGCCGAACGACGTGCGGAACGGCGACACCAGCGGCATCTCGATCACGCGCAGCTCGAATCCGGTGAGCTTCATCCCTGTTCTCCTCTGTCGATGGTGTAGGCCCCCGATCGGTCGAACGAGAGCACGCGCCCCCGGGCGTCGAGCAGATCGCCGAGCGTGGCACGCAGGGCGAGCCGCCACCGCGTCGCACGATCAGGGTCACGGAGCCGGAGCGCCTCGATGTCGCGGGGGAGGGCGACGCGTACCAGACGGGCGTCGGTGGGGGTGAGCAGCGGGGCGAGGTCGTCGCCGACGGACAGCAGCGGCACCGCGTCCGCCGCAGACGGATCCGGCGCCCCGGGGGCACCCCCGGCCGCGGCCACCACCCGCGGATCGTGCAGGTACCAGGTGACGAGCATGCGATCCGTGTCGTCCGCACCGTTGAGCGCGTCCGCCATGTGCCCGTAGAAGTTGCGATGGTACGAGGTGGGCTCGGCCGCGAGCTTCACGAGGTTGAAGTGCGCGTTGCGGCTGATGAGCGGGTCGAACGTCCAGGAGATCTCCTCGAGCCCCTCGGACAGCGCCCAGGCGCGCTGGTGCACCTTGAGCGCGAAACCCACGCTGCGTCCCCGCATCCGTCCGGACACCCCGGCGATGTGGCTGTGCAGGGCGCGCCGACCGGGCGAGGCGAAGAACCCGAAGCAGGCGCCGACGAGTTCGTGCCCGTCGAACGCGCCGCCGACGTAGCTTCCGGCCTTCGACAGCGCGCGCAGCGTCTCGACGTTGACGGGGGAGGCCTCGCCCTGCTTCGTCCAGATGCTCTGGAAGAGCTCAGAGACGCGGGTGAAGTCCTCGACGTCGTCGAGGAGCCGGATCGAGACTCCCGCCGCGCTCGCGGCGGCAGAGGCACTCGCGGCGGCAGCGGCGATCGCGCCCGTGCCGGTGTCGGTCTCCGCCATGGTCATCGCCCTTCCCCCGGTGTCGACGCCTCGGACCGCTGCTCCTGCAGCAGCCGTTCCAGGAGCAGGAGGCGCTCCGGGATCAGCGCGACGATCACGTGCTCGTCTTCGGCGTGCGCCCCGCCGCCCACGGCGCCGAGCCCGTCGAGCGTCGGGACGCCGATGCCGGCGGTGAAGTTGCCGTCCGAGGCTCCGCCGACCGCCACACCGTCGAACGGCGTCAGCCCGGCGCTCGCCGCGATGGCGGATGCGCGCGCGAACAGCTCGGCGGAGAGCGCCGCCTCCAGCGGCGGGCGGTTCGGGCCGCCCTCGATCCGCACGGTCGCGCCGGCCAGCCGCGGCGTCAGCGCACGCAGCGCGGCGTCCACGCGCTCCTGCTCGGCGACGGTCCAGGCGCGGACGTCCACCGCGAACTCCGCCGTGGCGGGCACGGTGTTCGTCGTGGTCCCCGCCGCCAACAGCGTCGGCGTCACGCTCGTGCCGCGCGCGGGGTCACCGAGCGCCGCGGCCGCGAGGAGCAGATGCGCCGCCGCGATCCCGGCGTTGACGCCGCGTTCCGGCTCCAGCCCCGCATGCGCCGCTCGTCCCGTGACGTGCACCCGGTACAGGGAGACGCCCTTGCGCGCGGTCTTCAGATGGCCGCCCTCCGCGGCGGCCTCCAGCACGAAGGCCGCGCGGCATCCGCGCGCCTCGTCCTCGATGAGCTGCCGGGAACTCGGCGATCCGAGCTCTTCGTCGCCCGTGAGCAGGATGGTCACCCCGGAGCGGTCGTCCAGCGCCGCCACCGCGTGCAGCGCCATCACGACGCCGGTCTTCATGTCGAAGCACCCCGGGCCGCGCAGCACGCTGTCGGCGATCCCGGACGGCAACCGATCGCGGGAGCCGAGCGGCCAGACCGTGTCGTGGTGTCCGAGCACCAGGACCGCGGCCGGTCCTCGGCCGAAGCGCCACCGCAGGTGCGTGCGCCCGTCGATCACGATCCGCTCGGGTGCGACCCCCAGCAGCCGTTCGCCGAGCGCGGCCACGACCTCGGCGCTCCGGGCTACCGCGGCGCGGTCGTCCGACGGCGACTCGCATGCGAGCAGGGTGTCGATGTCGGCCAGGACCACCGCGAGGTCGGCGGCCGCCTGCACCGGCATCACGAGACCTTCGGTGCGGCACGGACGCCGTGGTGCAGGTACTGTTCGCCGGTGGGCAGCGAGTAGAAGACGACGGGATGCCACGCCTGCTCGCCCTCCGCGCGCATCACGAACTCGTTCCTGCGCACGGGCACGAGGGCGTGCTCCTCCACCGGATCGGGCAGCAGCGCGGCCAGCGGGCCGTTCAGCGTGGTGCGCATGCGCAGCCCCTCCTCGTCGCGGAAGATCTCGGTGCGGACGCCGGAGCGGTCGTAGACGCCCTCGAAGGCGGAGAAGTCGTCGACGTACGGTTCTGCGGGCGGGGTGAGACCGGTGGGCAGATGGAGGTCGGCGAGCTCGGCGAAGATCTCGTCGAAGAGCTCGTCGTACAGGTCGCGGGTGTTGCCGCCGTTGGTCAGCAGCGTGACCGCGATCTGCTCGTCCAGGAGGATCCGCAGGAACGACGACTGCCCGATGGTGTTGCCGTCGTGGCCGATGAGCGTGCGCCCGTCCCAGTCGAAGAGGATCCAGCCGAGGCCCCAGCTGTCGCCGAGGGAGTAGGGGTCGGGGACATCGACCTCGTGCTGCTGCATCCGGCGCACGCTCTCCTCGGACAGCACCCGCGTGCCGTCGGCGGCGAGACCGTTCTCCAGGTGCATGCGGGCGAAGGCGAGCACGTCGGCGGTGGTGGAGTTGATCAACCCGGCCGGGCCCATCGACCGCGGCAGCATCCACGCCGGAGCGAGCACGGGGCCGTCGTCGCCGATCTCGGTGTGCCCGGTGGCGGTGCGGAACATGACCGCCTCCTCCGGCAGCGTGCAGGAGTGGGTGAGGCCGAGGGGCTCGTAGAGCAGGTCGCGCATGGCCTGGTCCCACGTCGTGCCGGTGATCTTCTCGATCACGCGTCCGGCGAGGACGAAGCCCGCGTTGCAGTACGACATCGTGGCGCCGAGGGGGTGGTTCTGCGCGACGCCGTCCAGATGCGCGACGTACTTCTCCAGGGTGTCGTCGCCGCGGCCGGTGTCGGTGAACACGTCGCCGTCGATGCCGCTGGTGTGGCTGAGAAGGTGCCGCATGGTGACCGTCCGGGTGACCTCCGGGTCGGAGGAGACGAATTCCGGCACGTACTCCACGACCGGGGTGTCGAGATCGAGTCGGCCCTCGTCGACGAGCCGCATGAGGGCGGACGCCGTCCACACCTTCCCCATCGAGCCGATCTGGAAGAGCGAGTCGTCGGTGGTCTCGATGCCCGTGCGCACGTTCAGGATGCCGTGGTGGGCGTAGACGGGCTCCTCGCCCAGCCGGAGGATGCCGAGGGTGGCGCCGGGGACCTTGTGCGCGGCGGCCAGCGTGCTCAGCCGCTGCTGCCAGTGCCGGGCGTCCAGCCGCGGACGGATGGGCTTCCCCGCCGCAGGGGCGTACTGCTCGACCCAGTCGACGACCCGCTGCGAGTAGTCGGCCCGATGGGAGGGCGGCCCGGACAGGAGGAACAGGTGGGATCCCCCGGGGTACAGCACCAGCCGCGTCGGGACGCCGCGTTCGCGGAGCGCCGTGAACCACTGCTCGGCCTGACCCACCGGGCAGCGGTCGTCGGCGGCACCCTGCAGGATCAGCGTGGGTGTCTGCACCCGGTCCACGTGGGTGTAGGGCGACTGCGCGGCGATCTTCTCGCGGTCGCGCCAGGGCAGGCCGCCGTTCTCCTTGGCGGAGAGATGGTGTCCGAAGTCCGACGTGCCGCCCATCGACAGCAGATCGGTGACGACGCCGCCGGCGACGGCCGCCGCGAAGCGGTCGTCGCGCGAGGTGAGGAAGCAGGTCATGAACCCGCCGTAGCTGTAGCCGGTCACGGCAAGGCGCGCCGGGTCGGCCAGGCCTTCCGCGACGAGCTGGTCGATCGGCTCCAGGAAGTCCTTCGCGTCCTCGACGCCCCAGCCGCCGGAGACCGCCGAGAAGAACGCGTCGCCGTAACCGTCGCTGCCACGGGGATTGATCGTGAGGATCGCCCAGCCGCGCTGCGCGAGGATCTGATGGTACGGGTGGATGAGGTCGGCGGCCCCGTTCCAGGCGTTGTGCGGGCCGCCGTGGACGTCGAGGAGCAGCGGCAGCGGACCCTCGGTCGCAGGGTCGCGGCGCAGCCAGCCGGTGACCACGGTACCGTCCGAGATCGTGAACCGGCGCTCCTCCGCCGGGAGGAGGTCGATGTCAGGGACGCCGTACTCCGCGCGCACGGTGGTCGTGCCGTCGGAGAGGTCGAGCAGGGCGACGTCGCCGAAGGAGTCGGGGGTGGCGAGCACCACCGCCGCCGCCGTGCCGGCGACGGACAGCCCGGAGACGTTCGCGGTCCCGGCGAGCAGCGGCTCCGGCTCTCCGCCCTCGGGGGAGACGGCGTACACGTGCGAGGAGCCGTTGTCGCGGAGGCAGAAGACGAGGCGCCCGTCCGCGGCGAACTGCGGCATGCCCCCGGGGTAGCCGGGGCCGCCGGGCATGACGTTGCGGTCCGCCGACGCGGTGAGGTTCCGCGGCGCGCCGTCGCCGTCCGCAGGGAAGAGCAGGAGGTCGGCGTTGCCGATCTCGGTGTCCAGCCGGCCCGCCGCGACCACGTGTCGTCCGTCGGGCGTCCAGCCGACCGCGGTGGCCTGCACGCCGGGGGCGCTGATGCGCAAGGGTGCCCGGTTCGGATCGGCGGCGGACGTGACGAAGACCGGGATGCGCATCGTGAGGTCGGCGTCCTCCTCGTCCGCCGTCGAGAAGGCGAGGAGCGTGCCGTCCGGCGACCAGAAGGGGTCGGAGGCGTGCGAGCGGCCCCGGGTGACGACCGTGACGGCGCCCGATTCGACGTCGACGACGTGGAGCTGCTGCACGAGCGTCCCGAGCACGCCGGCCCCGTCGGCCTTGTAGCCGAGCCGGTCGGTCGCCGAGGGGGCGGAGCGGCGGGCGAGCAGGGCGTCGCGGTCGTCGCCGGGCAGCGCTGCGGTGTCGACGGGGGCGGTGAAGGCGACGCGGGTCCCGTCAGGACTCCATGCCGGGGCTCCGGCACCCAGCGGCAGGGTCGTGAGCGCCCGGGCCTCGCCGCCCGCGGCGGGCAGGAGCCAGACCTGCGCCGGGCCGTCCTCGGCGCGGAGGAAGGCGAGCTGCGTGCCGTCCGGGCTCCAGACCGGGGTCGAATCGGCCGTGCCACGGGTGAGCGGGACCGGGGTGCCGCCGGTGGCGGCGACCTGCCAGAGCGCGCGGGTCTCGCGGTCGGCATCGCGGTCGATGCCGCGCAGCGCATACACGATGCGGCTGCCGTCGGGGGAGAGCGCCGGCTGCTCCGGGGTGGGGAGGGCGAGCAGGTCGTCGACAGTGACGCGGGTCATGAGGACTCCAATCCGATGGTCAGTTCAGCGTGTCGGCTGCGGTCGCCGGCGGTGTTGTGGCGGTGACCGAAAGCAGGACCGCGCTTTGGGGTGGCGGCACAGATCCGGCGAAATGGCAGGCGGCTCCGACCGGTCCGGTGGGGCGCGTCGGCTCGGAGAGCACGCAGATCTGCCGGTCGGGCCGGGCGACGGGACCGATGGGGCACCGCGGGTGGAAGCGGCAGCCGGAGGGCGGCGCGTGCGGGTCGGCGGGTTCCACGGCGACCGGAGCGACCGGGTCGACCGCCAGCAGGTCGCCGTGGCGGGTGGGTGCCGCCTGCAGGAGCTCCCGCGTGTAGGGATGCTGCGGATCTGCGAGCACCTGCGCGGTGGGGCCGACCTCGACGATCCGCCCGAGGTACATGACCGCGATGTGGTCGCTGAGGTAGCGGACGACGGAGAGGTTGTGCGAGATGAAGAGCATCGTCAGATCGAGCTCGGCCCGCAGCTCCCGGACGAGGTTGAGCACGGAGCCCTGCACGGAGACGTCGAGAGCCGAGGTGATCTCGTCGGCGATGACGACCTCGGGGCGGGCCGCCAGAGCCCTGGCGAGCGCGATCCGCTGCCGCTGCCCGCCGGAGAGGGCGGCGGGGAGGGCCTCGGCCCGGTCGGCGTCGAGGCTCACGAGGTCGAGCAGGCGGGCGACCTCGGCGCGGCGGGCTCGGCCCCCGCGCAGGTCGCGGGGGAGCGCCTCGGCGATCGACTCGCCGATGGTCATCCGCGGGTCGAGCGAGGAGAACGGATCCTGGAACACCATCTGGATGGGGCGACGGCGACGGAAGGAGCGCACGTCCGCGCCGTCGAGCGTGATGGCGCCCTCGCTGATCGGGGCGAGGCCGATGGCGGCGCGCGCGAGGGTCGACTTGCCCGAGCCCGATTCGCCGACCAGGCCCACGACGGAACCGGAGGGCACGGTTAGCGTCGCATCGTCCACGGCCGTCAGCCCGGACCGGTGCGATCCGTACCGCACGCTCACGTGCTCGAAGCGCAGTGCGCTCATCGGACGGCCTCCTCTTCACGGACCGGCGCGGGCGTCGCCGTCACGGGGTGCCAGCAGGCCACGCGGCGCCCGGCGTCGTCGGCGACGAGCGCGGGGTCCTTCTCGCGGCAGACGGCGGTCGCGAGCGGGCAGCGGTCGGCGTAGGCGCAGCCGACGGGGAAGGCGCCCGGCGCCGGTGGGCGTCCGGGGATCGTCCGCAGCGGCAGGGATCGGTCGGTATCGAGCTCGGGGACGACCTCCAGCAGCGCACGTGTGTACGGGTGCCGTGCGGCGCTGTGCAGGTCGGCGGCGGGGAGGTCCTCGACGATGCGGCCGGCGTACATCACGAGCACGCGGTCGCAGGTCTGGGAGACGACGGCGATGTCATGGCTGATGAGGAGGATGGCCGCGTCGGTGTCCCGGCGCACGCGGTCGAGCAGTTGCAGCACCTGCCGCTGCACGGTGACGTCGAGGGCTGTCGTCGGCTCGTCGGCGATGATGAGCTTGGGGTGGTTCATCAGCCCCATCGCGATCATGGCGCGCTGCCGCATCCCGCCGGAGAACTCATGCGGGTACTGGTGGGCGCGGCGGGCCGCAGCAGGCACCCGCACGGACTGCAGGCGCTCGACCGCGCGCTCCCTGGCAGCCAGGCGGGTGATGTCCTGGTGCTCGGACGCGGCTTCGGCGAGCTGCGCGCCGATCCGGCGGGTCGGGTTGAACGACGTCATCGGATCCTGGAACACCATCGCCAGCGAGGTCCCCAGCAACGGTCGCAGCGTCCGTTCCGACGTGGTGAGCACCGGGACGCCGCAGAAGTCGAGGCGGGCGGCGGACACGTGTCCCGGCTGTTCGATGAGCCGAGCCGCAGCGAGCGCCGTGAGGCTCTTCCCGGATCCGGACTCTCCGACCACGCCGATCGCCTCACCCCGGCCGACGGCGAAGGACACCCCGCGGACGGGCGTGACCCAGCCGGCAGGCGTGGGGAAGGAGACGCGCAGGTCGTCGACGAGGAGCACCACGTCGTCGCCGTCGACCTGCGCGGGCACGGTGCCGGCGTCGCGCGGGGCGGGCTGCGCGACGGCGGGAAGCCGGTGGCGGCGGCGTCCGGAGCGTCCGCCCAGCGCCGCGGCGGCGGTCTCGCCCAGGAGGTTGAAGGCGAGTCCGGCGATGATCACGGCCACGGCGGGACCGAGCGCCGCCGCGGGGTTGAGGTAGATGCGGTTCAGGCCCTCGCCGAGCAGGCGGCCCCAGTCGTACTCCGGTACCTGCACGCCGAGCCCGAGGAAGGACAGACCGGCGAACGCGAGCAGCGCGGACCCCGCGGCCACGGTCGCATTGACGATGAGCGGTTCGCCGATGTTCGGCAGGATGTGCCGGAACAGGATGCGGAATCGGGAGACGCCGGCGACCTGGGCCGCCGCGATGAAGTCACGTCCGGCGATCGCCGCGGACAGGGTCTGGGTCAGACGCGCGAACTGCGGTGCCATGGCCAGTCCGATCGCGAGCACGGATCCGGTGGTGCCGACGCCGAAGATCACGGCGAAGAAGAGCGCGAGCAGGAGCCCGGGGAAGGCGACGGCGATGTTCACGAAACCGGCGATCGGGCGTCCGGCCCACCGCGGGAGGACCGAGGGGGCCATGCCGAGCAGCGATCCCGCGATCACGCCGATGAGGACGGCGATGACGGCGAGGACCACGGAGAGGCGGGTGGCCACCAGCACCCGCGCCAGCACGTCGCGACCGAGAGTGTCGGTGCCCAGCAGATGGGCGGCGCTGGGGCCCTGGGTGACGGCGGTCGGGTCGACCTGCTCGGCCTGCGGGCCCCAGATGACGGGCCCGAGGATCGCGGTGAGCGCGACGAGGACCATGAGGGCGAGCGCGGTGGCCCCGAGCGGGGACCGGACGATCGCCGACCAGGCGTTGCGGGTGGGCGCCATCATGCCTCCCTGATGGTGGAGCGCGGATCGAGGAGGGCGAGGACCACGTCGATGACGAGGTTCACCAGGAGCACGCCGATGCCGTAGACGAGCACGATCCCCTGCACGACCGAGTAGTCCTTGGTGAGGATGGACTGCACGATCATGGTGCCGAGCCCCGGCCAGGCGAAGACGTTCTCCACGAGGACGGTGCCGGCGACCATGCCCGTCAGCAGCAGGCCGGTGAGGGTGAGGGTGGCGGTCATGGCGTTGGGGACCGCGTGCCGGGCGTAGATGCGGCGCGGGGCGAGCCGCTTGGCACGGGCGGTGCGGATGAAGTCCTGCCCGAGCACCGAGAGCACCTCGACCCGGATGATGCGGGAGAACACGGCGATCGGCCCGATCGCGAGGGCCAGCACCGGGAGCACGAGGGCGAACGGTGCGGTGTTGCCGGCGACCGGGAACCACCCGAGGGAGACGGCGAAGACGTAGACGAGGCCGACCGCGAGCAGGAACTCGGGGATTGCGGCGAGGATCACCGTGACCGTGGCGAAACCCAGCTCCAGGCCACGGCGCCGGCCGCCGCGGGTGGCCACGGCCATCGTGACCCCGAGCGGCACCGAGATCAGCAGCACCAGGACCACCGCGAGGAGCGCGAGCTGGAGCGTGGCGGGGAGCCGGGTCGCGATGAGCTCGGAGACCGGCTGGCTCGTGATCATCGAGGTGCCCATATCGCCCGTGAACAGTCCGCCGATGTAACGGACGTACTGCACGAGCAGCGGCTGGTCGAGACCGAGGGCCGCCCGGCGGGACTCGACGAGCTCGGCCGGGGCGTTCATCCCCAACGCCGCCCGCACCGGGTCGCCGGGGACGAGATGGATCATCAGGAAGGCCGCCGTGACCAGCACCCACACCGCGAGGACGAACTGCCCTCCGCGCCGGACCAGGAAGGACACCCAGGGGTTGTCCGACCGGGCGGATCTGATCAGGATCGCCTGCGTGGCGGTGGTGCTGGCCATCGGCTGCCTCCGTTACTCGAACATCCGGATCGACGTCGGGTCGATGCCGTCGCCCTCGGTGAACTCCGCCTTGTGGGCGAAGGTCGAGCGCAGGATGTTCGCATAGGGCACCACGCTGGTCGTCTCGAAGAGGGCGACCTCGGCCGCGCTCCAGTCGTCGCAGCCGTCGGTGCCGGCCTTCTCCGACGCGGCGGTGACCGCGGCGGTGTAGTCGGGGTTGTCGATGCCGGCGAAGTTCGTGCCGTTCGGCGGGGTGGGCCCGGAGTAGAACGGCACGAGCATGCTCGGCAGGGACACCGTCAGCGGGGCGGCGGAGATGTCCCAGTCGCCCGTCGAGAACAGCACCTCGCTCAGCGTGGGCGAGTCGACCGCGGTGACGGAGATGTCGACTCCGAGGTCCTTCCAGGCCGACTGGGCGAGCTCCGCCGCCGCGTTGCCGGCGTCGCCCAACTGCGAGGAGTAGATCATCTTCAGCGTGAGCGGCTCGCCGTCCTTGGCGCGGACGCCATCGGAGCCGGCGGTCCACCCTGCCTCGTCCAGAGCCGCGGCCGCGGCGTCGACGTCCGTCTCCGGCAGGTGCCCGGAGACGGTGTCGGCGCGGCACGGGTTGGGCGAGACCGTGACGAGCCCGGTCGGCACGGTGGCCTTGCCGCTGCCGATGACCTGCCGCAGCTGCTCCAGATCGACGGCCTGCATGAGCGCCTCGCGGACGGCCGGGTCGGCGGTCGGTCGGCCGTCGGCCTGGTTGAACGTGAAGGAGCCGCCGGGCGTCTGGACATCGGTGTGGAAGAGTCCGGCCTCCTCCATGCGCGTGCTGTCCGGGCCGATCACCAGGGCCGCGTTGACCTCTCCGGAGAGGAGGAGGTTGGCGGCGGTCGTCTCGTTCGGGATCACCCGGAAGACCACGGTGTCCGGCAGGCCCTTCTGCTCCGGATCCCAGTCTCCGGGGCCCCAGGTGAAGTCGTCGCGACGCGTGAGCGTGTACTGGCTGTTGGGGACGATCTCCGTCATCGTGAACATGCCGGTCGCGCCTTCGCCCTTGGCCAGCGCATCCGGGTCGTCGATCACGGTGCCGCACACGATCGAGATGCTGCCCACGTTCTCCAGAAGGAACGAGTCGGGGCGGCCGCTGGTGACGGTGACCGTGCCGGCGGCGTCGTCTCCGACGGCCGAGGTGCCGGGCTGCACCTGGAGGCCGATGAGGGGAGAGCCGTTCGCGGGGTCGCCGATGTGGGTGATGTTCGCGGCCACGTCGGTCGCGGTGAGCGGCGTGCCGTCCTCGCAGGTGACGCCGTCGCGCAGGGTGAAGGTCGCCGTGGTGGTGTCGGACTCCCAGTCCTCGGCGAGACCCGACACGATGCTGCCGTCCTCGAGGACCTCCACGAGACGGGCGTACAGGAAGCGGTCGACGGAGCGGGCGACGGACATAACGGTCACGAACGGATCCAGGCTTCCGGGATCGGTCGAGATCACCGAGGTGAACGTCTTGCCGTCGGCGAGGACGCCCTCCCCGGCGTCGCCGCCGGGAGCGGCGCCGCCGGCGCACGATGTCAGGGCGAGCGCCGTGGCGCCGAGCAGGGCGAGCAGCGGGGTACGGGAACGCATCAGGAGCCTCCAGCGGTGTTCGGGCGGTGCGGGTCGGGTCGTGCGGATCGGTGGTGCGAGGGGGTGGTGCGGTTCAGGAGTCGTGGCTCCGGCTCGGTGTCGCCGCGCGCAGGTGCTCGACGGCGGCGTACGCGGCGGCGCCGATGGACGCGTCGACGCGTGGCTGCCGGTCGGCGAGCGAAGCCGCGCGGGTGAACACGGCGACGGCGTACTGCCGGCCGTCCGGGTAGGTCACCACGCCGGCCTCGTTGCGCCAGGTGGGCAGCGTCCCCGTCTTCGCTGCGATCTGCACGCCGGAGGGGAAGGCGGACGAGAGCCGGTGCGGCCAGATCTGTCTGGCCATGATGTCGCGCGCCTGCCGGCAGGCCGCCGCGGGGGCGGCGCGGTCGCTCCACAGGGAGTCGAGCAGCGTCGTGACCTCGCGGGGGGTCGAGCGCGTGGTCCGCTGCGGATCGAGCGCGTCGAGGGCGAGCACCTGGTCCGCCGACGCACCGCTGAGCAGAGCGTCCAGGTCGCTGTCCGGGGTGCCGCCGAGACCGGAGACGACGGAGGCGAACAGGTCCTCGCAGCAGCCGATGAGGTGCGTGCGGTGCAGGCCGAGATCGGTGATCACCCTGTCCACGGCCGCGGCGCCGAGGCGGTGGTAGAGGACGTCGGTGGCGGCGTTGTCGCTCATCGACATCATGTTCAGAGCGAGGTCGCGCCAGCTCACCTCGGTGTCGTCGGCGAATCCGGCCGTGCCGACACCGCCGATGCGGTAGCGGGCCGTGACGGTGGTGCGCTCCCGCCCGTCGAGCTCGCCCGCCTCGACCGCACGGACGAACGCCGTCAGCACGAGGATCTTGAACACCGATGCGAGCACGACCGGCTCGTCGGCGCCGATCGCGACCTCCGGTCCGCCGTCGACGCCGATCTCCCGCGCGTGCAGGAAGCCGACGGCGCCGGCATCGGCGAAGATCTCCGAGATGCCGGGAGCTGTCGTCGCCGCGATCGTCATGCGTCCACCCGACGGTCGGCCCGGCCCGTGTGCAGGTACAGTGCGCGACCCGTGCCGTCGTCGCCCACGAAGGCGTGCGGCATGCGGATGCCGTTCTGCGCCTCGCGGGGGAGGAGGGTGTCACCCGCCCAGCCGACGAGCTCCACCGGTTCGGGGGCCGGACCCAGCTCCGCGAAGATGCCCTTCATGGTGCGCTCGAGCCACACGCGACCGTCGTCGTCGACGCGTACGGTCGAGTCGGACACCGAGGACGAATAGGTCCCGAGGATCCGGTCGAGGTCGACCTCCACGGGGGAGTCCGGGAGGGAGGGCAGCGCCGGCATGCGCACGCCGGCGAGGGCGGCGAGGACCCGCGAGGTGATCGCGTGGTAGACGTCGACGGCGTGTCCGCCGTTGGTGAGCACGGCGACGGCGACACCCGCGCCCGGCACCATGCGGAGGAATGCGTTCTGGCCGATCGTGCCGCCGTCGTGGCCGATGACGGGCCCGCCTTCCCAGTCGAAGAGCTCCCAGCCGAGGCCCCAGGCGTCGCCCATCAGCCCGAGGTCCGGCAGCTCGACCTGACGTTCCTGCATGGCCTGCACGCTCTCCGTCGAGAGCACACGGGTGCCGTCCGCGGCGACGCCGCCGTCCAGATGCATCCGGGCGTACGTCACGAGGTCGCGCGCCGTCATCGCGAGCATCGATCCGGCAGGGGCGTTGGAGCGCACGAGGCTCCACACGGGTGCCGGGACCGGTTCGTCGCCGTCCTCGGACGGGAGATGACCGAGTGCGGCGCGGAACATGATCGCCTCCGCCGCGGAGGTGGCGAGATGGGTGAGCCCGAGCGGTGTCGCCAGGTGCGTGCGCAACGCCTGGTCGAAGGACGTCCCGCGCAGCACCTCGACGATCCGGCCGAGCACCACGAAGGCGGCGTTGTTGTACGAGAAGCGCTCGCCGGGTGCGAACAGCTGCGGGGCATCCGTGATCGTGGCGAGGTACTTCTCCACGGCGTCGTCGCCCACCCCGGTGTCGTTGAACAGGTCGCCCTCGAAGCCGCTCACGTGGCTGAGGAGCTGGCGCGGGGTGATGGCGCTCGCCGCCGCCTCGTCGGCGATCGCGAACGCCGGGACGACGTCGCGCACCGGCGCATCGAGGTCCAGCAGACCCTCGTCGACGAGCTGCATGATGAGCGTCGCCGTCCAGGTCTTGGTGATGGACCCGATCTGGAAGACCGAGTCCTCGTCGGCTTCGACCCCGGTGTTGCGGTTCAGGATGCCGGCGGCGGCGGTGACGACCTCGCCGTCGGACAGGACCGCGACGGATGCCGCGGGGACGTGCGCGTCGGCGAGCAGCGCGGGCAGGTTCTCCCGCACCCAGCTGCCGATTTCGTTCAGTTCGGACACGTGCGCTCCTCTTCGTCGAGTCGGCCGTCGCCACGGAGGGGGGGACGGCGATGCGCCGAGACTATTGGCGGGTTCCGGTTCGTCGTTGGTGCCCGGCGACGAGATGTGCGCCGCCCTTGGTGCCGCCGGACGAAGAGCTCAGCGCTCGAGGCGTCAGGCGTCGCCGCGCACGGCACGTCCCGGCAGGGCATCGGGCACGATGTCGCCGTCCCGCACCACCGCCGTGCCGTGCACGAGCAGGTGCCGGACGCCCCGGGACGGGCGGGTCGGGTCGGCGTAGCTGGCGCGATCGGTCACGGCGTCCGGGTCGAGGATCACCAGGTCGGCGTCGGCGCCCACGCCCAGGTGGCCTTTCCGTCGCATCCCGGAGGCGACCTCGTCCAGCACGCGGGCGGGGAGGGTGGAGCAGCGGCGGAAGGCCTCCAGCCAGCTCCACTCCCCGCTTTCCCGCACCATCAGGCGCAGCGACTTGAGGAACGTGCCGGCGGTGCGCGGATGCGTGTGCCCACCGGGCGGGAGCGGCCACTCCCGTTGCTCGTACACGGAGGAGCCGTCGGGCTGCGTCCACGACACCGGCATGGCGTCGCTCGCGACGATCGCGTCCGGGTAGGCCAGCGCGCGGTGGAGGTGGGCGCGGTCGAAGGGGTCGGCCTCGTCGAGGAAGGTGACGATGCAGGTGGCGCCGGGATCGGAGGCGCGGAGCTCGCGCAGCCGGGTCTCGTCGGCGATCCGCTCGCCCGTCTCCACGAGGAGGAGCGACTGCGGCGTGATGCCGAGGCCGGGGAGCTTCTCCGGCGCGAGGAAGAAAGCCCCGATGGCTGTGCTCCCCGCGCCGTACGGATAGGCCTCGACGGTCACCCGGGAGCCGGCGGCCCGACTGCGGTCGAGGAGCGCGAGCACCCGGTCGACGTGGCGGAGCGAGGTGCTGTTCACGTGGCAGTGGTGCATGGCGGCGCCGGTCTCGGCCGCAGCCCGGACGAGTTCCTCCGACCCGTCGATCGGGGTCCGCGGATCGGCCTCGATCAGTTCGCGGACGTGGGTGAAGGTCGGGGCGTGTGCGGCGGCGGCGATCCGGGCGAGGGCCAGGTACTCGTCCGGGTCGGATCGCGGGGCGTAGCCCATCAGCACGCCGATGCCGAGAGCTCCGGCGGACAGCTCGTCCTCCAGGAGGCGCAGCCAGCGGCGACGCTCGACGGGGGAGGAGGACCGCTGCCACTCGCTGAGGCCGAGCAGGTCCATCGACGCGGTGAAGTCGGCGACGGGCACGCGGCCGAGGTGAGCGAGGGCGCGGGCCTGCGCCCAGGAGGCGGAGAACCCGTAGTTCAGGGGGCGTCCGTCCGCGGCGGCGCGCGCGAAGGCCTCCGCGATCGGCATGAGCCCGGCCTCGAGGTCGAGTGCGGTGGTCACGCCGTCCATCGCCTGGAGCCGCTGACCGGCGATCGAGTGCACGTGGCTGTGCAGGTCAACGAAGCCGGGACCGACGATCGCCCCGTCCGCCTCGATCACGTCGGCGCCGACGGGCGCGGCGAGATCCCGCCCGATGGCCCGTACCCGCCCGTCGGCGATCAGCAGGTCGGCGGTCCGGTCCGTCTCGGTCATCGGGTCGATCACGCGCCCGCCGCGTACCAGGGTGTCCACCCCGCCACCCTCGCACCCTCCGCGCGGCGCGTCCCGTGCCGTCGGACGAAACCAGGGCGTGCTTCCGGTGCGCTCCCACGAACTCCGGTGCCCCATCGAGGTGCACGGGGCATCGTCGGCAGACATAATGAAGTAGTCATGTGACCGTGCACACGCGAGGAGGCTGGATGTCGACCTCCTCCGAGCGTGCCCGCATGCCGAGCATCCGCGACGTCGCCCGCCTCGCCGGCGTCTCGCATCAGACCGTCTCCCGGGTGCTCAACGATCACCCCAGCATCCGCCCGGAGACCAAGGCGAAGGTGCTCGACGCGATCGCCGTGCTCGACTACCGTCCCAATCTCGCGGCGCGCGCGCTCGTGACGAGCAAGTCGAACATGCTCGGCATCCTGTCCGCGACGATCGGCGAGTTCGGGCCGACGTCGTCCATCGCCGGCATCGAGGACGCGGCGCGCGAGGAGGGGTACTCGGTCTCCACGCTCAACCTCCCCGCGACCACTCCGGAGGCGATCGGCAACGCCGTGCGCCAGCTCGAGCGCGAGCAGGTGGACGGCATCGTCGTGCTCGCCCCGCAGGTGCGGGTCTTCCATGTCCTGCGCGGCATGAACGTCACGATGCCCTTCGTGACCCTGCAGACCGCCTCGGGCTCGGACGGCGTCAGCCTCTCCGCCGACCAGGTGGCGGGGGCGAAGGCGGCGACCGAGCACCTGATCGCGCTGGGTCACAGCGACATCCTCCATCTCGCCGGGCCGCAGGACTGGATCGAGGCGGAGTCCCGGATGCGCGGGTATCTGGATGCGCTCCGCGACGCCGACCTGCCGACGTTCCCGCCGATCCGCGGGGACTGGACGGCCGACTTCGGCTACTTCGCCGGCAAGGAGCTCTCGTTGCGGCGCGACTTCACGGCGGTGTTCGCGGCGAACGACCTCATGGCCATCGGACTGCTGCACGGCTTCCGCGACGCCGGGCTGCGCGTGCCGCATGACGTGAGCGTGATCGGCTTCGACGACATCCCGGTCGCGGCGCACGTGGCGCCGACGCTGAGCACGGTGCACCAGGACTTCCCCGAGCTCGGCCGACGTGCCGTGCGCATCCTCCTCGCCGAGATCCGCGGCGAGAAGACCCCCGCATTCGGCCCGCTGCAGACCCTCCTGCGGGCGCGCGAATCCGCTGCATCACGGTAGCGACACGAAAACACGCCGCGGACTTGACACGGCTCCCGCGGAAGACGACGATATACCGATGTGAACGGTCACATCGAAGGTGACCGCACGTCGCGAGGAAGATCCGTGAGCACCACAGCAACGTTGCCGACCGTGTCAGGCCCGATCCTGGAGATGCGCCGCATCACCAAGGAGTTCCCGGGAGTCAAGGCGCTCGCCGACGTCTCGATCACCGTCCGCGCCGGCGAGATCCATGCGATCTGCGGCGAGAACGGCGCCGGGAAGTCGACGCTGATGAAGGTCCTCTCGGGGGTGTACCCCTACGGCACGTACGACGGCGAGATCCTCCTCTACGGCCAGGAGCAGCGCTTCAAGGACATCGCGGCCAGCGAGCAGGCCGGCATCGTCATCATCCACCAGGAGCTCGCGCTCATCCCCGAGCTGTCCGTCACCGAGAACATCTTCCTCGGCAACGAGATCCGCCGCTTCGGCCGCATCGACTGGCAGGCGCAGAAGGAGCGCACGATCGAGCTGCTCGCCCGCGTCGGCCTGGACGAGGACCCGGACGTGCCGATCAAGACCCTCGGCGTCGGCAAGCAGCAGCTCATCGAGATCGCCAAGGCGCTGAACAAGGACGTCAAGCTGCTCATCCTCGACGAGCCCACCGCCGCCCTCAACGAGAACGACTCGCAGCACCTCCTCGACCTGATCCTCGGGCTCAAGGCCAAGGGCATCGCGTCGATCATGATCAGCCACAAGCTCAACGAGATCGAGCAGATCGCCGACGAGATCACGATCATCCGCGACGGTCGCACGGTGGAGACGCTGGACATCTCCCGCGGCGAGATCAACGAGGACCGCATCATCCGCGGCATGGTCGGCCGGTCGCTGGAGAGTCGCTACCCGGACCGCACGCCGGAGATCGGCGAGGTGTTCTTCGAGGTCAAGGACTGGTGGGTGCAGCACCCGACCGTGCCGGAGCGCATGGTGGTGAAGGGGTCGAGCATCGACGTCCGTCGCGGCGAGGTGGTCGGCATCGCCGGGCTCATGGGTGCGGGGCGCACCGAGCTGGCGATGAGCATCTTCGGCCGGTCCTACGGCACGTTCCTCTCCGGCACGCTCGTGAAGGACGGCCAGGAGATCGAGCTCCCCGACGTCGCCGCCGCCATCAAGCACGGCCTCGCCTACGTCAGCGAGGACCGCAAGGTTCTCGGGCTCAACCTGCTCGACACCATCAAGCGGTCCATCGTCGCGGCGAAGCTCTCCAAGATCGCGCACAACGGCGTCGTCGACGCCCGCGAGGAGTTCTCGGTGGCGGAGCGCTACCGCAAGGCGCTGCGCATCAAGACCCCGTCGGTCGAGGAGGGCGTCGGAAAGCTCTCCGGCGGCAATCAGCAGAAGGTCGTGCTGGCGAAGTGGATGTTCACCGACCCGGACCTGCTGATCCTCGACGAGCCCACCCGCGGCATCGACGTCGGCGCCAAGTACGAGATCTACGCGATCATCAACGAGCTCGCCGCCCAGGGCAAGGGCGTGATCGTCATCTCCAGCGAGCTGCCCGAGCTGCTCGGCATCTCCGACCGCATCTACACCGTGTTCGAAGGCCGGGTCACCGACTGCATCCCGGCCGACCAGGCGACCCCCGAAGACCTCATGCGCAGCATGACCTCCGCGACCCAGAAAGCATCCGCATGACCACCGACTCGACCACCGCGAAGCGCGGCTTCCACTTCAAGGACATCACGAAGATGTTCGGGGGAGGGCAGTCGACCCTCCGTCAGTTCGGCATCCTCGGCAGCCTCGTCGTCATCCTCGTCGTCTTCCAGGTGCTGACCTGGATCTTCAAGGGCACGGGTCTCACGCTGTCCTCGGGGAACCTCATCAACGTCGTGAACCAGTACTCGTACATCCTGATCCTGGCGATCGGCATGGTGATGGTCATCATCATGGGGCACATCGACCTCTCAGTCGGCTCGGTGGCGGCGTTCACGGGCATCGTCGTGGCGAAGGCCATGCAGGACTGGAACCTCCCCTGGCCGCTGGGCATCCTCCTCGGCCTCGGTGTCGGCGTGCTCGTCGGTGCCTGGCAGGGGTTCTGGGTCGCCTACGTCGGAGTGCCGGCGTTCATCGTGACGCTGGCCGGCATGCTGTTCTTCCGCGGCGCGAACCAGGCGGTGGGTGACTCGCAGTCGGTGCCCGTGCCGGAGGGCTTCAAGATCATCGGCGCCGGCTACCTGCCGGAGATCGCCCTGCCGCTGCCGTTCAACATCCCGACCATGCTGCTGGCGCTCGCCGGCGTCGCGTGGATCGTGTTCTGGGAGATCCGCACCCGGCGCATCCAGCGCAAGATGGGCTCCGACATGGCGCCGCTCTGGGTGAGCGTGACGAAGGTCGTCCTCATCTCGGCCGTCATCCTCGTCGCCGGCTGGCTGTTCGCCACGGGGCGCGAGGGTACGAGCTTCCCGATCTCGGGCGTCATCCTCCTCGCTCTCGTCATCCTCTACTCGTTCATCACGAACAACACCGTCTTCGGCCGTCACATCTACGCGGTCGGCGGCAACCGCCAGGCCGCGCGCCTCTCGGGCGTGAAGGATCGCTGGGTCGACTTCTTCGTGATGATGAACATGTCGGTCCTGGCCTCGCTCGCCGGCATGATCTACGTCGCCAGGGCGACCGCCTCGGGCCCGCAGGACGGCAACGGGTGGGAGCTCGATGCGATCGCGTCGGTCTTCATCGGCGGCGCGGCCGTCTCCGGCGGCATCGGCACGGTGATCGGGTCGATCATCGGCGGTCTCGTGATGGCGTTCCTGAACAACGGCCTCGCACTGCTCGGCGCCGGTGCCGACGTCGTCTCGATGATCAAGGGCCTCGTGCTCCTCTTCGCCGTCGGGGTCGACGTGTGGAACAAGCAGCAGGGTCGTCCGTCGATCATCGGCTTCCTCACGCGCCGTCTCGGCCGCAAGCAGGATCCGGCCACCGACACGTTCGATCCCACGAAGACGAACTACCCCACCAGTCAGAAGTACGAAGCCCCCGCCGTCGAGGAGACGCGCGGAAAGTAAGGGCCGCGTCGCGCAACGCAGGCGCGACGGGACCTGCACACACCAGAGAAAGAGATCACATGAAGAAGATCCTTCTGTCGGCGACAGCGCTTGTCGTCGCGGGCGCATTCGCCCTCACCGGCTGCTCCTCGGAGCGCGGCGGTGACTCGGGTTCGGGGTCGGGCGATGAGGCCGCCTCGGGCTTCGACGCCGGCTCCACGATCGGTGTCGCTCTGCCCGACAAGACCTCGGAGAACTGGGTCCTGGCCGGTCAGCTGTTCACCGACGGTCTCGAAGAGGCCGGCTTCAAGGCGGACGTGCAGTACGCGCCCGCCAGCAACACGGTCGCCGAGCAGCAGAACCAGATCCAGGCGATGGTCACCGGTGGCGCCAAGGTCATCATCATCGGCGCCAAGGACGGCAAGCAGCTCACCACCCAGGTGGAGGCCGCGCGCGACGCCGGTGTCGCGGTCATCGCGTACGACCGTCTCATCGAGAACACCGACGCCGTGGACTACTACGTCGCCTTCGACAACTTCGAGGTCGGCAAGCTCCAGGGCCAGGCGCTGCTCGACGGCCTCGCCGAGCGCGCCGGTCACGAGGCGCCGTACAACATCGAGCTGTTCTCGGGCTCGCCGGACGACGCCAACTCGGCGGTGTTCTTCAACGGGGCGATGGAGGTGCTGCAGCCGAAGATCGACGACGGCACGCTGAACGTCGTCTCCGGACAGACCGAGATCTCCCAGACGGCGACCGAGGGCTGGAAGCCGGAGAACGCGCAGCGTCGCATGGACTCGATCCTCACGTCGAGCTACGGCTCGGAGACGCTCGACGGCGTCCTGTCCCCGAACGACACCCTCGCCCGCGCCATCATCACCTCGGCGCAGCAGGCCGGCAAGCCCGTCCCGGTGGTCACCGGACAGGACTCCGAGGTCGAGTCGGTGAAGTCGATCATGGAGGGCGTCCAGTACTCCACGATCAACAAGGACACCGCGCTGCTCGTGGAGCAGGCCATCAAGATGGTCGGTCAGCTCCAGAAGGGCGACGAGGTCGACGTCAACGACACCGACCAGTACGACAACGGCAAGAAGGTCGTCCCGGCCTACCTCCTCCCGCCGGTCATCGTGACCAAGGAGAACGCGGCCGAGGCCTACGCCAACGTCCCGAGCCTCCTCGAGATCGTGAAGTCGTACGAGTAAGGACGAGTGGGACCGTCCCCGTTCCGCGCGAACGACGGACAACGCCACGACGAGCCGTCCGGACCTTCGGGTCCGGGCGGCTCGTCGCCGTTGCGGCGCGTCACCGTCCTGCCTTCAGCCGACGGGCCGCCATCGCCGCGTCGCCAGGGCGAGGAGGAGCGCCGCCATCGTCAGGGCGGCCGCGAGAGCGACGGGGGAGAGCGGACCCGCTCCGCTCGCGAGGATCCACGCTCCCGACGCCGGCCCGATCACGGCGCCGATGTTCAGGGCCGCGGTCGCGTAGGACCCTCCCATGGTCGGGGCAGCGGACGCGGCGTTCAGCACGCGGGCGATCAGCGTGCTGCCGACCGCGAAGGACAGCACGCCCTGCACCAAGACGAGGGTCAGTAGGGCGACGGGATGGGAGGCGACCGCCGCCCACAGGATCCAGCCGCCCAGGAGAAGGGGCCCGGCGACCGCGAGCAGCATCCCGGCGTGGTGGTCGGCGAGCTGACCCGCGATGGTCACGCCGAGGAACGAGCCGATGCCGAACAGGACGAGCGCGACGGGGACCGCAGCATCCACCAGGCCCGCGACCTCGGTGACGACCGGCGCGAGGAACGTGAAGACCGCGAAGGTCCCCGCGTTCACCAGCGCTGCCAGGCTCATCGCGACGGCGAGACGCGGTGTCACCAGGAGCGCGAGCTCCGCACGCAGAGACGGCGCGGGCCCGGGGAGCGGTGTCGGAGCCGGCGCTGTCCCTGGCGCCGACCGGGGTCGGCCGTGCGCCGTGCCCCGGATCGTCGTCGGCACGCCGCGGAGGATTCCGAGCAGTGCAGGGAGACAGAGGAGTGCGACGGCGGCGAAGGGGGCGCGCCAGCTCAGCGCGGCGCCGAGCACTGCCCCCGCCGGAACGCCGACCACGGTGGCGATCGTCGTGCCGGAGAGCAGCACCGCGAGAGCGCGGCCGGTGCGTTCACCGGGGACGAGGAGAGCGACCGTGCGGAGTGCGACGGCGAGGAAACCGGCGTTCGCGAGGGCGCTGAGCACGCGCGTGACGAGCAGGAGTTCGAATGCGGAAGCAGCCGCGCCGACGACGTGGCATACGGCGAAGAGCGTGAGGCGGGCGATGAGCGTGCGACGCGGGGGCCAGCCGCGCGCGAAGGCGGCCAGGGCGGGGGCGCCCACGACCATGCCGACGGCGAAGCCCGAGGTGAGAAGCCCGGCCGTGCCGACCGGGACGTCGAGGTCGTCCGCGAGCGCGGGGAGGAGTCCCGCGAGCATGAACTCGGAAGTGCCCATGACGAAGACTGCCAGGGCAAGGGCATAGAGGGGGAGAGGCATCGAGTGCTCCGAGGTGAGAGGGAAGGGGGAGCTTCTCGTCACCACGGTCAGCGCCCGGGTCACCGGCGCGCGCCCGCCGAAAGGGCGGACGGAGGGATCAGCGGTTCACGGGGCTGACGGTGTGACCGGCAGCCCCCGACCTGTCTGATTCGGGGCTCGACATGCCCTCCACCCTACGGCTGACCGGTGTGCCTGCGTGAACGTCGTGCCTGCGGGAGACCACGGGGGTTCTTCGGCGAAGGTCACAGTGTGCGGAGGCGGCGGTCGGTCGATGTAGGTCCGGCCGGTGGGGCTCGTCCACTCCAGAACGCCGCCCGGCCCCTGCTCGACGTGCCACGGGGAGTGGTGTTTGAGCATGTGATGTCGTCGGCAGAAGGTCGCGAGGTTGTCGTGCGCGGTCTCGCCGCCGAGCGCCGCATCGTGATTGTGATCGAGGTCGCACTTCCGCGGCGCGAGGCCGCAGCCGGGGAAGCGGCAGCGTTGATCGCGGGCCCGCAGGTGTCGGCGGAGGTCTTCGCTCGGGCGATACCGGTCGACGGCCAGCAGTGCCCCGCTGATCGGGTGAGTGAGCACCCGATCCCATCCGCTCGCGGCACCGGCCAGTCGCCGGGCCGTGGCCGGATCGATCGGGATCATCCCGTCGAGCTCGGCGGCGAGGATCGGAGCGCCGTCCATCGTCCCTTCCTGCTCGCCGCGCATCCGCTCGCCGTGCATCAGCGTCAGCACCGGCACGGTGACCTCGACGCGCGCACGAAGCTCGGAGAGCAGCCCCTCTTCCGAGTCATGGCCCGCCGGTGCGCCGGTCAGGACGAGATCGGCGAGCAGGTCCGCGCGCAGCTGATCGACCGTCCTCTCGTCGAGGATGCTCTCCGCCGCCTCCGGACGCCGTGCCCGCGCGTTCTCCTCCCGCACGGCATGCGCCATCTGGGAGAGCCGGTCGTACATCCCGTGCACGAGGGCCGCAGGCCCGCGGGCGCCGAGTTCGGCCATGCCGTCCTCGAGATCGGTCACCCAGACGCGGCGCAGCTCCCTGGCGTCACGATGTCGCTCGACGAGCGTCCGCTCCTGGAACCGGTCGGCCAGTCGGCGCACGAGTCGGCGTATCCGGTTCGGAGATTCCGCAGCGGCCACCTCGATCGCCTCCGCCGCGAAACGCGAACGATCGTCGGCGTCGTCGAGGTGAGCCCCCGCCTCCACGATCACGCGTGCGTGTGCGGCGCTGACGCGCCCGGCGCCCTGGGCCTCCCAGACGGCGGGGAACCGTTCGACCAGCCAGGACGCATCGGACATCCGCCGCTCGATGGTGCGGTCGCTGACGCGCTGCGCGGCCCCGATCTCCGCGGCGACGGTGCGGATCGCCATGTCTGCGCCGTCCGGATGACGCGCCTGCCGAGCGATGTCGACCGCAAGTCGCCCCGCCATCGCGAGCAGTCCGTCGCGGGCCGCCTGCATGCTGCTCAGCGTCTTCTCCGCCGCTTCCAGCCCCTCCACCAGATCGGCGAGAATCGCCATCTGGGAGTCGGTCGCGTCGAGCAGTGCGGGCATGACGTCAGTCCATCACCGACCACCGACATTCGAACGAAGATTCGAAGGAATCTGGCCGAAAGTCGTATCACGAAAGGATAACGACCGTGGTTGACTGGCTCCGTGCTCCTGAACGTCATCGAAGCCGGGGAGGGCGACCGCGTCGCCGTGCTGCTGCACGGCATGATGGGGTCCGCCGAGAGCTGGCACCGCGTGGTCCCGCTGCTCGTGGAACGCGGCTTCCGCGTGCTCGCGCTCGATCTGCCCGGCCACGGCCTCTCGCCGCGCGATCCGGAGCTCACGATCGAGACGGCGGCCGACGCCGTCGTCGCCACGCTCGCGCAGACGGCTCTCCCTCCGGGGGCAGGGTCCGCCGCGGGGGACAGGGCCGCGGCCCCGCCCGCCGTCGCCGTCGGGCACTCCTTCGGCGCCACCGTGCTCGCCGCCGCCGCGCCCCGCCTCGACCCGGGCCTCGCGGTCTACGTCGACGCGCCGCTCGCCCTCCAGGGTGGCCATGATCGTGCCGCCCTCGTGTCGCAGTACGAGCACGACCGCCGCGCGCGCATGTCGCCCGCCGAGCTCCGCAAGCTCCGGCCCTTCTACTCCGTCGACGACGCCACGGTCGAGGCGCGCGCGGCCGAGCGCTTCGATCCGCCGACCGCGGCCTCCGTCTCCTGCGGGGAGGACGGCCATTGGACCGCCGCCCCCGGCTCCATCGTCGTCCGCGCGGAACCCAGCGCCTGGGTCACCGACGAGGACGCGCGACGGTTCGAGCACGGCGGCGTGACCGTGCGCAGCATCCCCGGAGCCGCCCACACCGTCTGGTACAGCCACTTCGAGGTCTTCACCGCCGCGTTGCCCGAGCTCTTCGCCCCGTCGCTGGTCTGATCGGGCGACCGCCCGACGCGGCGCGACTACCCTGGAGAGGACATGGCACATCTTCTCGGGGCCGAAGCCCTGCACCTCGAATACCCGACCCGCGTCGTCTTCGACGCCGTGACCCTCGGCATCGAGGAGGGCGACCGCATCGGCATCGTCGGCCGCAACGGCGACGGCAAGTCGAGTCTCCTGGCGATGCTCGCCGGCCGGAAGGAACCGGACTCCGGCCGGGTGACCGTCCGCGGTGGCACCCGCATCGGCGTGCTGGACCAGGCCGACACCCTCCCCGACGACATCACGATCGGGGCCGCCGTCGTCGGCGACATGGCCGAGCACGAATGGGCCGGAGACGCCCGCGTCCGCGACGTGATCGAGGGGCTGCTGACCGATCTTCCGTGGGACGCGCAGATCGGCTCCCTCTCCGGCGGACAGCGCCGCCGCGTGTCGCTCGCGAAACTGCTCACCGGGGACTGGGACGTCATCGCTCTCGACGAGCCGACCAACCACCTCGACGTCGAGGCGATCACCTGGCTCGCCGGGCACCTCAAGAAGCGCTGGCCCGCGAACGCCGGTGCCCTCCTCGTCGTGACCCATGACCGGTGGTTCCTCGACGAGATCTGCACCGAGACGTGGGAGGTGCACGACCGCATCGTGGAGCCCTTCGAGGGCGGCTATGCGGCGTACATCCTGCAGCGGGTCGAGCGCGACCGCATGGCGGCGGCGACCGAGGCGAAGCGGCAGAACCTGGCCCGCAAGGAGCTCGCCTGGCTGCGCCGCGGTGCCCCGGCCCGCACCAGCAAGCCCAAGTTCCGCATCGATGCGGCCAACGAGCTCATCGCCGACGTGCCCGAGATCCGCGACAAGGTCTCGCTGCAGTCGCTCGCCGTCTCGCGGCTGGGCAAGGACGTCGTCGACCTGCTCGATGTGGGGGTGACGTACCCTTCGACAAGCTCAGGGACCCAGACTTCGACAGGCTCGGGGGCCGGCGGGAAGACCGTGCTCAAGGACGTGGAGTGGCGGATCGCCCCGGGCGAGCGCACGGGCATCCTCGGCGTGAACGGTGCCGGGAAGTCCACGCTCCTGGGGCTCATCTCCGGCACGGTCGAGCCCACCGAGGGGCGGATCAAGCGCGGGAAGACCGTGCAGGTCCGTACGCTCACGCAGCGCCTCGACGAACTCCTCCCGCACTGGAACGACCCCGTGCGCGTGGTCATCTCCGGCCTGCGCACGTCCTACACGCTCGGTGCCGGGTCGAAGGCGCAGGACCTCACGCCCGGACAGCTCCTGGAGCGGCTCGGGTTCTCGTCCGCCCAGCTCTCCACTCCGGTGAAGGATCTCTCCGGCGGTCAGCAGCGCCGGTTGCAGCTGCTGCTCGTGCTGCTCGACCAGCCGAACGTGCTCATCCTCGACGAGCCCACGAACGACATGGACACCGACATGCTCGCCGCGATCGAGGACCTCCTCGACTCCTGGTCGGGCACCCTCCTCGTCGTGAGCCACGACCGGTACTTCCTGGAGCGGGTGACGGATCAGCAGTACGCGATCCTTCCCGGTCCGGACGGCGCGGGGCGCCTGCGTCATCTCCCGGGCGGCGTCGACGAGTACCTGCGTCTGCGGCAGCGCGTCGAGAGCGCCTCGACGACCTCGACGGCGGCATCGGCCCCCGCAGCGAGCGGTCTCGATGGCGCGGCTCTCCGGGCGGCGCAGAAGGAAGCCGCCGCCCTCGAGCGTCGCATCCAGAAGCTCACGCAGCAGGTCGACGCGGCGAAGCACGCCCTCGCCGACCACGACCAGTCCGACTATGCCGGCCTCGGCGAGCGGATGAAGGCGATCACGGCGCAGGAGGCCGAGATCGAGGAGTTGGAGCTGCGCTGGTTCGAACTCACGGAGCAGATCGGCTGACGGAGGAATATCCTTCTCCCACGACTGTTGGGAGTAGCGATGGAAGGCCTCGAAGTAACCGTCCTGCTCGGACTCACGATCCTCGTCGGAACCCTGATCGCCCCGCGCGTGCGTCTCGCGCTGCCCCTCGTCCTCGTCATCCTCGGTCTGGCGCTGGGATTCATCCCGCCGCTGCGCGAGGTCCAGCTGCCGCCGGAGACCGTGCTGCTGCTGTTCCTGCCGGTGATGCTGTTCTGGGAGAGCCTGACGACATCGCTGCGGTCGATCCGCCGCGACTTCCGCTACATCGTGCCGATGAGCACCCTCCTCGTCGTCGCCTCCGCGTTCGCGGTGGCCGGCATCGGCGTGCTGTTCGGCATGCCCTGGGAGATCGCGCTCATCCTCGGGGCCGCGGTCGCACCGCCCGACGCCACGGCCGTCGCCGCCCTCGGCCGGCTGCTGCCGCGCCGGATGTTCATGAAGCTCAAGGCCGAGAGCCTGACCAACGACGGCACCGCGCTCGTGCTCTACGCCATCGCGGTGTCCCTCGCGCTGGGCGGTCAGGTCACGCCGCTCTCGGTCACCTGGGACGTTCTGGTGTCCTACGTGGGCGGGATCGCCGCGGGGATCGTGGTCGCGGCCCTGGCCACGCTGCTGCTGCGCCGCATCTCCTCCACCATCGTCATCAACGTCACGCTGCTGCTCGTGCCGTTCTCCGCGTTCCTGCTCGCCGAGCTCGTGCACGCGTCGGGGGTGCTCGCCGTGGTCGTGGCCGGACTCATCGTCGCCTGGGTGTCGCCGCGCGTGACGACGGCGGCCTCGCGCCGACAGGCCGACGCGGCCTGGCCGTTCGGCGTCTTCCTGTTGAACGGGGCGCTGTTCGTGCTCATCGGCCTCGAGGTGCAGTTCGTCGCGCACGAGATCTCCGCCGCCGCCATCGGCCGCCTGGTGCTCGTGACGCTCGCCGTGTGGGCGACGCTCTTCGCCGTGCGGTACGTGTTCCAGCTCCTCAACGTGCTGTTCCAGCGCCGCCCGGCCGAACGCCCGCCGCGCGGCGCCCGCTCCCGCGCTCGACTCGTGTCCACGGTCGCCGGCATGCGCGGCGCGGTGTCGCTGGCGATCGCGCTGTCGGTGCCGACCGGTGTCTCCGCAGGGAGCATGGTGGGCGGGCGTGACGAGATCGTCTTCGTGACCGCCGGGGTGATCCTGCTCAGCCTCCTCGTGCAGGCGCCTCTCCTCCCCGCGCTCGTGCGCTGGGCGCGATTCCCGGTCGACCATGCCGAGGACGAGGAGTACGAGCTCGCCGAGCGGGCGATCTCGGGTGCGGCCCTGGCCGCGCTCGACGACCTCGCCGCGGAGCACGGCATCGGCCAGGAGGTGCGCGACCGGGTACGTGCCGAGGGGTACCAGGCGCTGGAGTTCGCGAACGCCCGGACGCTCGCGCGGGAGCAGGCGCTCATCGACGCCGAGGCCGACGCGCTGGACGAGATGCTCGGCGAGCCCGATCCCTACGGCACCGGGGGAGAGGCGCCCCGTCGCGAGGACGAGGACGCAGACGCGGGGGACGTCGCGGTGTCGGCAGGGACCGCCCCCGACCCCGAGACGACGGACGGCACGACGCTGCAGATGATCGCGACCTCCGCCGACGTCGACCTCGCCCAGCGCTCACCGCTCGTGCGGCACGAGGAGCACACCCGGCTCAAGCTCGCGCTGCTCGACCGCAAGCGCGAGGTGCTGCTCGGGCTCCGCGGCGCCGGCACCGTGGACGACATGGTGGTCCGCCGGATCTCCGCCCGTCTCGACCTGGAGCAGGTGCGTCTGCAGGGAATCGAAGAGTTCGACTGACCGGCCCGCGCGGCTGTGACGCCGTGTGACATCCCGATTCCGCGACAGCGCGCCCTCCTGCCTAACGTTGTCGAGTCCCGCCAGGAAGGAACCCTCATCATGTCCCGCCGCACCACCTCCGCCCTCGCCGCGCTCGCCGTGGTCCCGCTGTTCGTTGCCCTCGCCGGGTGCGCCACCTCGTCCGACGTGGGCTCCGGCGACGGCGGCTCCGAGGACAAGACCGTCAAGATCGGTGTCGTCGGCGAGAGCGACCCGCAGTGGCCCGCTTTCGTGGACGCGGCGGCCGACGCCGGCATCACCGTCGAACTCGTCGACTTCGGCTCGTACGAGCTGCCCAACCCGGCACTGAGCGAGGGGGAGATCGACCTCAACCAGTTCCAGCACATCGTGTACTTGGCGCAGTACAACGAGGCCTCGGGGGATGACCTCGCGGCGATCGGTTCGACGCAGATCTACCCGCTGGGTCTCTACTCGACGAAGTACGACTCGGTCGAGGACATTCCTGAGGGCGAGACCGTCGCGGTTCCCGACGACGCCTCCAACCAGGCCCGCGCGCTTCTCGTGCTTCAAGCCGCTGGCCTCGTCGAGCTGAAGGACGGAGGCACGGCCTTCTCCGATCTCGCAGACGTGGACGAGAGCAAGTCGACGGTCAAGGTCACCGCGCTGGAGGCCGCCCTTACTCCGGAGGCTCTGCCCGACGTCGCTGCCGCCATCATCAACAACGACTTCGTCGAGGACGCCGGTCTCTCGTTCGACGATGCACTCTTCACCGACGACCCGGAGGACCCCAGCGCGCTCCAGTACGTGAACATCTTCGCGTCTCGCGCTGAGGACGTCGACAACGAGACCTACCTCAAGCTCGTCGAGATCTTCCAGACCGACGAAGCTGTGCAGGAGGGGCTGGCGAAGTCGTCCGGAGGAACCGGCGTCACTCTGCAGACGCCGGCAGATGAGCTCGCCTCGCTGCTGAAGGACGTCCAGAAGGACGTCGCCGCGAACGGTTGATCAGGTTCACCTGAGAGAATCGGGCGACGCGGATGCGTCGCCCGATTCGTCGTCTTCAGGCCGACCCCGCCCTTTCCTCCCTCAAGACCGGAGAACCCATGCCGATCGTCTCCCTCGAGCACGTGTCGAAGAGCTACCCCTCGCCGTCCGCATCCGGCACGCAGATCACCGCTGTCGACGATGTGTCTCTGCAGATCGAGCAGGGAGATGTCTTCGGAATCATCGGCTATTCGGGTGCGGGGAAGTCCACCCTGGTTCGACTCATCAACGCGTTGGAGCCCGCCTCCGCCGGCCGCATCGCCGTCAACGGTGTCGAGATCACGGCACTCAGCGAGCGTGAGCTCCGGCGGGTGCGGAGCGGGATCGGCATGATCTTCCAGCAGTTCAACCTCTTCTCCTCGAAAAGCGTGCGGGCGAACATCGCGTATCCGCTGAAGCTTGCGGGGTGGTCGAAGGCAGACATCGACGCGCGCGTGACCGAGATGCTGTCTTTCGTCGGGCTGAGCGACAAGGCACGCTCGTACCCCGAGCACCTGTCGGGAGGCCAGAAGCAGCGCGTCGGGATCGCGCGGGCACTCGCGACCAGGCCGGCGATCCTCCTCGCCGACGAAGCGACCAGCGCGCTGGACCCGGAGACCACACATGAAGTCCTCTCCCTGCTCAAGCGCGTGAATGAGGAGCAGGGCGTCACGATCGTCGTCATCACCCACGAGATGGACGTCATCCAGACGCTCGCGACCAGGGTCGCCGTCATGGACCGTGGGCGGGTGATCGAGCAGGGAGATGTGTTCGAGGTCTTCTCCAACCCGCAGCATGCCGCGTCGCAGCGATTCGTCGGTACGGTCGTCAAGGGCATTCCCTCCCCGTCCGAGCGTGCTGTCCTGCGTGACCGGCATCAGGGACGACTCGTGACGTTCTCCTTCCGCGACGGCGGTCCGTCCCAAGCGCAGGTCTTCCTGGAGCTGGCGGAGGCCGGATTGGAGTTCGAGCTGGTCTTCGGCGGTATCAATGACATCCGCGGCAGGGCCTTTGGCCACTTGACTCTCGCGATCCGCGGGGACGACGCTCGCATCGATGCGACGCTTGCACGGATCTCGGAGCGCATCGAAGTGACGGACATCGACCGCGAGGAGGTGCGCTGATGGATCGTCTGATCGAGTTGGGCCCTGAGTTCTGGACGGCTGCCGTCGAGACGCTTTACATGGTGTCGCTGACACTGGTGCTCGGTGGTCTGCTGGGAGGCCTGATCGGAGTCGGGCTGTACCTCACGCGGCCGGGCGGCATGCTGCAGAACCGGGCTATCTCCGCCGTTCTGAACCTCTTCATCAACTTCTTCCGCCCCATCCCCTTCGTGATCCTCATCACCGTCCTGATCCCGTTCTCGCGGTTCATCGTGGGGAGCGGCATCGGAACGAACGCTGCCATCGTCGCCCTGGTGGTGGCGTCGATGTTCGCCATCGGCCGGATCGTCGAGCAGCATCTGGTCGGTGTCTCGCCGGGAGTGATCGAAGCCGCACGTGCGATGGGAGCCGGACCGTGGCGAACCCTCTTCACGGTCGTGATCCCCGAGGCGCTCGGACCCCTGATCCTGGGATACACGTTCGTGATCGTGGCGCTCATCGACATGACGGCAATGGCCGGTTACATCGGCGCGGGCGGTCTCGGGAACTTCGCGTTGACGTACGGCCGACGTCAGTTCGAGCCGGTCGTGATGTGGGCCGCCGTGCTGCTCATCGTCGTGTTCGTGCACGTGGCTCAGACGCTCGGCACCCGGCTCGCGCGGAAGGTCATGCGCCGCTGAGGCCGATCAGCGTGCCGGGGCCTCCTGCAGGCTCCGGCGCGTGGTGAAGGTGCGCTCCTGCCCGCTCAGCGGATCGGTGAACCGGAGCTCGCGTGCGAGGAGCTGGAGCGGGCGGGTGAAGTCGTCCGGACGCTCCGGCTGCAGCACGGGGTAGAAGCCGTCGTGCAGGATGCCGAGGCCGAGCGCGGCGAGGTGCACGCGGAGCTGGTGCATCTTCCCGCTGTGCGGACGGAGGAGCGTGTGCACGACGCGATCGTCGGCGGCGATGACCTCGATGAGCGTCTCGGAGTTCGGCTCGCCGTCCTCGGCCACCTGCACGCACACCTGACCGCGGAGCTTCTCGATGCGGTTGCGGTAGACGAGCGGGAATCGCGACGGATCCCAGTCCGCCGGGCGCGCGGAGACGGCCTCGTAGACCTTCTGCACGCGGCGGTCCTCGAACAGCAGTTGGTAGGCGCCGCGGGTGGCAGGGCGGGCGGAGAACATCAGCAGCCCCGCCGTGGCCCGGTCGAGGCGGTGGATGGGCGTGAGATCCGGGTTGCCCAGGCGGTTGCGCAGACGGACGAGGGCGGAGTTCTGCAGGTACTTGCCGCCCGGCGTGGTGGGGAGGAAGTGCGGCTTGTCCACGACCACCAGGTGCTCGTCCTGGTGCAGGATCTCCTCGGCGAACGGGATCTCCTTCTCGACCGGAGGCTCCCGGTAGTACCAGACGAACTCCTCCGCGCCGAGAGGCGTGTCCCGGGAGAGCGGCCGGCCGTCGCGCGCGACGATCTCCCCGCGGTCGAAACGCACGAGCAGCCGCTCCGGATCCAGGTGGAAGAACCGCTCGACCATGTAGGCGGCGACGGTGGGCCATGCACCTGTCATCGGCACGTGCAGCCGGGTCGCGCCGACCCCGTCGCGCACGGGAAGCGGGGAGGGCATGCCCATGTCTCGGCCTTCGGAGCAGGGGTCGCGGGGCTGCGACCGGGTGCTTCCAGCCTAGGCGACCGGCCCGGCCTCCCTGGGGCCCCGAGACCCCGGACCCGGCTCCGGGGTCAGCGGGCCTCGGTGGCGAGCCAGTCGTCGAACGTCGTGGACGCCGTCCGTGCGTCGCCTGCGGGGAGCAGCACCTCGCCCGCGAACTCGACGCCGAGTGCAGCACCCTTCCAGGCGGCGCGCAGCGGAAGGTCGCGACCCCACGCGGCGAGAGTGCGGCGCGCCATGTCGACGGCGTCCTCCGTGCGGGGTCCGGCGACGTCGAACGAGCCGCCGAGCGCCGGCGACTCCGCGGCATCGACGAGGGCGACGGCCACGTCCGCGGGCGCGATGGGCTGCAGCAGCAGAGGGGGCACGATGCCTTCGCCGTCCTCGATGCTCCACTCGGCGATCATCGCGGGGAAGTCGTGGAACTGCGTCGCCCGCACGATGGTGAACGGCACCGCCCCGCGCGTGACCTCTCGCTCCTGGGCGCGCTTGCCCGCATAGTGCGGATTGCCGCGCACGCGATCGAGTGCCGCAATCGAGAGGGCCACGTGGTGGCCGACCCCGGCTTCGTCCTCGGCGGCGAGCAGCGTGCGGCTGAGCGTGGTGAACACCCGCTCGGCCTCGGCGACGTCGGATACCGGCGGATTCGTCGCGTCGACGACCGTATCCACCCCGCGCAGCAGAGTGGCGAGGCCGGCCCCCGCGGTCAGATCGACGCCTTCGCCGCGGCTGAGCGAGAGCGTGTCGTGCCCCCGACGCCGAGCCTCTTCGACGACCAGTCGCCCGATCCGTCCCGTTCCTCCTGCGACCGCGATGCGCATGCCTGCTCCTTCAATCATGGATATTGTGTGTCCACAATAGGGCGGTCCCGATACGATGGGCAAGTGAAACTCCCCGAGACCTCCGAATGGGTGCTGCACACCGTCGCGGTGATCGCTCAGCTCCCTGCGGGGTCGACGGTGTCCGGCGCGCAGCTCGCCGAGCACTTCGGCGTGCCGGGGCCGTACCTCTCGAAGCAGCTCGCGAAGCTCGTCCGCGCCGGAATCCTCACCGGGAGCACGGGGCCGCGAGGCGGCTTCCGCCTGGCCAGAGACCCCGGGAACATCAGCGTCCTCGATCTCGTCACCGCGGTCGACGGCGCCGCCGACCCGTACGTCTGCCGCGAGCTCCGTCAGCAGGGGAGAGGCGCCGCCCGCCCGGAGGACTGCACCGCGCCGTGCGGACTCGCCGTCGTGATGCGCCGTGCCCACGAGGCCTGGCGGGCGACGCTGGAGGCGGTGTCGATCGCCGAGGTCGTCGCCACGCTCCCGGACACCGTCCCGGCCAAGAACCGGCGCCTCCTGCTCGGTCCCTGACCCGCCCGACTGCACGATCCGTGCCCGGTTGCACGAGGGCGTCGGATCGTGCACGCAGAAGCGGCCGGACGGGTCGGACGAACCGACCCGGACCGGACCGGGTCCGGGTCAGGCGTCGAAGCTGAGGCTCAGTTTTCGCAGGAGGGCGGCCAGTCGGTCGCGGTCGGCGCGGGAGAGGGCACGCAGCAGGTCGGCCTCGGCGTCGACGAGCCGGGTGATCGCGGCGTCCACCCGGACGCGGCCGTCGTCGGTCAGGGTCACGAGCACGCTGCGGCCGTCGGCCGGGTCGGCTTCGCGGCGCACGAAGCGACGGCCGACGAGACGGTCGATGCGGTTGGTCATGGTGCCGCTCGACACGAGGGTCTGCTGCAGGAGCTGTTTGGGGGAGAGCTGGAACGGGGAGCCCGCCCGACGCAGCGCCGACAGCACGTCCCACTCCCACGGTTCGAGGTCGCTCCGACGGAACACCTCGCGGCGCGCGCGGTCGAGGTGTCGGGAGAGGCGGTCCATGCGGGACAGCACCTCCAGGGGGGAGAAGTCGAGGTCGGGTCGCTGCGTGTTCCACGCGCCGACGATCCGATCGACCTCATCCGCCTCGCTCATCCGTTCATTATCGCGCGCGAGGGCGTCGTGGCCGCGGAGGACGCGGGGAGCAGCATCGTGAGGAACGCGCTGTGCGGGTCGGGGAGGTAGGAGCCGAACGGCGGACCCTCCCGGAAGCCGGCGGCGGTGTACAGGGCCCGGGCCGGAGCGAAGAACGGGTCCCGTCCGGTCTCCAGCGAGACGCGTCCGATGCCCCGCGCGCCGGCGTCGTCCAGGAGGTGTCCCAGCATCGTGCGTGCGAAGCCGCGCCCGCGGAAGGCGGGATCGGTGCGCATCGACTTCAGCTCCTCGTGTCCGTCCTCGACGACGGCGAGGGCGCCCGTCGCGGCGATCCGTCCGTCGACCCGTCCCGTGAAAAACCGGACGCGAGGAGTCAGCAGCCGGTCGAGCGGAAGCGCATGCTGGCTCTCCGGCGGAGCGGTGCCGTCCATCTCCGCGTGGTGTGCGGCGATGAAGGCCGCGATCTCAGGGGTGGCGACGGTGACACGGTCGATCACGAGGCTCATCGTCCCAGCATCGCAGAGCCGTGTTTCGCGGGGATGACGAGCCCGCCCGGCGTGCGCCTCACGCACAGGAAGACGGGCGAGGACGTGGCAGACTTATCCCGCGGTGCCCCCGGGCAGCGCGGTCCGCCGTGGTGTAATGGCAGCACGACAGCCTTTGGAGCTGTGAGGTCTAGGTTCGAGTCCTGGCGGCGGAGCATGACTGGGAACAACCTCGCCATCGTCGTCCTCGCCGCAGGGCAGGGCACTCGCATGAAGTCGCGCCTGCCGAAGGTGCTGCACCGGATCAGCGGGCGGCCTCTGGTCGGACACGTGCTCACGACGGCCACCCGTCTGCAGCCGACGCACATCGAGGTGGTCGTGCGCCACGAGCGCGATCAGGTCGTCTCCGCGCTGCGCGACGACTACCCGGATGCCGTCTTCGTCGACCAGGACGACGTGCCGGGCACGGGCCGCGCCGTCCAGGTCGCGATCGATGCGCTGCCCGCGGACTTCGACGGCGACGTGCTCGTGCTCTCCGGCGACTGCCCGCTGGCCGATGCCGAGACGCTCTCGACGTTCCTCGACGAGCACCGCGCCTCCGGAGCCCCCGCGACCCTCATGACCGCTCTCGTCGACGACCCCACCGGGTACGGCCGGGTCATCCGCGACGCCGACGGCACGGTCGACCGCATCGTCGAGCAGAAGGACGCGACGGCGGAGGAGGCGGCGGTCAGCGAGATCAACGCCGGCATGTACGTGTTCCGCGCCGCCACGCTGCGCACCTACCTGCCCCGGATCGGCGTGGACAACGCGCAGGGCGAGATGTATCTCACGGACGTGCCCGGCCTCGTGCGCCGGGACGGCGACCGGGTCGCGGCGTCGATCGTGTCGGACGTCGAGGTCACGTTCGGGGTCAACGACCGCGCCCAGCTCGCCGAGGTCGGGCGTCGTCTGAACGCCCGCATCGTTCGCCGCTGGCAGCTCGAGGGCGTCACGATCGTCGACCCGGCGACCACCTGGATCGACGACGACGCCACGCTCGCCCCCGACGTCACGGTGCTCCCGAACACCCAGATCCTGCGCGCGACGACGATCGCCGCCGGCGCGACGATCGGTCCGGACACCACCCTCGTCGACTGCGAGGTCGGGGAGGACGCGGTCGTCCGGCGCACCGACGCGACCCTGGCCGTGATCGGCGCCGAGGCGACCGTGGGTCCGTTCTCCTACCTCCGCGCCGGCACCGTGCTCGGCCCGAAGGGCAAGATCGGCGCCTACGTCGAGACGAAGAACGCCGAGATCGGCGAGGGCAGCAAGGTGCCGCACCTGTCGTACGTGGGCGATGCGACGATCGGCCGCGGCGTGAACCTCGGCGCGAGCACGATCACCGCCAACTACGACGACGTGCACAAGCACCGTACGGAGATCGGCGACGAGGTGCACACCGGCTCGCACACGGTGCTGGTCGCGCCCGTTAGGCTTGGTCCTGGTGCGAAGACCGGCGCCGGCGCCGTCGTCCGCAAGGACGTCCCGGCCGGTGCTCTGGCCATGAGCGTGGCCCCCCAGCGCAACATCGAGGGGTGGGTCGAGAAGAACAGAGCAGGGACGGGCGCGGCGGATGCCGCGGCCCGGGAGAATTCGGCGGAATAGGCGGAGCATGGCCCGGAAGAAGAAGACGGTCGACCTGGATCGCGACAACGGCGTGGCCCCCGGCCTCGTCGCCAAGACGAAGAAGCGTCTGGTCATCGCGGGTGGTCGATCGCATCCCGAGCTGACGGCGGCCGTCGCCGCCTCACTCGGCACCGAGATCGCTCCGGTCGAGCACCGCACCTTCGCCTCCGGCGAGATCTACGCGCGCTTCGAGGTCTCGATCCGCGGCTGCGACCTCTTCCTCGTGCAGACCTTCGGCGAGCCGGTCAACGAGTGGCTCATGGAGACGCTCATCATGATCGACGCCGCCAAGCGCGCCTCGGCCAAGCGCATCACCGTCGTCGCGCCGTACTATCCGTATTCGCGTCAGGACAAGAAGGGCCGCGGCCGCGAGCCCATCAGCGCCCGCCTCGTCGCCGATCTGCTGAAGACGGCCGGCGCGGACCGCGTCATGAGCGTCGACCTGCACGCCGCCCAGATCCAGGGCTTCTTCGACGGCCCCGTCGACCACCTGTTCGCCAAGCCGGTGCTCCTGGACCACTTCGAGCGCACGCTCACCCCGGAAGACCGGGAGATCCTCACGGTCGTGTCCCCGGACATGGGCCGCGTGCGTGTGGCCGACACCTGGTCGGACAGCCTCGGAGCCCCGCTCGCGATCATCCACAAGCGCCGCGACCCGAAGGTCGCCAACCAGGTCTCCGTGCACGAGATCGTGGGCGCCGTCGAGGGACGCACCTGCCTCCTCGTCGACGACATGATCGACACCGGCGGCACGATCGTCAAGGCCGCGCAGGCGCTGAAGGCGAACGGCGCGCACCGCGTGATCGTCGCCGCGACCCACGCGATCTTCAGCGACCCGGCGTCCGAGCGGCTGCAGGACGCGGCGATCGACGAGGTTGTCGTCACGGACACGATCCCGCTGTCCGCATCGCGTCGCTGGGAGAACCTCACGGTGCTGCCCATCGCGCCGCTGCTGGCCCGGGCGATCCACGAGGTCTTCGAGGACGGCTCCGTCACGAGCATGTTCGGCGGAGACGCGTAACTCATCGGGACGGCACAGCCCGTGCATAGCCGGGGTGCTTACGGTCGAGTCATCGACGGAAGAGTCGACCGACGACGACCACGGAGGACCCCATGATCCGCACGACCGTTCCGACCTCTGTCCGCACGGGCACCGCCCTCCTCGGGGTCGCAGGCCTCTTCGTCCTCGCCGGGTGCTCGTCGACCGGCGACGCCGCCGACACCTCGAACGGCGCCGACGAGACCGCGGGGTCGAGCTCGTCGTCCTCGTCGACCGGTGGTGACGCCTCCGGCACCTACACCGACGGCACCTACACCGCCGACGGCTCGTACCAGACCCCCGAGACGGTGGAGGAGATCACCGTCACGCTCACCCTCGCCGACGGCGTCGTGACGGAGGTCGAGGTGACCGGCGACCCCAAGGCCCCGGAGACCGAGCGGTACCAGGGCGAGTTCATCGACGGGATCGCCGACGAGGTCGTGGGGAAGTCGATCGACGAGCTGAACGTCAGCCGCGTCGCCGGATCCTCGCTCACGAGCGGCGGCTTCAACGACGCCGTGGCCTCCATCAAGGAGCAGGCCGCCGCCTAGGCGCGAGGCGTCCTCATGGGGCAGTGGCGATTCGAGGCGATCGGCACCGGGTGGGAGATCGAGACCGGCGCCCCGCTCACCGCTGACGTCCGCGCGGCCGTGACGGCCGAGATCGAGCGGTTCGATCGCACCTGGTCGCGGTTCCGAGACGACTCCGACGTGACTCGTCTCGGACGCTCCGGCGGTCGCCTGCCCTCGCCGGACGCGGGGCCGATGCTCGACGCCTATCGCGATCTCGACGCGGCCACGGCCGGTGCGGTGAATCCGCTGGTCGCCGACAGCCTGGTCGCCCTCGGGTACGACGCCACCTACTCGTTGCAGGCCGGCGATCCCCGCCCCGCTCCCGCCTCCTGGACCTCGCGGCTCAGATGGTCCGCCGGGGTGATCGACGCCCCTGCGCCCGCCCTGCTCGATGTCGGCGCCCTCGGCAAGGGACGCCTCGTCGACCGGGTGACGGCGGTGCTGGCGGACACCCCCGGCGACGTGGTCGTGGATGCCGGTGGGGATATCCGCGTCCGCGGCGCCGGCGTCCGCATCGCGCTCGAGCACCCGTTCGACGCACGGAAGGCGATCGGCGTGGTCGAGGTCACCGACGGCGCGCTGTGCGCCTCGGCCATCAACCGACGGGCGTGGGGAGACGGTCTTCATCACGTGCTCGACGCGCGGACGGGACGCCCCGTCCGTACCTGGGCCGCGACGTGGGCTCTCGCGCCGGAGGCGATGACCGCCGACGCCGTGGCCACCGCCCTGTTCTTCGACGGCGGCCCGGAGCTGGCCACCCGCTGGGGCGTCGAATGGGTGCGCATGACCACCGACGGACGCGTGCAGCGCTCACCCGGGTGCCGCGCCGAGCTCTTCACGGCGGCACCCGCCGCTGCCGCCGGGACCGGGGGAGACAGGACACCATGACCACCGCTTTCGCCGCCGCCCGCCAGCGCGTCCTCGCCGTCCTCGGGGCGCTCTCGATGTACCGCCTCGTGCTGTTCGCGCTGACGGCACTCGCGCTCATCGCCCTCGTGCTCTCCCTGCTCGGGGTGATCGTCTCTCCGACGCCGGTGGAGCTGGTGGCGTCCTTCCTGGTGCTCGCCGTCGTGATCTCCGCCGTGGACGCGGTCGCCCAGCGCCTCCTCCGCCTGCCCTGGCGCGTGGAGTCCTCGCTCGTCACCGCCCTCATCCTGCTGTTCGTGCTGCGTCCCGGCATCGAGCCGTCGGCGTTGCTCGGCCTCGCGATCGCCGGTGCCGTGGCGAGTGTGTCCAAGTACCTCATCGCCTGGCGAGGACGCCACATCTTCAACCCGGCGGCGTTCGGTGCCGCGGTCGTGACGATCCTGGGGGCGTTCGATGCGTTCAGCGGGCTCGGCACCTTTTCGTCGTGGTGGGTCGGCACCCCGGTTCTCGTGATCCCCGTCGTCCTCCTCGGGCTCGCCGTGCTGTGGCGCACGGAGAAGGTCGGCGTCGTCCTCCTCTTCCTCGTCGTCGCCGTGGGCACCTCGATCGTGCGGCAGGCGGTGCAGTTCGCGCAGTTCGACACCTCCTTCGACCCCCTGGCGGCTCTCTCGTTCGCGGTGCTCCAGTCGCCGTTCCTCTTCCTCGGGGCGTTCATGCTGTCGGAGCCGCTGACGCTCCCGCCGCGTCGCCGGCAGCAGCTCGTCGTCGCCGCCGTGGTCGGCGTGCTCGCGGGGTGGCCGATCGCCGTCGCCGGCCTCTTCACGCTCGGTCAGGAGCGCGCCCTGCTCATCGGCAACCTCGTGGCCTTCGCGTTCGCCCTCCGCGGGTCCGTGCGTCTGGTCCTGGAGCGCCGTGCCTTCGTGACGCCGACCGCGCAGGAGCTCACGTTCCGGGCCCAGGGCCGCGTGCGGTTCCTCCCCGGGCAGTACCTCGAGCTCGATGTCCCGCATCGGCGCCCTGACGCGCGGGGCACGCGCCGCGAGTTCAGCATCGTGTCCGCTCCGGCCGACCTGCCGATCCTTCGCATCGCGTACAAGAACGGCGACCAGCAGCACCCGTCGAGCTACAAGCGGGCTCTCGCGGCCGCCCAGCCCGGTGCGACCTTCGCGGTGACGGGCACCTGGGGCGATTTCATCCTGCCGCGTGGCGAGCACCCCGTGCTCATGGTGGCGGCCGGCATCGGCGTGACCCCGTTCGTGTCGCAGCTCCGGCAGCTCCAGGCGACGGGGCAGCGACGGGACATCGTCCTCGTCTACGTGGCCGCTGCGGCGGACGAGCTCGCCTTCCGGGACGAGCTCGCCGCGACGGGTGTGCGCACGGTCGTGTTCACCCGTGACGAGCCGGACGACCTCCCCGCGCACTGGACCTGGGCGCAGGGGGCGCGTCTGGACGCGGAGACCCTGGAGCGCGCGGTGGCGGACCTCTCGACGCGGCACGCCTTCATCTCCGGCCCGCCGCGGCTCATCGCCGACCTCGCGCCCGCGCTGCAGAAGGCCCGTTCCCTCACCACCGACGCCTTCGCCGGCTACTGACCCGGACCCTTCTTCCCTCTGCCTCGGGGCTCGGCTCAGGCGTCGGGGGTCTCGCCGGGAGGGGTCAACGGGAGCCGGACGGTGAACGTCGTGTCGCCGGGCTCGCTCTCGACCGAGATCCGGCCGCGATGGCCCTCCACGATGGCCTTGACGATCGCGAGACCGAGCCCGGTCCCTCCGGTCTGACGAGCGCGGGAGCTGTCCCCGCGGGCGAATCGGGCGAAGAGCTCGTCGCGGAGGGCGGGATCGATCCCCGGGCCGTCGTCGTGCACGCGCAGCACGGCCTCATCGCCCTCCCGCGCCACGCTCAACGTCACCGTGGTCCCCGCGGGGGTGTGGGTCCGGGCATTGGCCAGCAGGTTCGCGACCACCTGATGCAGCCGCCCCGCATCGCCCACGACGGTGACCGGCTCGTCCGGCACCTCGATGTTCCAGTGATGGTCGGCCGCGGTCGGCCGCGCGTCGGAGAGGCCCTCGAGGGCGAGCTGGGCGAGGTCGACCGTGCCGTACACGAGCTCACGGCCCTCGTCGAGACGGGCCAGGAGCAGCAGGTCCTCGACGAGCCGCGTCATCCGCAGCGACTGCGCCTGGATACGCTCCAGCGAGGAGGTCGTGCCCTCGATGACCGCGTCTTCCTTCGTCGCCTCCGGTGCCTGACGCAGCGCCCGCAACGAGAGCTCCGAGTAGCCGCGGATCGAGGCCAGGGGCGTACGCAGCTCATGGCTCGCGTCGGCGACGAACCGGCGCATCTGCTCCTCGTTCTTCTGCCGCGCCGAGAGGGACGTGTCCACGTGGTCGAGGAGCTTGTTGAGTGCGGCGCCGACGAGCCCGGTCTCCGTCCGCGGATCGGCCTCGCTCGCCGGCACGCGCTCGGTGATGCTGACCTCGCCGCGGTCGAGCTGCTGATTGGCGACCCTCGTCGCCGTCGCCGCGACCGCCCGCAGCGGCCGCAGCCCGACGCGGATCGTGACCGCCGTGGTCAGGGCGAGGAGGATCAGGCCGCCCGCCGTCGCGAGCAGGATCACGGTGAGGAGCTGCGTGAGCTGATTCTGGATTCCGTCGCGCGGGAGTCCGGTGACGACGACGACGCCGTTACTCGCGGTCGTCGCGAGGATCCGATACGAGCCGAGCCCGTCGAAGGAGACGGTCGCAGGGGTCCCGAGTGCGACCGTTCCGTACAGCCTCTGCAACTGCTCGGGCGTGAGTGTCTGGGACGAACTGGTGAGGTCGCCGCGGTTGTCGTCGAAGACGAGACCCGTCGGCCCCACCACCGGGCTGGCCACGGAGAACAGCAGGCCGGGCACCTTGACGTCGCGGCCGTACAGGATGTTCTCCGCTGTCGCCTCCGAGGGGTTGGAGCGCGACACCCACTGGTCCCGGATGGTGACCGCGTAGCCCTTCACCTCGTCGTCGAGCTGGCGCTCGAGCGTGCTGCCGAGGGTGGCGCTGGTGATGACGGCGACGATGACGAGGATCAGCGACACGAACCCGATCACCGCGGTCATCAGCCGCGTCTGCAGGCTCATGGGCCGTCGCGTCACCGTCGCTCCGCTCACTGCGGGGCCTTGATCATGTAGCCGACGCCGCGCACGGTGTGCAGGAGGGGCGTGCGGCCGGCGTCGATCTTCTTCCGGAGGTAGGAGATGTAGAGCTCCACGACCGAGGACTTGCCGCCGAAGTCGTAGCTCCAGACGCGGTCCAGGATCTGCGCCTTGGACAGCACCCGGCGCTCGTTGCGCATGAGGTACCGCAGCAGCTCGAACTCGGTCGCGGTCAGCTCGATCTCCACGCCGTCCCGGACGACCTCGTGGCTGTCCTCGTTGAGCGTGAGATCGGCGACCCGGAGGATCGACTGCCCGTCGTCGGCGCTGGCGTGTCCGGTGCGCCGGATGATCGCGCGGAGCCGGGCGATCACCTCCTCCAGGCTGAACGGCTTGGTCACATAGTCGTCGCCCCCGGCCGTGAGCCCGGCGACGCGGTCGCCCACGGCGTCCTTCGCCGTCAGGAAGAGGACGGGGACGAGGTTGCCCGCTTCGCGGAGCCGCTTGAGCACGGCCATCCCGTCGAGGTCGGGCATCATGATGTCGAGCACGAGGGCGTCCGGCTCGAACTCCTTCGCGACCTGGAGCGCCTCGAGGCCGGAGGACGCGGTGCGCACCTCCCAGCCCTCCATGCGCAGGGCCATGGCGAGCAGATCGGTGAGCATCTGCTCGTCGTCCACGGCGAGGATGCGCAGAGGGGAGCCGTCGGGGCGGCGCAGTTCGGGCAGATCGCTGGTCATGCCTCTATTCTGCGGAACTTCCTATGTGATTTCTATGGAACGGGCTATGGGTTCTCTGGGAGATGTCCGCCTCATAGAACCCTCATCATCCGTCCCTCGAATCCGCATAACGGTCGTCCCTAGCGTCGGTTCCGCGCCGCGATCGTCGCGGCGGGAGGAGAGACATGTACGGACGATATCTGCGGCGCGAACTCGCGGGCCGCAAGAAGCAGACGGCGATCGTGGCCATCGGGCTCGCGATCGCGATCGGACTGGTGATCGTGGTGAATGCCCTGACGACCGGTGTGCGCGACGCCCAGACCCAGTCGCTGGCAGCGGTCTACGGAGTGGGGACGGATCTCACCGTCACCGGCGCCGCCGCGGAACCGGGCGACGGGACGGGACCGCGGTTCGAGTTCGACGAGGACGCGGGGGAGAGCGACGGCGAGACCACGACCCTGGAGCAGTCGACCCTGCGCACGGACTTCGGCCGGACGACGCTCGACGCCTCGGTGCTGGACACGGTGGCCGGCACCGACGGCGTCGCGGCCGCGACCGGAGCGCTGAGTCTGACGAACTCGACCTTCTCCGGCGAGCTGCCGAGCGGCGGCTTCGGCGGGCAGGACGGCGCAGAGGGCGGCGAGGCGCCCGCGGAGGGCCAGGCGCCTCCGCAGGGCGGCGGGGGCGGCGGGGGCGGTGCGTTCGGCATCGACTCGTTCACCGTCCTCGGCATCGACCCGTCCGCGACGGAGGTCGGCCCGCTGGCCTCCGCCGAGATCGGCGAGGGGCGTGGGCTGGACGCCGACGACAGCGGAGACCTCGTCGCTCTGGTGGACAGCACGTACGCGGCGACGGAGGACATCGCGGTCGGCGACACCCTGGACGTCGCAGGCTCTGACGTCGAGGTCGTCGGCCTCCTCACGTCGGCGTCCGATGCCGCGGATACCGCGGCGGACGTCTATCTCCCGCTCGACACCGCACAGGAGCTGGCCGGGGTCGAGGACGTGATCTCCACGGTGTACGTGCAGGCGGATTCGGCGTCGTCCATCGACGAGCTGCAGACGGCCCTGGCGGAGGAGCTTCCCGACGCCACCGTCTCCTCGCAGTCCGAGCTCGCCGCGACCGTGTCCGGCTCGCTCTCGAACGCGACGGCGCTCGTCACCAACCTCGGCACCTGGCTGTCGATCATCGTCCTCGCCGTCGCCGTGCTGCTCTCGGTGCTCCTCACCCTCTCCGGCGTCGGCCGCCGCACCCGCGAGTTCGGCACGCTCAAGGCGATGGGGTGGTCGAACGGCCGCGTCGTGCGCCAGGTCGCCGGGGAGTCGATGGTGCAGGGACTCCTCGGAGGAGCAGCAGGTCTCGTGCTCGGCCTCGCCGGGATCCTGATCATCACCGTCGTGCAGCCGACCGTGGCCGCAGGATCCACGGCCGTCGGCGGAGGCCCGGACGGAGGAGGAGGCTTCGGCGGCCCCGGCGGCATGGCCCCGGGCGCGGAGACCGCCGACATCGTGCTGCAGGCACCGCTGACCCCCTGGGTGCTCGTCGCCGCCGTGGGTCTCGCGGTGCTGGGCGGACTCGTCGCCGGCGCCTTCGGAGGCTGGCGGGCGGCGCGACTGAGCCCGGCCGAGGGCCTGCGGTCCGTCGCATGAGCGACGTCGCGAACCACACAGGAGAGAAGGAGACCGAGATGACCACGATGACGGATTCCGAGGCTCGCGTTCCGGCCCCGCCGGCGGCGACCCCGCTGTACCGGGCGGCGGGCGTCACCCGCACCTATACGCGGAGGGGACGGACGGTGACGGCGCTCACCGGCGTCGACCTGGAGATCATGCCCGGCGCCTTCGTCACGATCCAGGGGCCGACCGGAGGGGGCAAGTCGACGCTGCTGCAGCTGCTGGGGGCGCTCGACACCCCGACCTCCGGGACGCTGCAGCTGGACGGCCGTGAACTGTCGTCGGCGTCGCCGTCGGAGCTGGGACGGATCCGCGCGCAGGAGATCGGCTTCGTCTTCCAGGGGTTCAACCTGATCCCGACCCTGACGGCGGCGGAGAATGTCGACATGGCCCTGGAGCCGCTCGGCATCGACCGGGCGGAACGACGCACCCGCGTCGCCGCCGCTCTCGCGCACGTCGGCCTGGAGGACCGCGGAGACCATCGCCCCGCGGAGCTGTCCGGCGGACAGCAGCAGCGCGTCGCGATCGCGCGGGCGATCGTCAAGCGCCCCCGGGTGCTGCTCGCGGACGAGCCGACGGGCAACCTCGACGAGAGGATGCGCGACGAGATCCTCGACCTCCTCGAGCGGCTGTGCGCGGAGGGCATCACCATGGTCGTGGTCACGCACGACTCCGCGGTGGCGCGACGAGCGACGAAGCGGCTGCGTCTGACGCAGGGGACGGTGAAAGACATCACCCGATAGTCGGCGGCGCGGGGGAGGGGCGGACGGCGAGCCGCCCCTCTTCCGCGATGTCCGACCCCGGGTCTACCGTGTGCTCATGGTCGACCACGTCGAATCCGCACAGCCCACCGTCCACCGTCCCTCCACCGTCTCCGAGGTCGCCGCGCTCGTCCGCGCCGCCGCGCAGGAGGCGGTCCCCCTGACCGTCGTCTCCGGCGGCCACGGGCCCTGGTCCCACGCCCCCGCTCCCGGTCTGCGTCTCGAACTCGGGGAGCTCTCCTCGATCGAGATCGACGGCACGGTCGTGCGCATCGGCGGCGGTGCCGTCTGGGGCGACGTCGCGAAGACCCTCGCCGGCCACGGCCTCGCGCTGAGCTCCGGCGACACGGCCAGCGTCGGCGTCGGCGGACTCACCCTCGGCGGCGGCGTCGGCTGGATGGTGCGCGCCTGGGGGCTCGCCGTCGATCAGCTGGTCGGCGCCCAGGTCGTCACCGCGAGCGGAGACGTGGTGGAGGCGTCGGCCACGCAGCATCCCGACCTGTTCTGGGCGCTGCGCGGCGGTGGCGGCAACTTCGGCGTCGTCACCCGTTTCGATTTCGAGGCGCATCGCCTGCCGGGGATCGCGCTGGCCGAGTCCGTCGTCGAAGGCGACGCGACGGCCGTGCTCCGGGCCGCGCGCGAACTCCTCCGCGACGCCCCGCGCGAACTGACCGTCACGTACATGGACGTGCCGCCCATGGACCCGAGCGCTCCGGCCGGTGCCCGGCTGACCGCCGTGTGGGCCGGGCCCGACCCGGAGGCGCTGCGTGTGGAGCTCGCTCCGATCACCGCCCTCGACGGCGTCACGACGGAGATCACCGAGCCCGCCTACCGGGACATCCTGATGGAGATGCCGCAGCCCGAGGGCGGCGAGGCTCCCGCTCCTCCCGGGTTCCTCGGCGGGAACGGTCTCGTCGCCGACCTCGACGATGAGACGATCGATCGGCTCGTGGCCTATCGGCGGGAGTACCCCGCCTCGGTCGTCTTCCTCCGGTCCCTCGGCGGGGCGTTCGGCGCCGTGCCGCAGGAGGAGACGGCCTTCCCGGCGCGCGGCGCGACCTGGTTCGTCATGGCCGGTGCCTTCGACGTCCCGGGGATGCTCGACGAGCAGCAGCGTGAGAAGGCCGCCGCCGACGCACAGCGGATCGTCGGGGGCCGCCTCGCCGAGTACAGCAACTTCGTCGACCGCGAGCGACCGGACGCGGTGTCCGGGATGTACGACGGCGACGGCTACGCGCGTCTGCGCGCGGTGAAGGCGCAGTGGGACCCGCAGAACGTGTTCCGCCGCAACCACAACATCCTCGCCTGACGCACGAAGGGCCGGGCACCCTGCGGTGCCCGGCCCTTCGCAGACCCGAGGTCAGTGCGTGTCTTCGGCTTCGATCTCGGAGCGGTCGCCCGACCACAGCGTGTGGAAGGTGCCCTCCTTGTCGATGCGCTTGTAGGTGTGCGCGCCGAAGAAGTCGCGCTGGCCCTGCACGAGAGCGGCCGGGAGGCGGTCGGCGCGGATGCCGTCGTAGTACGACAGCGACGAGGAGAACGCGGGAGCGGGGATACCGGACTGCGCTGCCGTGACCACCACGCGACGCCAGGCCGCCTGGCCGCGCGTGAGCGCCTCGGCGAAGTACGGAGCCGTCATCAGCACGGGCAGGTCCGGGGTCTCGGCATAGGCGTCCGCGATCCGGTTCAGGAACTGTGCACGGATGATGCAGCCGCCGCGCCAGATCTTGGAGATCGCACCGAGATCGATGTTCCAGCCGTACTCGGCGGCACCGGCGCGGATCTCGTCGAAGCCCTGCGAGTAGGCGACGATCTTGGAGGCGTAGAGCGCCAGGCGGACGTCCTCGACGAAGGCCTCGACCTCGTCGGCGGGGACGGTGAACTCCTCGTCCGGACCGGGAAGCGCCGCGGCGACCGCGCGCTGCTCGGGGTGGGAGGAGAGCGACCGGGCGAACGTCGCCTCGGCGATACCCGAGACCGGCACGCCGAGGGAGAGCGCGGTCTGCACGGTCCAGGCGCCGGTGCCCTTCGCGCCGGCCTGGTCCAGGATGACGTCGACGAGCGGCTTGCCGGTGGACGCGTCGACCTGGCGCAGCACCTCGGCGGTGATCTCGATGAGGTACGACTCCAGCTCCCCGCGGTTCCACTCGGCGAAGATCTCGGCGATCTCCGCGGGCGTCTTGCCGGTCCCGCGACGGATGAGGTCGTAGGCCTCGGCGATGAGCTGCATGTCGGCGTACTCGATGCCGTTGTGCACCATCTTGACGAAGTGGCCGGCACCGTCGTGGCCGACGTGCGTCACGCAGGGCTCGCCCTCGGCGATCGCGGCGATGGACTTCAGGATGGGTCCGAGCGTGATCCAGGACTCGTCCGAACCGCCCGGCATGATCGAGGGGCCGGTGAGGGCGCCCTCCTCGCCACCGGAGATGCCGGCGCCGACGAAGTTGATCCCGGTCTCGCGGACGGCCTTCTCACGGCGGATGGTGTCCGGGAAGTAGGCGTTGCCGCCGTCGACGATGATGTCGCCCGGCTCGAAGACCTCGGCGAGGGAGTCGATCACGGCGTCGGTCGGGGCTCCGGCCTTGACCATGATGATCGCGGTACGCGGCTTCTGCAGCGAATCGGCGAACTCCTGGTAGGTCTTCGCCGGGAGGAAGCCCGCCTCAGGATGCTCGTCGAGGAGGGTCTGCGTCTTCTCGTAGCTGCGGTTGAAGATCGCCACGGTGTTGCCCTCGCGGCTCGCGAGGTTGCGGGCGAGGTTCGACCCCATGACGGCGAGTCCGACGACTCCGATGTTCGCTGATGCTTCGGGCACGGAAGGCTCCTCGATCGTGAAGAAGGGTTGTCTTCAGCGTATCGCTGTGCGGTGGATCGAGGCGCACCCATGACGCATGGCCGTCATCGTCCGCGGTGCCCGACAGCCGCGTGCGTGCGGACCTCTACGCTGAAGGGAGCACAGGAGCTGGAGGGAGTCGGTCGTGACGGAGTCCGAGAAGAAGGTCCGCGCCGTCGTCGCGGTGCCGTTGGCGGAGGAGCTGTGCGGGCTCATCGAGGAGCTGGAGCCGCGGCTCGAGGTCATCCACGACGCGGCCCTGGTGCCTCCCATGCGCGGTCCGGCCGACTGGTCGGGCGATCCCGACTTCGCGCGCACGCCGGAGCAGCAGCGGGCGTTCGATGACCTCGTCGACTCCGCCGACGTCCTCTTCGGCATCCCCGACGTCGACCCCGACGCGCTGGCACGGACGGTGTCCGCGAACCCGCGGCTGCGGTGGGTCATGACCACGGCGGCCGGCGGTGGCAGCACCGTGAAGGCCGCGGGACTCGACCGGGCCGCTCTCGACCGCATCGTCTTCACCACCAGTGCCGGCGTCCACGGCGGCACCCTCGCCGAGTTCGCCCTCTTCGCGGTGCTCGCCGGGGCGAAGGACCTCCCGCGCCTGCGGACGGATCAGGATCGGCGCGTCTGGCCCGATCGCTGGGAGATGCGTCAGGTCGACGAGATGACCGTGCTGGTGGTGGGCCTCGGCGGCATCGGCGCGGAGTGTGCCCGCCGGTTCCACGCCCTCGGCGCCAGGGTGTGGGGGACCAGTCGCTCCGGTCGCCCGGTCGAGGGCGTCGATCGCCTCATCGCGCCGGACGAACTCGTGGACGCGGTGGGGGAGGTCGACGCGATCGTCGTCACGTTGCCGGGCACGGAGCAGACCAGGCACCTCATCGGCGAGGAGGTCCTGCGGGCGGTGAAGCCCGGGGTCATCCTCACCAACGTCGGGCGCGGCAGCGTGGTCGACGAGACGGCGTTGCTCTCCGCACTCGACGACGGCCGCGTCGGCTTCGCCGGGCTGGATGTCTTCGAGCAGGAGCCGCTGCCCGCCGAGTCCCCGCTGTGGGCGCACCCGCGCGTCCTCGTCAGCCCGCACACGGCGGCGCTCAGCTCGAAGGAGGAGGAGCGCATCGCCCGGCGGTTCGCCGAGAACGCCACCCGCCTGCTCGACGGTCGGGAGCTGCGCGCGGTGGTCGACACGGTCGAGTTCTACTGAGGGTCGACGGGAGGCCGGCATGAGCGTGCGCATCGTCGTGATGGGGCCGAGCGGCTCCGGGAAGTCGACGGTGGGCGCGGCGCTGGCGGAGAGCCTCGGGGCGCGCTTCGTGGACGGCGACGATCTGCATCCGCTGACCAACGTCGAGAAGATGGCGGCGGGGATCGCCCTCGACGACGAGGATCGGATGCCGTGGCTGCGGGTGGTCGGACGGACGCTCGCCGCGGAGACGCACATCGTCGTCGCATGCTCGGCGCTGCGGCGGTGCTACCGGGATGCGATCCGGGCGGAGGCGCCGGACGCCATCTTCGTCGAGCTGCACGGAGAGCGGGAGACGCTCGCACGGCGGCTGGGCGGTCGATCCGACCACTTCATGCCGGCGTCCTTGCTCGACTCCCAGCTCGACGCATGGGAACCGCTGACGGACGACGAGTACGGGGTCCGGGTCGATGCCGCGCTCCCGCTGGTGCCGGAGGTGGCGGCGATCCGGAAGGCGCTCGCCGCGATGACGGGAACGCCGGGGGAGTCTCAGTCCTTGCGGTAGCCCGAGCGGCCGAGGGAGAACAGTGCAGCGCCCGTGGCGACGGCGGCGCACAGCGACATGGCGCCGATCACCCAGAGGAAGACGTGAGAGAGGAACGCGGCGTCGAGCATGGGGGTACTCCGAATTTCTGCAGAGGGGACCGGTGTCCTCAGCCTATCGGGTCATCCGGTACCATGGAGGCGTACCTCGGCGAGGGACGCTTCTGCGCGTGCGCGGACGTCCGTGATCGACGCGGCGAAGCAAGCCCGGTGGCTTTCCTCACGCGTCCGCGTTCGAGTCCACAATTCCAAGACCACCGCGCGGCGCCTTCGCTGCGTGCCCCGAAGGAGAACCTCATGTCTGAAGACAACACGGTCCACGCCGAGCTGCGCAGCAGCTTCGGCAAGGGCTTCGCCCGTCGTCTGCGTGCCGCCGGCAAGATCCCCGCGGTCATCTACGGCCACGGCACCGAGCCCGTCCACGTCGCCCTGCCGGGCCACCAGGTCTCCCTGATCATCCGTCGCGCCAACGCGCTGCTCGACCTCGACATCGAGGGCACCTCGCAGCTCGCCCTCGTCAAGGACGTGCAGAAGGACCCGGTGCACCAGATCATCGAGCACATCGACCTCCTGGTCGTGAAGAAGGGCGAGAAGGTCGCCATCGACGTGCCCGTCGTCGTGACCGGCGAGCCGGCTCCCGGCACCATCGTCAACCTCGATGCCACGACCATCCAGGTCGAGGCCGAGGCCACCCACATCCCGGAGAACATCGAGGTCTCGGTCGAGGGTCTCGAGGAGGGCGCGCACATCACCGCCGCCGACGTCACCCTCCCGAAGGGCTCGACGCTCCTCACCGACGCCGAGGTCCTCGTGGTCGCCATCTCCGTCCCGGCCGCTCCGGTCGAGGACGAGGAGACCGAGGGCGAGTCCGCCGAGGGTGGCGCCGAGGCGTCCGAGGAGGCCGCCGCGGAGTGATCTCCGCCTGCTTCATCACGGAGGGGACGCGATCGGATCGCGTCCCCTCCGTCGTATCCTGACCGGGGTGACGGCTCCGGCGAGAGAGGACGAGGAATGGCAGCGACCTGGCTCGTGGTCGGTCTCGGCAACCCGGGACCCCGCTATGAGGCGACCCGCCACAACATCGGCCAGATGGTCGTCGACGAACTCGCGGCCCGCCGCGGCGAGAGCTTCCGGGAGCACAAGGGCGGTGCCCGCGTCGTCGAGACCTGGCTGCGTCCCGGCGCCGACAAGCTCGTGCTCGCGAAGCCGAACACGTTCATGAACGTCTCAGGCACACCCGTCGCCGCCCTCGCGCGGTTCTACTCCGTCCCTCTCGACCACGTCGTCGTCGTGCACGATGAGCTCGACATCCCGTTCGACACGGTCAAGCTCAAGACCGGAGGAGGGCATGGCGGGCACAACGGCGTCCGCGACATCGCGCGAGCGCTCACGAGCCCGGACTTCCCCCGGGTGCGCGTGGGCATCGGTCGCCCGGTGGGGCGTCAGGACCCGGCCGACTGGGTGCTCTCCCCGTTCGGCAAGGACGAGCGCGCCAACTTGCCGCTGCTCGTGGGGGACGCGGCGGACGCGGTCGAGCTCCTCGTCGACGAAGGGCTGCTCGCCGCACAGCAGAAGCACCACGCCCCTCGCTGAGGTTCCGGCGCGCGCCGCGCGTCAGGTCGTGAAGGTGGCGTACCCCGCCGCCCCGCCGACGGCGAACGCGGTGAAGACGGCGACGAAGAAGATGATCGCGCCGAGGACGGCGACGATGAGCGCGGCGATGCCCGCTCCGCGCCCCTGCTTCCTGCGGATCGCGATGATCCCCAGCACGATCGCGGCGATGCCGAGCACCGTCCCGGCCCAGAAGGACAGCTCCGTCCACAGCACCTGGTCGCGGGCGGGGGACAGGAACCCGAGATCGCCTGTGGAGCCGCTGAAGCCCTGCGGGATGCGGTGGCCGACTTCGAACGCGCTGACGCCGCCGATGATCGGCATGACGACGGCCGCGAGGATCGAGAGGCCGAGAGCGAGCAGGCCGAGGAACCCCGAGGGCTTCGGTGCGGCGTCCGGAGCGGTGTACGTGCCGGACGGTGCCGCATAGCCGCCCACGGGCACCTGATACGCCCCCGGAGGCGCGGCCGGCGGTGCCGACGGGTACGCGGGCGGGTACGGTGCCGGCGGTGCCGACGGATACGCGGGCGGCGGGACGGCGCCGGATGCCGGATCCTGCGGGACCGAGGTCGCCGGGGGGAGGGGCGGCATCGCGCCGGCGGGAGGGGGCAGCTGCGGATCGGTCACGATGTCATCCTAGGGTCGGCCGCGGCTCACACCCGGCGCAGCAGTCCGACGCGGTCGTACACGTCGGACAGCGTGCGATCGGCGACGGCGTCGGCACGGGCGGCGTTCTCAGCGAGGATCCGGTCGAGCTCGGCCGGGTCGTCCAGGAGCTCGAGGGCACGGTCGCGCACCGGGGCGAACTCCTCCACGACGACCTCGGCGAGGCCCTTCTTGAAGTCGCCGTAGCCGCGGCCCGCGTACTCGTCCTCGATCGCGGGGATCTGACGGCCGGTCAGGGCGGCGTAGATGGTCAGGAGGTTCGAGACGCCGGGCTTGGCCTCCCGATCGAACCGCACGGTGCCCTCGTTGTCGGTCACCGCGCGCATGATCTTCTTCGCCGACTTCGCCGGGTCGTCGAGCATCCACAGCACACCGGCATCGCTCTCGGCCGACTTCGACATCTTGGCCGTCGGGTTCTGCAGGTCGTAGATCCGCGCCGTCTCCTTCTGGATGACCGGGACCGGCACCGTGAAGGTCTCGCCGAACCGCGAGTTGAAGCGCTCCGCGAGGTCGCGGGTGAGCTCGACGTGCTGCTTCTGGTCGTCGCCGACCGGCACGACGTCGGTCTGGTAGAGCAGGATGTCGGCGGCCATGAGCACCGGATAGGTGAAGAGGCCGACGCTGGTCGCATCGGCGCCGTAGCGGGCCGACTTGTCCTTGAACTGTGTCATGCGTCCGGCCTCGCCGAAGCCGGTGATCGTGCTGAGGATCCAGGCGAGCTCGGCGTGCGCACGGACGTGCGACTGCACGTACAGCGTCGACTGCGACGGCTCGATGCCGGCGGCGATGTACTGCGCGGCGGTCCGGCGGGTCTTCTCGCGCAGCTCTGCCGGGTTCTGGGCGACCGTGAGGGCGTGCAGGTCGACGACGGAGAAGAACGCGTCGTACGAGGTCTGGAGCTCCCGCCACTGCAGGAGTGCACCGATGTAGTTGCCGATCTGGAGGGAGTCGGCGGAGGGCTGCATTCCGGAGTAGAGACGAGGCTTGTTCACCCGTCAATCCTATGCGTCTGCGCGGCGAAGCCCGGCGTCGCCGCATCCCCTACGCTGACGTCATGACGGACGGCATGCCCCTGAGGCGCGGACAGGTGTTCCTCGATGCCCTGGGCGCGGAAGCGGAGCGTCTCCATCCGGAGATCCTCGCGCAGTACCGCGCTCCGGCACCGGCGGGGCACGCGGAGGGGGTGTTCGCGGTCGCGGGGAGCCGGTTCGGCCGCTGGGCGGCTCTCGCGCGTCCGATCGTGGGACCGGGGCTGCTGGTGCCGACGTCGGGGCGGGACGTCCCGTTCGTCCTCCGCACGATCACGGGGCGCGCGGAGACCGGCCGCGCGACGCTGGACTCCACCCGCGAGTTCCTCTTCCCCGGGCGGACCGCACGGATCGTGGACAGGCTCACCGTGAGCGTGCGACCGGGACTGGTCCGGAATCTCCTCGGTGCCCGCGGCCGTGTCGAGCTCATCGAGGAGTGCAGCGTGACGGCGGAGGGCTTCCTGCGGATGCGCACCGTCCGGGTCGCCCTGCGGCTGTGCGGTCGGCGGTTCGCCCTGCCCGGTCCGCTCGGGGTGCGCGTGGACCTCGTCGACGGCTGGGACGCCGAGCATCGCCGGCGCACGATCGACATGCGCGCCGTGAACCCCGTGCTCGGCACCGTTCTGGAGTACCGCGGATGGTATCGGGAGTCGGCGCCGTCGCCCTCCGAGCGGCCGGAACCGGGTCAGTAGGTGTAGTCGACGACGACCGGCGCGTGGTCGCTCCAGCGCTGGTCGTACGCGGCCGCACGGGCCACGTGGTACGCCTGGACGCGCTCGGCGAGAGCGGGCGTGGCCAGGTGGTAGTCGATGCGCCATCCCGAGTCGTTGTCGAAGGCCTTCCCGCGCATGGACCACCAGGTGTAGGGCCCGTCCACCTCGCCGTGGAAGCGGCGGCCGACGTCCACCCAGCCCAGGCCCGTGCCGACCGAGCCGTCGACGCCGGTGACCGAGGTCCCGGCTTCACCGAGGAACCGATCGAAGTAGGCGCGCTCGCGCGGCAGGAAGCCGGCCTTGGTGCGGTTGCCGCGCCAGTTCTTGATGTCGAGCTCGCGGTGCCCCACGTTGAGGTCACCGGTGACGAGGGCGAGGGCGCCGTCGGTGTTCAGACTGGCCAGGCGAGCCTCGAATGCGTCGAGGAACTTCCACTTCTCGTCCTGCTTCGGGGTGTCGGCCTCGCCGGAGTGCACGTAGGCGCTGACGACGGTGAGCGGACGGTCGCCGATGAGGAAGTCGGCCTCGATCCAGCGACCCTTGGAGTCGAAGTCCTCCGGGCCGAAGTCCGCCCGGGAGGCGAGCGCGGGGAGGCGGCTGGCGATCGCGACGCCCGCGCGCCCCTTGGCCGTGGCCTCGTCGTGCACGAAGGTCCAGCCGGGGAGGGCAGCCTCGATGTGCTCGTCCTGCCCCCGCACCTCCTGAAGGGTGAGGATGTCGATGTCGGCGGCGTCCAGCCAGGTGCTCATCCCGTTGCGGGCGGCCGCCCGGATCCCGTTGACATTGACCGAGGCGATACGCAGGTGAGGCATTCCTCCAGCCTAACGAGCACCGCCGACATCGCGGTTCTGACGGTGGTCGAGCTCCGAGAGCAGGCGCTGCGCGAGAGGGGACGTCGGGGGTGCGGGCGGGGGAGCGGAGGCCTCCAGCCGTGCGACCTCGTCCTCCGCCTCGCGGACGGCGTGCCCGGCCGCCCAGCTCCGGTACCACGGGGCCTCGTCGCGCGCGGCGCGGGCGTCGCGCAGTCGGATCCGTGCCGCGGAGAGCAGCGTGGCGTGCTCGGCCACCCGCCGCTCGGCCTCCGTCGGCAGCAGGAGCGGGAGGTCGCGGTCCTGGGCGGCGACGGCGATCCACGAGGCGGCGACGAGCATGACCACCCCGTTCACCCGGAACCACAGCAGCAGGCCGACGAAGATCGCGAAGGTCGCCAGCAGCGGGTTCGACGGCGTGTAGCTCAACAGGAAACCGACCCCGAACTGCAGCACCGTCATGGCCGCGCCGCCGAGGAGGGCGCCGGGCCAGATGGTGCCCCAGTGCAGCGAGGTGCCGGTGAGGAAGCGCACCATCGCCGCCAGCGCTCCCGTCAGCAGGACGAACGACACCAGGACGGTGCCGATCCGGATGCTGATGTTGAGGCCGTCGGAGCCGGCGTCCCAGCCCAGCAGCGACAGGACCCAGCTGAGGACCGCGGCGCTGGCCGAGCTCAGTGCGGAGCCGACGATGAGGGCGACTCCGAAGATGAGAGCGGCGAGCAGGTCGCGCGCCTTGAGGAGGAGGTAGCTGCGCCGGTCGGGCTCGAGGCCGAAGATGTCCCGCACGGCCCGCCGGGAGAAGGTCACCCACCCGATCGCGGTCCAGATCACCGTGCCGAGGGCGATCAGACCGGTGATGCCGAGGAACCCGCTGGTGTTCGACGCGATCTCCTGCACCTGCGCGGGGGTGAAGACGCCGCCCTCGTCGAGGATGAGGTTCGGGATGTAGTTGTTGATGATGTCGATGAGGCCGTTCACCGCCTCCTCGCTGCCGCCGAGCCAGAGGCCCGCGATGGCGAACGCGAGGTAGATCGCGGCGAAGATGGCGAACAGCGCCTGGTAGCTCACCCCGGCCGCGAGCAGGAAGCCGTTGTGCTGCAGGAAGTGTCGCCACACCCGCACCGGGAAGAGGCCGAGGGTGCGCCGGGTCAGCGCGGTCGCGCGCTCGACCGCGGCATCGAGGCGACCGTCGGTCGCCGAACCGGGCTCGGACACGCCCCCACCCTACCCAAGCGCGGGCCCCGCCTTCGCGCGCCCGGCCTGCCTCCGCGAGAACAGGCGCAGACGCGAGAACAGGCGGCCCCGTCTGGGACCGCCTGTTCTCGCGTGAATGCCTGTGTCGGCGCGTCAGGGACGGCCGCGGAGGACCGCCTGCTTGACCTCGGCGATGGCCTTGGTGACCTCGATGCCGCGGGGGCACGCCTCGGAGCAGTTGAAGGTCGTGCGGCAGCGCCAGACGCCCTCCTTGTCGTTGAGGATGTCGAGACGCACGGCGGCGTTGTCGTCGCGCGAGTCGAAGATGAAGCGGTGCGCGTTGACGATCGCGGCCGGGCCGAAGTACTGCCCGTCGGTCCAGAACACGGGGCACGACGAGGTGCACGCGGCGCAGAGGATGCACTTGGTGGTGTCGTCGAAGATCTCACGGTCGGCGATGGACTGCGTGCGCTCCTTGCCCTTCTCCGGCACGGAGTTCGCGACGAGGAACGGCTGCACCTCGCGGTACGACGCGAAGAACGGCTCCATGTCGACGACGAGGTCCTTCTCCAGCGGCAGGCCCTTGATGGCCTCGACGTAGATCGGCTTCGAGATGTCGAGGTCCTTGATCAGCGTCTTGCAGGCCAGGCGGTTGCGGCCGTTGATGCGCATGGCGTCGGAACCGCAGATGCCGTGGGCGCAGGAGCGGCGGAAGGTCAGCGAGCCGTCGACCTCCCACTTGATCTTGTGCAGGGCGTCGAGGACGCGGTCGGTGGAGTAGAGCTCCACGTCGTAGTCGACCCAGTGCGGCTCGGCGTCGACCTCGGGGTCGAACCGGCGGATGTTGAAGGTGACGATGAAGGACTGGATCCCGGTGTCTTCGGTCGTCTCGGCCGGCGCTTCGGCGATGGCGTTCGACATGCTCAGTACTTCCTCTCCATCGGCGGGTAGTTCAACTCGCCCTTGTCGTTCTTGGTGAAGACGACCGGCTTCCAGTCGAGCTTGATGTGGTCGCTCGGGTCGGAGGAGTGCGGGTCGCCCGTGAGGTACGCCATGGTGTGCTTCATGTAGTTGTCGTCGTCGCGCTTCGGGAAGTCGTCGCGCATGTGGCCGCCGCGGCTCTCCTCGCGGTTCTGCGCGGCGTAGACGACGACCTCGGCGATGTCGAGCAGGAAGCCCAGTTCGACGGCCTCGAGCAGGTCGGTGTTGAACCGGTGGCCCTTGTCGTCGACGTGCACGTTCTTGTAGCGCTCGCGGAGTTCCGCGATCACACCGAGGACGTGCTGCAGCGACTCGTGCGTGCGGAACACCTGCGCGCCCTTGTCCATCTCGTCCTGCAGCGTCTTGCGGAGGACAGCGATCCGCTCGGTGCCCTGGTTGTTGCGCAGGCCCTCGAGCATGTCGGAGACGAAGGCGGCGGGGTTCTCCGGCAGCGGGACGAACTCGGCCGTCTTGACGTACTCGACGGCGTTGCGGCCGCTCCTCTTGCCGAACACGTTGATGTCGAGCAGGGAGTTCGTGCCGAGACGGTTGGCGCCGTGCACCGAGACGCAGGCGCACTCGCCGGCGGCGTAGAGGCCGGGGACGACGGTGTCGTTGTCCGCAAGCACCTCGCCGTTGTTGTTCGTCGGGATGCCGCCCATGGCGTAGTGCGCGGTCGGCATCACGGGGACCGGCTCCACGACCGGGTCGACGCCCAGGTAGGTGCGGGCGAACTCGGTGATGTCGGGGAGCTTGGTCTCCAGCACCTCGGCGCCCAGGTGCGTGCAGTCCAGCAGCACGTAGTCCTTGTGAGGGCCGGCGCCGCGTCCCTCCGCGACCTCCTGGACCATGCAGCGCGCGACGATGTCTCGGGGCGCGAGGTCCTTGATCGTCGGGGCGTACCGCTCCATGAAGCGCTCACCCGAGGCGTTGCGCAGGATCGCACCCTCACCGCGGGCGCCCTCGGTGAGGAGGATGCCGAGGCCGGCGAGGCCGGTCGGGTGGAACTGGAAGAACTCGAGGTCCTCGAGGGGGAGGCCCTTGCGCCACACGATGCCGACGCCGTCGCCCGTGAGGGTGTGCGCGTTGGAGGTGGTCTTGAAGATCTTGCCGAAGCCGCCGGTCGCGAAGATCACGGCCTTGGACTGGAAGACGTGCAGCTCGCCCGTGGCGAGGTCGTACGCGACGACGCCCGCGACCTGCGTGGCACCCGCCGCGTCCTTCACGGTGATGAGGTCGAGCACGTAGAACTCGTTGAAGAAGTTGATGCCGAGCTTGACGCAGTTCTGGAACAGCGTCTGCAGGATCATGTGACCGGTGCGGTCGGCGGCGTAGCAGGCGCGGCGGACCGGGGTCTTGCCGTGCTCGGCCGTGTGGCCGCCGAAGCGACGCTGGTCGATCTTGCCCTCGGGGGTGCGGTTGAAGGGGAGACCCATGTTCTCGAGGTCGATGACCGCGTCGATGGCCTCCTTCGCGAGGATCTCCGCCGCGTCCTGGTCGACGAGGTAGTCGCCGCCCTTGACGGTGTCGAAGGTGTGCCACTCCCAGGAGTCCTCCTCGACGTTCGCGAGGGCCGCCGCCATGCCGCCCTGCGCGGCACCGGTGTGCGAGCGCGTCGGGTACAGCTTGGAGATCACGGCCGTCTTCGCGCCGGGGCCGGCCTCGATGGCCGCCCGCATGCCGGCGCCGCCGGCGCCCACGATGACGATGTCGAACTGGTGGTAGTGCACGCCGTCACGGACGACGGAATCCTGCGTCTGGGTAGTCACTTCTCGTTTGCCTCTTCTTCTAGCCCTGCGCCTGGCAGGTCTCCCACAGCGTGCTCGACTCGGTCACACCCAGGCACGGGTCGAACGTGAAGACGACCAGGGTGCCGAGGAGGATGAGCAGGCCCGCGGCCAGGCCGAGGGCCCAGACGAGCGCCTTGCGCGCGGTGGGGTTGGTCACGTAGTCGTTCACGATCGTCCGCATGCCGTTGGCACCGTGGATGAGCGCGAGCCAGAGCATCAGCACGTCCCACCACTGCCAGAACGGCGTGGCGAACTTGCCGGCGATGAAGGCGAAGTCGAGGGCGTGGATGCCTTCGCCGACCATGAGGTTGACGAAGAGGTGGCCGAAGATCAGCACGACGAGCACGACGCCCGAGACGCGCATGAAGACCCAGCCCCACTTCTCGAGGTTGATCCCGCGCTGGCGGCGGGCGGGGGCGGCGACGGTCTGGGCGGTCATCAGTGTCCTCCTCCGAAGCCGGCGAACGCGAGCATCAGGTGGCGCGGCACGAAGCCGGCCATGATGATGCCCCACACGAGCAGCACGCCCCAGAAGAGCTGGCGCTGGTACTTGGCGCCCTTCGACCAGAAGTCGACGGCGATGATGCGCAGGCCGTTCATGGCGTGGAACACGATGCCCGCCACGAGCACGACCTCGCCGATCGCCATGACCGGGTTCTTGTATGTGCCGATGACCGCGTCGTACGCCTCCGGCGACACCCTGATCAGCGCCGTGTCGAGCACGTGCACCAACAGGAAGAAGAAGATGGCGACTCCGGTGATGCGGTGAAGCACCCACGACCACATGCCTTCGCGACCCCGGTAGAGGGTGCCGCGGGGGGTCTTGGACGTGGTTTCCGAAATCGACGGTGTCAAGCGAGCGCTTGTGGACACGGTCGTCCTCCCTGGATCGATGTGTTTCGGTCGCGTGCGCTGCTTCGTCCACATCTGGCCTGGAGGAGGGTCAGGCACGCCCGATCGGTGTCCATCCTATTCCCGCGCGGACGCCCCGGGCGACGAAGGGGAGCCTAAGTCGGGCCCGCCGCTACGCTGGCCTGCATGAGCGAGCCGATCGAAGACTTCTACGCGGTCATCCCTGCCGGCGGCATCGGCAGTCGGCTGTGGCCGCTGTCCCGGGCGGACGCCCCGAAGTTCCTGCACGACCTCACCGGGTCCGGCCACTCGCTGCTGCGCGACACGTGGGACCGTCTGGAGCCGCTCGCCGGTCCGGACCGGATCGCGGTGGTCACCGGGCGTGCGCACCGGGCGGCGGTGGAGGCGGAGCTGCCGGGCATCGCCGACCTCAACGTCTTCCTGGAATCGGAGCCCCGCGAGTCCGCGGCGGCGATCGGGCTGGCGGCGGCCGTGCTGCACCGGCGCAACCCGGACGTGATCATCGGCTCGTTCAGCGCCGACCACGTCATCCGGGGCACGCGGGTCTTCGAGTTCGCCGTCCGCGACGCCGTCGAGGTCGCCAGGGAGGGCTACATCTGCACGATCGGCATCGCGCCGACGGAGCCGGCGGTCGGCTTCGGCTACATCAAGAAGGGGCCGGAGCTGGTCGTGGAGCGCGCCCGTGAGGCGGCCCTCGTCGAGAGCTTCGTGGAGAAGCCGGATCTGGAGACGGCCAAGGCCTACCTCGCCGAGCGCACGTACCTCTGGAACGCGGGCATGTTCATCGCGAAGGCGAGCGTCCTGCTGGACGAGCTCGCGGCCAACGAGCCCGCGCTGCACGCCGGCCTGCTCGAGCTCGCCGAGGCCTGGGACGACCGGGAGCTCCGCGGGCCCGCCGTCGACCGCATCTGGCCGCGGCTGAAGAAGATCGCGATCGACTACGCCGTCGCGGAGCCGGCGGCGCGGCGCGGACGCCTCGCGGTGGTCCCCGGGCACTTCGACTGGGACGACGTGGGGGACTTCGCCTCGCTGACGAAGCTCATCACGAACGGCCGCAAGAACGACCTCGCCGTCCTCGGACCCCGCGCCCGGGTGCTCACCGACGCGGCCAGCGGCATCCTCGTCAGCCAGACCACCCGCGTGATCAGCCTCGTCGGCGTGCAGGACATCGTCGTGGTCGACACCCCGGACGCGCTCCTGGTCACGACAGTCGAGAACGCGCAGCGGGTGAAGGGCGTGGTGGAGTCGCTGAAACTCAACGGACAGGGGGATGTGCTCTGATGAGCACCGCCCCGTGCTCATCGGCAGGGTTGATTTCAGCTTTGTAACCATTGGCCCGGCCGCCCGGGGCCGACGTGCACGAACGTCGAAACACTAGGTAACTTTGATCGATCCGCGATGGCCGCGGGTTCGTTGAGGGAGGCATCCGTGACCATCTCCACCACCAAGAAGCTGCTCGGCGCGACGGTCGCCGCCGGTGTCGTCTTCGCTCTTGCCGGCTGCGGTCAGGCGCCGACCGACGAGTCCGAGGGCGGATCCGCCCCCGTCGACTCCGACTTCAAGCCCTGCCTCATCTCCGACGCCGGCGGCTGGAACGACAAGTCGTTCAACCAGTCGGCCAAGGAGGGCATGGACAGCGCCGCCGACGAGCTCGGCATCAAGCCGCTGGAGTTCGAGTCCGCGAACGACAACGACTACGCCCCGAACCTCGAGACCGCCGTCTCCGAGGGCTGCTCCCTCATCGTGTCGGTCGGCTTCAAGCTGTCCGCCGCCACGGTCGAGTCCGCGCTCGCGAACCCCGAGATCGACTACGCGATCATCGACGACTGGGCCGACAACGACTTCGACGGCACCACCGACGCGCCGAACATCAAGCCCCTCGTCTTCGACACCGCCCAGGCCGCCTACCTCGGTGGCTACGCGGCGGCCGCCTGGTCCGCAGAGGCCGGCGTGAACAAGGTCGGCACCTTCGGCGGCATGCAGATCCCGTCGGTCGCCGTCTTCATGGACGGCTACCAGCTCGGTGTCGAGAAGTACAACGAGGACAAGTCGGCCGACGTCCAGGTCTTCGGTTGGGACGCCGCCACCCAGAAGGGCTCCTTCACGGGCGGCTTCGACGCCAACGACACGGCCAAGCAGACCGCTCAGGGCGTGCTCGACCAGGGTGTCGACGTCATCCTCCCCGTCGGCGGCCCGGTCTACCAGAGCGCCGCAGCGGCGATCAACGACAGCGGCAAGGACACGCTGATGCTCGGCGTCGACAGCGACCTCGCCGTCGCCGACCCCAGCGTCGCCGACATCACGCTCGTCTCGATCATGAAGGCCATCGACGTGGCCGTCCGCGACGCGACGCTCGCGGCCGCCGCGGGCGAGTTCGACCCGGAGCCCTACATCGGCACGCTCGAGAACGAGGGCGTGAAGCTCTCCGGCTTCGGCGACTTCGAGGCGGACCTGCCCGAGGGCCTCACGGACGAGCTGGCCGCTCTCCAGGAGCAGATCATCTCCGGTGACATCAAGGTGGAGTCCGAGAACTCTCCCACCCGCTGAGTCGGAGCCGTACCCAGCACGGGGCGAGTGGCGCAGGCTGCCACTCGCCCCGCACTGTGGGCGGCGACGATTCTCCTCGGTGACTCTTCTGGATAAGGTGCAGATATGAAGCTCGAACTTCGCGGCATCACCAAGCGATTCGGCAGCCTCGTGGCGAACGACCACATCGATCTCGTGGTCGAACCTGGTCAGATCCACGCTCTCCTCGGCGAGAACGGCGCAGGCAAGTCGACGCTGATGAACGTGCTCTACGGCCTGTATCAGGCCGACGAGGGCGAGATCCTCCTCGACGACGCCGTGCAGCACTTCCGCGGCCCCGGCGATGCGATGGCCGCCGGCATCGGCATGGTGCACCAGCACTTCATGCTCGTGCCGGTGTTCACGGTGGCCGAGAACGTCATGCTCGGTCACGAGCAGACCAAGGGCCTCGGCACGCTGGACATCGCGAAGGCCCGTGAGCACGTGCGCGCGGTCGCCGCGCGGTTCGGGTTCGACATCGACCCGGACGCCGTCGTCGGCGACCTGCCGGTGGGCGTGCAGCAGCGGGTGGAGATCATCAAGGCGCTGTCCCGCGATGCCAAGGTCCTCGTCTTCGACGAGCCCACCGCGGTGCTGACGCCGCAGGAGACCGACGAGCTCATGGCCATCATGCGCCAGCTCCGGGACGAGGGCACCGCGATCGTCTTCATCACGCACAAGCTGCGCGAGGTGCGCGAGGTCGCCGACCGCATCACGATCGTCCGGCTCGGTCGGGTGGTGGGGGAGGCCTCGCCGACCGCCACCAACGCCGAGCTGGCCTCGCTGATGGTCGGCCGCGCGGTGGAGCTGACCGTGCACAAGGAGGCTCCGCGGCTGGGCGAGGGCGGCCTGGAGGTCCGCAACCTCCGCGTGCTCACCGCCACCGGCGCCATCGTCGTCGACGACGTCGACTTCACCGTGCGACCGGGCGAGGTCCTCGCCGTCGCCGGTGTGCAGGGCAACGGCCAGACCGAGCTCGTCGAGGCCATCGTCGGCCTCGCCGCCCGCGTCGAGGGGAACATCATCCTCGACGGCACCGAACTCGTGGGCAAGAGCGTCCGCGGCATCCTCGACGCCGGCGTCGGGTTCGTGCCGGAGGACCGTACCGAGGACGGCCTCGTCGCCGGATTCTCGGTCGCCGAGAACCTCATCCTCGACCGCTCAGACGATCCCGCCTTCAGCCGGGCCGGGACGCTCCGTCGCGGCGCCCTGGAGGACTTCGCCAAGGAGCGCATCGCGGAGTACGACATCCGCACGCAGGGTCCGTACACCCCCGCGGGCACCCTCTCCGGAGGCAACCAGCAGAAGGTCGTCATCGCGCGCGAGATGAGCCGCGAGCTGCGGCTCTTCGTCGCGGCGCAGCCGACCCGCGGGGTCGACGTGGGCTCGATCGAGTTCATCCACAAGCGCATCATCGAGACGCGGGACGCGGGCATCCCCGTGATCGTCGTCTCGACCGAGCTCGACGAGGTCGCCGCCCTCGCCGACCGGATCGCGGTCATGTACCGCGGCACCATCGTCGGCATCGTCCCCGGTGACACGCCCCGGGAGACACTCGGACTCATGATGGCCGGAGCGGCCGATGCGGAGGTGACCGCGTGAGCGGCGCGACACCCGGTGCAGGAGACGTCACGAAGGGCCTGCCTCCCGAGCAGCTCCCGCCCAGCACGGGCCTCGCGGACGAGGTGCCCCCGGCCCCGCGCGGCAACGTCGTGCTCAAGGAGATCCTCCGCGGCAGCGCGGTCACGACGATCCTGGCGATCGTCCTCGCGCTCATCGTCGGCGGCATCCTCATCGCCTTCACCAACGAAGACGTGCAGAAGGCCTCAGGGTACTTCTTCGCCAAGCCGAGCGACACGTTCGTCGCGGCCTGGAACGCGGTCTACAACGGGTACGAGGCGCTGTTCCGCGGAGCGATCTTCAACGCCCGCGGCGCCGACTTCGCCGCGCAGATCCGGCCGCTGACGAACACGCTGGGCTTCGCGGCTCCGCTGATCGCCGCCGGCCTGGGCGTCGCCCTCGCCTTCCGCGTCGGCCTGTTCAACATCGGTGCCCGCGGTCAGATGCTCGTCGGCGTCGCGGTCGCGGCCCTGCTGACGTTCAACCTCGACCTGCCGATCTGGTTCCACCTCCCCGTCACCCTGCTGGCCGGTATCGCCGGCGGGGCGCTCTGGGGCGGCATCGCCGGTCTCATCAAGGCACGCACGGGCGCGCACGAGGTGATCCTCACGATCATGCTCAACTACATCGCGTACTACCTGCTGCTGTGGATGATCCGCACGCCCGGGCTCCTGCAGAAGCCGGGGACCAACCAGGCGCTGGGCTCGGCCACGCCGGAGAGCGCGCAGTTCCCGACCCTGCTCGGCCCACAGTTCCCGCTCCTGGACCTCGGCTTCGTCATCGTGGTCATCGCGACGGTGTTCGTGTGGTGGCTCATCGAGCGCTCCTCGCTGGGCATGCGCATGCGCGCGGTGGGGGAGAACCCGCACGCCGCTCGCGCCGCGGGCATCAGCGTCAAGCGCGTCTACGTCTATGCGATGCTCTTCGCGGGTGCCCTCGCCGGCCTCGCCGGGATGAACCAGCTTCAGGGCGCCGTCACCACCGGGGTCACCGAGACCATCGACGCCGGCATCGGCTTCGACGCCATCACGGTCGCCCTCCTCGGACGCAGCCGCGCGTGGGGGACCTTCGCGGCCGGAATCCTGTTCGGTGCCCTCAAGGCGGGCTCGTTCTCGATGCAGGCGCAGGACATCCCCGTCGACATCGTGCTCGTCGTGCAGTCGCTCGTCGTGCTGTTCATCGCCGCGCCGCCGCTGCTGCGCACGGTGTTCTTCCTCCCCAAGTCCGATGCAGAGAAGGCGGCCAAGGCGAGAGCCAAGGCCGCGAAGAAGGCGGTGACGGCATGATGTCGCTGGTGCAGACCGAAGCCGCCGACGGCACGGTGCAGCTCGCCACCGTCCGGGAGCGCCACCTCAAGGCGCCGATCAGCCTCGCGGTCGTCACCGCGCTGCTGGCGGTGCTGTTCCTCGCCGTGCCGCGCAGCGGTATCAGCACCTTCCGCCTCGGCGACCGCACGTCGGCCTTCGAGCTCCCCGACGTGGAGCTGCCCACTGCGCCGACCTTCTGGGTGGTCTTCGCCGTGCTCGTCGTCCTCACCGTCGGGGCCTTCCTCCGGGCATGGACCTACCGTGCGCCGTCGATCTGGCTCATCGTCGGCTATGGCGTGCTCGCCGTCTTCGCGTTCCTCGTCTGGGCCGCAGCCGGGGGCCTCGTCCCCGTCACGAGCCTGCTCTTCGGCGCCGTGTCGCTGTCGGTGCCCCTCGTGTTCGGCGCGCTCGGCGGCGTCATCGGCGAACGGGCCGGTGTCGTCAACGTGGCCATCGAGGGACAGCTGCTCCTCGGCGCCTTCTCCGCGGCGCTGCTCTCCAGCATCACCGGCAACGCCTTCGTCGGCCTCATCGGCGCCATGATCGGCGGCGTGCTCGTCGCGAGCGTGCTGGCGGCGTTCGCCATCAAGTACCTCGTCGAGCAGGTCATCGTCGGTGTCGTGCTCAACGTCCTCGTCACCGGGCTCACCGGATTCCTCTACGGCGCGCTCCTCGCCCCGAACGAGACCGAGCTGAACACCCCGGTCCGCTTCTCGCGCATCGAGATCCCGGTGCTGAGCGACATCCCGATCATCGGTCCGGTGCTCTTCAACCAGACCTTCATCGTGTACCTCATGTTCATCACCGTGGCCGTCGTCGCGTGGGGCCTGTACCGCACCAAGTGGGGTCTGCGCCTCCGCGCGGTCGGCGAGCACCCGCAGGCGGCCGACACGGTCGGCATCCGGGTCAACCCGACCCGCTTCTGGAACGTGCTGCTCGCGGGCGCGATCGCCGGCATCGGCGGCGCGTACTTCACGCTCGTCTCGGTCCCGCAGTTCGGCAAGGAGATGACGGCCGGACTCGGCTTCATCGCCCTCGCCGCGGTGATCTTCGGACGCTGGGACCCGATCCGCGCGACGCTCGCCGCCCTGCTCTTCGGGTTCGCGACGAACCTGCAGAACCTGCTGTCGATCCTGAAGACGCCGATCCCCGGCGAGTTCATGCTCATGCTCCCGTACGTGGTCACGCTGCTCGCGGTCGCCGGGTTCGCCGGGCAGATCCGGGGCCCTGCCGCCAGCGGCAAGCCGTACATCAAGTCGTAGAACCCGCAGGGAAGAAGGAACCACCACCATGACGGACATCGACTGGGACGAGCTGCGCCAGGTCGCCGCGGATGCCATGACCAAGGCGTACGCGCCGTACTCGCGCTATCGCGTGGGGGCGGCGGCTCTCGTCAGCGACGGGCGGATCGTCGCCGGCTGCAACGTCGAGAACGCCTCCTACGGTGTCACGCTGTGCGCGGAGTGCGCGCTCGTGGGAGACCTGTTCATGTCCGGCGGCGGGCAGCTCGTCGCCTTCGTGTGCGTGAACAACGACGGCGAGACGATCATGCCCTGCGGCCGGTGCCGGCAGCTGCTGTTCGAGCACGCCGTACCCGGCATGCTGCTGGAGACCGTCTCCGGCATCCGCACGATCGACGAGGTGCTGCCCGATGCGTTCGGGCCGCGCGACCTGGAGGAAGCACGATGACCGCTGGACAGGCTCAGGGAGCCATCGAGCCGTTCGACGCGGTCGACGTGATCCGTGCCAAGCGCGACGGGGGCATCGTGCCCGAGCCGGCCCTGCGCTGGATGGTCGACGCCTACACGCGCGGCTACGTGTCCGACGCGCAGATGGCGTCCTTCGCGATGGCGATCTTCCAGCGCGGCATGGAGCGCGACGAGATCCGCGTGCTCACCGACGCGATGATCGCGTCCGGTGAGCGGATGAGCTTCGCGACCCTCGGCAAGAAGACCGTGGACAAGCACTCCACCGGCGGCGTCGGCGACAAGATCACCCTGCCGCTGGCCCCGCTGGTGGCCTCGTTCGGCGTGGCGGTCCCGCAGCTCAGCGGCCGCGGCCTCGGCCACACCGGCGGCACGCTCGACAAGCTGGAGTCGATCCCCGGCTGGCGCGCGGCGCTCAGCAACGAGGAGATGTTCGCGCAGATGCAGGGTGACGTCGGGGCCGTGATCTGCGCCGCGGGCTCCGGTCTCGCTCCCGCCGACAAGAAGCTCTACGCGCTCCGCGACGTGACCGGCACCGTGGAGGCCATCCCGCTGATCGCCTCCAGCATCATGTCGAAGAAGATCGCCGAGGGGACCGACGCCCTCGTCCTGGACGTGAAGTTCGGCTCCGGCGCCTTCATGCAGGACATCGACCGCGCCCGCGAGCTCGCCCGCACGATGGTCGCGCTCGGCACCGACTCCGGCGTCGCCACCACGGCGCTGCTGACCGACATGAACGTCCCTCTCGGCCGCGCGATCGGCAACGCGAACGAGGTCCGCGAGTCGGTCGAGATCCTCGCCGGCGGAGGACCCGCCGACGTGCGGGAGCTGACCATCGCGCTCGCCAGGGAGATGCTCGCGCTGGCCGGCCAGCCCGATGCGGACGTGGAGGCGGCGCTGGACGACGGCCGCGCCATGGACACCTGGAAAGCGATGATCCGCGCCCAGGACGGCGACCCCGATGCGGCCCTCCCGGTCGCGCGGGAGACGCACGTCGTCACGGCTCCCGCGGACGGCATCGTCACCCGGATGGACGCGCTCCCCTTCGGGATCGCCGCCTGGCGCCTCGGCGCCGGCCGGGCGCGGGCCGAGGACCCGGTGATCTTCGAGGCGGGCATCGACCTGCACGCGAAGCCCGGTGACCGGGTGTCCGCCGGGCAGCCGCTGTTCACCCTGTCGGCGGCGGACGAGGCGCGCTTCCCCCGAGCCATCGAGGCCCTCGAAGGGGCCTGGGAGCTCGGCGCCGACGCGCCGACCGTGGGGCCGATCGTCCGCGAGCGCATCACGGCGTGAGGCCCGGGCGCTAGCCTGGACGAACACCCCGCGACCGAGAGGATCCCCATGTCGATCGATGCGAGCGGCGACGTCGCCATCCAGGGCGTCTCCCTGCGGAGCCTGCCGAAGGTGTCGCTGCACGACCACCTGGACGGCGCCGTGCGTCCGGCCACGATCATCGAGCTCGCCGACGCGATCGGTCTCGACCTCCCCGCCTCCGACCCGGCGGCGCTCGGCTCCTGGTTCGCGACGAAGAGCGACTCCGGATCGCTGGGGGAGTACCTGAAGACCTTCGAGCTCACGACCGCCGTCATGCAGACCCGCGAGGGGCTGACCCGTGTCGCGCGCGAGTTCGTCCAGGACCTCGCGGCGGACGGGGTCATCTACGGCGAGGTGCGCTGGGCGCCGGAGCAGCACCAGGGCGGAGGTCTCTCCCTGGAGGACGCCGTCGAGGCCGTCCAGCAGGGGATCGAGGAGGGCGAGGACGCAGCGGACCGCGACGGCCGCAGCATCCGCGTGGGGCAGCTCCTCACCGCCATGCGGCACACCGACCGCGCTCGGGAGATCGCCGAGCTCGCGGTGGACTTCCGCGGGCGCGGCGCCGTGGGCTTCGACATCGCCGGTCCCGAGGACGGCTTCCCGCCGTCGGACCACCGCGCGGCTTTCGACTACCTCGCCGAGAACTTCTTCCCGGTGACCGTGCACGCGGGGGAGGCGGCGGGGCTCGCCTCGATCCGCTCGGCCCTGCTGGACGGGCGTGCGCTCCGCCTCGGACACGGCGTCCGGATCGCCGAGGACCTCGAGGTCGTCACGCAGGAGGGCGACGAGGTGCAGGTGCGCTTCGGCGACCTCGCGCGCTGGGTGCGCGACCGGGAGATCCCGCTGGAGCTCTCCCCGTCGTCGAACCTGCAGACCGGCGCCGTCGCCGCCTGGGGCAAGACGCTCGCCGATCACCCGTTCGACCTGCTCTACCAGCTCGGCTTCGCGGTGACGGTGAACGTGGACAACCGCACCATGAGCGCGACCTCGCTCACCCGGGAGCTGGCCCTGCTCGTGCAGACCTTCGAGTACGACCTCGACGACCTCGAGGCCTTCCAGTTCAACGCCGCCGCTGCGGCCTTCCTCCCCGTCGAGGAGAGGGAGGAGCTCGTGGAGATGATCGCCGAGGGCTTCGACGCCTGACATGCGCTCCGGGGGGAGGTCGTCGCATTCACGAGCCGGCCTGATCGGCGCGCTCGTCGCCGTCGTGATCGTCGGAGGGGGTGTGGCGGCGTTCGCGGGGCTGCATCGCGCGCCGGAGGAGCGGGTCCCGAAGGCTCAGGGCACCGTCACGACGCCCCCGCTCACGCCGTCGCAGCAGATCCTGGCGGACGCGGACGATCCCCGCGCGTGCGCCGTCACGTTCCGGGGCGAGGGGGCACCGACGGCGCCGATGCTGCAACTCCAGGACGAGCCGTACCGGGGGCTGCCGATCCCGCAGCTCGACGGCCGGGTGTTCGCGGGCTGGTACACCAGCAGCGACGCCGCCACCGCCTTCACGGTGGAAGCACGGGTGAACGGCGCGGATCCCGTCGCGTGCGTACAGCAGCAGACGGAGCTCTTCGCGGCCTGGAAGACGCCCGAGGAGAACGCGGCCGAGGGCGTGCGCGTGCCCATCCTGATGTACCACCAGTTCACGGCCGACCCTGCGGGGGAGAGCGGGTGGCTCCGCGGCAACTACGCGTACATCGGCGACTTCGAGGCGCACATGGCCCACATCGCGAGCACCGGCTTCTATCTGCCCACCTGGGACGAGCTCAGCGCGTTCATCGACGGGCGGCTCTCCCTCCCGGCGCGGAGCGTGATCATCACCGACGACGACGCCGATCAGACGTGGTTCGACCTCGCGGTGCCCGTGGTGGACGCGCACCGGCTCCTGAGCACCTCGTTCATGGTCACGGCCTACCGTCAGGACCCCGCGCCGTCGCCGTGGGTCCAGCGGCGCTCGCACACCCACGACATGCATCAGGCCGGCGACGACGGCAGGGGACGCATGGTCAACTGGACGCCCGCGGAGATCGCCGCCGATCTCGCGACGTCGGGGGACGTGCTCGGCGTCCGCGAGGTCGTGGCCTACCCGTTCGGCCACTACGACGACACGGCGAAGGAGGGGGTCCGGCAGGCCGGCTACGAGCTGGCGCGGACCATCGACCCCGGGTACGTGGTGATCGGGACGGACAAGCTCGCCCTCCCCGTCGTGCGCATCGACTACGGGATGGGGCTGGAAGCCCTGGTGTCGCGCATCGGGTGACCACCCGTCACGCGCGAGGATGAGGGCATGCCCGCCTCCGTCTTCCTCGCCGGTCCCGCCTCCTGGAACCGCATGGTCCTCCTCGACCGTCTCCCCGAGCCCGTGCCGCACATGCAGTTCGCGCAGGCGAGCTGGGAGACGGTCGGCGGCACGAGTGCGGGCAAGGCGCTGAGCCTGACGGCGCTCGGCCGATCCGTGGTGCTGCATGCCGTCGCCGGGGAGGACGAGGAGGGGCTCCGGGTGCGTGCGGCACTCGAGGCGGCCGGGGTGGTCGCCCAGTGGACGGACGGAACCACGGAGCGGCACCTCAACCTCATGACTCCGCAGGGTGACCGGGTGTCGCTGTACCTCTCCACGCCGGCGGAGACGACCGGGACGGAGGACGCCGCGTACGCCACGGCGATGGCCGCCGCCGACGCCGTCGTGCTCGATCTGGCCGCAGAGCCGCGGCGGCTGCTCCCGCTCGCGGCGGCCAGCGGCACGCCGCTCTGGGTCGACGTGCACGACTACGACGGCGTCGACGCGTACCACCGGCCGTTCCTGGCGGCGGCCGCGGCGGTCTTCTGCAACGCGGATCGGCTGGCCGCGCCTGTGGAGTTCCTCCGCGCCGTCGTCGCGGACGGAGCGGAGTTCGCCGTGTGCACGCTCGGTGCCGAGGGAGCGGTCGCGGTCGGGGCGGACGGGGCCGAGCTGCGGGTGCCTGCGCTGCCGGCCACCGTCGTCGACACGAACGGCGCGGGCGACGCGTTCCTGGCCGGAGTCCTCGATGCGCGGCTGGCGGGTGCGGACCTGGCACCGGCGCTCTCGGCGGGTGCGCGCTCGGCGGCCGGAGTGCTGACGACCCGGCACCTGCATCCGCTGCTCGACCCGATCCTCGGGGATCCGCGGGCGGCCTAGGGTGCGACCTGCTCCAGGAAGCCGCCGACGACCTCGGTGACCTCGGCGTGCATCTCCTCGTCGTCGATGGTCGCGGTGCCGTCACCGGACTGGGGGCCGTAGTCGCCGAAGGAGGCGTGGGAGGCGTCGTCGATCTCGACGAACTCGGCGTCCGCGGGGAGCTCGGACCGGGCGTCCGCGATCTTCTCGGGTGTGGAGAGGCCGTCCTCGCTGCCGGAGACGCTGAGGACCGGGAGGTCGGTGTGCGCGAGGTCGGTCGCGCAGTAGGAGGCGAAGAGGACGAGGGCGTCGGCGTCCGTCGCGAGCTGGCAGGCGCGCACCCCGCCGAGGGAGTGGCCGCCTACGGCCCAGGTGTCCACGTCGGGCGCGGCGCTCGTGAACGAGTCGAGGCCGCGCGGATCGAAGAAGGCCAGATGGAGCCAGGGCCGGGTGATGACGACCGTGGTGCCCTCCTCCGCGAGTCCCTGGAGGATCGACGCGTAGGCCCAGGGGTCGACCTTCGCTCCCGGGATGAAGACGAGTCCGCGGTCGGACGCGCCGTCCGCAGGCTCCAGGACGATCCCCTCCTCGGCATCGGTCACCGTGATCGCGGGGTTCTCCCGGACGGCGGCGAGCGGTTCGGGCTCCGCGGCCATGACGCCGACCTGGCTCCACACGAGGATGCCGCCGACGGCGAGGAGGAGGACGATCGCCACACTCCACAGGACTCGTCTCAGAACGCGGCGTCGGGGCTTCTGCTGCACAGCAGCAACGCTACTCCCGCCCGGACGCCGCGTCCTCTCAGCCGGCGAGTGCCGCCTGACGGAGCGCCACCGCGTCGCGGACGGCGGCGAAGAGCGGGTGCTCCGGATCGAGGCCCGTGGTGCGGACGGTGAACCCGCCGGCATCCTCGGTGCGCAGCAGGGTCTGCAGCTCGACCGCCTGCTCGTCGGCGGGGTCGTCGAACTCCAGCGCGGCGGCGACGGCCGCCACCAGGGCGTCCGTCGACAGTCCGTGCTCGGCCGCCATCGCGGCGGGACCGATGAAGCGCTCGTGCCGGGAGATCTTCCGCAGCGGCTGACGGCCGACGCGCTGCACGGTGTCCACGAGCGCGGGGTTGCGGAACCGCTCGAGGATGGTCGCGCGGTACCGCGCGAGATCCGCCGGGTCGAGACCGTGTTCGACGACCAGCACCGCAGACGTCTCCTCCAGCGCCGCGGAGACCTGCGCGGCGATCGCCTCGTCCGCGAGGGCGTCCGAGATCCGCTCGATGCCCGCCCGTGCACCGAAGTACGCAGTGGCGGCATGACCGGTGTTCACCGTGAAGAGCTTGCGCTCGATGTACGGTGCGAGGTCGTCGACGAAGTGGGCGCCGGGGATGCGCGGCGGGGTGTCGCCGAACGGCCGGGCCTCGATCGCCCACTCGAAGTACGGCTCCACCGTGACGTCGATGCCGCCGCCCTCCGGCTGCGCGGGCACGATCCGGTCGACGGCGGTGTTCGCGAACACGGCGCGGCCGAGCAGCGTATCGGCATCCGGCCCCGCCGCGGCGACGATCTCCTGCCGCAGCTGATCGGTGGCGCCGATGGCGTTCTCGCAGGCCATCACCTGCAGCGGCGCGGCCTCGGGGGAGCGCAGCGCGAGTCCGGCGACGATCGACGGGGCGACGAACCGCAGCACGGTGGGGCCGACGGCGGTCGTGACGACGTCGGCCGTCGCCACCTCCTCCGCCACCACGGCGGGGTCCGTGCGGCTGTTCACCGCACGGAACCCGGAGACGACGTGGTCGGTCCCTCCGGGGCCGGCTTCGTGCACGGTGTACGAGTCCGCCCTGTCGATCGCCTCCACGAGCGCGTCGGCGACGTCGCTGAACACGACCTCGTAGCCGCCCTCGTGCAGGAGCAGGCCGACGAAACCGCGCCCGATGTTGCCCGCCCCGAAGTGGACCGCCTTCATCCCTCGTTCACCTCCGAGAGGAGAGCGAACAGCTCGTCCGGCGTCGCCGCCGCCTCCAGCCGGGCGACGTCGTCCTCCTCGGAGAAGAGGATCGCGATGCGGGACAGGATGTCGAGGTGCTCGTCGCCGACACCGGCGATGCCGATCACGAACCGCGCCTGCTCGCCGTCCCAGTCGACGCCGCCGTCATAGCGGACGACGGAGAGGGCCGAGGCGAGGATGGCGTCCTTCGCCTCGTTCGTGCCGTGCGGGATGGCCAGCCCGTTGCCCATGTACGTCGACACGGTCTCCTCGCGCTGGCGCATCGCGTCGACGTACGCCGGGGTCACCGCACCGGCGGCGACGAGGATGTCCGTCGCCTCCTGGAGCGCGTCGTCCCGCGACGCGCCTCCCGGGTGGATGCGGACCTGCTCGGCAGTGAGAACGCTCATTCTTCGTCCTTTCGCTGTTCCTTGACCATCTCGACGACCTCGTCGTACCTCGGCGAGTTCATGAAGTTGTCCACCGACACGTGCAGGGAGTCCGGCGACTTCGCCGTGGCCCGGTCGGTGAGCTGCTGCTGCGTGATGACCACGTCGGCGGCGCCGTCGAGGTTGGCGATGGCGGCGTTCGTGACGGTGACGCCCTCGATGCCGGCCTTCTTCAGCTTGTTGCGGAGCACGCTGGCCCCCATGGCGGACGAGCCCATGCCGGCATCGCACGCGAACACGATGGTCTCGATCGGGGCCGCCGCGACCGCGGTGGTGGCGGGAGCCGGCGTCGTCTCCGGAGCCGTCGTCGCGGTCGAGGTGCGCAGGGCGTCCATCGCCGCGGACGACTTGCCCTTGTTCGCCTCGGTCTGCGCGATGGCCGCGCCGAACGTGTCGCCCTCGGCAGCGAGGTCGCGCTTGCGCGAGGCCCGCAGGATGACCCCGGTGATGAGGAACGTCACGGTCGCCGCGATGATGACCGACAGGTAGACGACGAGGAGGTTGGCGACGCCGGGGCCGATGGCCGCGGCGGTCACGGCGATGATGCTGCCCGGGGCCGCCGGGAAGGCGAGTCCGCCGCCGAGGACCATGTTGGTGGTCACACCGGCCGCTCCACCCGCGATGAGCGCGAGGATCGTGGTCGGCTTGCTGAGCGCGTAGGGGAAGTAGATCTCGTGGATGCCGCCGAAGAACTGGATGATGGCGGCACCGGGAGCGGAGGCCTTCGCCGCGCCGACCCCGAAGAAGGTGAAGGCGAGCAGCAGACCGAGGCCGGGGCCGGGGTTCGCCTCGATGAGGAAGAGGATCGACTTGCCCGTCTCGGCGGCCTGCTCGATACCCAGCGGCGTGAACACGCCGTGGTTGATGGCGTTGTTGAGGAACAGCACCTTGGCCGGCTCGACGATGATCGACACGAGCGGCAGCAGGTTGAGCGACACGAGCCAGTCCACGGCGGCGCCCAGCGCGGCGCTGATGCCGAGCATGACCGGGCCGAAGGCGAAGAACCCGACGATGGCGAGGATCATGCCGAGGATGCCGGCGGAGAAGTTGTTGACGAGCATCTCGAAGCCGGGGCGGATCTTGCCGTCCCACAGCTTGTCGACCTGCTTCATGATCCAGGCGGCGATCGGGCCCATGATCATGGCGCCGAGGAACATCGGGATGTTCGTCCCGACGATCACGCCGACGGTCGCGATCGTGGCGACCACGCCACCGCGCTCGCCGTAGACCATGCGTCCGGCTGTGTTCGCGATCAGGAGGGGCAGCAGGTAGGTGACCATCGGGCCGACCAGGCCCACGTAGGCCAGGATGTTGCCGTCCGCGCCCTCGGCGACCGCGGTCATCGCGCCCTGCCAGCCGAGGACGGCGGAGTCGCCGCCGCCGCCGACGATCTCGGCGACGCCGGCCCAGTGCCAGCCGAACGGGCTCTCTGCCCCGAAGAAGCCCTTCGGGATGAAGAGCATCGTGATGAAGCCCCAGGCGATGAAGGCCGCGATGTTCGGCATGATCATGCCGGAGAGGAACGTGCCGAAACGCTGCACGCCCACGCGGAGGCCGCCGGGGGCGGTGGCGGCGGGTGACGTCGTCGTCATGATGTGGTCTCTTTCTGATGAGGGGGGAGTGCCGCGGCGAGGGTCGCCGCAGCGGTGCGGGCGGAGGGGGCGTCGTCCGCGCCGAGCGCGGCTTCCGCGAGGCGGACGGCATCGTCGCGAGTACGGGCGGCGAGCGCCTGGCGGACGTCCGCGAGGGCTGACGGCGCCATGGAGAGGCTCGTCGCACCGAGCCCCACGAGGACGACGGCGAGCAGCGGGTCGGCCGCCGCCTCGCCGCAGATCCCGACCGGCTTGCCGAGACGGGCGCCGGCCGCGCCGACCTCGCGCACCAGGCGCAGCACCGCGGGGTGCCAGGGGTCCTGGAACGACGCGACGGAACCGAGCAGCCGGTCCGCGGCCATCGTGTACTGGGTGAGGTCGTTGGTGCCGATCGACGCGAAGTCCGCGTGCGCGAGCACCCGGTCGGCGAGCAGGGCGCTGGAGGGCACCTCGACCATGACGCCGGCCGTCTTCAGCCCGTACTCGCGGGCGAGGCCGGTGAAGTACACGGTCTCCTCGACGGTGGCCACCATGGGCGCCATGACCCACAGGTCGGCGTCGGTCGCGGCGTCGGCCTCGGCCAGCGCGGTCAGCTGCTCGCGGAGGATGTCCTCGCTCGCGCGGAGTGCCCGCAGGCCGCGCAGTCCCAGGGCCGGGTTCTCCTCGTGTGCGTCGTTGAGGAAGGCCAGCGGCTTGTCGGCACCCGCGTCGAGCATCCGCACGACGACCTTCTTGCCGGGGAAGGCCTCCAGCAGCTCGCGGTAGGCGTCCCGCTGCTGGGCGACCGTCGGCGCCTGCGACGCGGAGAGGAACAGGAACTCGGTCCGGAACAGGCCGACGCCCTCGGCGCCCCGAGCCACCGCGTCGGCGGCGTCGGCCGGCTTCCCCAGGTTCGCGAGCAGCGCGACCGCTGTGCCGTCGGCGAGCGCGCCGGGGGTGAGCGGGGCGTCGTCGGCGACCAGCCGGGCGGCGGCGCGCTCGGCGGCGCGGGCGCGCTCGTCGTCGGTCGGCTCGCGGGTGATGACGCCCGCGGCCGCGTCGACGATCACGGTCTCCCCGGTCGTCAGGGCGTGCCCGTCGCCGACGCCGACCACGGCCACGATGCCCTTCTCCCTGGCGAGGATCGCCGTGTGGGAGGTCGGGCCGCCGTCGGTGGTGACGAGGGCGAGCACCTGGTCGAGGTTCAGCAGCGCGGTGTCGGCGGGCGCGAGGTCGCGCGCCACGAGGACGAACGGGTGCCCCGGGTCGGGCACGCCGGGGGCCTCCACGCCGCGCAGCCGGGCGAGCACCCGCTGCGCGATGTCGTCGAGATCGGCGGCGCGCTCGCCGAGGTAGCCGCCGACGGCTTCGAGAGTGGCCCGGAAGCCGGCGAACGCGTCGTGCACGGCCCACTCCGCGGTGGCGCCGGCGTCGATCCTGCTGTCGACCTCGTCCTGCAGAGTGGGGTCCTCGGCGATCATCGCCTGCGCCTCGAGCACCTCCTGCGCCGCGCCACCGGCGGCCTCGCCGCGCTGGGTCAGCTCCTGCGCCACGACGGCGACGGCCTCGCGGACCCGCGCGCGCTCGGCATCAGCCCCCGCGGTGCTCGGCGTGTTCTCGGGCGCGGGCAGCGCCTCGGTCATGCGGACGACCGGTCCCTGCGCGACGCCGAGACCGATCCCCACCCCTCGCAGCGCGCTCATCCGGCGGCGTCCTGGTCGTGGTCGGTGGTCAGCAGCTCGGTGAGCGTATCCAGGACCCCCTCCGCGCCGTCGCCCTCGGCCGTGAGCGTCACGTAGTCGCCGTGCTCGATGGCCAGGGCGATCACCCCGAGGATGCTCGCGGCGTTGACCGGCTTGCCGGAATCCTTGGCGATCGTGACCGCGAGGCCGGAGTCCTTCGCGGCCTGCGCGAAGATCTTGGCGGGCCGGGCGTGCAGTCCGTGCGAAGAGCCGATGCGGACGGTGCGGGTGGCGGTCATGGTGTTCCTTTCGGGGCCCCGCCGGCGGCGGCGAGGGTCGACTGGGCGAGGAGAAGCGTGCGGCCGCCGTCGCGATCGGCGAACACGTCGTCGGGCAGGACCGCGACGGGCGCGCGGGTCAGGTCGCGGATGGCGCCGAGGCGCTCACGGAGGTGCGGACCCACGAGGACGAGGTCGTGTCCGCCGACGGGGACGGTGCTCTCGACACCGGCGTCCGCGTCCCAGTCCAGTCCCGCCGCCGCGGCGGCGGTGCGCAGGCGCTGGGCGACGAACGTGCTCGACGCACCGGCGCCGCAGACCACGAGAATCCTCATCGATGTCACCTTCCTGAGAACAGTCTGGGAAACCCGGCCACGGTGGCACCAACACGTTCTCTTCCGCCCCCGCGGAACCCTCCTCGCCGCGCCCCTGTCGCCGGAGGCTGTCATCATGGAGAGCAGTCGGACAGTGCCGTCAGCACGGGAACTCGGAGGGATCATGTCGCGCCAGCGTCAGGACCAGCTCCTCGCCGCCCTGCTGCGCGAGGAGGGCTGGGCGACCGCGGGCACGCTGGCCGACCTCCTCGGCGTGACGCCCCGCAGCATCCGTTCCTACGTCGCGGCCCTGAACGCCCGCACGCCCGGCGCCGCGGTCGTCGAGTCCGGCCCGGCGGGCTATCGGGCGGGTCCCGGTGCCCGCGGTGCGCTCCGGGTCCGGCAGGGCGGCGACTCCGCGCCCCGCGAACGGCTGCACGCCCTGGTCCGGCTGCTGCTGGACGAGGAGGAGGGGATCGACGTCTTCGACACGGCGGACGCCCTGCACGTGAGCGAGGCGACCCTGGAGGCGGATCTCGTGCGCGTCCGCGGGCTCCTCGACGGCACCGACCTCACGCTCGAACGGGCCCGCGAGCGGGTGCGGCTCCGCGGCGACGAGGCCGCCCAGCGCCGGCTGCTCAGCCGCCTCGCCCACGACGAGATGGACGACGCCTCGTTCCACCCCGAGATCTTCCGGCGGGCCCTCTCCGGCACGGCGGTGGATGCGCGGGCGGTGGGACCCTTCAAGTCCGCCCTGGTGGGAGAGCTCGGCGAGCTCGGCTACTACGTCAACGAGCTCGCGATCGCCGACGTCCTGCTGCACATCGCGATCGCCGCCGAGCGGGTGGCCGCCGGGCGCGCCCTCGACGCGCCGCCGGTCGGAGCCCGACCGGAGATCCCGCGGGTGGGCGCGGTGATCGCCCGCCTCGCGGCCGAGCACTTCGCCGTGGTCCTGGGCGAGGGCGACAGCGGTCACCTCGCCTCCCTGGTCCTCACCAGGATCGTCGCCCCGGGCGGCGAGGTGGCGCAGGAGCTCGCCCGCAGCGGCGTCGCCCCGGACGTGGAGGCGGCGGTCCGCGCGGAGATCGCGCGGGCGGCGGAGGACTACCGCGTCGACCTCGTCGACGAGACCTTCGTGCTCCGTCTCGCGCTGCACGTGCAGAACCTTCTGCGCCGTGCCGAGGAGAGCGCGCTCACCCGGAATCCGCTGACCCGCTCGCTGAAGACGACGTACCCGATGATCTTCGAGGTCGCGGTGTCGATCGCGAGCGGCCTGCACGACCGACTCGGCACGCCCATCCACGACGACGAGATCGCCTACATCGCGATGCACGTCGGGGGACGGCTGGAACGGAGCCGCAAAGCGGAGTCCATCCTCACCGCGACCATCGTCTGCCCGGGCTACTACGAGCTCCACGAACTCCTGCGCTCGAGCGTGGACCGCTCGCTGGGCTCCGCGATCGAGGTCACCAGCGTCGTCACGAACGTCGACCCGGACTGGGCGTCGTTCGACACCGACCTCGTGCTGAGCACGATCGAGCCCGGGGCCTCCGGCGACCGCTTCGTGCGCATCCAGCCGTTCCTCACCGACGCGGACGTCGACCGCATCCAGCAGGCCGCAGGGCGCCTGCGCCGGGGGCGACGGCTCGCCCGGCTCCGGGAGGAGCTCGCGCGCTACTTCCACCCCGACGCCTTCGTGCATCCCCTCCCGGACGACGGCGAGGAGGCCATCATCCGGCGACTCGGCGCGCCCCTGGTGCGGGCCGGCCTGATCGGCGACGACTACGTGGAGAACACGATCGTCCGGGAGCGCATGTCCTCCACCGCCTTCACCGACGCGCTCGCCGTGCCGCACGCGCTGCAGATGACCGCGGCGCGGACGGCGATCGCGCTCGGTGTCGCGGAGGGGTCGGCGGCCTGGGGCGACGGACGCGTGCAGGTCGTCGCGCTGGCCGCCTTCAGCGAGAGCGACCGCGCCGCCTTCCAGACCGTGTTCGAGCAGCTCGTGGAGGTGTTCAGCGAGCGCGAGAGCGTGCAGCGGATCGTCCGACGCAGCGCGACCTTCGAGGGCTTCCTCGACGAGCTCGTCGCCGTGATCGACGGCTGAGGCTCAGGCGTCGGGGGCGAGCACCAGGGCGAGCTGGTCGAGGACGCTCTCCGAGGCCGGGCCGGCCGGCGTCTCCAGGGTCACGGCGTCGCCGGGCGCGAGGGCGAGGTCCATCACCGCGAGGACGCTGCGCAGGTCCACGGACGTGCCGTCCGCGGTGCGCAGCGTGACGGGGAGCTCGTGCGCCTGCGCGAGGCGCACGAGCTCCGCGACCGGTCGTGCGTGCACGCCGTTGTGGGCGCTGACGACGACGTGGCGGGCGGGCATGGTCAGGAGCGCTCGTCCAGGAGGACGCGGACGCCGGCCTCCAGCTCGGCGACCGCCGCGGCGGCCGCCTCGGCGGAATCCCCCGTGGCGTCGATGTAGACCTTGAGCTTCGGCTCCGTGCCGCTCGGCCGGACGATCACCCGGGATCCGTCCGAGAGCCGGTACCGCAGCACGTCGCCGGAGGGCTGCCCCGGAGCGCTCTGCAGCAGGTCCTCGGCCGACGCGATCGAACGCCCCGCGATCTGCGTGGGCGGAAGCGACCGCAGCGACAGCATCACCGTGCCGATGAGCGACAGGTCCGACACCCGCACCGACACCTGGGCGCTCGAGAAGTGGCCGTACGTCTCGCCGACCTCGCGGATGAGGTCGGCGAGGGTGAGCCCGCGTTCCTGCGCCTCGGCGGCCAGGCCGAGCACGGCGACCGCGGCGGAGATGCCGTCCTTGTCGCGCACGGTCTCGGGATTGACGAGGTAGCCCAGGGCCTCCTCGAACCCGAAGACGATGCCAGGGGCCCGGGAGATCCACTTGAAGCCGGTGAGCGTCTCGTGGAAGTCCAGCCCGTGCTGCGCGGCGATGGCGCCGAGCCCGGGGGAGGAGACGAGCGAGCACGCGAGCGATGCGCCGGGGGTGCCCGCCGCCTGCCGCGCGGCACGCGCGCCGAGCAGCAGGCCGACCTCGTTGCCCGTGAGACGTCGCCAGCCGTCCGCGGCGGTCTCGTCGGGGACGGCCACCGCGAGGCGGTCGGCGTCCGGGTCGTTCGCGAGGATGAAGTCCGCCTTCGCCTTCCTGGCCGTGGCGAACGCCAGATCCATGGCCCCCGGCTCCTCCGGGTTGGGGAAGGACACCGTGCGGAACGTCGCGTCCGGATGCAGCTGCTCGTCGACCACGATCGGCCGCGGGTAGCCGGCGGCATCGACGATGCGGGCGACCGTCTCCCAGCCGACGCCGTGCATCGCGGTGTAGACCCAGCGCAGGCGGCGGGCCCCCGCGGGCGCCGGGGCGACCGCTGCGGTGGCGGCGACGTAGGCCTGGACGAGGTCCTCGCCCGCGGTCTCGTAGGCGGTGGACCGTGGCAGGGCCCGGACGTCCCCGCTGTCCGCGATCCGCTGGATGTGGGCGGCGATCTCGGCGTCGGCGGGAGCGACGATCTGCGAGCCGGCATCCGCGCCGCCGAGGTACACCTTGTAGCCGTTGTCGTCGGGCGGGTTGTGGCTCGCGGTCACCATCACGCCGGCGTCGGCGCCGAGGTGCCGCACGGCGAAGGCCAGCACGGGGGTGGGCAGCAGGCGGGGGAGCAGGATCGCGCGCAGGCCGGCCCCGGCGAACAGCTCCGCGGAGTCCTGGGCGAACACCCGGGAGTTCCGGCGTCCGTCGTAGCCGATCACGACCGTCGGCGTCGCCCCCGCGGCCCGCTCGCGCAGGTACGCCGCGAAGCCCGCGGCGGCCTGGGAGACGAGCACCCGGTTCATCCGGTTGCTTCCCGCCCCGAGCGCGCCGCGGAGCCCGGCCGTGCCGAACGCGAGACGACTGCCGAAGCGGTCGTCGAGCTCCGCCGCAGCGGCCTCGTCCCCGGAGGCGGCGCGGGTGACGATGCCGGCGAGCTCGTCGCGGGTCTGCGGGTCGGGGTCCTGGCGCAGCCAGGCGCGGGCCTGGGCGAGCCGCTCCTCGCTCACAGGGCCTCGACCACCCGGGCCAGCAGGGCGGAGATCACCGGCTCCGCCTCGCGGCCGGCTTCGATGACCTCGGCGTGGCTGAGCGGCGTCTGCTGGATGCCGGCGGCGAGGTTCGTGATGAGCGAGAACCCGAGGATCTCCATGCCGGCCTCGCGCGCGGCGATCGCCTCGAGCGCGGTGGACATGCCGACGATGTGGCCGCCGATGTGCTTCGCCATCTGCACCTCGGCCGGGGTCTCGTAGTGCGGGCCGCGGAACTGCGTGTAGACGCCCTCGTCGAGCGTGGGGTCGACCGTCCGGGCGATGTCGCGCAGGCGCTTCGCGTACAGGTCGGTGAGGTCGATGAACGTCGCGCCCTCCAGGGGGGAGTCCGAGGTGAGGTTGATGTGGTCGCTGATCAGCACGGGCTGCCCGGGCTTCCACGTCTCGCGGATGCCGCCCGCGCCGTTGGTGAGGACCATGATGCCGGCTCCGGTCGCGGCGGCGGTGCGGACGCTGTGGACGACCCGGCGGACGCCGTGGTTCTCGTAGTAGTGCGTGCGGGCGCCGATGACGAGGACGTTCTTGCCGCCGGGGGTCCGGATACTGCGCAGGGTGCCGACGTGGCCCTCCAGGGCGGGCTTCGAGAATCCGGTGACCTCGGTCGCGGGGATGGTCGCGACGGTCTCGCCGATGAGGTCGGCCGCCTTGCCCCAGCCGCTGCCGAGCGTGAGGGCGATGTCGTGCTTCTCGACGCCGGTCAGCCGCGCGATGTCGGCGGCGGCTTCGGCTGCGACCTCGAACGGGTTCGCAGTGGGGTCGTCGAGGGGGTTGCTGTGGGTTTCAGGCATGGATCCACTCTAGGAAGTGGCAGGCTCCGGTGCCAGGATTGCGGAAGAATGGAGAGCATGTCTTCCACCACTTTCGAGCGCACTCAGCGCGTCGCCGTCCTCGGCGGCGGACCCGGCGGTTACGAGGCGGCCCTGGCGGCCGCCCAGCTCGGAGCGGAGGTCACCCTCGTCGAGCGCGTCGGTGTCGGCGGTTCAGCCGTGCTCACCGACGTGGTGCCGTCGAAGAGCCTCATCGCGACGGCGGACGCCGCTGTCGCCATCTCCGAGGCCAGCGACCTGGGCGTGAACTTCTACGCCAAGGGCGAGAACGGCAAGCCGCTCAAGCCGGAGATCGCCATCAACCTCGCCGCCGTGAACAAGCGCCTCGTGGCGCTCGCCGGTCAGCAGTCCGAGGACATGCGCACCACCCTCCTCGACGCCGGCGTGCGGATCCTCTCCGGTCACGGCCGTCTGGAGGGTCCGAACGCCATCGTCGTCTCCACGGGCGAGCGGGGCACGGACTTCGACCGCGTCGAGGCCGACACCATCGTCGTCGCGGTCGGCGCCTCGCCGCGCGAGCTCGACTCCGCCAAGCCCGACGGCAAGCGCATCCTCACGTGGACGCAGCTCTACGACATGAAGGCGCTGCCCGAGCACCTCATCGTCGTCGGCTCCGGCGTGACCGGCGCGGAGTTCGCCTCCGCCTACATGAACCTCGGGGCGAAGGTCACGCTCGTCTCCAGCCGCGAGCAGGTCCTCCCCGGCGAGGACCAGGATGCGGCGCGCGTGCTGGAGAAGGTGTTCAAGCGGGGCGGCATGCAGGTGCTGTCGAAGTCGCGGGCCGAGAAGGTCGAGGTCACCGGCGACGGCGTCACCGTGACCCTGTCGGATGGCCGCACGGTCGAGGGCAGCCACTGCCTCATGGCGGTCGGCTCCATCCCGAACACCGCGGGCATCGGCCTGGAGGAGGCCGGCGTCGAGCTCGACGACTCCGGTCACGTCCGGGTGAACCGCGTCGCGCGCACCTCGGTGCCGAACGTGTACGCGGTGGGCGACTGCACGAACTTCTTCCCGCTGGCATCGGTGGCCTCGATGCAGGGGCGGACGGCGGTGTTCCACGCGCTGGGCGACATCGTCATCCCGCTCGAGCTCATCAAGATCACCTCCAACATCTTCACGGCGCCGGAGATCGCGACCGTCGGCTACGGCGTCAAGGACGTGGAGGACGGCCTCGCCGACGGCATGGTCTACAAGCTCCCGCTGGCCGCCAACCCGCGCGCGAAGATGATGGGCATCAAGGACGGCTTCGTCAAGCTCATCGCCCGCAAGGGGTCCGGCACCGTCATCGGCGGCGTGATCGTGGCGCCGAAGGCCTCCGAGCTCATCTACCCGATCGCGATCGCGGTCGAGCGTCGCCTCACCGTCGATCAGGTCTCCCGCGTGTTCGCCGCGTACCCCTCGCTCTCCAGCAGCATCACCGACGCGAGCCGCGCGATGCACCTCGTGAACATCTCCTGACCGAGACCCCCCGCAATCGCCGAGACCCCGGGCTGCAGACATCTGCAGCCCGGGGTCTCGGCGTGAAAGCGGGGTCTCGGGTCAGGAGATCGGGTCAGGAGATCGTGAGGAGCTGGTGACCGGCGGAGACCGTGGCGCCCGCGGCGGCGTCGATGTTGCCCACCACGCCGTCCTTGTGCGCCTGCAGCGGCTGCTCCATCTTCATCGCCTCGAGGACGACGACGAGGTCGCCCTTGACGACCTGCTGCCCCTCCTCGACGGCGACCTTGACGACCGTGGCCTGCATCGGCGACTTCACCGCGTCGCCGGAGGCCCCGGCGTTGGCGACGGTGGCGTGGCTGCGGCGCGACGGCGGGACGGCCGCCGGGCGACCGGCGGTGCCGGGGGCGACCGCGACGCGATCGGGGAGGCTGACCTCGAGGCGCTTGCCGCCGACCTCGACGACGACCGTGTGCCGGGCGTTCGTGGGAGCCGGAGCCTCGAGCTCGCCGTCCCACGCGGGGATGTCGTTGTCGAACTCGGTCTCGATCCAGCGCGTGTACACCCCGAACGTCCCGTCCTCGGCCGTGAAGGCGGGGTCGCGGACGACCTTGCGGTGGAACGGGATGACGGTGGGCAGACCCGCGACCTCGAACTCGTCGAGGGCCCGACGCGCGCGCTCCAGGGCCTCGGCGCGGTCCTTGCCGGTGACGATGATCTTGGCGAGCAGCGAGTCGAACGCGCCGGAGACCGCGTCCCCGGCGGTCACACCGGAGTCGAGGCGGATGCCGGGGCCGCCGAAGGTCTTGAAGACGTGGATGGGGCCGGGCTGGGGGAGGAATCCGCGACCCGGGTCCTCGCCGTTGATGCGGAACTCGATGGAGTGCCCCTGCGGCTGGGGGTCGTCGTAGTCGATCGTGCCGCCGGCGGCGATGCGGAACTGCTCGCGGACGAGGTCGATCCCGGTGACCTCCTCGGACACCGGGTGCTCGACCTGGAGGCGGGTGTTCACCTCGAGGAAGGAGACCGTGCCGTCGGCGCCGATGAGGAACTCGCACGTGCCCGCGCCGACGTAGCCGACCTCCTTGAGGATGGCCTTGGAGGCGGAGTAGAGCTTCTCGTTCTGCTCGGGGGTGAGGAACGGGGCCGGCGCCTCTTCGACGAGCTTCTGGTGCCGGCGCTGCAGCGAGCAGTCGCGGGTCGAGATGATGACCACGTTGCCCTCGGCGTCGGCGAGGCACTGGGTCTCGACGTGCCGGGGCTTGTCGAGGTACTTCTCCACGAAGCACTCGCCACGGCCGAACGCGGCGACGGCCTCGCGGGTGGCGGATTCGAACAGCTCCTCGACCTCGTCGAGCTCACGGGCGACCTTGAGGCCGCGTCCGCCGCCGCCGTACGCGGCCTTGATGGCGATCGGCAGGCCGAACTCCTGGGCGAAGGCGACGACCTCGTCGGCACCCGAGACCGGGCCGGGGGTGCCGGGCGCGAGGGGCGCACCGACCTTCTCGGCCACGTGGCGGGCGGTGACCTTGTCGCCGAGCGCCTCGATCGCCTCGGGAGAGGGGCCGATCCAGATCATCCCGGCGTCGATCACCGCGCGCGCGAACTCGGCGTTCTCCGCGAGGAAGCCGTAGCCGGGGTGCACGGCGTCGGCGCCGGCGCGGCGGGCGACGGAGAGGATCTTCTCGATCTGGAGGTACGTCTCGGCGCTTGTCGCGCCACCGAGCGCGTACGCCTCGTCGGCCAGGCGCACATGCAGCGCGTCCCTGTCCTGGTCGGCGTAGACGGCGACCGAGGCGATCCCGGAGTCACGAGCGGCACGGACGATGCGGACGGCGATCTCGCCGCGGTTGGCGACGAGCACCTTCGCGATTTCAGGCATGGTTGCCAGCCTAGCGAGTAGCATCCCGATACTTTTGACGACTCTCGACAAGAAAGAGGGAAAAACGTGGAGGGGAGTCTACGACCACAGATCCGTCCACCGGACCCCGAGGTCGGCGGTGAGGCGGCGCACGGTGGACAGCGACATGCCCACCACAGTGGAGGGGTCGCCCTCGACCTTGGTGATGAAGGCGCCGCCGAGACTGTCGACGGTGAAGGCTCCGGCGACGTGCAGCGGCTCACCCGACGCCACGTACGCGGCGATCTCCTCATCGCTCACGTCGTCGGCGAACGTCACCGCGGCCTCCGCGACCGCGGTCGCCTCGACGGGTTCGATGCCGGGGGCGACGCGGAACACGGAGTGCCCGGAGTGCAGCACCCCCGTGGCGCCGCGCATCTCCCGCCACCGGCGTGTGGCCTCCTCCGGCGTGTAGGGCTTGCCGTACACCTGATCCCCGAGGGCGAACATCGAGTCCCCGCCGATGACGATGCCGTCGAACGCGCCCTCGGCGGCCAGTCGCGCGGCGACGGCCGCGGCCTTGGCACGGGCGAGCAGCAGCACGAGGTCGGCGGGCGCGAGGGGGCCCATGCGCTCCTCCGCCGCGGCGGCGAGAGCGTCCTCGTCCACCTCCGGCGACAGCGTGAGCGGTTCGATGCCGGCCTGACGCAGCAGCATGAGCCGGGCGGGGGAGGTGGAGGCGAGGCAGACGCGCATGGAGACCACCGTATCCTCGAAGGATGACTTCCTCCGCAGCCGACGTGCTCGATCTCGACATCACCGGCATCGCCCACGGAGGCACCTTCGTCGCCCGTCACGAGGGACGCGTGGTCTTCGTCTCCGATGCGATCCCGGGGGAGCGCGTCCGTGCCCGGCTGCTCGACCCGTCCGCAGGCGCCGGGGAGCCCGATACCCGGAGCTTCTGGCGCGCCGAGACGATCGAGGTCCTCGACGCCTCCCCGCATCGCCGGCCGCACATCTGGCCGGAGGCGGACGTCGCACACGACCCCGCCCAGCGGCCGGGGGGTGCCGACCTCGGGCACATCGACCTCGACCACCAGCGCGTGCTCAAGCGCCAGGTCCTCTCGGAGGCGTTCGACCGCTTCGCCGGTCCCGGGCTCGAGGCCCCGGAGATCGAGGCCGTGGAGTCCGGGGACGGGACGGGGTGGCGCACCCGGGTGACGCTGCACGTCGACGATGCCGGGCGGATCGGCCCGTTCGCCGCCCGCAGCCACCGGGTCGTTCCTGTCTCGACCTACCCGCTCGCCCGCCCCGCGATCGCCGAGGCCGCCCTGGCCCTGCAGGGCGAGAAGGCCGGACGCATCGAGCTGGTGGAGCCCGCGGACGGCCGGGTGCGCATCCTCCGGCACCCCGAGGCCGAGCGTCGGGCGCCCAGGGACCGCCGCCCTCGACCGAAGCCCGAGGTGGTGCAGGAGCGCGTGGGCGACCGCACGTTCGACGTCGACGCCGGCGGATTCTGGCAGGTGCATCCTCGTGCCGCCTCCGTCCTCGACGGCGCCGTGTACGGACTGCTGGACGGTCATGTGGAGCCGGACGCGACGCATTACGACCTGTACGGCGGCGTCGGCCTCTTCGCGCGGACGCTCGCCGACCTCGGCGGCACCGACGTCGTCACGGTCGAGTCCAGCCGACGCGCGACCGCGCATGCCGCCGCGAACCTCGCTCCGCTCGAGGTGGCCGCCGTCACCGCCCGCGTCGACCGTTTCCTGCAGCAGCCGCGACGCGGAGGCACGACGGGGGCCGTCGTGCTCGATCCGCCCCGGTCCGGTGCCGGCCGGGCGGTGGTGGAGGGCGTGCACGCCCTGTCGCCGTCTGCCATCGCCTACGTCGCCTGCGATCCGGTCGCCCTCGCGCGCGACCTCGGGACGTTCCGCGGTCTGGGGTGGCGGGTGGAGGCCCTGCGCGGTTTCGACCTGTTCCCGCACTCGCACCACTTCGAGGTCGTCGCGCTGCTCACCCGGTGAGCGCATTCCCGGCCGCGGGTCCGTGACTCACTAGGCTGTGGGCATGAGCACCGTCGCCCTCATCGACGACCACGAGTCCGTCCGCCTCGGCCTCGAGGCCGCGTGCGCCAGGGACGGGCAGACCGTGGTGTTCACGGGGAGCACCGTCGGCGCCTACCTCGTGTGGCGGTCCTCGACGGGGGCTCCGCCCGCCGACGTCGTCGTGCTCGACCTCACACTGGGGGACGGGACGACCGTGACGGAGAACGTCGTGTCCCTCGTCGCCGACGGTGCGAGCGTCGTGATCCACAGCGTCGCCGACCGGCCGGCCGCGGTCCGGGAGGCCCTGGCGGCGGGTGCGGCCGGTGTCGTCAGCAAGTCGTCGGCCCTCGACGACGTGCTGGACGCCATCCGGACCGTGGCCCAGGGCGAAGCGCTGAACAACGTCGAATGGGCGAGTGCGGTCGACGGAGACCGGGCGTTCGCCGATGCCCAGCTCTCCACCCGCGAGCGGGAGGTGCTCCGCCTGTATGCGACGGGCCTGCCGCTGAAGGCCGTGGCCGAGCGTCTCGGCGTCGCGTACTCCACCGCGAAGGAGAACATCACCCGGATCCGGGTGAAGTACGTCGAGGTCGGTCGGCCGGCGCCCACCAAGGTCGATCTGCTGCGACGCGCGATGGAGGACGGCATCGTGACGGCCGACGGGGCGCCGAGTGCCCGCTGAGCCGCTGAGCGTCCGCGACGCCTGGAGCAAGATCCCGTCTCCCGGCAGCGCGGAGAACGGCTTCGAGCGGTTCACCGGGAAGCGGATGGAACGCATCCTGGCGATCGTGGTCGCCCTGGGGTCGGCCGTGCTCGGGGCACAGGCGCTGATCGCGGCCGTGCAGACGATGTCCCGCGCGGACGCGCCGCACATCTCGATGCTCGTCGCCGTCTTCGTACCGCTGACCGCGATGCTCGTCGCCTGTCTGGTCGGACGCGGCGTGCGCCTGGCCGCGGGGGTGTTCGCCGTCGTGTACGTGCTCGCGCTCGCGGCATGGCCGGTCGTCGTCGACCCGACCGACAAGGTCGCAGGAGACCAGCCGTGGATCTTCTTCCTCGTGAACGTCGGCGTGGTGGCGGCGATGCTCGCCTTCCCCGTGCGGCTGCAGTTCGCGTGGGCCGTCGGCGTGCCCTTTGTCTACGGATACGTGCGTCTGGTGCAGGGGGAGTTCTCCCGGGAGTTCTGGGTCACGACGGCGTTCGACGTCTCCTTCACGCTGATCCTCGGCGTCGTGATCGTCTCGCTCGGCTGGATGTTCCGTTCGGTCGCCGCAGGCGTCGACGAGGCGCGGGGCACGGCTGTGGCCTCGTACGCGACGGCGGCCGCCGCGGCGGCCGCCGAGGAGGAGAGGGTCGCCATGTCGGCCCTCATGCACGACAGCGTCCTGGCCGCCCTCATCGCCGCAGAGCGCGCGGAGGGGGAGCGGGCACGGGAGCTCGCCGTGGCGATGGCCAGGGAGGCCCTCACGCGGCTCGCGAACACCGAGGCGGCGGTCGCGGAAGAGGGCAGCGACGAGCCGGTCGGAGCCGCGCAGATCGTCGTGGAGCTGCGACGAGCGCTCTCCGAACTCGGCGCGGACGCCATCGTGGAGGAGCGCGGCGGCAGCGGCCTCATCCCGGGGCGCGCCGCGCGAGCGCTCGTCCTCGCCGCCCGCCAGGCGATCGGGAACGCGGTCGCACACGCCCACGGTCGTGGCCTGCACATCCTCGTCGTCGGTCACGGTGACGAGGGCATCGGCGTGACGATCTCGGACACCGGCGGCGGCTTCGACGTCGAGGCCATCGGTCCCGACCGGCTCGGCATCCGCGCCTCGATCCTCGCCCGCATGGCCGGCGTGGCCGGAACCGCGCACATCGCCTCGGATGCGGACGGCACCGTCGTCACCCTGGGGTGGGAGCGCTCATGAACCGGACCGTCCGCAGCGTCGCGACCTCGCTCGCCGTCGGCTTCGCACTGTACTTCGTCGCCCGGGGGATCTGGTGGATCGAGCAGCCGACGGCTCCGCTGCTCATGGTCCTCGCCATCGCCGTGTACCTCGTGGTGGTGAACATCGCGATCCTCGGGAGTCCGGCCACGGTGCGGATGCCGCTGTGGTCGGCGCTCCTCGCCCTCGGAGCGAGCGCGATCATCCCGGTGCTGGTCACCCTCTCGCTGGACCCCGACGATCGGACGGCGCCCTTCGCCACCTGGTACATCGGCGCCCTCGGTCTGCTCGGCATCGTCTGCGTGGTCCGTCGCCGCGCGTGGGCGGGCTGGGCGACGCTGGTCGTGCTCGTCGTCGCCGCCTCCGCCGCCCTCGGGCTCGGCGTGGCGCTGAACCTCGGTGTGGTGGGGTCGATCATGTGGGTCGCGGTCGCCCAGCTCCTGGTGATGTTCTGGGACCGTGCCGTGAGCGACACGGAGCGCCTGTCGGAGATCCAGCAGGCGGTCTCGGCCTGGCACGCGACCCAGCGGGTGCGCCAGCGCGAGCGTCGCCTCCGCACCCAGTTCGCCCTCGCCGTCGCCGGCCCCGTGCTCAGCCGGGTGGTGGCGTCGCGTGGAGAGCTCGACGATGCGGAACGGCTGGAGGCGAGGCTCGCCGAGGGGCGCCTCCGCGACGAGCTGCGCGGCGCGGACCTGCTGAACGACGACGTCCGCAACGCGATCGACGCGGCCCGCCGTCGCGGCGCCTCGGTGACCGTGTTCGACGAGGGCGGACTCGACGGGGTCGACGAGGGTCGGCGCATGGAGATCCGCGACGAGCTCGCGTCGGTGCTGCGCAGCGCCGGCACGGGGCGCATCATCATCCGCTCGGCACGAGACCCGCTCGTCGCCGTCACCGTCGTCGGCCGGGCCGGCCTGCGGGCCTCGGACGACGACTCCGTCGACCTGTGGCACGAGATCGCGAGGGAGCGACGCGGGACGACGTCCGACGCGCGGCGATGAGAGTGGGCGAGGGGCGGCGAATCCGCCTGCCCCTCGCCATGCGGACAGTTACCCGAAAACCGTCCGCTGGTGGCCGATCAGCGTCTGTCTACCCTGGGACAGAGAGACCAGCCGAACGCGAAGCGTCTCCTCTAGTCTGCGGGGCCGTGCAACGGTTGTCTGTAGGTATTTTGGGGGACAAAACCCGGCCATCGGCTCAGCCCGCGAAACGTCCCCACGGGATGTCCCGGCGCAGCGGTCGGCGGAGGGGGCGCTGGGTGCGGGTCCAGGCAGAGACCCGCGGCTCCTCGACCGTCGCCTCGGCCTGTTCGGTCGCGTAGGCGTCCCCGAGCACGGCGATGAGGGCTGCGAGCTCCTCCTCGGTGGCGGTGCCGCGCGTGATCTCGAACAGCACGGGCGCGGGCGCCGCCCCGTCGGCGGCGGGATCCAGGCCGCTCACAGCGGGATGTTCCCGTGCTTCTTCGGGGGCAGCTCGGCACGCTTGCCCCGCAGGGCCCGGAGCGCCTTCGCGATCGCCACCCGGGTGTTCGCCGGCTCGATGATCCCGTCGAGCTCGCCGCGCTCGGCCGCGAGGAACGGCGAGGCCACGTTGTAGGTGTATTCGTTGGCCAGCCGCGTGCGGACCGCCGCCACGTCCTCGCCCGCTTCCTCCGCCTTGCGGATCTCTCCGCGGTACAGGATGTTGACGGCTCCCTGGCCGCCCATCACGGCGATCTCCGCGGTGGGCCAGGCGAGGTTCACGTCGGCGCCGAGCTGCTTCGACCCCATGACGATGTACGCACCGCCGTAGGCCTTGCGCAGGATGACGGTCACGAGAGGCACGGTGGCCTCGGCGTAGGCGTAGAGGAGCTTGGCGCCGCGGCGGATGACGCCCGTCCACTCCTGGTCGGTTCCCGGCAGGTAGCCGGGGACGTCGACGAGGGTCACGATGGGGAGGGAGAACGCGTCGCAGAAGCGCACGAACCGGCTCGCCTTCTCGCCCGCCTCGATGTTGAGCGTGCCCGCCATCTGGGACGGCTGGTTGGCGATGATGCCGACCGAGCGGCCCTCGATGCGTCCGAAGCCGATGACGATGTTCGGCGCGAACAGCGGCTGGACCTCCAGGAAGTCGCCGTCGTCCACGACGTGCTCGATCACGGTGTGGATGTCGTACGGCTGGTTCGGGGAGTCCGGGATGAGGGTGTTGAGCGTGCGGTCGGCGTCGGTGGTCTCGAACTCGAACGCGCTCTCGTAGGACGGCAGCTCCGCCATGTTGTTGTCGGGCAGGAAGCCGAGGAGCGTGCGGGCGTAGTCGATCGCGTCGTCCTCGTCCTCGGCCAGGTAGTGTGCGACGCCGGAGCGCGTGTTGTGCGTGTAGGCGCCGCCGAGCTCCTCCATGCCGACGTCCTCGCCGGTGACGGTCTTGATCACGTCGGGTCCGGTGACGAACATCTGGCTGGTCTTGTCGACCATGATGACGAAGTCGGTGAGGGCGGGGGAGTACACCGCGCCACCGGCCGCCGGGCCCATGATGATCGAGATCTGCGGGATCACGCCGGAGGCGCGGGTGTTCAGGCGGAAGATCTCGCCGTACTTGCCGAGCGCGACGACGCCCTCCTGGATGCGCGCGCCGCCCGAGTCGAGGATGCCGATGCACGGCATGCCGCCGGCCAGGGCGAACTCCATGATCTTGACGATCTTCTCGCCGGCGACCTCGCCGAGCGACCCGCCGAAGGTGGAGAAGTCCTGCGAGTACACGGCGACGGTGCGGCCGTGGATGGTGCCGACGCCGGTGACGACGGAGTCGCCGTACGGGCGGGAGCGATCCATGCCGAACGCCGTGGTGCGGTGGCGCACGTACTCGTCGAACTCGACGAAGCTGCCGGGGTCGACGAGGAGTTCGATGCGCTCGCGGGCGGTCATCTTGCCCTTGGCGTGCTGCTTCTCCTTCGCCTTCGCCTCGGCGTCGACGACGGCCTCGGTGTAGCGAGCGCGCAGGTCCGCGATCTTGCCGGCGGTGGTAAAGGGGTCGGGCTTGTCCGTCACGGATTCCACCCTAGCGTCGGGTTCGCGCCGTCCGTTGGATGATCGGCACAACGGGGCGGCGGATCCTTTGGCGAGGTGCGCGCTCCCTCATCCGGCGGTCGTGTCGGAACCCGGGCGCGGCGGCAACCCGTGATCGCCGTCCGCGTGACCGGCGTCGAGCTCGTCAGCGGAGTGCTCGCGTCGGCGACCGGCGATCTCGCCGACCCGGTGTCCGACCCATCCCGCGCCACGCGCCACGGTGCCCGCGGCTCCCGCGACCGCGTTGCCGGCGTAGCGCGCTCCTCGCAGCATCCGCAGCTCCACCTTCTCGGCGCCGGGGATGGGCTCCAGCTCGGCGGGGAGGGTGAGAGGCGCGGCCCCGAAGGCCCGGTGGGAGGTGGTGAGCACGCGGCGTCCGAGGATGTGGTTGCCCGCCCCGCCGATCGCCGCGCCGATCCCGAAGGGCATCGCCTTGCCGAGGAACGATGCCCCGCCCTTGGCCGCGAACTGCTTCACGAACATCCCTTTGAGCTGGTCCACGAGCGGCCCCACGGCGGCGCGGGGGAGCGACTTCGTCACCATCTCGCCCCAGTACGCCGAGCGGCTGCTGCCGCGACCGGTGACCTGCCGGGCGAGCTGCCCGACGAGGTCGACGCCCTCCTTGCCGAGCATGAGGGTCATGACGAGAGCGCGGGCACGGTCGGGGTTGCCCACCGCGATGCCGTGCACCTCGGCGACCGACTGCGCGAAGAGGGCTGTGGATTCCACGAACCCCACGGTCTCGACGCCGGAGAGCGCGAGGGTGATGCCCGTGCCGATACCCGGCACGACGGCGGTCGCCCCCACCGCGGCCCCACCGGTCGTGACGGCTGCGAGGTAGCGCCGCTCCAGGATCCGGATGATCTCGTCGGGGGTCGCGTGCGGGTTGCGGAGCCGGATGCTGCGGATGTGGGCGAGCACCAGCGGGCGCTGGATGGAGAGCACCCGGTCGAGCCCGCGGACCATCATCGGGTGTTCGGGGGAGCCGACCGGCGGCACGCCCTTGTCCCACGGGGCGTCGTCCGGGAGCGAGTGGATCTTGTGCACCTTGGGGGCCATGTGCCGATCCTATGAAGCCCTTCCGCGAAAACACCGAGAGCCCCGGTCCGTGGCGGAACGGGGCTCTCGGAGGGGAGCGTCACACGAAGAGGTTCGCGCGCTCCAGGTCTTCCGCGAAGTCGACCTCGACCGCGTACAGGTCGGAGACGTCCATCGGCTCGAGCAGCAGGCCGTCCTCGGCGATCGCCAGCTCGAGACCCCGCTCGAAGTAGTCCTGGTCCTCGACCCGCTGCAGCTGGCGCATGAACGCCTTCTTGAAGCCGGAGGAGATGTAGTTGATGCCGACCGCCTCGCCGAGGCCGCCCTTGACGGACTTCGACAGCTCCTTGATGAAGCCCTCCGCCGTGACGGTGTACTTCACCTCTTCGTCGCTGACCTTGGCGGTGTTGACGGTGACGAACGACTGGTCCCGCTCGATGTACGCGGCCGCGCGACCGAGGATCATCGGGTCGAAGACGACGTCGCCGTTCATCCACAGCACGCCGCTCCTGCCGGTGGCGCCCAGGGCGCGCAGGAGGCTCTTCGAGGTGTTCGTCTCGTCGTAGCGGTCGTTGTGGACGTAGTTCACGGAGGGGAAGGCCTCGATGATCGTCTCCGCGCGGTAGCCCACCACCGTGGTGATGCGCGCGTCGGATCCGAAGGCGGCGCGGATGTTGTCGTGCTGCTGGCCCATGATCGTGCGGCCGTCGCTGAGCTCGGTGAGCGGCTTGGGCAGCGCGCGGCCGAGGCGGGAGCCCATGCCCGCGGCGAGGATGACGGTCTGAAGAGTCACGAATACTCCTAAAGGAAGTTGTGTTCACGGTCGTTTCACCGACCAGACACTTCGTCGTGCCGGGAATCATGGTAGCGATTTCCCCTGGGAAGCCCGGGGCCAGGGGGGTCCCGTTGCCATTTCGTGACCGAGTACACACGCAACGCACAGGGACGGCAACCCCCTTGCAAATGCCGCGAAGAAGGGGTTCTGATGTCGGAATGTCGCGTGGGGCCTTGGCTCTCAGCCACCCGTTGATACCGTAGGACGGTGACTTCCTCCCCTGATGACCCCACCCCCCAGGCAGAGGGAGCCGAGACTCCGACCGAGGCCTCCGCGCCCGCTCGGAAGCCGGCCGCCAAGAGACCTGCCTCGTCCTCCGCCGGCGCGAAGAAGGCGACCGGAGCGAAGTCCTCCGCGCCGAAGTCGGCAGCGGCGAAGACCGCAGCCTCGAAGACCACCACTGCGAAGTCCACGTCGGCGAAGACCGCATCGGCGAAGACCGCCGGCACGACGTCCACGAGCCCGAAGACCACGAGCCCGAAGACCACGGCGGCGAAGGCCGCGGGTGCGAAGGCCGCTCCGGCGAAGTCCACCGCAGCGAAGTCCTCCAGCCCGGCGAAGTCCTCGACGGCGGCGAAGACTCCCGCGGTGAAGAAGCCCGCGGTGAAGAAGCCCGCGGCGAAGACTCCCGCGGCGAAGACTCCCGCGGCGAAGACTCCTGCGGTGAAGAAGCCGACCGCCGCGCGGCCCGCACCGACCAAGGCCGCAGCCGAGAAGGCGGCCCCCACGTCCGAGGTCGTGGTCGAGCCCACGCCCGCAGCGAGCGTGGATCCCGCGACCGCGCGCACGGCGTCCGCCGCCCGAGCAGCCGCGGTGAAGAACACCGCCGCGCGGACCACGAGCCCGAAGCGTCCGTCCGCGACGACCACGAAGCCGAGCGCTGCTGCCGCCAAGACGTCGGCTGCCAAGACGGCTGCGGCCAAGGCCGCCGCGGCGAAGACGGCCGCCGCGAAGGCATCGGCGGCCAGGACGACGGCCAAGACCACCGCCGCCAAGACCGCTGCGGCGAAGGCGGCTGCGGCCAAGGCGGCTGCCGCGAAGGCCGCGGAAGCCGAGGCCGCGGAGGCGCAGGCGGCGGAAGCCGCGGCTGCGGACGCACAGGCCGCGGACGCACAGGCCGCCGCGGAAGCACAGGCCGCCGCGGAGACGCAGCCCGAGGAGCCCGCCGCGGTGGTGGCGTCGGACGACGGCACCACCGAGTCGGCGACGCGCGTCGAGGACGCCGCCGCCATCGAGGATTCCGCCGCGGAGCCCGCGGTCGAGGTGTCCGACACCGCTCTGCCGGTGACGACGGAGCCTGCACCGGAGGACGGCCGCGTCGCGGAGGTCGAGATCGTCGAGGTCGTCGACGCGGTGATCGCCGAGGAGCCGCCGACCGAGGTCGTCGAGGAGGAGGCGGCGGGGCCCGCCACCGAAGCCATCCGGATCCGCGGTCTCGTGAAGCAGTTCGGCGAGAACCGGGCGGTGGACGGCATCGACCTCACGGTCCCGGCCGCCTCCTTCTACGGCATCGTCGGACCGAACGGCGCCGGCAAGACGACGACCCTGTCGATCGTCGCCGGCCTCCTGCGCGCCGACGAGGGCAGCGTTCTCATCTGCGGCATCGATCAGGCGACCGAACCGCTCGCCGCGAAGCGCGTGATGGGGGTCCTGCCCGACCGCCTGCGCACCTTCGACCGCCTCACCGGCCGGCAGCTGCTCTACTACTACGGTCTGCTCCGCGGACTCGCGGCCGACGTCATCGAGAAGCGCACGGGTGACCTCGCCCGGGCGTTCGACCTCGGCGATGCCCTGAACCGGGTGGTCTCCGACTACTCGGCCGGAATGACCAAGAAGATCATGCTCGCGGGCGCGATGATCCACTCGCCGCGCGTCCTGGTGCTGGACGAGCCGTTCGAATCGGTCGATCCGGTGTCGTCGGCCGTGATCCTCGACATCCTCCGCGCCTACGTCTCGCACGGCGGCACGGTGATCCTGTCGAGTCACGGCATGGATCTCGTCGAGCGCGTGTGCTCCCGGGTCGCCATCATCGTGAACGGCGAGGTGCTCGCCGAGGGCACGATCGACGAGGTGCGCGCGGGCCAGACGCTCGAATCGCGCTTCGTGGAGCTCGCGGGATCCAGCGGAGAGGTGGAGGGGCTCGAGTGGCTGCACACGTTCTCCGACTGAGGTTCGCGCTCCTCCTGGGCGCCCTGCGCGGGGAACACCGGGTGCGCATCCTGCTCTCCTTCGGCGCCGTGATCGCGGTCACGGTCGTCGTGTGCGTGGCGGTGTTCAGCCTCGGCGACGCTCCGGTGCCCGTGTCCAAAGCGGTGACCGTGCTCGGCGGGGCGGCTGTGCTGCTCGGCTTCCTCGTGGGGCCGCTGCTCGTGGGGGCCGTCGACCAGCTCGATCCGCGGCGCTTCGCGGTGTTCGGCGTCGACGAGCGGAAGATGCCCTGGGTGCTCGCGATCGCGTCGCTCGTCAGCGTTCCGAGCCTCGCGCTCCTCGCGGTCTACATCAGCGTGACGGTCGTCGCGATCGGCGCCGGCGCGCCGTGGATCCCGGCGGTCCTCCTGGCGCTGACGGGGCTGCTGTCGACGATCCTCCTCTCCCGGGTCGGGATGGCGCTCAATGCGCTCCTGCTCCCGGAGCGCCGCTCCCGAGAGCTCACCGCGCTGTTCGCCCTCGCCCTCATCGTGATCGCGTTCCCTGTCGCCGTGTTCCTCGGTTCCTTCCGCTGGGACGGCGAGGTGCCGGCATCGCTGGCGACGCTGACCTCCGTGATCGGCTTCACCCCGCTCGCCGCCTCGCCGGCGGCGATGTTCGCGGCGGCCGAGGGCGACACCGCCGCGGCCTGGATCAGCGGCCTGGTGGCCGTCGTCACCCTGGCGCTGCTGTGGCTCGCCTGGACCTGGTTCGTGCGCCGCCTGCTCACGACCACCGAGCGTCCGGTGGCGGCACGCGAGCGCAGCGGACTCGGCTGGTTCGGCCTCCTGCCCTCGAACGCCTTCGGTGCCATCGCGGCACGGAGCCTCGTGTACTGGCTGCGCGACCGCCGGTACATCATGAACATCATCGTGGTGCCGGTGGCGGGCGTGCTCACCGTGTTCCCCCTGATCGTCGCGGGCGTGCCGGTCGAGATCGCCGCCCTCGTCCCGGTGCCGGTCATGGCGCTGTTCTTCGGCTGGCTGCCCCACAACGACGTCGCCTACGACTCGACGGCTCTGTGGACCCACGTCGCGAGCGGCGTCCGCGGTCTGCCGGACCGTCTCGGACGCCTCGTCCCGGTGCTGCTCGTCGCCGTCCCCGTGCTGGCGATCGCGGTGCCGCTCTCGCTGCTCCTCGCCGGGAGATGGAGCCTCCTGCTCCCGCTCGTCGGTCTCGGGGCGAGCCTGCTGTTCAGCGCCCTCGGCATCTCCAGCGTGGTGTCCGTGGTGGCGCCGTACGCGGTCTCCCGTCCGGGGGACAGCCCGTTCCAGCAGCCGCAGCGTCCCACGTCCCGCGGCGTGTACGGCCCCGCGGCGGCGTTCGTCGGGGCGATCGTGCTCAGCGTGCCGACGATGTGGCTGTTCGCGGCGAGCATCGTCACCGATCCCGGCTACGCGCCCGCCGCGTTCTGGGTCGGCATCCTCACCGGGATCGCCGTGTTCATCGGGGGCGCCGTGCTCGGCGGTCGCATCTTCGAGCGCAGCGGCGAACGTCTCATGGAGTTCGTCGAGACCGCGTGAGACCGCCCCGCGGAGGCGGAGACGCGGCTAGAATCACGGGATGAGTACTCCGCTGGACAGCCCCGATCAGGGCGGCGTGGCAACGCTTGATCGCGAACTGGAAGAACTCCTCCGCGAGGAGAACATCGAACCGGGCGACCACGAGCGCTTCTCCCACTACGTCAAGAAGGACAAGATCCTCGAGTCGGCGATCACGGGCAAGCCCGTCCGCGCCCTGTGCGGCAAGAAGTGGACGCCGGGGCGCGACCCCGAGAAGTTCCCGATCTGCCCGACGTGCAAGGAGATCTACGAGTCGATGGTCCGCTGACCCCGGTCAGTCGGCCTCCACGTAGACGGTCGGGATCGCCGGATCCGACTTGCTGAGGGCCAGCGCGCGCACCGGGAGCTCTTCGCGGACGCGCAGGTGATGCGCACGGGCGGCGGCAGTACCCGCAGCGCCCTCGTAGGTGGAGTCGATCTCGCCGCCGTCGACGAGGGTGACCTGGAGCGGTCGTCCGTCCGGGTGCTCCGCAGGGGTGTCGAGCGCCTCGAACCCGTCGGAGACGACGACGGTCTCCGACGCGGCGACCCCCTCGCTGAGCGTGCGGAACGCCGCCTTGCGGCCGCCAAACGACGCCTTGTCGGCGGAGGCCTTGGCGACCCCGATCCATGAGCCGTCGGCGTCCTGCCGGGCCACGAGCTTGTAGACCATGCTCGCCGTGGGGTATCCGGAACCGGTCACGACGGAGGTGCCGACGCCGTACGCGTCCACGGGGGAGGCCGCCAGCGCGGCGATCGCGTACTCGTCGAGGTCGCTCGTGACCGTGATGCGGGTCTCGGTGGCGCCGAGCTCATCGAGCTGCGCGCGCACCTCCGCGGCGACGATCGGCAGATCCCCGGAGTCGATGCGCACGCCGCCCAGCCCGGTCCCGGCCACGCGGATCGCCGTCTCGACCCCGGCGCGGATGTCATAGGTGTCGACGAGGAGCGTGGTGTCCGTGCCCATGCTCTCGACCTGCGCGCGGAAGGCGTCCTCCTCGCTGTCGTGCAGCAGAGTCCAGGAGTGGGCGGCGGTGCCCATGGTCGGGATGCCCCAGGCCCGCCCGGCCTCGAGGTTGCTCGTCGCGCCGAAGCCGGCGATGTAGGCCGCCCGTGCCGCGGCCACGGCGGAGCGCTCCGCCGCGCGGCGGGAGCCCATCTCGGCGAGCGGTCGCTCCCCGGCCGCGATGCTCATACGCGCGGCGGCCGTGGCGACGGCGGAGTCGTGGTTGAGCACGCTCAGCGCCAGAGTCTCCAGGACCACCGCGTCCGCGAACGAGCCCTCGACCGTGAGGATGGGGGACCCGGGGAAGTACAGCTCGCCCTCGCGGTAGCCGCGGATGGTCCCGGTGAAGCGATAGCGCTCGAGGTAGCCGAGGGTCTCGGCGTCGACGATGCGCTCGTCACGGAGGAAGCGCAGCTCGTCATCCCCGAAGCGGAAGTCGCGCAGCAGGGCGAGCAGCCGTCCGGTGCCGGCCACGACGCCGAAGCGGCGCCCGCCGGAGAGCCGTCGCGAGAAGAGTTCGAAGACGCTCGGTCGGGACGCGGTGCCGTCCCGGAGCGAGGCGGCGAGCATCGTGAGCTCGTAACGGTCGGTGAGCAGCGCCGTCGACGTGGTCATGCGCTCAGCTTAGTGAGCGCCGCGATGCACGCGGCGCCGCGCACGCGGGTAGGCTTGGGGGTCATGAACGACGCGCCGATCGGGATCTTCGACTCCGGTGTCGGCGGGCTCACGGTGGCCAGGGCCATCCGGGCCCAGCTGCCCCGCGAATCGTTCGTCTACATCGGCGACACCGCCCACTCGCCGTATGGTCCCAAGCCCATCGCCGACGTGCGCCGCTACGCGCTCGAGGTGCTCGACACGCTCGTGGACCAGGGCGTGAAGATGCTCGTGATCGCCTGCAACACCGCGTCCGCGGCCATGCTGCGCGATGCGCGCGAGCGCTACGACGTGCCCGTCGTCGAGGTGATCGGTCCGGCCGTGCGACGCGCGGTGTCCACGACGAGGAACGGCCGGGTCGGTGTGATCGGCACCGTCGGTACCATCGGCTCCCGGGCCTACCAGGACATGCTCGAGGTGAACGAGCGCCTGCAGGTGTTCACGGCGGCCTGCCCCCGGTTCGTCGAGTTCGTCGAGGCCGGCGTGACCGGGACCCCCGAGGTGCTGGCCGTCGCCGAGGAGTACCTCGCGCCGCTGCGAGAGGCCGAGGTGGACACACTCGTCCTCGGCTGCACGCACTACCCGTTCCTCCGTGGCGCCATCAGCTACGTCATGGGGGAGGGCGTGACCCTCGTCTCCAGCGACGACGAGACCGCAGGCGACGTGTACCGCCAGCTCGTGCGCGGCGATCTGTTGGCGCCGCCCGACGCCACGGCGACCTACGTCTACGAGGCCACGGGCGACTCCGCCGATGACTTCACGGCGCTCGCGAACCGGCTCATGGGCCGTGAGGTGCGCGACGTGCAGCTCGTCCAGACCGGCGTCATCACGCTCCCCGATTCCGCCCTCGACGCGCGCTGAGCCCGTCGCTCCCACCCCGACCGAGAGAAGCACATGACCGACATCGTCCGCGCCGACGGCCGTTCCACCTCGCAGCTCCGCGAGATCACCATCGAGCGCGGCTGGAGCGCGCAGGCCGAGGGCTCGGCTCTCATCAGCTTCGGCGGGACGAAGGTGCTGTGCACCGCCTCGTTCACGAACGGTGTGCCGCGCTGGCTCACCGGCAAGGGCAAGGGCTGGGTCACGGCCGAGTACGCGATGCTCCCGCGCGCGACGAACAGCCGCAACGACCGGGAGAGCGTGAAGGGGCGCATCGGCGGCCGGACGCACGAGATCTCCCGCCTCATCGGCCGCGCCCTCCGTGCCGTCGTCGACACCAAGGCGCTGGGCGAGAACACCATCGTCATCGACTGCGACGTGCTCCAGGCGGACGGCGGCACCCGCACGGCGGCGATCACCGGCGCCTACGTCGCCCTGGCCGACGCGATCGAGTGGGGACGGGACAAGAAGTTCATCGGCAAGAACTCGACGCCGCTGCTCGACTCCGTCTCCGCCGTCTCGGTCGGCATCGTCGACGGGGAGCCGATGCTCGACCTCGCCTACGTCGAGGACGTCCGTGCCGAGACCGACATGAACGTCGTGGTGACCGGCCGCGGCCTGTTCGTCGAGGTGCAGGGCACGGCCGAAGGGGCGCCGTTCGACAAGCGCGAGCTCGACGCGCTCCTCGACCTCGGCGTCGCCGGCTGCGCGGACCTGAAGGAACGGCAGCTCGCCGCTCTGGCAGGAGCCTGAGCATGCGCGTCGTCCTCGCGACCCACAACCCGCACAAGGTCGCGGAGTTCCAGCAGATCGTGCAGCAGACGCGGCCCGACCTGGAGGTCGTCGGCTACGACGGTCCCGAGCCGGTCGAAGACGGGGTGACGTTCGCCGAGAACGCGCTCCGCAAGGCGCGAGCGGCTGCCGCGCACACCGGCCTCGCGGCGCTCGCCGACGACTCCGGCATCTGCGTGGACGTGCTCGGCGGCTCGCCCGGGGTGTTCTCGGCGTACTGGGCAGGGCAGAAGAAGGACGCCACGGCGAACCTGGAGCTGCTGCTCGACCAGCTGCGCGACATCGCCGACCCGCATCGCTCGGCGCACTTCACCTCGACCATCGCGCTCGTCCTCCCGGACGGTCGCGAGCACGTCGTGGAGGGGATCTGGCCCGGACGCCTCGCCCACGAAGCCTCCGGAGCCGGGGGCTTCGGCTACGACCCGATCTTCCTCCCGGACGGTCAGCCGGCCGGCGCGGAGCGCACCGTGGGGGAGTACACGGCGGAGGAGAAGCAGTCGCAGTCGCATCGCGCCCGCGCCTTCACGGCGCTCGTGCCGCTGCTCGCCGCGCTCTGAGCGTCGAAGAGAAGAACCCCTGCTGACGGTGAGAATCGTTACTGTTCCCGACTAGCCGGGAACGGCCTCGCTGCACCCGCCGCCGGGCTAGCCTGGGGGCATGCACGATCATGCGCCCGCGCCCGGCGGTCTCCGTTCGGCGAGCAGCCGCCGCCTGCTCGCGATCTCCCTGACCCTCACGGCCACCGTGATGATCGTGCAGGTCGTCGGAGCTCTGCTCACGGGATCGCTGGCGCTGCTCGCGGACGCCGCGCACATGTTCACGGACGCCTCGGCGCTCGTGATCGCGCTGATCGCCGCGACCGTGGCGGCGCGGCCCGCGGACGATCGGCGGACGTTCGGCTATCAGCGCGCGGAGGTCTTCGGCGCGCTGATCAACGCGGTCATCCTCATCGCCCTCGCCGCGGTCGTCGCCGTGCAGGGGGTGCAGCGGCTGCTGAACCCCTCCGAGGTCGAGGTCGCCGGCGGGCTCATGCTCGTCGTCGCGGTCGTCGGCCTCGTCGCGAACGCGGTGTCGATGTGGCTGCTCAGCCGTGCCCAGCGCACGAACCTGAACGTGCGCGGCGCCTACCTCGAGGTGATGGGCGACCTGCTCGGCTCGCTCATGGTCATCATCGCGGCGGGCGTGATCCTCGTGACGGGCTGGATGCCGGCCGACGCCCTCGCCTCGCTGTTCATCGCGGCGATGATCATCCCGCGGGCGTTCGTCCTGCTCAAGGAGGTGTTCTCCGTGCTCGCCGAGTCGGCGCCGAAGGGCATGGCCGTCGGCGAGATCCGCACCCACCTGCTCGGCTACGACGGCGTCGTCGGGGTCCACGACGTGCACGTGTGGCAGCTCACCCGCGGTGCTCCGGTCTTCACCGCGCACGTCAGCGTGCGGCCGGACCTGCTGGCGGACGGCCGCTCGGCGGCGCTGCTGTCGGAGATGCAGGCGTGCCTCGCGGATCACTTCGACGTCGCGCACTCCACGTTCCAGATCGAACCGGCCGAGCAGAGCGACTGCGAACCGCACCACGCCTGAGCGGCGTGCCCCTCAGGCCTCGACGGTGATCTCGTCGACGGTCTTGTCGGGACGCAGACCCCGCCAGCGGGCGTGCCGCAGGATGCCGTCCGGCGTCCAGTTCGCGAACTCCACCTCGCCCACGAGCTCGGGGCGCACCCACAGCGCGTCGGAGGCGTCGGGTCGGGGGACGCCGTCGAGCGGTGCGCGCGGCACCCGCAGCGGCTCCAGGCGCGCCAGGAGGTCGCGGAGGATGCGGTCCGTGAAGCCGGTGCCCACACGTCCGATGTAACGGAGGTCGCCGTCCTCCGGGACCGCGAGGAGGAGGGAGCCGAGAGTGCCCTCCCGCTCGCCCTTCCCCGGGCGGATGCCGACGATCACCGCCTCCTGCATGCGGGTGTTCTTGAGCTTGAGCCAGGAGGGCGAGCGCTGGCCGGCACGATACCGTGACGCCGGGTCCTTCACGACGACGCCTTCCAGGCCGAACTCCTCGCTCGCGGCCAGCGCCGCGTCGACGTCGTCGAAGACGGGAGGGACCTGGATGGGCGCGTCGACCCCCGCCACGATGTCGCCGAGCAGCGTGCGCCGCTCGCGCAGCGGCATCGCGGTGAGATCATGCCCGTCGAGACGGAGCAGGTCGAACAGCATGTACACGACGGGTGTGCGCACGACCTCGCGCTCGATCTCCCGCGGGCGGGTGAGATGCATGCGGTTCTGCAACAGCGAGAAGCTCGGCCGACCGGCGCTGTCGAAGGCGACGATCTCCCCGTCGACGATCGCCTCGTCGACCGGGAGGAACGGGGCACCGTCGGCCGTCAGCTCGGGATAGCGCGCGGTGATGTCGGTGCCGCGACGGGCGTGCAGCGACATGTGCCCGTCGCGCCAGGTGCCGATCGCACGGATGCCGTCCCACTTCACCTCCACCCAGGAGGGGGTGCTGAGGTTCCGAGCGATCGCGGGGGTGCCGTTCTCGGCGAGCATCGGGGCGAGGGAGGGGAGGGTGGCGCCGGCGGGTGACGGTGCCGGCGCGGCGAGGGGCCGTCCGTGGCGGGCGGGGGCGGGGGCCGCCGCCCGGATCGCGGGAGCCGGGGTCGAGGCGGGCGCGTGCGCGGGCAGTGCCGGAGCGTCGGGGCGGAGCGACGAGAGGGGGTCGAATCCCGCAGCCGCGCGCGCGAGCACGTCGTCCAGTTCGAGGTGCGCGAGCCCCGGATCGTCGAGCTCCTCCCACGTGCGCGGCGCCGCGACCCCGGGCCGGGCACGCCCGCGCAGGGAGTAGGGGGAGATCGTCGTCTTCTTGCCGTTGTTCTGGCTCCAGTCGAGGAACACCTTGCCCCCGCGCACGGCCTTGGACATGACGCTCGTCGCAAGATCCGGGTGCTCGTTCTCGATGATGCGGGCCAGCTCCCTGACCACGGCGGACACCTCGGCGCTGGTCTGCTCCCCGGGCAGGGACGCGTAGAGGTGGATGCCCTTGCTGCCGCTCGTCACGGGAAGAGGGTCGAGACCCATGCCGGTGAGGAGCGTCCTGGCGATCCGGGCGACCTCGGCGCACTGCGCGAGGTCGGCACCGGGTCCGGGGTCGAGGTCGAGCACGAGACGGTCCGGGCGTCCGGGTAGACCCTGCGGGGTGAACCGCCACTGCGGCACGTGCAGCTCGATCGCCGCGACCTGCGCGAGCCACACGAGCGTGGGCACGTCCTCCACCAGCGGGTACGCCTTGGGACCGTCGGAGTGCTGGATGTCCTGCCGCGGGATCCAGTCCGGAGCGCCGGGCTCGAGCTGCTTCGTGAAGAAGGAGTCTTCGGGGGCGGCGGCGGTGCCGACCCCCTCGACCCAGCGCTTGCGGGTGACCGGGCGGCCGTCGAGGAGCGGCAGGAGCAGGGGCGCGATGGCCGTGTAGTAGGCGATGACCTCCCCCTTGGTCGTGCCCGTCTCCGGATAGACGACCTTGTCGAGGTTGGTCACGCGCAGTCGTCGGCCGTCGACCTGTACGACCTGTGCCTCTCCCACCATGGAGCCAGCGTAGTCAAGGGGTGGTCGTGACGGGTGGGGCTGGTGTCTACTGGTGTGATGAGGACGATCTGGAAGGGCGCCCTGACGTTCGGGCTGGTGAACGTGCCGGTCAAGGTGTACTCCGCGACCGAGGACCACGACGTACCGCTGCATCAGGTGCACGACAAGGACGGCGGCCGCATCCGCTACCAGCGGACCTGCGAGGTGTGCGGCGAGACGGTCGCGTACTCCGACATCGACCGCGCCTACGTCGACGACGGCCAGACGGTCGTGCTCACCAAGGACGACCTCGCCGCGCTTCCGGCGGAGAAGAGCCGCGAGATCGACGTCGTGGAGTTCGTGCCCTCCGAGCAGGTCGATCCGCTCACCCTCGACAAGCCGTACTACCTGGAGCCCGACTCGAAGTCGCCCAAGGCGTACGTGCTGCTGCGCAAGACCCTGGAGCAGACCGACCGCACCGCGATCGTGCGGTTCACGCTGCGCCAGAAGACCCGGCTCGCCGCGTTGCGCGTGCGGGGCAAGGTGCTCGTGCTCCAGACGCTCCTGTGGTCGGACGAGGTCCGGGAGGCGGAGTTCCCGTCCCTCGACGAGGACGTGCGGATCTCGAAGAAGGAGCTGGAGCTGTCGTCCTCCCTCGTCGACAGCTATTCGGCCGACTTCGATCCCGAGGAGTTCGTCGACGAGTACCAGAAGGAGCTCCGCACCCTCATCGACGCGAAGATCGAGGCCGGCGAGACGTTCGATGTGGCCGAGACGTTCGGTGGCGACGCCGAGAAGGCCGCCGACGGGGGCGAGGTCATCGACCTGATGGAGGCGCTGCGCGCGAGCGTGGCCCGCTCCAAGGAGAAGCGCTCGAAGAACGCGGGCTGACCCCGCGCGGGGTCAGTGCTTGCCGTCGCCGTCGAGGTCGGGGGCCCGGTCGAACACGTCGGCGTCGAGGACGAGCTCCTCCGCCTCCGCGTGGTCGGTCACGACGTCTTCGCCCGCGGCCGCGGCCTTCTTCGCCTTGTGGCGCTCGGAGAGGTAGTGCCAGAGGGTGACGAGCGCGGTGCCGCCGACGGCGACGAGCAGGATGATGTCGATGTAGTCGACGACGAGGTCTCGCACCCACGGGATGTAGGCGATGAGGTACCCGACCATCGTGAGGCCGAAGCCCCAGATCATCGCCCCGATGAAGTTGTAGAGCGAGTAGCGCCGCCAGGGCATGTGGCCCACGCCGGCCGCGACCGGGGCGAAGGTGCGCACGATCGGCACGAAGCGGGCCAGGATCACGGTGAGACCGCCGAAGCGCTCGAAGAACGCGTTGGTGCGCTCGACGTTCTTCTTGCTGAACAGGCCGGATTCCTTGCGTTCGAACACCGCGGGGCCGCCCTTGTGCCCGATGACGTAGCCGACCTCGCCCCCGATGAACGCCGAGAGCGCGATGAGCAGCGAGACGACCCAGATGTTCACGCCGAAGACGTTGCTCGTGTGGGTCAGCAGACCCGCGATGATGAGCAGCGTGTCACCGGGCAGGAGGAAGCCGACCAACAGACCGGTCTCGGCGAAGATGATGAAGCAGACCACGAGGAGCGCCCACGGACCCGCCGCCCCGATGATCGTCTGCGGATCGAGCCACGGGATGAGCGCGGTGGGGGCGTGCAGCATGCTTTCGAGCACTGGCGGGATTCCCGTCGGTCGTGAGGTGTCGGCGGTGGAGCGGTACGGGCGCCGAAGCACCCGTCGTGCGGAAGGTGGGACTTGAACCCACACGCCCTGGGGCACAGGAACCTAAATCCTGCGTGTCTGCCAATTCCACCACTCCCGCGCGGTGGCTTCAGTCTACTGACCCACGCCTCGTTCGACCCTGGGGATCGTCCCGCAGTTCCGCGCCGTCACGCCGAGCGGCGACGCTCCAGCCGGACGACGGCGACGAGGGCTCCTGCCGCGAGCGCACCGAGTCCTCCCATCGCCATGTCGCCGATGGTGTCCTCGTAGGTGACGAAGATCTCGTCAGTGATGAACGTACGACCCGCCCACTCGATCATCTCCCACACGGCGCTGGCCGCGAGCCCGATCACGGTGCAGAGGACGATCGGCATGCGGGGGCGGAACGTCGGCGACTCCTGCGCGGTGACGATGCCGAGTCGGGAGAGCACGAGGTAGCCGGTGGCCGCGAGGGCGCCCGTGCAGACGAAGTGCACGACGAGGTCCCACCCGGTGAGCGTGCGGTACAGGTCGAACACGTTGCTCGCCGCCGCGATGAGCACGATCAGGCCGATCGCGAGGTCGATGCCGCCGCGCATCCCGAGGACGCGGGGGAGCATGAGGGCAGGGAGGGCGAGTGCGAGGATGCCGGCGTCGGTCGGTGTCGACCAGATCGCTGCGACGAGGACGCTGAGGATGCCGATCACCCGGACGGCGTCGGCACCGTACTCTGCAACGGAGTGCGGCGGGCGGAGGAAGTCCTCCTTCATGCGTGCTCCTCGGGTGGGACGGCGGCGGGCGGGGCTAGATCGATCAGGGCGTGCACGGGGAGATGATCGGACGGCCATCCTCCTCCATACTGCCGCGCGTCGATGCCGGCCCGGCGCACGGGAAGCGCGGGGGAGACGAGGATGCCGTCGATGCGGCGTCCTCGGCGGGGCGCCCGATAGCCGGCGAACGTGCTCCAGGCGGGGGTGCGGCGGGACACGGCGGCCGTCCACGAATCGCGGAGGACGTCGGCGGCTTCGAGGGCGCGCCATGCGGCCGAGCCGGCGGAGGCGTTGAGGTCCCCGAGGACGACGACGGGGGCCGCAGAGGCGGCGGCGACGTCGTGCACCGCCTGCGCCTGACGGAGCCGCGCCCACGGCGAGAACGCGTCGAGGTGGGTGTTGAGCACGGTGAGCACGGCGTCCGTGCGGCGGTCGCGGAAGGACGCCTCCACCGCCACCCGCGGCGCGACGCTCAGCCAGGAGCGGGAACCGGGGCGATCGGGGGTCCGGGAGAGCGCCATCTGTCGCCAGGTGCGCAGTTCCAGCCGGTCGGCGTCGTAGAAGAGCGGACAGCCCTCGCCGCGGGGTCCGGGGAGGCGGCTGTGGCCGACGCGGCGGAACGAGGGACCGAGGGTGGCAGAGATCGCGTCGGCCTGCGCGGGCAGGGCCTCCTGAACGCCGAGGACGTCCGGCCGCTCCGTGCGCAGGAGCGCGGTGAGCCGGGGGCGCCGTATCTCCCAACGGTCGGCGCGCGGCCAGGCGAGCGCGCCGAGGTCGCGGCGGATGTTGAGCGTCATGACGTGCAGCTCGGTGGCAGACGGTGTTCCGAGGAGCGGGGCGTTCATCGGCGGGCTCCGGGCGCGGGGACACCGAGCCGGTGAAGTACCCGGCGCAGGGTGAGCCGCACCCAGCGCACGGGAGGGAAGTCCTCCGGCCAGTGCAGGAGGACGGTGCGGGCGCCGATCCAGGCCCGGCGGGCGAAGGAGCGGCCGCTGCCGAACGGGCGCATGGAGATGCCCATGTCGGTGTGCAGCAGCCAGCGGATGCGATGGCGCTCGCCGACGTGGAAGGCGAGGTCGAGATCGTCGTGGAGGTCGGCGTCGGCGCGGTGCACGCGGTCCCGGACGGCGAGCCACGCCGAGCGGCGGAGGGCGAGGTTCGACCCGAACAGCGGTACGTGACCGAGTGCCGAGCCGCACACGACGACGTAGGAGAAGAGGTAGGCCGCCGCGAGCGGGCGGCGCAGGAACCGGGGGCCGTCCACGAAATGTGCGCCGCCGGTCCAGGCGCCGACCCGCGGATCCCTTGTGCACGCGGCTGCCATCGTCTCGATCCACCGCGGCCCCGGAACGCCGTCCGCGTCGAGTCGCAGGATCACGTCGCCCGTCGCCGCGTCGTATCCGGTCGCGCTCGCCGCGGGGATGCCCGGGGTGTCGCACCGCACGACCCGTGCACCGTGCCGGGCAGCCACGGCGGCCGAATCATCGGTCGAGGCGTTGTCCACGACGATGATCTCGTCGGGCGGGAGCGTCTGCCGGGCGAGGGCGCGGAGACACCGCCGCAGTTCCGCCGCGTCGTCCTTGACCGGGATGACCACGCTCAGGGTCGGTTCGGGGGCGGCTGGTGTGGCGCGGTGCACGTCGTCTCCTCGCAGGTCTGCTCCTCAGCCTAGGGAGCGCGACGACGGGGGACGTACCGGTTGACACCAGGGCGGGCGGCTCGATACGGCTCACCTCGCGGGGTGTGGATAACTCCGCGGGCCGGGAGCGGATCGTTGCGAGGATGCAGGGATGGAGCAGCCCGCGTCGATCATCGCCGACCTCGTGCGGCGTCGGCTGCGGACCGAGGGGGTGGATCCGGCGACCGACCCGGAGCGGGCGCGGGAGGTCACCCGGGCGGAGGTGCGGCGTCACGATGATCGGGCGCTCGCGCGGGGCGGCGTGCTGGTCGAGGACGAAGCGGCATGCGTGCGGGACGTGCTGGCGGCGGTGAGTGGCTTCGGTGCTCTGCAGCCCCTGCTCGACGACCCCAGCATCGAGGAGGTGTGGGTCAACGGCGACGGGGCCGTGCACACGGCGCGGGGTGGGGTCGCGGAGCGGACGGCGCTGCGGTGGGACGAGGCGACGGTGCGGGATCTGGTGGAGAGGATGCTGCAGGCGACGGGACGGCGCGTGGACATCGGGCAGCCGTTCGTCGATGCCTCGCTGCCGGACGGCTCGCGGCTGCACGTCGCGATCGCTGATGTCGTGCGCGGGTCGTGGGCGGTGAACATCCGCAAGTTCCTTCCCGGGCACCGCTCGCTGGAGGCGCTCACGGCACAGGGCGCGCTGACTCCCGAGGCTGCGCGGGCCCTCGGTGAGGCGATGCGGACGGGCGCATCCGTGATCGTGTCGGGAGCGACCCATGCGGGCAAGACGACGATGCTCGGAGCGCTGCTCGCCGCCTGCGCGGCCGAACAGCGCATCATCACGGTGGAGGAGACGTTCGAGCTCGCGGTGGAGGGCCCCGATGTGGTCGCGCTGCAGGGGCGTCAGCCGAGCCTCGAGGGGACCGGCGAGATCACGCTGCGGCGGTTGGTGAAGGAGGCCTTGCGAATGAGACCGGACCGGCTCGTGGTGGGGGAGGTGCGGGATGCGGAGGCGCTCGACCTCGTGCTCGCGCTGAACACGGGGGTGCCCGGGGCCTGCACGGTCCACGCCAACTCCGCCGCGGAGGCGCTCGACAAGCTGTGCCTGCTACCGCTCCTCGCCGGCCGGAACATCGACCGCGACTTCGTCGCTCCGGCGCTCGCGTCGTCCGTCGATCTCGTCGTGCACTGCGCGCGCGACGCGGCCGGGTGCCGATTCATCGAGGAGATCGTCGCCCCGACGGGTGAGGTGGTCCGGGGGCGGGTGCTCAGCACGCCGGTCTTCGGAGCCGGGCGCCCCCTCGACCGGGCGGCCTCGGCCGGGACGGGGGTTCTCGCATGACGTTCCTCCTCGGCGCGACGCTCGCGGCCGGCGTGCTCCTGATCCTGGCACCGTGGCTGTGGCCGGCGGGGGAACGCTCCGCGTCCTCTCCGCATCCCGGTCGCCTGGCTCGTCTCGCGGGCGAGGCGGGGTTCCCGGCGTGGCAGACCCGCTCCCTCCTGATCGGCATCGCCGGTGCCGCCCTCGCCGCCGCCTCCCTCGCCTGGCTCGTCACGGCGAGCGCCGCGCTCGCGGTGCTGGCCGGGGTGGCCGGGGGCACGGCGCCGATCGCCTACCTGCGTGGCCGACGTCTGCGACTGCGGCGTCTGCGGCGCCAGCTCTGGCCCGACGTCTGCGACCTGCTGATCGCCGCGATCCGCGTCGGCCTGTCGCTCCCCGATGCGGTGGCCACCCTCGCGGAATCGGCTCCACCGCCGCTTCGCCCCGCGTTCGACGTGTTCGCCCGAGACCTGCGGAGCAGCGGACGGTTCGACGCCAGTCTGGACCGGCTGAAAGCCGTCCTCGCTGATCCTCTCGGGGACCGGATCATCGAGACGCTGCGGATGGCGCGGCAGGTCGGCGGGACCGAGCTCATCGGCGTGTTGCGGGCGCTCTCGTCGTCCGTGCGTGCCGACGCGGCGCTCCGCGGCGAGGTCGAGGCGCGGCAGTCGTGGATCCGCGGGGCGGCCGTCCTCGGCGCCGTGGCGCCGTGGGTCATCCTCACCCTCCTGATCCTGCGCCCGGAGGGGGCGAAGGCCTACGGCACGCCGGAAGGGATCGCCGTCATCATCGTGGGCGCGGTCGTGTCGGTCGTCGCGTTCCGCCTCATGATCCGGATCGGTCGGCTGCCCGAGCCGCGACGGTGGTTCGGGTGAGCGGGCTCTCCGCGCTCGCCGTGGCCGTGCTGCTCGGCGGGGGATTCGCCGCGGGTGTCCTCTCGCTTCTGGCGAACCTCCCGCGGTGGCGGGCGGCGTCGCTCACATCGAGGATCGCGCCGTACGTACGGGACGTCGTCGACGACGAGGCGTTGCCGCGTGACGCCGTCCCCAGGCCCGGCACCCTGCCCGCCGGAGGGTTTCGCCTCGGTGCGCGCGGTGCGCAGGCGCTCGACCGTCTGCTCGGTGGGACGGAAGCTCTCCGAAGGCGGCTCGCACAGGCGGGGTCGACACGCGATCCCGTCGCCTTCCGCGGTCGACAGCTCACGGTGATCGTGAGCGGAATCGTCGCCGGGGCGCTCGCCGTCATCGTTCTGGTCGTGATCGGTCGGTGGTCGCTTCCGGTCGGGTCGATCCCGCTCCTCGTGGGAGCGGCGGCCGGTGTGGGGTACGACATGCGGCTGTCGGCGCGGGTGCGTGCGCGGAAGGTGCGTCTGACCGAGGAGCTGCCGACGACGCTGGAGTTCCTGGCGCTCTGTCTCTCGGCGGGCGAGGGGTTTCTCGATGCCGTGAAGCGCGTGGCCGGTGTGGGGTCGGGGGAGCTCACGGTCGAGCTGCGCCGCGCGGTGCTGGAGGTCGGGACGGGGTCGCCGCTGGCGGATGCGTTGACGGCCATGGCGGCCCGGCTGGAGCTGCCGGGGCTGACACGGGCCGTGGACCAGATCGTCGCCGCGCTCGAGCACGGAGCGCCGCTCGCCGCCGTCCTCCGCGCGCAGGCCGACGACACGCGGGAGGAGGCAAAGCGCACGCTCATCGAGCAGGCCGGACGGAAGGAGATCTTCATGCTCCTGCCCCACACAATTGTGTAAACGTACCTCGGGAAGCTCGCGCTAGCTCGTTTCAAACAGGCCGGGGATGATCACGACGGTGCAGACGAGTCCGAGCAGTGTCGTAAATGCGGCGTTCCATCGGACGGTCTTGCCCCATTGATCCCAAGTGGTGGTCCCGAACTTGCGGTCGCTGAAGGTGGGGAGTGACAGCGTGTGGCCCACGAACGAAACGAACGCCACTCCCAGCCCGAAGAAGCCAAACCTGACGATGAGCTCGTCCACGCTGTCGATGGATGGCCAGAACGCGAGCAACGGGGTGAGCGAGAGTGCGAGGAACAGTAGGAGCATGGTCTGACGCTAGCGGGCCAGGTCGCTCAGACACGCGCGACCCGCGACGCGCGAGTACTCCTTCAGGCGTATCGTCGGAACCCGACGATACGATTACGGCATGGCCTCCACACGCACTAAGCGACCGATCGCTGTAGACCTGTTCGCTGGCGCTGGAGGGCTTTCGCTCGGGTTTGAGCAGGCCGGATACGACATCGCCGCAGCGGTCGAGTACGACCCAATTCACGCCGCTGTGCACGAGTTCAATTACCCGTACTCGACGACGTTCTGCCGCGACGTGTCCACGATCACTGGCGACGAGATTCGTCAGAAGTCGAGCATCGGCAACCAGGAGATTCACGTTGTCGCTGGTGGTCCGCCGTGTCAGGGCATCTCCATGATCGGGAAGCGTGCCATCGACGACCCGCGCAACGTTCTGATGCGTGAGTTCGCGCGCATCGTGATCGAGTTGCAGCCGCGCTACTTCGTCATGGAGAACGTCGCCGGGCTAACGGTTGGCGCGCACCGCCAGCTTCTCGACGAGGTTGTCGAGATGATGAACGAGGCCGGGTACAACATGGTCCTGCCATACCGAGTGCTCCAGGCGGCTGACTTCGGCTCGCCGCAGTCGCGTCGTCGTCTCATCCTGCTCGGCTCACGGTCGGACGTGCCGCTGCCGTCGTACCCCGAAGCTACCTACACGCCTCGGACGATCAAGGGCACGGTGCCCAAGGGGGCGAAGCTACCGCTCGGGCCGAGCGTTGCCGACGCCCTTTCGGACATTCCTGACGCTGACTCGTTCGATGCCCTGCTCAGCTCGGACGCCACGAGGGTTGAGTACGGCAAGCCGTCCGCGTATGCGGCTGCGCTCCGGGGGATCGTGCGGGAGATCGACGACTTCTCGCGACCGCGCGTGTTCGACCCTGAGCTGCTGACCTCATCCGCGCGCACACGCCACACCGAACTGTCGGTATCGCGCTTCGCGGCGACCGAGCCGGGGTCTACGGAGAAGGTATCGCGGTTTCTTCGCCTGCACCCCGATGGTGTCAGCAATACCCTCCGTGCCGGGACGGCCTCCGACCGGGGAGCGCATACCGCACCCAGACCGATCCACCCGTTCTACCCCCGCGTCATCACCGTGCGGGAAGCGGCAAGGCTTCACGGATACCCGGACTGGTTCCGGTTCCACGTCACCAAGTGGAACGGCTTCCGCGAGATTGGCAACAGTGTGCCTGCACGGCTGGCGCGCGCGGTCGCCTCGTCGCTGCTGAAGGCCGATGGCATCAAGCCGAAGCCTGGACCTGAGACTGAGCTTGGCGACACGCGCCTGCTCCACCTGACGGCAACCGAGGCGGAACGGCACTTCGGCATTGCCGAGCGCGTCATCCCTCAGCGCGACCGCAAGGCCGGCTGAGCGTGGCGGAGAAGAAGGAGAACCGCTACTCCCAGATCCTGGCGCTTGTCTTCGAGTCTGGCTTCACCCCGGGCGCGACAAGGGTCCAGTTCGAGCGCACTGACCTGGAGCACGCGGCTGACGCCATCGGCATCAAGCTACCTAAGAACCTCGGCGATGTGATCTATTCGTTCCGGTTCAGGAACAAGCTGCCCGACTCGATCATTGCCTCCGCGCCCGAGGGGTACGAGTGGATCATCCGCGGCACTGGGCGCGCGAAATACGCCTTCGTCGCCGTGCCGAACCAGGTGCGAATACTGCCGCGTGAGGGCCTCATCACGATCAAGATTCCCGACGCCACTCCTGAGATCATCCGGTCGTCGGCGCTCGGAGACGAACAGGCGCTTCTCGCACTTGTCCGCTACAACCGGTTGCTGGACATCTTCCTCGGGATCACGACGTACTCGCTCCAGAACCATCTCCGCACGACGGTGCAGGGCATCGGCCAGGTCGAGGTCGATGAGGTCTACGTCGGTCTTGATCGATACGGCGTTCAGTACGTGATGCCGGTTCAGGCGAAGGGTGGCTCGGACGAGATCGGTCTGACGCAGATCGAGCAGGACTTCGGCGTATGCGCGCAGAAGTGGCCGCACATGACCGCGCGCTCAGTGGCTGTGCAGTTCATGGACGACGACAAGATCGCGATGTTCGAGCTCGGCCTTCAGGATGACCAGGTGGCCGTGATCCGCGAGGCGCACTACCGGCTCGTTGCGTTCGCGGACATCACCGACGAGGACCGCGACCTCTACCTCCGGGCGCGCGACGTTTGACGGAGAATGGTCGGCATGACGCCGAAGGAGTCGTGGGCGAGTAGTCCGCGCTCGCGTCGGGTGATGCTCGGCAATCGCTCGCGGGATACCAAGCCTGAGATGGCTGTCCGTAGAGCCTGCCATGCACGCGGCCTTCGTTACCGTGTGGACGTGCGTCCGTTGCCGGAGCTGCGGCGGCGAGCCGACCTGGTGTTCCCGACCGAGCGCATAGCCGTGTTCGTCGACGGGTGCTACTGGCACGGCTGCCCGGAGCACTACGTCGCATCGAAGTCGAACGCAGACTACTGGCGCGTCAAGATCGCGCGGAATCGTGAGCGAGACGCCGACACCGACGCCACTTTGCTCGCCGCAGGCTGGCGGGTCGTCCGGGCTTGGCAACACGAGGACCCCGGTACCGTCGCGGACGCAGTCGCCGCCGTTGTCCGCGCCCGCCGTGCTGGGTAGGTTCCGTGGGCACGAGAGAGGGGCACCCCCAGCGCGTCAGCTAGGAGTGCCCCGAGGGCGGCCGCTCAGGCGGCGACGCTGCCCTATGCGGTCGTCTTCAGGAACCGCCCGATTCCGTGCAATGTGGACCCGGTGCCGATCATGACTGAGGCCCTCCAGACGGGAGTGTCCAGAGCGCCTCGGGTAGCGCCTACCGTGCGGTTACCCGTCGATGCGCGCGTATGCGGCCTGCATCTCGGCGGTGACGCTCGCGCCGAACGCGCGCACCTGATTCAGGGTTGGCTGACGGCCTCGCACATGCGCACTGAGGGTGACCTCCTCGATACGTACAGCCTCTACCTCCCATGCCTCGGCAAGATCGAAGGCGGCATCGAAGACCAGGAAGATCGCGGTGTCGAAGTCGGTGCTACGGAACGGGCTGAACTTGCCGCCTGCCACGGTGCGCACCCCCATCGCCTTGACCTGAATGCGCTGGCCGGTAGGCGTAGTGATGTCGTGCGACTTGGTGCTGGTCGGCTCCAGCACGCCACCACGGGCCAGCCAGACGATGTGCTCGGCAATGTCCCCGAGGGGCTTGTTGTTCGTGCGCACCAGCTCGCGGCGCTGAAGCTCCTTCACAATGCTCGCTTCCAGCAGCAGCAGGCTGCGCACGGGCAGGGCGGTCAGGTCAGGCAGGTCGTTCATGTGGTTCTCCTCAGTGTTCATCATCGGGCCTTGCCGCAGCGGACGCCGCCGACCAGGCGGGGGAGCAGCCTCACGCCTTGGCGGCGACGTTGAGGTGGCGGCTGAGTGCGGCCTTGCTGCCGTACGACTGACCGCAGGTGCAGCCGTTGGCCTTGTTCGGGTCGGCGTTGTGCACGACCGGCACGCTAGCGTCCACGTGGCGCTGCTCGGCGATGACCACGCCTTCCTCGGTGGCGACGGTGCTGCCCTTGCTGGCGCGGGGCTTGCGCGCGGGCTTCGGTGCGCGCTTGGACGGTGTGACCATCCAGCCGTTGGGCAGGCTGCCCGCGTTGGCGATGGCCCGATGGGTGAGCGCCTCCAGATCGCCGGCCTCGATACTCTCCAGGAGCGCCTGGTAGGCCAGCGCCCGGATGCCCTTGAGGCGGGCGCGCTGCACGGTGACGCCGAACGTGTCAACGACCTGCTGGATGGCAGCTTCGATGGCGGGCAGAGCCTCGTCGAACTGCGCGGCCTCGGTGGTCTCGACGGGCTTGAGGGACTTGGGGGCGGTGCGCTTGGTGGCCATGATGCGAAACCTTTCAGGTGTGGAACTGAGTCGAACGTGTGTTCGGTACTTGAACCATGCATCGCCGTCCCGAGGGCATCCAAGACCGGGCCTCAGCCCCGGCATGTAGACCGCTGCTGCACTATCGGGAACGGTCCCCTTCCGGAACTCGCCCAGACCCATAAGAGACCCAGGCGCATGCTCAGGGGTCTCGGTGGGAACGAGGCTAGAAGGACAGTCCCTTCCTCGGCGCACCTGGATGCACCCACACCGACCCGTCGGCTACCGGCGCGTCATCTTCGGGAGTCGCTGGGTTCGCCTTTGCCATCGTGTCGTCCATCTCGTAGGCGAGTTCCAACAGCTTCTGCGTGAAGGTGGCCACGTCGAGCGCCGCATCCTTATCAACTGGTGCGATCTCATGGTTAGCCTCATTGCCGATTTCACGTATGCGGTCGATCCACGGCTGCATACGTTTGGTGATGACGCCCTCAGCGGCTAGGTGGTCAACACACTGGACGAAGTTAGGCGCGCGATCCTTCGAGTCTTTCGCCGGGAGACCGTGGGTCACCGCGACATGCATGAGCAGCTTGCGACAAAGCATCACTGACGCGGTATACGCTCCCACGCCCAGACACTCCCGAATCTCTCCCCACAGCGCGGATTCGTCGTCGGGTAGACCCGCTGGAACGCGCAGCGGCTTTTGCGCAGGTGATGCGATGCCCTGGTTCAGAGCCACCGCGAGCTTGCACTGAATGCACCGCAGCCATGCCTCGCGCTGACTGTTCGTAACGGCAATGACCACGAACTGATGCGCGCCGCATTGCGGGCAGTCGCCTTGCGCGTAGGCCCGGTCCTCGTGCTTACCGAAGCTGCCGGAAGCGCTGATAGTGATTACGTCCTCGATGGGGGTGGCCATGTACACATTCTGATCGACACCTCCGACATCCCCGTCTTGTCGGGTCGATGCTCGTCGTGCGCGCCCAGGAGCCCTAGTGCAGCCGATGTCAGGCGGCGAGTGCTGCCGCCGTCTGCTGGTGTGCGACGAGGCGGCGCTGAGCCTTGGCCACGCCGTTGACCGTCCACCGTAGGCCGGTGGCCGTGGTGTGCCCCTCGGCATTGAGCGCGGCAGCCGTAGCGGCGAGGGTGCGCGTGCGCCGCAGCGTCAGCAGCCTGTTAGCCGTGGCCTGGGGCAGCACCGACACGCGGCCCATGTGTCGTCCCTGGCGCTTGGCTGCCTGCATCGCCGCGCTGGTGCGCTCACCGATCACGCGGCGCTCCCACTGAGCTACCGACATCATCACGTTGGCCACAAGCTCGCCGGTCGGGGTGCTGGTGTCCACGCCCAGGTCGATAGCGACCAGCGCCCAGCCGCGAGCACGGGCCAGCTCCAGTACGCGGGCGAAGTCGGCCACGCTACGGCTCAGGCGGTCGAGCTTGGCCACCACGATTCCGTCAACGTCGCGGCGCTTGGGGCTGGCGTCCAGCCGGTCGAGCGCGGCCTGTAGCTGGGGGCGCGCGAGCGACTTGGCGCTGAGGCCCGCGTCCACGTGCCAGACCACGTCCCAGCCGTGGGCGTCAGCGTAGCGCTGGATGGTTTCGCGCTGGGCGTCTAGCCCGAGGCCGCTGCTGGCCTGCTCTTCGGTGGATACGCGCAGATAGCCGATCATCGTGGTCATGCCTGCACCGCCTTGGTCCGGTCGTACAGGTCGCCCTCCACGTGGTGCAGCTTGGCCCCGGTGCTGGGGTGGCGTGCGATGTAGACGTAGCTGCCCTCCACGAACCGCAGCTCCCAGCCCGCGTCGTGCAGGGCATCGGCTAGGTCATCATCAGCACCGCCAGGGAAGAACGCGTCACCGCTGCTGGGCGGCTCGAAGCTGTCCAGGATCGCCTTCAGCTTGGCGAACGTGTCGGGGCGCTCCTGCCGAACACGGGCAAGCGTGGCGTCGTACTTGGCCCAGTAGCCGTCGAGCGCGCTCACAGGTACAGCCCCGTGCGCTGCTCAATGTGGACGATGGTGCCGCCTGGCTCGTAGTCGTCCACGAGGGTCTGCTCAATGCGCTCGCGTGCTTCCTCGGCGCTGGTGGCCACCACGTCAATCTCTTCGATGGTGTCGGGGTAGCCGGGGTCCGCGAAGCGGACGAAGCCGGTGTAGGTGCTCATGGTGTGGAACCTTCCGTGCGGGGCATGTGTCGAACAAGTGTTCGAGCCTGAGCAAGCTAGCCGGAAGGGCTGCCTTGTCGCAAGACGGCGGTTGAGCACCGGGCGCGGGGTGCGCCGTGGCGCTGTTGCTGGCAGCGGGCACGCGCTGGGGCAGGTCGTCGGCGCATTCGGGTCTAGACGGTCGCTGGGCCGAATGGCAGGGCTGCCCCGACCCCCAAGTACCCCAAAGACCCCCGCTCGTGGCAGGGGTCCGGGGGCGTTGGGTCACAACTCCCAACGCTTGGGCGGCAGGTTGAAAGGAGTCAGGAAAGACCCTGCCGCCCCGTCTGTGGGCCTACGCAGCCGGGGAGGAGTAGGCGGCACCGTTGGCGAGGTTGTACGCGCCCCCGCTGGTGGCGTCCTCCACGAAGGCGAGCGCTTCGGCCAGGCCAGCCGTGTCGGGGTGCGCCTGCTGCCAGGCTTCCGCCACGTCGAACCACCCGGTGTTCCGCGCCTTGATCCCGATGGCGTGGGCCATCGTCTCGTCGCCTGTGCGCACTGCGTCCTGCAGGATGGCAAGCGCGTCGCGCTCGTCGGTCACCTGGCGGGCACGCTGGGCGGCGTCACGCCGGAGCATGATGCTGTTCGCGTCCTGCGGAAGGCTGCCGCGCAGCTCCTTCTCCAGGCTGGACTTGAGGCCGTCCACGTAGCGCTTCTGGTCCTCCAGGATGGACGCCAGCTTGCCCACGGTCTGCGCCAGGAGCTTCGCCGCGTCCTCGTCCTTGGCCTCGGCGGACAGGCGGCTGTCGTTGAGGATCGCGTCGCGCTTGGCGTAGTAGTCCTTCTTCGCCTCGGACGCCTGCTGGTGGTAACCGTGGATGCGGCTGGTGAGCTCGTTCTGAACGCTGAGCGGGGTGTACTTGGCCATGATGGGTTCCTCTTACTGCTGGTGATGGTTGCCGGAGAACCGCCCCGGCGTCGGTGGTCTTGATGCGGCAGCCGTGGGGCTACCAGTTCTTCTTTCGCTTGGGGTACGCCGTCCCGGCCCAGTAACCTGCGCTGACCTTCGCCGTGATGGCGTAGGCCTCGCACTGGTCGAAGAGCGGGCACGCGGAGCACAGTGACGCGCAGAACGCCACGTCCTCCGGTGCCAAGTGGTCGGCGGTGAACAACGGGTCGTCGGTGCAGGGTGGCGCGTAGTCCTCCAGTGCGGCATGCAGCGCAGCCCACGCGGCCTCGGGCGTGACGCGCGCCTTGGCTGCTGCCTTTCTGGCGCTGGCGCGGCTCATGGTGTTGCCCGATCGGTCGGGATGCCGGGATCGGTCATGATGGGATTTCTCTCAGTCGATGTGCGCTGTTGCCCGCTGGGAGACCCGGCAGATCGCGCGTTCCGCGGCAGGGTGCGCGGCGTGGCGGGGTGCTTCCTCACCTGGACACGGATGGATCGCCGCACAGCCGCAGAGGTCTCGGTCATGACGTCACCCCGTTCAGCCGGGGGCAGGTATCGTCGTGATAGACGTGCAGGTGATGCACGCCGAGCGCATCCACTTCGAGCCGAGAGCGCGAGTCGCAGTCGGGACACTGGTACGCGGCAGCCACGTCGACAGCGCGCGTGTCCGGTTGTGCGCGCTTGGCTCGGCGCGCTCGCCGGTTCATCGCCGCCTCCGCGCGGTCCTGCGCTTGGTACTGGTTCCCTGAGTTGCCTGAGTTGAGTTGACCCCCACATCACACACATCAGGGGCACTGACATCAGGGGGGTTACCGGTGGGGGAAGGGTCAACTCGCAACTCAGGCAACTCAGGGGGTACACCCATCAGCGCGTACTTGCCCGCGTCGTCCTTGGAGACGAGTTCACGCCGATGCAGCCGAGACAGCGCATTGCGCACCGACTGCACGCTGGCGGTCGCATTCGGATCACGGCTGTAGACCTCGAACGCGACGGCGGGCGTCATCGGCCCGTGTAGGCGCAGCAGGTCCATCAGTTCACTGCCGAGATCGCCCTGCTTCGTGACCTTCTCCTGGCGGTGGTGCTCCATCGCGTTGCGGCGGGCTTCTTCCAGGGTCCGGCCATCAAGCGCCCACCCATCGACCCCAAGAAGAATCGCGTACTCGTCGCCTTCTACGTCGCGCAGCTCGCAGACCAGCGTGGCGGCAGGCTCGCGCCGTGCCGGGCGATTCAGGGCGATGATCCCATCCACGGCAGCCGTCAGGCCGTGTGTGCCGGACGACGCATCAACGCTGTCGCCTTCCTTCGACTTGCGGTTGTGATGCACGACGATGATCGACGCGCCGGGATCGTCCGCGCACAGCTTCTGCAGCGGCTGAAGGGTCGCCTTTTCGTGCTGGAACTGGGTCATGTCGCGGGGGCGGCTGCCCATCACGCCGGAGAGCGTGTCAAGGATCACCAGCGGCGACCGCCCCTTGTGCCGTTCCAGGAACGTGCGCAGAACCGCGAGAGCCGTGTCGGGGTCGGTGTGGTACTCGAACGCATCCGACAAGGCCCGATCACCGAGCAGCGATGCCAGCCGGTTCTGAAGCCGACGCTCGCCCGACTCCAGATCGAGCACCAGCACCGGGCGCTGTCGCACTGCGAGCACTCCCAGCGCCTTTCCGCCCTCGGCGCACGCAATCGCCAGATCGAGAGTGAGCAAGCTCTTGCCGATCTTCGGCGCGGCGATCAGCAGGTGGCAGCCGTCGGGCACCATCCCCGGCACGATCCAGTCGAGCTTCGGAAACTTCCGCTTCAGCAGGTCGCTGCCCTTCTTCGGCGCGGGGTTCACGATGGCCTCGGCCACGTCGTCACCGAAGGTAGGTTCGGCATCCTTGACGGTTGCCTTGGGTACGGGGCGACGCCGCCGTGCGGGCCTACTTGTGTTCGTGGTCACTTTCGTGATCCCTTCTGTGCGGACTCGACCACGCGGCGAGCCTCGGATGGGGTGAAGCCGATGTCCTCTGCGGCTTCGATCAGTTGTTCGGCATGGCGCGTACTGCCGCCTGCCTCGTGTACGCGTCGCGCGGCCCAGTGCAGCCCGTTGTGACGTTCACCCGGCTGTAGCGCGCGAACCCACGAGACCAGCCCGCCGATGTCGTAGGTTCCGGCCTCACGGCGATCACGCTCAGCGGGGGTCTCCAGCACCAGCCGCGCCAATTCGAGCGGCATGTGCGCGATCGGTCGGCGGTTCCACCTGTACGGCTGCCCCGTGGCAGGGTGCAGGCTCGGCGGCATCACCATGTAGCCGTTCGCCTTGAAGTCGATACCAACGGGCAGCTTCGTCCCGGTGACGCGCTCCCACGGGCGCACGTAGTACAGATGCCAGCCGCCCGACCCGGTCTTCGTGGTCAAGGTGGGCGCGAGCGGAACCCCGGCTGCACGCGCCAGCGCACGGCGCGACCCGCCATTGCGCGGGTCAATGTCGAACACCACAACGTTCTCGGGCACAGGCGAGCCAATGTTCCAGTCGCCGGCTCGCCACCACTCGCGAATCTGGCGCGGGCTGGTCGTGGCGTCGTGGTGGCCGTGTTCCGTAATGGGGCGCTTTCCGTCAATCGGGAGCACCGCCCATCCGGCCATAGCGAGGTCCAGCGCGGCGCGCAGCAGGCGGCTCACGACTCGTCCTCGCCGCGTAGTGCGCGCAGGTGCAGCAGCTCTTCCAGCTCGGCGTCGTCCCACTCGATGGTCGGGGTGCCGTGCACGGGCACATCCGGGCCGAACACGAACACATCGGGATAGCGCGCGTCCAGTGGCTTGCCGTTGAACGCCTTGGAGAGCGCCCGTTCCATGTCGGCACGGGTGTCAAACGTGTAGATGCTGAGCTCGGGCTGATCGCGCGTACCCGTGAGCGTGGCGTATCCGTACTGGTGCTCGGCCCCAGGCCCGATGTGGACCGCCTGCACCGCGCCCGCAAGCTGCCGAGCCGCGATGTTGCGGTAGGCCTCCGCGCTCATCGCTGGCCCCCAGTGCGCAGCAGCCCGCGCAGTTTGCGCAACTGCGCCTCAGTCGGATCGGGGAGAGCAGCGGCCAGTCGCTTCGCAGCGGCGAGGTTGGCGGCGCGCTCCTGCTCGCGTCGAGTCTGCGCGTGCGTCGGCGTGCCCTTAGACAGTGCGGTGCTCATCGCCGATCACCCCGCAGAAGTGTGGTCAGCCGGTGAATCTGCTGATTGGTTAGCCCGATTGGTGCAAGGGCGAGCGCTTTCTCAATCGCGCCTTCGATCTTGTGTGCGGCAAGGTCGCGGCGCGCTTCGGCCTCGGCTTCGGGGTTGCGCTCACGGACGGCGCGGGCTACACGTGCAGCGGCAGCGTGCGAACGGCCACCCCTGGACAGCGGTTCGGTGGTAGACAACGGGAGTCTCCTCAAGCGGGTTGAAGAAACCCCCGCGAAGAGGCTCGGACCTGTTGTCCTCGGCACCTGGAGCGTCCAGGCATTTTGATGCCGTGTTATGAGGCCATAATGTTTTCCGCGCCGACCACCAGCGCTATTCAGTTGTGGGCAATGCTAGATGAAGATCACGCCGTCCGTCGCAGCGGCACGGTGAAGCATCTCCTGGAAGTTCTCGTGTTCGTACTTGGCAGAGCGCCCGCACCCGGCCACCGGGCACTCGAACGCGGGGTGAGGGTATACCTGCACGCCGTCGTTCGTGGTTCGCAGGTAAAACTCATCGGCCTCTCCGTCAACGCGGATGAACACGCCTTCGGCATCGGACCACTCGTAGCGACGCAACCTCACGAGCCGCTTGTGCGCGGTGCCGCGGGGGCAGGCGACAAGCACTTGGGGGTTGGTCTGTTGGCTCACAGACACTATCGTGCCCCGGCCCGCCGAGGCCTCACAAGATCAAAACCCTCCCGCAGACGGGAACTCTCCGGTCAGCCGACCAATAAGAACTTCTTGCGCCTCGGCGTGTTGACCGACGCCAGCGACCGCCTGCCCGACTGGGGCTGCCACGGCGCTACCTAGGGTCGGCGGGAGGGCGCTGGGTCGCCCAGATCGGCGCACGGCTCCGCGCTGCCGACCCGCTATCCCTTCGGGGCCACCTGCACGCTCTCGGGGTCCCACGACTTGCCGCTGCCGCTGGGCAGGATCGTCACCGTAACCAGCGTGTCCAGCACGGCGCGCTTGACGTCTATCGACAAGCTCTCCCACACCTGGCGCGCCTTCGGGCCGACCAACTCAGCGGGCACGGCAGCCGGTAGTGCCTTCTCCACTTCTGCGGCAGCCGCAGCACGGTCAGCCCGCAGTCGCTCGGTGATGCGCGCGAGCTGTGCGGCGTCGATGGTGCCGTCTGCGAACATGTCAGCCGCGTTGGCCATGCGGGCATCAATCGCCTCCACGGCGTCGCGTGCGGCTTGCAGCGCAGCCGGGTCGCCCTTGGTGAGCAACTTTGCGGCACTCGGCTTATCAGTCAGCCACGCGATGATCGTCTCCTCAACCAGCTCATCAACGAGTTCCTGCTTGCGGCGCACGCGATAGCACTCGTTACACACGTAGCTCGGCGGCTGGCGCTTGGTGCCGCCCGTCTTCGTCTTCGTCCACCGGCCAGGAGCACGGACCATCTTGCCGCCACACGGGATCGGCTCGCCGTCGTCATCCAGCGCGTCGGTAGGCCGTCCACACCGAGCGACTCCCGCCAGCAGGTGCTTCGGCTCGCGGCCAGCCGGGGCAGTACGGCGCGCCGGGTCTGTCAGCACGGCCTTCAACCGTTCGTGTGTGTCCTCGTCAATCACGCGAGGCGCACCATCAGGGGTGCGTCCCACCACCTTCTTCCGGTGGACGATCAGCCCTGCGAGGTTGGCGCGTAGCAGCATCTGCTTGAGCGTGGTGCTGTTCCACAGCGGGTCGGGAGTGCTGTAGGTCGGCTCGGGGCGGTGCTCAGCGCGGGCTTGCTCCCTGGCCCGGTTGCGCTCGACAGCACGTGGGGAGGGGATGCCTCGCTCGTTGAAGTCCTTGCACACTGACCGCAGCGAGTCGCCGTCAAGCACGCGGCGCACAGCCTCGCGGATCGTCGCGGCCTCTTCCTCGTCCAGCACCATCGCTGAGCCCTCGCGCCGGTAGCCGTAGCCCACACGACCATTGTGGATGCCGTTGGCTGCCCGCTGCCCGTTGGCGGCGACCTGCCGCGTGGCCTTCTGCTCACCCTCGTACTGGGACCACGCGGCCACGGTGCGCGCTACGGCGCGGCCTGCCGGGGTGGTCAGGTCCAGGGTGCCCGCCGTCACGGTGTACACCGGCACGTTCAGGGCGATCACCCGTTCCAAGTCCTTCGTCAGGCGCAGCAGCCGGTCTTGATGCCACGCGATGATCGCCGGGGGGTGGGCGTCCAGCATGGCCTCGAAGCCGGGGCGCACCTTGCCGCTCGTGGCGCTGATGTCGTTGTCGGTGTAGACGTGGGTCACGCGCAGCCCTAGCGACTTGGCCAGCTTGCGGCACTCGGCCTCCTGGCGGGCAACGGCCAGCGCTTCGCCGGTGCGGTCCAGACTCACCCGCGTGTATATGACGCAGTCCATAAAGGTACGTTAGCGCAATGCTCTAGCCCCTGGTGTTCCTCATCCTGCCGTTGTCCGTCGTGTTCGCGATCTATCCGGGACTGTTCATCCTGCGCCTCGGCATCGGGTGAGTGGTCTGTGGGTGAGGTCGCGAGGGCTTACGTTTTGTCTATGGGAAGTCTCGAGTACAACAGCTCTCGTCCGCCGATCGATGTCGAGGACACCCTGCTGGCGCATCTGAAGATCGTGATCTCCACGAAGCTGCGGCGCCAGGAGAGCTTCATGATGACGTGGCCTTCGGGGAAGAAGAGCCCCGGTCGGCTCTCCGCGTGGATGCACCCGGCCATCCCGCTGGTGCTCGAGTTCGACGCCGACCCGGTCCCGGCGATCGACCCGGCCCGGGTCAGTCACATGATGGAGCGCTTGAACGCGCGCGGCGAGCTCCTCATCGACGAGTTCACCTCCTGACGCTGCCGCGGCTTCCCGCGGGGCTCAGACGTCCCAGTCCGGTAGTCCCCCGAGGTCTGCGGCGAGGCTCCCCTCGCCGGCTACCTTGACCTGGAAGAGGAACACCCGCGACGTCGGGTGGACGAGGACGCTCGCGAGGCCGTCCGACGTAGCGAACGAGACGAATGTCGGCTCGGTGCGTGCGGCGGCTTCGATCCGTTCTCGGAGGGCGACGACATCGGTGCCGCGAGGCAGAGGATAGGTCAGCCCGTCGATCTCGACCCGCGCCCGCATCTCATCGTCAGGTCCAGGGCGCATGCGTGACAGGCTATCCCTCGTCGTGGTGTCCGGACCCGGGGTTGTGCGATTCACGCGACGGGAGTACAGAACTCCGCCGCTTCGCCCTCCGGGCACCGATGACGATGACGATGACCGAGACGAGGACCACCACGCCGACGACGATCGCGATCATCACGGGAATCGACGGCAGCAGAGGGTTGGGTTCCATGAGGCAGGAGCCTATTGCGTTCTCGGATCTTCCGGTAGGAGGCCGTGAAGCCCGGCCGTGTGGATGACGTCCGCGCCGCGCCAGGTCGCCTCGGTCGTGAGGCGTTCCCTGCGTCGACTGTCGGCGAACTCGGCGCGTGACAGGTGCCGCTCCATCATTCCTCTATCGAGCAGCGAGCACCCGTCTTGAACCAGCCATCTGTGTTCCAGCGCCACTCACCGACCGTGAAGTCGTCGGACCGGATCCGGACCTCGGAGGAGTAAGACGCACCGACGATGATCGAGTGCCACTCGTGACCAGGCGACGCGAAGTTGACCACGGAGCCCGCGAGGGAGGAGCCGAGGTCTTCGGTTGAACGCAACTCGATCGCCTTCTCCTGGTCTTCGGACTCGTATGAGACGGCGTACCAGTCGTCGGCGTCCGAGAAACAGGTGACATAGTCCACCGAGCCGTCGGAGTTGACTCGGAGAGCCGAGGGGTGAGTTGCGGTGCAACCCGTGAGCACGACCACGGCGCCGACGACGGCGAGCGAAAGCGCTCTCTTCCTCCGCTTGGGCATGGAAAGACGCTATAAGGCACGATCAAGTGCGTGATCTGTCGATGCCCGATCGTTACCTCGATCGGAGTGGCGAGCGACGTTGCGCTCGGGATCAACCTCCTCGGCGTTCCGCCGCTTTGCAGGTCGAGGCCTGCGCACCGGCCGAGTCGTCCGCGGCGCGACGACTCAGGATCGACATCGCTGGAGCCGTTGAGGGGGCCGTGCATCCGGCCCTGTGGATAACGTCTGCGCCGCGGTGGGTCTCCGATGCACACTGGCGGCATGATCTCTCGTGCGCGCTCGATGTTCCGTGCCTTCCACGACGACGAACGGGGAGACGTGCCCGGCTGGGTGCTCGTGACCCTGATGACCGCGGGGCTCGTCGTGCTCATCTGGGCGGTCGCCGGGCCTGCGCTCACCTCCCTCTTCGAGCAGGCCATCCAGCGGGTGTCGGGGCTCTGACATGCGTGCGCCTGCGGGGGTGACCGACGACCGCGGATCGAACCCGGTGGAGTTCGTGCTCGTCGGCACCCTGCTCACCGCGCTCACCCTCGCGGTGCTGCAGCTCGCGTTCGCGATCTACGTGCGCAACGTCGTCCACGACGCCGCCGTCGAGGGGGCGTACTACGCGGCTCTCGCGGACACGACGGCCGCGGAAGGGGAGGAACGGGCACGCGAGGTCATCCGTCGCGCGGTCGGCCCCTCCTACGCGGACGACATCACGGTGGCCTCGGCGTGGCGGGAGGGACAGGAGACCGTCGAGGTCCGGATCCGGACGATGCTCCCGGTGTTCGGCCTCGTCGGCGTTCCGGCGGCCTTGCAGGTGGAGGCCCACGCACCGGCGGAGTCGTTCGATGCGCGATGACGCGGGGTCGAGCTCGCTGGAGTTCATCGCTGTCGGGGTGATCATGCTCGTGCCGCTGCTGTACCTCGTGATCGCCGTGGGCTCGGTGCAGGAGCAGTCGTTGGGCGTCGAGGCCGCGGCGCGGCAGGCCGCACGTGCCATCGCCTCGGCGCCCGACATGTCGGAGGCTGCCGGCCGCGGGGAGCGAGTGCTGGCGGGGATCGTCGAGGAGTACGGCATCGACCCCGGCGCGATCGACGTCGCGGTCTCGTGCCGCCCCCGTCCATCGCCCTGTCCGGCGGCGGGAGCGACGGTGGTCGTCACGGTCTCGACGCGGGTGCCGCTGCCGCTCGTGCCGGGCGTGCTCGGACTCGACCAGGCGACATCCGTCCCCGTGGAGGCCGTGTCGGTGCAGAAGGTGTCTCGGCGATGGGCCGGGGGATGAGGGGACGCGCGCCGGCCCCGAAGCAGCATGGAGAGGGCGACGACGAGGGGAGCGTGCTGCTGCTCGTGCTCGGCTACCTGATCCTCGCGCTCGCGGTGCTCTTCGTGTGCGTCTGCGCCACCGATCTCTACATCGCCCAGAAGCGGCTGGACGGTCTCGCGGATGCGGCGGCGCTCGCCGGAGCGGACGGCTTCACGCTGCAGGTGGAGGGGGACGTGCCGCGCGCGACGCTCACCGACGCGGGGGTGGCCGAGCAGGCGGCGCCGCTCGTCCTCGGAGCGGGGTTCGAGGCGACCGTCGTCGATGCGGGCACCCCGGACGGCGTGAGCGCGCGCGTCACCGTCGCGGCGACCTGGCACCCGCCGCTGCTCTCCCCGTTCGTGCCGGACGGGGTGCCGCTGCAGGCGACGGCCACGAGCCGGACGGCGCTGCGCTGAGCGACCGTGCGCTCAGCCGTCGGCCGGGTCCGGCGTGCTCGGGGGCGTCCGGGGGACGAACCGGGGGATCCAGCGCAGGAACCCGGCGGCGCCGACGAGTCCGATCAGGCCCATGGCTCCCGCCGCGAACGACAGGGAGGCGACCGCGGTGATGCCCGAGACGAGGAGCGGAGCGACCGCGCCGCCGGCATCGGTCAGCGTGCGCCACGATCCGAGGAACGCGGCCGGGTCGTGCTTCGGGGCGACGTCCGCGCCGAGGGTGAGGAGGATGCCGCTCGACAGTCCGTTGCCGACGCCGAGGACCGCGGCGAACATGCCGAACCAGAGCACCGCGGAGTCGAGGTCGTGCGTGACCGACAGGGCGAGGAACCCGGCGCCCATCAGCACCATCGCGGGCATGGCCGCCCAGAGCCGGCCAAAGCGGTCCATCACCTGGCCGCTGGCGTAGAACAGGGCGAAGTCGATGGCTCCGGACACGCCGACGACGAGGGCGATGGTCGACGCGTCGAGACCCAGCGAGAGGCCCCACAGCGGGAGGACGACCTGCCGTGCCGATCGCACCGCCGAGAGCGAGGCCGCGGCGAGCCCGAGCCGGCCGAGCACTCCGCGCTGCCGCCACATCGTCTGGAAGATCCCGGCCCGCTCGACCGTGGGGATCGACCCGGTCACCGCCTCTCCGCTGTCCTCCACGAAGCGATCGGTCGTCCGCAGCGGGGCGACCGTCTTCTCCGGATCCGGTCCGAAGAGCACGAGCAGGACCATGACGACCAGGCAGGCGAGGAAGAACCAGATCGCCGCGGCCTCGGTGCCGAAGAGCTGCAGGAGGCCGGCGGAGACGAACGGACCGATGAAGATGCCCAGACGGAAGCTGCCGCCGAGCAGGGAGAGCGAGCGGGCGCGGAACACCAACGGCACCCGCGTGGTCATGAACGCGTGCCGGGCGAGCCCGAACGCGGCGGCGCACAGGCCGAGGAGGAACACCGACGCCGCGAGGATCCCGAGCGACGGCGCGAACACCATGCCGACGGCGGCGAGGATGGCGATGGCGCCCGCGATCACCATCGTGAAGCGCTCTCCGATGCGACCAACGGCCCAGCCGGCCGGGAGGTTGCCGCACAGCTGGCCGACCACGAGCGCCGAGGCGACCAGGGCCGCGAAGGCGACGTCGGCGCCCATGGACGCGGCGATGACCGGGATGAGCGGGATGACCGCGCCCTCGCCGAGGGAGAAGAGGACGGTCGGCAGGTACACCATCGGCCCGAACTGTCGGAGGACCGTGGATGCGCTGCTCACGTCCTTCACGCTACTCCGGTCGGCGTGCGGGCCTGGACATGCCCGTCCCCGCGCGCGCGGGCGGCACGTTAGGCTGAGGTGTCATGCTCGAACTAGATCTCTCCGCCGAAATCCAGGCGCTCAGGCACACCTTCGGCGACATCAGCGAGGTCGTCGATGTCAACCGTCTCCGCGAGGACATCGCGCGTCTCAGCGAGGAGGCCGGCGCGCCCGACCTCTGGGACGACACCGAGAACGCCCAGAAGGTCACCAGCGCCCTGAGTCACCGCCAGTCGGAGCTCGCCCGCATCACCGGCATCGCCCAGCGCCTCGACGACCTCGAGGTGCTCGTCGACCTCGCGAACGAGATGGGCGACGAGGAATCGGCGATCGAGGCGCGCAAGGAGCTGCAGACGCTCACCGACCTCATCAACCAGCTCGAGGTGCAGACGCTGCTCGACGGCGAGTACGACGAGCGCAGCGCCATCGTCACCATCCGCTCCGGCGCCGGCGGCGACGACGCCACCGACTTCGCCGAGATGCTCATGCGCATGTACCTGCGCTGGGCGGAGCGCCACAAGTACCCCGTCAAGGTGATGGACACCTCGTACGCGGAGGGTGCGGGCATCAAGTCGGCGACCTTCGAGATCGACGCGCCCTACGCCTTCGGCACGATCTCGGTCGAGGCCGGCACGCACCGCCTCGCCCGCATCAGCCCGTTCGGCTCGGCGGACAAGCGCCAGACGTCGTTCGCCGCCGTCGAGGTCATCCCGCTCATGGAGGAGGCGACCGAGGTCGACATCCCCGAGAACGACATCCGGGTCGACGTCTTCCGCTCCTCCGGCCCCGGTGGGCAGTCCGTCAACACGACCGACTCCGCCGTGCGCATCACCCACCTCCCGACCGGCATCGTCGTGTCGATGCAGAACGAGAAGTCGCAGATCCAGAACCGCGCCGCGGCCATGCGCGTGCTGCAGAACCGCCTCCTCCTGCTGCAGAAGGAGCAGGAGGCCGCCAAGAAGAAGGAGCTCGCGGGCAACATCACCGCGAGCTGGGGCGATCAGATGCGCTCCTACTTCCTCTACGGCCAGCAGCTCGTGAAAGACCTCCGCACGGGCCAGGAATCCGGCAACCCCGCCGCCGTGTTCGACGGCGACCTCGACGACTTCATCTCGGCGGGCATCCGCTGGCGCAAGCGCAAAGACGAGGACTGACCACCACGACGAAGGCCCCGGGAATTCCCGGGGCCTTCGTCGTGTGGTGCCGACGGGTCAGCGTGCCGACGCCTCGACGGTCACCCGGGCGACCTCCTGCAGCATCTCGTCCGTGATGACGACCACATAGGACGAGCTCTCGGCGACGTCGAACGACACCGTTCCCTCCGTCGTGGAACCGGCCTTCTGCTCGCTGGACTCCAGCGTCGCGTCACCGAAGATGTCGTAGTCGCCCTCGGTGCCATCGGCCGTCTCGACGGAGAAGTAGAGCGGGTTGACGTACGTCGTCCCGTCGAGCGTCTCCCAGGCGACGTCGATCATGAGGTAGCCGCCGTTGTTCGCCTCGAAGTCCGAGCCGTTGCTCGGTCCGTACGTGGCCGACCGGATCGTGACCTCGGCCGTGCCCTCCAGCTGGGGTACGGCGACCGGCTCGCCCAGCGTGGCCTCGGCGACCTCGCCCGTGCCTGCGTCGCCGGGGTCGTCGGTCTCCGGCGCCGGGCTCTGGCTCGTGCCCTCGTCGTAGTCCGGAAGGGTGACCGGGCGCACGGTGTTCGCGACGGCCAGCACGAAGAAGATGCTCACGACGATCGCGACGATGCCGCCGAGCACCGACACCCCGAGACCGGTGATCCCCGGCCACTTGGTGCCCTTCAGGAACAGGGAGATGAGCGAGACGATGAATCCCGCCGCCAGGAGGAACCAGGCGAACGGCAGCGTCACGGGGATGAACGCGAGGAGGAGGCCGAGCGCGGCGAGCCCGAGGCCGACGAGCCCCAGCACCGAGACCTTCTTCGGTGCCGCGGGAGCGGGGGCCTGGCCCGGGTAGGGGGCCTGTCCGGGGTACGCGCCCTGGCCAGGGTACGTCCCCTGTCCGGGGTACGTCCCCTGCCCCGGATACGTGCCCTGACCAGCCGGCGCCTGACCGGGGTATCCACCGGCACTCTGCGTGCCCGGGTAGGCGCCCGGTGCCGGGGAGGCACCCTGGCCCTGGTAGGGGTTCTGACCGGGGGAGCCCGCGGTACCGCCGTCGGCACCGGCGGGCGGGACGATCGGTGCCGCACCGGGAAGATCGTGCGCACCGCTGGCCGGTGCGGTCCAGTCCTGCGCCGGCTCGGGTGCGACGATGAACTCGGTCGCCGGTTCGTCCGGAGCGATCTCGCGCTCGGCGGCGACCGCCTCCGCATCAGCGGGCTCCGCCGCTGCGGTCGGTTCTTCCGCCCGCGGTGCTTCGACATCCGTCGTCGCGGCCGTGCCCTGTTCCGGGACGCCGTCCGCGGTCGCGTCCTCGGCGGCCGCAGGGGCGGCGTCCTCCGTCGTCGTCTCCGGGGCGAAGTGCTCGGTCCACTGCTGGCCGTCCCACCAGCGCAGGCGCCCGGAACCGTCGTCGTACCAACCAGCAGGTGTCGTCATGGGGATCCCCTCCGTGTGTGCGCTCGCGTGGTGCACGCGAATCGACACTCCATGTATAGCAGCGGGCGGCGACGTCGGTGGGGCCGTGGGCACAGAGGAATCGCGGTCCGGCGTGCCGCGCGGCGGGGTGTCGTGCCGAGCCCCGGCCGATGCCGCGCTTAGGCTCGAATCGCCATGATTCGGTTCGAGAACGTCACGAAACGCTACCGCGGGACGTCGAAGCCCGCCCTGTCCGGTGTCGACTTCGAGGTGCAGCGCGGGGAGTTCGTCTTCCTCGTCGGCGCCTCCGGGTCCGGCAAGTCGTCCTGTCTGCGCCTCATCCTCCGCGAGGACGTGCCGACGAGCGGTCGGGTGGCCGTCCTCGGCCGCGACCTGCGGGCGCTCGCGAACCGGAAGGTGCCCTACTTCCGTCGGCACATCGGCTCGGTGTTCCAGGACTTCCGACTGCTGCCGTCCAAGACGGTGTATCAGAACGTCGCGTTCACGCTGCAGGTCACCGGCTCGTCCCGCGGCTTCATCCAGCAGGCCGTTCCCGAGGCGCTCGCGCTCGTCGGGCTCGACGGCAAGGAGAAGCGCATGCCGCACGAGCTCTCCGGCGGGGAGCAGCAGCGCGTCGCGATCGCCAGGGCGCTCGTCAACCGTCCGCAGGTGTTGCTCGCCGACGAGCCCACCGGAAACCTCGACCCCGCGACCTCCGTCGACATCATGCAGCTGCTCGCCCGGATCAACGCGGGCGGCACGACCGTGCTCATGGCCACCCACGAGGCCGGATTCGTCGACCAGATGCGCCGCCGCGTGATCGAGCTCCGCGACGGCGAGATGGTCCGCGACGAGGTGCACGGCGGATACGGGGATACCTCGAACATCCCGCGCCTGGTGCCGGAGGAGGTCCGCGGCGCCGCGGCCGCCGCCGCTCTCACCGCCGTCCAGGAGGTGCAGCGCCAGACCGCCGACCTCTCCGTCGTCCGCGCCGCGCTGGCCGAGGAGCTGGATGCCCAGCGTCGGGCCGCCGCCGCGTCTCCTGCAGTCACCAAGCCCGCTGCCGCCCCGGCCCCGCAGGTGGTCGAGCCGCCGGAGCCCTCGCGGGAGCCGGGCGTGGTCGAACCGCCGGATGTCGTGCATCCCCCGGCCGCATCGCCGCCGTCCGCGGCCGCCGTGGCGCCGCGGACGCGTCCGATCGTGATCCCGGAGGTGGATGTCGCCGAGCTCGGCGTCGCCGACCGCCTCGGGCTTTCCGATCAGGACGACGAGGAAGTGGGCCCGACCTCATGAGAATCGGACTGATCCTGACCGAGGCCCTCGTCGGCCTGCGGCGCAACATCTCGATGGTGATCTCCGTCGTGCTCGTCACGTTCGTGTCGCTCACGTTCGTCGGCGCCGCGATCCTCATGCAGTCCCAGATCGGCGTCATGCGCGGGTACTGGTCCGAGCGCGCCCAGGTGGCCGTCTACATGTGCTCCGCGGTGTCGGAGTCGGACACCTGCGTGGACGGTGCGGCGAGCGAGGAGCAGGTCGCCGCCGTGCGCGCCCAGCTCGAAGGCGACGCGCTGTCACCGCTCATCAGCTCCATGACCTTCGACACGAAGGAGGAGACGTACGCCAAGCTCGTCGAGCAGGTGGGGGAGGAGCAGGCCAGTGTGCTCTCGCCCGACCAGGCGTTCGAGGTCTTCTTCGTCACCATGAAGGACCCCGGGCAGTCCCAGGTCCTCGCCGAGGCGTTCAGCGGCCAGGCCGGAGTGGAACAGGTCCAGGACCAGCTCCAATACCTCGAACCGCTGTTCTCCGCGCTCACCGTGGCCACCTACATCGCCGTCGGCATCGCCGTGCTGATGCTCATCGCCGCGACGCTGCTGATCGGCACGACGATCCGCCTGTCGGCGTATGCGCGGCGCAAGGAGATCGGCATCATGCGCCTCGTGGGCGCCTCGAACCGCTTCATCCAGACGCCGTTCGTGCTCGAAGGCGTGTTCGCCGCGCTGCTGGGTTCCGCCCTGGCCAGTGCCGCCGTCGTCGCCGGGATGCACTTCGGCGTGAACGGATACCTGCGCGGGCGCGTGCCCTTCATCACCACCTGGGTGACCATGCAGGACGCGGCGCTCGTCGTCCCGGTCCTCGTCGGGATCGGCGTGATCCTCGCCGCGCTGTCGGCGGGCTTCGCGATCCGGCGCTGGCTGCGTACCTGATACCCTGAAAGGCTGCTCGGCCGATCCGCTGCCGAGCCGTCCACGGCACCACAGCACAGGAGATCATCATGCCCAGGGAACGCGGGGAGAAGGTCATCGCGACCAATCGTCGCGCGCGTCACGACTACAACATCGAGAAGTCGTACGAGGCGGGGATGGTGCTCACCGGCACCGAGGTGAAGTCGCTCCGTCAGGGGCGCGCGAACCTCAGCGACGGCTACGCCTTCGTGAAGGGCAACGAGGTCTTCCTCGACGCCGTGCACATCCCGGAGTACTCGCAGGGGCACTGGACGAACCACTCGGCCAAGCGAATCCGCAAGCTCCTCCTGCACCGCGAGGAGATCGCGAAGCTCGCCCATGCCGTCTCCGCGGGCGGATACACGCTGATCCCGCTCAAGCTGTACTTCTCCGACGGTCGCGCCAAGGTCGAGATCGCTCTCGCGAAGGGCAAGCGCGAGTACGACAAGCGGCAGACCCTCCGCGAACGCCAGGACACCCGTGAGGCCGAGCGGGCGATGCGTCTGCGCAACCGGGTGGGCGAGTAGCCTCCCCGGCTCAGAGGCTCGGCGTGAAGCCGAACACCCGGCCGAGGAACGCGAGCTCGCGTTCCAGCGCGTCGACGATGGTCTCCGCGCTGCGGAACCCGTGGCCCTCGCCCGGGTACAGCACGTACTCGTGGTCGATGCCGTTCGCCGCCAGCGCGTCGCGGATGGCCTCCGACTGGGACGGCGGCACGACACGGTCCTCCCCGCCCTGCAGCAGCAGCACCGGTACGTCGATGCGGTCGGCGTGGGTCAGAGGCGAGCGCTCGATGTACACGTGCTCCGCAGCGGGGAGCGGACCGACGAGGCCGTCGAGGTACGACGCCTCGAAGTCATGGGTCTCGGCGGCGAGCATCCGCAGATCGGCGACGCCGTAGCGGCTGATGCCGGCGGCGAACGTCCCGCCGCGCACGAGCGCAGAGAGCACCGTCCAGCCGCCGGCCGAGCCGCCGCGGATGGCGATGCGCGCGGGGTCGGCGAGCCCGGCGTCGGCGAGCCCGCGGGCGGCCGCGATCACGTCGTCCACGTCGACGACGCCCCACTGCCCCTGCAGGCGGTCGCGGTACGCCCGACCGTAACCGGTGGACCCGCCGTAGTTCACGTCGAGGACCCCGATTCCCCGGCTCGTGAAGAACGCGATCGAGGCGGAGGCCGCTCCCGTGACGTGGGCGGTCGGCCCGCCGTGCACGAGCACGATGTAGGGCGGGAGCTCGCCGTCGGCGCCGCGGGGCTCTCCGGGCGCGGCGGGCGGATAGGCGAAGGCGTGCACCGGCCCGTGCGCCCCCTCCACGACGAGCTGCTGGGCCGCAGGCATCCAGTCCTCGTCGACCAGAGCGCCGCCGGTGACGGTCTCGACGGCACCGCAGTCCACGTCGACGCACCAGATGCCGGAGGTCACGCGCGAGCCGTCTCCGCTGAGCAGGACGCGTGAGCCCGCGACGTCGTCCACGCTGAGGTGCCCGTCGGCCGGGACCGCGAACACGCGCGTCTCGCCGTCCGGGGACACGAGCTGCACCTCGTCGCGTCCGTCGGTGCGGACGGCCACGAGGCGGCCATCCGCCAGCGGCTGGAACCAGCGGTTGCCGAGCACCCACAGGCCGTAGCCGGTGTCCGCGTCGGACGAGGTGAGCGGACGGGAGGCACCGGGCTGGAGTCCGTCGAGCGCGAGGTGCTGGAGCTGCCAGCGTCCCGAGGAATCATCGGCGAACACGAGCGCGTCGTCGCCGGTCCATTCCGGCTGCAGGGCGGCGGAAGTGGGGACCCGGGTGATCGTCCCGCCGGCCGCCGATCCGATCGCGAGCGTGGCGCTCTCCCAGGGCATGCTGTCCGCCTGCCATTCGACCCAGGCGACGCGGCTGCCGTCGGGCGAGAGCGCGGGGTGGGCGAAGAACCCGGGGCCCTCGACGATCACCCGGATGGCGGAGGCGTCCTCGGCGGCTGCGCCGTCCACGGGGATCTCCACGATCGCGCGGCGGTGCGGATCGGTCGAGAGGTCTTCCCGGACGGCCAGCAGCCTGCCGCTCCGCACGCGCAGTCCGCCGTACGAAGGGCCGGCGGCGGTGAGCGGGCTCGGCTCCGCACCCCGATCCATCCGGTGCACGCGCTGGTCGGCGCCTGAGACGAAGTACAGGGTGTCGCCATCGACGGTCCAGGCACCGCCCCCGTACTCGTGCACGCGGGAACGGGCGTTCCAGGGGGCCGGGAGGATCTCCGCCCCGGTCGAGCTGCGTACCGTCACCCGTCCGCCTTCGGCGGGCACCGACTCAGCCCACCACACCTCGTCACCGACGAAGCGGGCGCCGTCGATGCGCGGAGCCGCTCCCGCGACGGCGGCGGCGGTGAAAGGGGAGGACCAGGAACCGAACGGTGAGGACATGCCTCGAGCCTATGGGCGGTGACACACGACGTCACACTCGTGCGGCGGGCCGAGGCCGTGTTCTAGGTTTCTGGAAACGCCCGGTTCATCCCGGGCGTGGAGCGACAGCCGAGCCCGGCACCCGCCCGCGAACGACGTGCTCTTCGTCGTGCGCGGACCCCGGCCCCTGTCCCCTGGAGAGAAGATGTCTTCCACGTTCGACACCGCTCGCGCCTCCCGCGTGCCGTTCTCGTTCGAGCTCTACCCGCCGCGCTCGGAGTCGAGCCAGGAGGCCCTGCACGAGACGGTCCGTCGCCTCGCCGCCGCCGGGCCCGAGTTCCTCTCGGTGACCTACGGCGCCGGCGGGTCGACCGGAGGGCGCTCGCTCGACGTGCTGCGGTTCATCCGCGAGCACACCGACGTCGAGCCCCTCGCCCACCTCACCTGCGTCGGCAACACCTACGCCGGTGCCACGGCGCTCATCCGGGAGTTCCTCGACGCCGGGATCCTCCGCTTCCTCGCTCTGCGCGGAGATCCGCCCGCGGGGCAGAGCGAACCCTTCCTCGGCGACCTGGAGAGCGCCGCGCAGCTCGTGCAGCTCATCGATCGCGTCCAGGCCGAGCGCGCGCCGTATCAGGAGTCACCGGTCCCCGGACTTCCCGGGGCTGCGCTCGTGGCCCCGCGGCAGAAGGTCGACATCGCGGTCGCTGCCTTCCCGAAGGGGCACCCGCGGGCCACGCACCGGACGCAGGATGTGGAGGCTCTGCTCGCCAAGCAGGCCGCGGGGGCGACCTTCGCGATCACCCAGCTCTTCTTCCACCCTGACGACTACCTCGCCTTCGTGGAGCGCGCCCGCGCCGGCGGCGTCACCATCCCGATCCTCCCCGGCATCATGCCGATCACCTCGCCGGCCCGTCTGGCTCGGGTCCTGGAGCTGACGGGGGAGGACCTGCCCGGCGAGCTCGCGATCGCTCTCGACGTCGAGCCGACCGCCGAAGGGCGCCGGGAGATCGGGATCTCGTGGGCCGCGCGCCTCGCCGCCGACGTCGTCGCCGGCGGCGCCCCCGGCGTCCACCTATACGCGTTCAACCAGCACGAGACCGTCCTGACCGTCCTCGCCGAAGCCGGCATCGTCCCGGCGCTCCGGCACTAGTCCCCGCCGAAAGGAAACACCATGACCGCATTCCCCGAGGGCACCATCCTCGGCTACCCCCGCATCGGCCGTCGCCGCGAGCTCAAGAAGGCCGTCGAGGCGTTCTGGGCCGGCCGCATCGACGAGCAGGAGCTGGAGCGGACGGCCGCGGAGCTGCGCGCGGCGACCCGCGAGCGCCTGGCGGGGCTCGGCCTCGGCCGCACGGACTCGTCGATCCCGGAATCCTTCTCGTACTACGACCAGGTCCTCGACGCCGCCGTCACGGTCGGCGCGATCCCCGCCCGCTTCGACGACCTCCGCGAGGCCGACGGCACGATCGGCCTGCCCGCGCTGTTCACCGTCGCCCGGGGCGAGGGCGAGCGCGCGCCGCTGGAGATGACGAAGTGGTTCGACTCGAACTACCACTACCTCGTGCCGGAGATCGGTCCGGAGACGGTGTTCTCCCTCGCCAGCGACCGCCTGGTGCGCGAGGTCGCGGAGGCCGCCGCCGCCGGCTTCGTCACCCGACCCGTGGTCGTCGGACCGGTCACCCTGCTGGCGCTCGCGAAGGCGTCGGACGACGCGCCGGAGGGCTTCGAGCCGCTCTCGCGGCTGGAGGATGTGCTGCCCGTCTACGTCGACCTGCTCGCCCGCCTGCGCGCCGCGGGCGCCGAGTGGGTGCAGCTCGACGAGCCCGCCCTCGTGAGCGAGTCCCTGCCGGCCACGACCGCACAGCTCGCCGCGGCCGCGGAGCGCGCGCTCGCGGTGCTGGGCACCGCCGAGGAGCGTCCCTCGATCCTCGTCGCGGCCCCGTACGCGAGCCTCGGCGAGACGTTCGCGACCGTGGCCGCGGCCCCCGTCGAGGCCATCGCCGTCGATCTCGTGCGCGGCACCGTGCCCGCCGCGGTGCCGGGCCTCGAGGGCAAGACCCTCGTCGGCGGTGTGATCGACGGGCACAACATCTGGCGCGGCGACCTCTCCGCGGCGTTCGACGCGCTGGAGGCGCTCCGCGCGCTCGGCGCCCCGGTGTCGGCATCGACCTCGACCTCGCTGCTGCACGTGCCGCACGACGTGGACGACGAGACCGCTCTCGACGAGCGCCTCGTCTCCTGGCTCGCGTTCGCGGACCAGAAGGTGCAGCAGGTCGTGACCCTCGCCCGCGGTCTGTCCGCAGGGCGCACGGCGATCGCGGCCGAGCTGGACGCGGCGACCGCTGCGCTGCAGGACCGCCTGACCGCTCCCGGCGTGCGGGACGGTGCGGTGCGTTCCCGCGCGCTGGGCGACGCCGACTTCGCCCGTGCCCCGTACCAGGAGCGCGAGGAGGCGCAGAACGCCCTCGGCCTACCCGCGCTGCCCCTGACGACGATCGGCTCCTTCCCGCAGACCGGCGACATCCGCCGTGCCCGCGCCCAGTTCCTCCGTGGCGAGATCCCCGAGGACGACTACGAGGAGTTCCTGCGCCGTGAGGTCGCCGCGGTCGTCTCCCTGCAGGAGGACCTCGGTCTCGACGTCCTCGTGCACGGTGAGCCGGAGCGCAACGACATGGTGCAGTACTTCGCGGAGAACCTCGACGGCTTCGCGGTCACGCAGCACGGCTGGGTGCAGTCCTACGGCTCGCGGGCCACGCGACCGTCGATCCTCTGGGGCGACGTCTCGCGTCCCGCGCCCATCACGGTCGCCTGGTCGGCGTACGCCCAGTCGCTCACGGCAAAGCACATGAAGGGGATGCTCACGGGCCCCGTCACGATCCTCGCGTGGTCCTTCGTCCGCGACGACCAGCCGCTGGGCGAGACCGCGAACCAGGTGGCGCTGGCGCTGCGCGATGAGATCGCCGACCTGGAGGCCGCGGGCATCCAAGTGATCCAGGTCGACGAGCCGGCGCTCCGGGAGCTGCTCCCGCTGAAGCAGGCCGACCAGCCGGCGTACCTCGACTGGTCGGTCGCCTCGTTCCGACTGGCCACGGGCGGCGCGGCACCGGCCACGCAGGTGCACACCCACCTCTGTTACTCGGAGTTCGGCGTCGTGATCGACGCGATCCGTGCGCTCGACGCGGACGTGACCTCCATCGAGGCGGCCCGGAGCCGCATGGAGGTCGTCGCGGACATCGCCGAGGTGGGCTTCGACCACGGCATCGGCCCCGGCGTGTACGACATCCACTCGCCGCGCGTGCCCACCGTGGAGGAGGTCGAGTCCCTGCTCCGGCGTGCGGTCGACGAGATCCCGCTCCGGCAGCTCTGGGTGAACCCGGACTGCGGTCTGAAGACCCGCGGCTACGCCGAGACCACGGCGTCGCTGCGGAACATCGTCGAGGCGACCCGACGGGTGCGCGAGGACGTGGTGGTCACCGCCTGACGCGGTCGTCCCCGGACACACGAAGGCCCTCCCGGCGCGGGAGGGCCTTCGTCGTCGTCTCTCCGACGATACGGCGTCTCAGACCGCGCGCATGACCGCGACGACCTTGCCGAGCACGACCGCCTCGTCGCCCAGGATCGGCTCGAACGCGGAGTTGCGGGGCAGCAGCCACGTGTGGCCGTCGCGACGGCGGAGCACTTTGACGGTCGCCTCGCCGTCGAGCATGGCGGCCACGATCTCGCCGTTCTCCGCCGTGTTCTGCGAGCGCACCACGACCCAGTCGCCGTCGCAGATGGCGGCGTCGATCATCGACTCCCCGGAGACCTTGAGCATGAAGAGGTCGCCCTTGCCGACGAGCTGACGGGGGAGCGGGAAGATCTCCTCGACCTGCTGATCGGCGGTGATCGGCACACCGGCGGCGATCCGCCCGACCAGCGGGACCAGGGCGGCATCGCCGACGGGGGTCGTCACATCGGCCGGGTTCTCCGTGCCCGTGCCGGGGAGGTCGATGAGGACCTCCATCGCGCGGGTCTTGCCCGGGTCGCGCCGCAGGTAGCCGCTGAGCTCGAGCTGACCGAGCTGGTGGGTGACGCTGGACAGCGACTTGAGCCCGACGGCGTCGCCGATCTCACGCATGCTCGGCGGATAGCCGTTCTGTGCGATCGAGGCCTGGATGACCTCGAGGATCGCCATCTGCTTCGGGCTGAGGTTCTTGCGACGACGGGTGCGCGGCGCCTCGGACTCGAGGGCTGAGGTGTCGCTCATGGTGCTCCTTCACTGCGTGATCCGACGTGCCGCTTCGAATGTCGGTGGCCCGTGGTGGGGTGTCCTTATCGAAACCGTATCCGAGAAAACCGCCGATCTGGAAGATCTGTTCGAGCGTGTCGGGGGATTCGCGGGGCCTGGTTTCGAAGACAGCTTGACAGATGTTCGAACTCGAAGATATCTTCGGAACGTAGCTTCGCATTCACGGCTCCCGGCCGAGTCGCGGATGCGAACGCTACGCCAACCTCCCCGGGCTCCGGCGCCGGGACAGTAAGGAGCAGACATGAGCAGCATGAGCCTCAGCACCGCGACCGCCCTTCCGGCATCGGCCCGTCCGGCCACCCGGCTGCGGATCACGGCCCGCGGTCGCCGCACGCTGCTCGCGCTCGCCTCCGTCCCGCTCGCTGCGGGCATCGCCTTCGCCGCCCTCGGCGGGGGCAGCGCGATCGCCTCCGGCGCGGACGCACCGGCCGTCTCCGTCCAGACCGTCACGGTCATGCCCGGTGACACGCTGTGGTCGATCGCGAGCAGCATCGCTCCCGACGCCGACCCGCGGGATGTCATCGGCGAGATCAGCCGGATGAACCTCCTGCGTGGTGGTGAGCTCCAGGTCGGGCAGGAGCTCGCGCTCCCGGCACGGTACACCGACTGACACGGCGGTCGAGGTCCGGCCTCCGGTCCGTGACGATCCGATCGTCACGATGACCTCGGCTCTCCGCGCTCCTCTTAAGATGGGAAGGGTGACCTTCTCCCTCAACGATCTCCCGCTCCGCGACGATCTGCGCGGACTCACCCCGTACGGCGCACCTCAGGCCCCGCTCCCGGTGGCCCTCAACGTCAACGAGAACACGCATCCTGTTCCCGACGAGGTCGCCAGCGACATCCTCGACGACATCGCGGTGGCGATCCGAGACGTGAACCGGTACCCGGACCGTGAGTTCACCACGCTGCGGGAGGCGTTCGCCGACTACCTGGGTCACGGCCTCACGCCGGAGCAGATCTGGGCGGGCAACGGATCCAACGAGGTGCTGCAGCACATCTTCCAGGCGTTCGGCGGACCGGGGCGCACGGCCTTCGGCTTCGCTCCCACGTACTCGATGTACCCGCTCATCGCGAAGGGGACCGGCGCCTCCTGGATCGCCGGCACCCGTCAGCCCGACTACACGGTCACCCCGGAGGAGGCGGCGCAGCAGGTGCGCGCGGCAGACCCCGACATCGTGATCCTCTGCTCGCCGAACAACCCGACCGGCACCCCGCTGGGGCTCGACGTCGTGGAGGCCGTCTACGAGGCGGCCCGCGGCGTCGTGATCGTCGACGAGGCCTACCAGGAGTTCGCGCCGCGGGATGCGGCGTCGGCCCTCACCCTCCTGGAAGGACGGCCGCGGCTCGCCGTCTCCCGCACCATGAGCAAGGCGTTCGCCTTCGCCGGTGCCCGCGTCGGCTACCTCGCGGCCGATCCGGCGTTCATCGATGCGCTGCGTCTCGTCCGGCTGCCGTACCACCTGAGCGCGCTGACGCAGGCGGCCGCCGTCGCCGCGCTCCGCAACGCCGACGTCATGCTCGGCATGGTGCAGGAGATCGTGGAGCAGCGGGACCGCATCACGGCGACGCTCGAAGCGCTGGGCTACACGCCGCACCTCTCGTGGTCCAACTTCGTGCTGTTCGGGGGCGTCGCGGACCCGCAGGCGACGTGGCAGCAGCTGTACGACCGCGGCGTGCTCGTCCGCGACGTGGGCATCCCCGGCCACCTGCGCGTCAGTGCCGGCACGGAGGCGGAGACGACGGCGTTCCTGGACGCCCTGGCCTCGATAGGATCGGCATCATGACCATCCCCGCGCCCACCGCACGCACCGCGAGCCGCGTGCGCAGCACGTCGGAGTCCACCGTCGAGGTCGAGCTGAACCTCGACGGCACCGGCGCGAGCCGCATCGACACGTCGGTGCCGTTCTTCGACCACATGCTCACGGCGTTCGCGAAGCACTCGCTGACGGATCTCACCGTGCGGGCGTCCGGGGACACCCACATCGACGCGCACCACACCGTGGAGGACGTCTCGATCGTGCTCGGTCAGGCGATCCTCGCGGCCCTCGGGGACAAGTCCGGCATCTCCCGCTACGGCGACGCCCTCGTCCCCCTGGACGAGGCGCTCGCGCAGGCGGTCGTCGACATCTCGGGTCGCCCGTACCTCGTCCACGAAGGGGAGCCCGCAGGTTTCGAGCACCACCTGATCGGCGGGCACTTCACCGGGTCGCTCGTGCGGCACGTCTTCGAGGCCATCACCTTCAACGCCGCGCTGACCGTGCACGTGCGGGTGCTGAGCGGGCGCGACCCGCACCACATCGCCGAGGCCGAGTTCAAGGCGTTCGCGCGGGCGTTCCGTCAGGCGAAGGCGCTGGATCCCCTCGTCGACGGCATCCCGTCCACCAAGGGAGCCCTGTGAGCACCGCGCCCCGGGTCGCCGTCTTCGACTACGAATCCGGCAACGTCCACTCCGCGGTCAAGGCCCTCGTCGCGGCGGGAGCCGACGCCGTGCTCACGCGCGACCGCACCGAGGCGCTCGAGGCCGACGGGTTCGTCGTGCCCGGTGTCGGCGCCTTCCAGGCGGTGCGGGACGCCCTGCACGCCCACGGCGGCGACGAGATCATCGGCCGTCGCCTCGCGGGCGGCCGACCGGTGCTCGGCATCTGCGTCGGCATGCAGGTGCTCTTCGCGCACGGCGTCGAGCGGGGGCACGACACCGCGGGCCTCGGCGAGTGGCCGGGCGCCGTGACGGAGCTCAACGCCCCCGTCCTGCCGCACATGGGCTGGAACACCGTCGAGCCGGGGGAGGACACCGTCCTGTTCCGCGGGATCGAGCAGGAGCGCTTCTACTTCGTGCACTCCTATGCGGCGCAGTCCTGGGAGCTCGACGTGATCCCGCCGTTCCCGCAGCCCGTGCTCACGTGGGCGGACTACGGCGGACCGTTCCTCGCGGCCGTGGAGAACGGCCCGCTCTCGGCGACGCAGTTCCACCCGGAGAAGTCCGGAGACGCCGGCATCCGGCTGCTCCGGAACTGGGTGGAGAGCCTCTGACGCCGAGCCGCGTCGGCGCCCGGCGTCACGCGGTTTGTCCCGCGCCCCGCGGCGGACTACCCTCGTCTCTCGTGCCCTCTCGGGCCGCAGACCCACCCGAACCAAGGACCCCATGAACGACTTCGCGCAGTCCCCCTCGCTCACGCTCCTTCCCGCGGTCGACGTCGCCGGCGGCAAGGCGGTCCGTCTCACGCAGGGGGAGGCCGGGACCGAGACCAGCTACGGCGACCCGCTCGACGCCGCCGGGGAGTGGGTCTCGCAGGGAGCCTCCTGGATCCACCTCGTCGACCTCGACGCGGCCTTCGGTCGCGGGAGCAACGCGCCGATCCTGCGCAAGGTCATCAAGCAGTTCAAGAACGTCAACGTCGAGCTCTCCGGCGGCATCCGGGACGACGCGAGCCTGGAGGCCGCCCTGGAGAGCGGCGCCGCGCGCATCAACCTCGGCACCGCCGCCCTGGAGAACCCGGAGTGGGCGGCCGACGTGATCAGCCGCTTCGGTGAGGCGATCGCCGTCGGCCTCGACGTCCGCGGCACGACGCTCGCCGCCCGAGGCTGGACGAAGGAGGGCGGCGACCTCTGGGAGGTGCTCGAGCGCCTCGAGGACGCCGGCTGCAGCCGCTACGTCGTCACCGATGTGACCAAGGACGGCACGCTGCGCGGCCCGAACCTGGAGCTCCTGCGCGAGGTGACCTCGCGCACGCCGAAGCCGGTCGTCGCATCGGGCGGCATCTCGAACCTCGACGACATCGCCGCGCTGCGCGACCTCGTGCCCCTGGGCGTCGAGGGCGCCATCGTCGGCAAGGCTCTGTACGCGGGCGCCTTCACGCTGGCGGAGGCCCTGGATGTCGCCGGAGACTGAGCCGCACGCCTGCGGTCCGGAGTCGCACAACCGGGCCGATTCCGCCGGGGTGCCGTGGGAGGGACGCAGCTTCGAGTCGAATCCGCATGCGGCCGACGACGGCTCGGCGGACCCGGCTCTCCTCGCGGCGCTGCACCGCTTCCGTGCCGGGGAGGGGAGTCAGGCGGAGGTCGTCGACGCGTTCCGTTCCGCCCGGGTGCTCATCCCCCTGATCGCCGAGAAGGGCGAGGAGGGGGTGGCCCCCAGCGGGCTCGCGGTCGACAAGACGCAGGAGCTCTCGATCGTCACCGTCGCCGCCCCGGACGGACGCCGCGTGCAGCCGGTGTTCTCGTCGGTCGAGACGATGCAGCGCTGGGATCCGTCGGCACGCCCCATCCCAGTCGAGGCCGTCCGTGCCGCCCTGGCCGCGTCGTCGGAGGACACCGACCTCATCGTGCTCGACCCCACGTCCGACACCGAGTTCGTCATCCGGCGTCCGGCCGTGTGGGCCGTGGCGCAGGGGCACGCGTGGGAGCCGAGCTTCCTGTCTCCCGAGGTCGTCACCGCCCTCCGGGAGAGCATCGCGCATGAACTCGCCGTGATCGACGTCGCGGTCGCGCCGGGAGACCCGGACGCGCGGCTCCGCGGACCGGAGCTCATCGTCGTGCTGGAGCTCGTCGACGGCCTGGAGCGCGAGGTCCTGGATGCCGTGCTCGCACGGCTCGCTCAGCGCTGGGCGGCGGACGACCGCATCGCCGTCCTCGCCGATTCGCTGACGGTCAAGCTCCGCCGCAGCATCTGAGGCGGAGCGTCGGCCGGATCAGGTGACGGGACCGGTCCACTTCTCGCCCGGCCCCTTGCCGATCGGGTCGGGGATGGTCGAGGCCTCGCGGAAGGCGAGCTGCAGCGAACGGAGGCCGTCGCGCAGCGACCGGGCGTGCATGTCGCTGATCTCCGGGGCGCCGGCGGTGATGAGCCCCGCCAGGGCGTTGATGAGCTTGCGCGCCTCGTCCAGGTCGAGCTGGGCCGCGGCGTCCGGGTCGTCCGCCAGGCCGAGCTTCACGGCGGCGGCACTCATGAGGTGCACGGCGGCGGTCGTGATCACCTCGACGGCCGGGACGTCGGCGATGTCGCGGACGGCCGAGGAGGCTGCCTCTTCCTGCCGAGCCCATCGCTCCTCGCGCTCGCGGGCTGCCTCGTCCGATGCCTGGTTCGTCACTTCGCCTTGCTTTCTGTTAGACTTTGGCGGGCTCCGGAGCGTCATGCTCCGGAACGAAAGAGGATTCACTTCCCACCCGCGCTTGCCGTTCCAGGCTACCGGGTCTTGCGCTCCGCCGGCTCCGCTCGCCACGAGAGGACCGGTAGACAGGGTGCAGAGCCGGCGTCTGAGAGCCGGCGGGTGGGGGACGACTCCGATTTCGCCCGGGATGCAGACAGCATCACGGTGGCCGAATCACATCGTCTAAGGAGCTCCGCATCAGCGATCCCCGTACCAATGAGCGCATCCGCGTCCCCGAGGTCCGCCTCGTCGGCCCCGCGGGTGAGCAGATCGGCGTTGTCCGCATCGAGGCAGCGCTGCGTCTCGCCCAGGAAGCCGATCTCGACCTCGTCGAGGTCGCCCCGAACTCGAAGCCGCCCGTCGTCAAGATCATGGACTACGGCAAGTTCAAGTACGAGGCCGCGCAGAAGGAAAAGGAAGCGCGTCGCAACCAGGCGAACACGATCCTCAAGGAAGTCCGCTTCCGTCTGAAGATCGAGGCGCACGACTACACGACGAAGCTCAAGCGCGCCGAGGGCTTCCTCAAGGCCGGCGACAAGGTCAAGGCCATGATCCTCTTCCGCGGTCGCGAGCAGTCGCGTCCGGAGCAGGGTGTCCGTCTGCTGCGCAAGTTCGCCGAGGACGTCGCCGAGTTCGGCACCGTCGAGTCGAACCCGACCATCGACGGCCGCAACATGGTGATGGTCGTCGCACCGCACAAGAGCAAGTCCGAGGCGAAGCAGGAGCAGAACGCCGTGCGCGCCGCGAACAAGCAGGCCGCACGCGACGCGAAGAACGACGCGGACGCCCCGGCGGAGTGACTCCCGCCCCCCAGAACTCCCGCACCGCGGGTTGACACCGTCGCCTGAGAAGGCGCCATACGAAGGAAGAGAAGATGCCGAAGCAGAAGACCCACTCGGGTGCTAAGAAGCGCTTCAAGATCACCGGCAGCGGCAAGCTGAAGAAGCAGCAGGCCGGGATGCGCCACAACCTCGAGCACAAGTCGAGCCGTCGCACCCGTCGTCTGAACCAGGACCAGGTGCTCGCGAAGGCCGACTTCAAGGTCGCGAAGAAGCTTCTCGGTCGCTGACGCGCCCGATCGCAGGATAGGAACACAGGAAAATGGCAAGAGTCAAGCGGGCGGTCAATGCCCACAAGAAGCGTCGGGTCATCCTCGAGCGCGCCTCCGGCTACCGCGGTCAGCGTTCGCGCCTCTACCGGAAGGCCAAGGAGCAGGTCATCCACTCCCTGGTCTACTCGTACCGGGACCGTCGCAAGCGCAAGGGCGACTTCCGTCGTCTGTGGATCCAGCGCATCAACGCTGCGGCCCGCCAGAACGGCATGACCTACAACCGGTTCATCCAGGGCCTGGGCCTCGCGGGTGTCACGGTCGACCGTCGTATGCTCGCGGACCTCGCGGTGAACGACGCCGCGACGTTCACGACGCTGGTCGAGACGGCGAAGAAGGCACTGCCCTCCGACGTCAACGCGCCGAAGTCGGCCGCGTAAGCATCTCGCTTCCGAACGGGCGCTTTCCTCCGGGAAGGCGCCCGTTCCGCGTATCCGGGCGGCGTCGGGCTGACCGTAGACTGAGTTCGTGCTGGAGAACCCCCGTTCCCCCCGAGTCCGTGCCGTCGCCAAGCTGACCAAGCGCAGCGCGCGCACCGAGACCGGTCTTTTTCTGCTCGAAGGTCCGCAGTCCGTCCGCGAGGCGCTGACGTACCGTCCCGAAGCGATCGTCGAGCTGTTCGCGACCCCGCACGGCTGGGAGAAGCACGCGGACATCCGCGCCGCCGCGGCGGAGGCGGACGTCGACGTCGAGTACGTGAGCGAGGACGTCCTCCATGCGATGGCCGACACGGTGACGCCGCAGGGACTCGTCGCGGTGGTCCGTCAGACGCCGACCTCGGTGCGGGACATCTTCGATGCCGCCCCGCGTCTCGTGGCGATCTGCGAGGAGGTGCGCGACCCCGGGAACCTCGGCACCATCATCCGGGCCGCAGACGCCGCCGGCGCCGATGCCGTCGTGCTCACCGGTCGCACGGTCGATCCGTTCAACCCCAAGGTCGTGCGGGCGACGACCGGCTCGCTCTTCCACCTCCCGGTCTCGGTGGGCAGTGAGCTCGACGAGGTCGTGCGTCGCGCGCACGATGCGGGACTGCAGATCCTCGCGGCGGACGTGAAGGGGGACGACCTCCTCGCGGCCCGTGCCGACGGGGTCCTCGGGGCGCCGACGGCCTGGCTGTTCGGCAACGAGGCGCGCGGACTCGAGGACGAGGCGCTGACCCGAGCCGACCGCGTGCTCCGGCTGCCGATCTTCGGGCGTGCCGAGTCGCTCAACCTCGCCACCGCGGCGAGCGTCTGCCTGTACGAGAGCGCGTTCGCCCAACGCGCGGCCTCCTCCGGCTGACCGGCGACGGGACGGGACGCGGGATGAGGATACTGATCGTCGAGGACGACGAGCGGGTGGCGGGGGCCTTGCAGGCCTTCCTCGCGCGCTCGGGCTATGCCACCGTGCACGCGGCGGACGGGGCGACGGCGCTGGAGCACCTCGATGCCGACACCGAGGTCGTGCTTCTCGACCTCGGGCTGCCGGACGTCGACGGGATCGACCTCTGCCGCCGCATCCGCGGACGGTCCGACGTGCCGATCGTGATCGTCACCGCCCGCAACCAGGTCGCCGAGCGGATCAAGGGGCTGCGCGCCGGTGCCGACGACTTCGTGGTGAAGCCCTACGACGTGCACGAGCTCCTGGCGCGGATCGAGGCGGTCACCCGGCGCTCACGGCCGCTGCGTACGGAACCCGACACCCGAGTGCTGCTGCACGACGGGGCCGTGCAGATCGACCTCGTGGCGCGGGAGGTGCAGGTCGGCGGGGTGCCGCTGGCGCTCACCCGCAAGGAGTTCGACATCGTCGGCGTGCTCGCCCGGTATCCGGGCGTCGCGGTGCCGAAGGAGCGCCTCATCCGCGAGGTCTGGAACACCGACTGGCGCGGCTTCGGCCACTCCCTCGAAGTGCACGTGGCCGCCATCCGGAAGAAGAGCGGGGATCGCGCGTTCATCGAGACCGTGCGCGGCGTCGGCTACCGGCTCGCGGGGTCCTGACACGTGCGCCGCCGCCTGATCGTCGTCTTCCTCGTGCCGCTGATCGTGGTGCTCGTCGCGCTGGGCGGCGTGACCGGGTGGAGCGCGGCGCGCAGCGTCCAGCAGTCGTTCTACGCCGAGCAGCTCGGCGACCTCGGCTACTTCGCGACGAGCGCCAGACAGGCGCTCCGCTCCGGGAGCCCGGCCGTGATGGACGCGGAGGTCCGCCGCTTCGAGGAGGTCTACGGGATCGAGGTGACCGTGTTCGATCTCACCGGAAGCCCGTGGGCGGCGGGCGGGCACGGCGACGCGGTGCTGTCGGAGGGGGACGCGCAGCGGGTGCGGCTGGCGCTCTCCGGGCGGCGCGCCGAGCAGCCGTCGTCCTCCGCGTGGGTCGTGTCCGATGCGGCGCTGGTGGAGCCGGTGTTCGACGACGGCGATGTGATCGGCGCCGTGCTCGTGAGCGGCGGCACGGACACGCCGCAGACCGTCATCCTGCGGCAGACGCTCGTGCTCGCCCTCATCGTCGTGCTGCTCAGCGCGCTCGGCATCCTCCTGGTCGCGGGGCTCGCACGCTGGGTGCTCTCGCCGGTGCGCCGTCTCGACGAGGCGATGGCGGCGATCGAGCGGGGCGAGATGGATGCCAGGGTGGCCGAGGGTACCGGCCCCCCGGAGCTGCGCCGCATGACGCGGGTGTTCAACGGCATGGCCGACGAGATCGAGCGCGTCATGACCCGGCAGCAGGAGTTCGCGTTGAACGCGTCGCACGAGCTTCGGAATCCCCTCAACGCGCTGCTGCTGCGCGTCGAGCATCTCGCGACGGGTCTGGGGCGCGAGTGGGACCATGACGTCGAGGAGACCAGGGAGGAGGGCCGGCGGATGACCCGCATCCTGGAGACGCTCCTCGGGCTCGCCCGCGGCGGTCGCACCGACTCCACCGTGTCGGCCGTCGATCTCGCCGCCGTCGCCGGCCGTCGGATCGAGGCCTGGCAGGAGGTGGCGGCGCAGCGGGCCATCGAGCTGCGGCCCACGGGGGAGCCGTCGGTCATGACGATCACGGACCGCACCATCGTGGAGAGCGCGCTCGATGCCGCGATCGACAACGCGGTGAAGTACTCGCCGGAGGGCTCGTCCATCGAGGTCGGCGCGCGGCGCGTGGGCGGCGAATGCCACCTCACCGTGCGCGACCACGGCCCCGGGCTGTCTCCGGAGGACGCCTCGTCGGCGGCGGACCGCTTCTGGCGGAGCGCGGACAGCGGCGACATGCCGGGGACCGGGCTCGGCCTCGCGATCGCGACCGACCTCCTCGCGACGGTCGGGGGCGAGCTGCGGGTGCGCGGCGCCGATGGCGGCGGGCTCCTCGTGGCCCTCGTCCTCCCCGCGGAGGCGGCGGCATGAACGGGCGGGGACGGCGTGTCGTGGCCGGGATGCTCGCCCTCGTGACGGCGGTCGCGGTGAGCGCGTGCAGTCCGCGTTCCGAGGGATGGACGGACACCGTCGCCGTGATCGCCGCCGGAAGCCCCACCGGGGTCTACCACGACTACGGCAGTCGCCTGGCTGCCGAGCTGTCGCGCGAGCTGGACGTCGATCTCACGGCGGAGGAGACGGCGGGATCGGTCGACAACCTGCTGCGCGTGAGCGCGGGGGAGGCGCTCCTCGGGTTCGCGCAGGGCGACGCGGCCGCGGACGCCGTGGCCGGGACGGGAGCCTTCCCCGAGCCGCTGGACGTGCAGGCGGTCGCCCGTCTGTACGACGAGTACCTGCAGATCGTCGTGCGGGACGACTCGGCCCTGGACGACCTGGCGGACCTCTCCGGACGGACGATCTCCCTCGGGGCCGAGAACTCGGGCGTCAACGTGATCGCCACCCGGGTGCTCCACGCGGCCGGCGTCGCCGCCGACGGGATCGACGATCCGCAGCTCGACCTCGGTGGGTCGATCGCCGCGATGGAGCGCGGGGAGATCGACGGCTTCTTCTGGGTGGGCGGGCTGCCGACGCCCGGCATCGCGGACCTCGCGGAGACCGTCGACGTGCGTCTGCTCCCGGTCGAGCAGGACTGGGTCAATGCGGTCAACGAGCGATACTCCCACGCGTACCGGCCGGCCGACGTGCCCGCGGGCACCTACGGTCTCGACGCCTCCGTGACGACGATGGCGGTGCCGAACTATCTCGTCACCGCCGGCAGCACACCACCCGGCGTCGTCGAGGATCTCGTCGCGGGGCTGTTCGCGGCGCGCACCACGCTGGCGGCCGATGTCCCTGCGGCGGCTCTGCTCGACCGACGGTCCGCGATCTTCACCGGGCCGGTGCCCCTGCATCCCGGTGCGGAGGAGTACTACCGCGATCTGCGCCGCTGACCGGCGTCCCCTCAAGAAATCCTCAAGATCCCTGACAGCCGTCCGCGCGCTCTGCCAGGGTGAGGTCGATCGCACACGATCGGACACCTGCTGCCTGCTGTCGCTGGGAGCGTGGCAGCAGGGCGATCCCGCGGCCCGAGGGGGCGGGCCGTGGGGTGCCTCTGCGAGGGAGCATTGGCGCCGCGATCAGGTGATTACGAACGTGTAAACCTCACCGTGGTGCCTGGAACCGCGCGCATCGCGTGGCTAGTTTGGAGAAATGATGACCTCTGAAACCCCGCTCGTCGTCGTCGAGAACGTCCAGAAGCACTACGGCGAGTTCCAGGCGCTCAGCGACATCGACCTCACCGTCAACGCGGGGGAGGTCGTCGTCGTGATCGGCCCCTCCGGCTCGGGCAAGTCGACGCTCTGCCGCACGATCAACCGCCTGGAGACCATCACCAGCGGCTCCATCCGCATCGACGGCAAGGAGCTGCCCGCGGAGGGCAAGGCTCTCGCACACCTGCGGGCCGACGTCGGCATGGTCTTCCAGTCCTTCAACCTCTTCGCGCACCTCACGATCCTCGAGAACGTGACGCTCGGCCCGATCAAGGTCCGTGGCCTGAAGAAGTCCGACGCCGAGGCGGAGGCGATGATGCTCCTCAAGCGCGTCGGCGTCGCCCAGCAGGCGAACAAGCTCCCCGCGCAGCTCTCCGGCGGCCAGCAGCAGCGCGTCGCTATCGCGCGGGCCCTCGCCATGCAGCCGAAGGTCATGCTCTTCGACGAGCCCACGAGCGCGCTCGACCCGGAGATGATCAACGAGGTCCTCGACGTCATGGTCGAGCTCGCCCAGGAGGGCATGACGATGATCGTCGTCACCCACGAGATGGGCTTCGCCCGCAAGGCGGCGGACCGCGTCGTCTTCATGGCGGACGGCCGGATCGTCGAGGAGGCCAAGCCTGAGGAGTTCTTCACGAACCCGAAGAGCGACCGCGCCAAGGACTTCCTCTCGAAGCTCCTCACACACTGACTTCCCAGACCCCGCACCCACAGCACAGCACACGAAGGAGACGCACATGCGACGCACACGGACACTGGCCGGACTCGGGATCGCCACGGTGGCGCTGCTCGCGCTCACGGCCTGCAACAGCGGCACGCCGTCGAGCACCGGCACGTCGGGGAGCGACGAGGGCGACACCTCGAGCAGCACGCCCTGGACCGTCGAGGAGGACGTCACGATCGAGGGGAGCCCCACGTTCGACCGCATCTCCTCGTCGGGCACCGTCAAGGTGGGCGTCAAGGAGGACCAGCCCGGTCTCGGCTACCTCGACCCCGTGACCGGCGAGCGGACCGGCTTCGACGTCGACATCGCCCGCTGGATGGCGGCGTCCCTCGGCGTCGACCCGGAGAAGATCGAGTTCCAGGCGATCGCCTCCGCGAACCGCGAGCAGGCCATCGTCAACGGTGACATCGACTACTACGTCGGCACCTACTCCATCACGGACAAGCGCAAGGAGCAGATCGCCTTCGCCGGCCCGTACTTCGTCACCGGCCAGGGCCTCCTCGTCGCCGCCGACAGCGACATCGCGAGCGTCGACGACCTGGACTCCTCGACGACGGTCTGCTCGGCGACGGGTTCGACGCCGATCCAGAACATCAAGGAGAACTACCCCGAGGTGAAGACGAAGGAGTACGACACGTACTCCAAGTGCGTCGAGGACCTCAAGAACGGTCAGGTCGACGCGGTCACCACCGACGAGGCCATCCTCATCGGCTACGCGGCGCAGGACCCCGACAACCTCAAGGTCGTCGGCGAGCCGTTCAGCGAGGAGCGCTACGGCATCGGTGTGGCGAAGGGCGACGACGCGCTCGTCGAGTACTTCAACACGCAGCTCACCGACGGTGGCGACATCTGGCAGCAGATCTTCGACAACAACCTCGGCGCCTCCGGTGTGAAGGCCGAGCAGCCCGAGGTCGACCCGGTCGGTTGATCTCCCGGGGGCAGCCGGTCCGACCGGCCGCCCCCGTCCTCCTCCGCGTCGACCTGACGCGGAAACGAACCGAAAGGCACAGCAGTGGGAGTGATCTCTGACCACCTCGACCTCTGGGGTGAAGCGCTGTGGGGAACCATCGCGCTGTTCCTCGGCGGTGGCCTCATCGCCGTGGTGCTCGGACTCATCGTCGGAGCGGCCCGCGTGTCCCCGGTCCCGATCGCGCGCGGCGTCGGCGCCGTGTACGTGAACTGGATCCGGAACACCCCGCTCACGCTGGTGATGTTCTTCTTCGCGTTCTGCCTTCCGATCCTGCTGGGGGAGCGGGTCAACTCCCTGCTGCTGGCCACGATCGCGCTCGGCATCTACACCGCCACGTACGTCGCGGAGGCGATCCGCGCCGGCATCAACACGGTGCCGGTCGGACAGGCGGAGGCGGCACGGGCCATCGGCCTCAACTTCGGCCAGGTCATGCGCTTCGTGGTGCTGCCCCAGGCGACGCGGTCCGTGGTCCCGCCGCTCATGAGCGTGCTCATCGCCCTCATGAAGAACACCACGGTGGCCGCCGGCTTCTCGGTGGTCAACCTCGGCACGATCCGGGCGGCGCTCAGCGAACGCGGCGAGAACGCCCTCGTCGTGCTGCTCTGGGTCATGGTCATCTTCATCGTGCTCGTGCTGCTCCTGAGCTGGGTGCAGCGCGTACTCGAGAACAAGTGGAGGATCGCGCGATGAGTTCCGTCCTGTTCGACGTCCCGGGCCCCCGTGCGGTCGCCCGCAACCGGATCATCGGCGCCGTCACGATCCTGGTCGTCCTCGCCGTGCTTGGCTGGGTGGTCTGGCGCCTGTACGCCACCGGCCAGTTCTCCGCGGAGAAGTGGAACATCTTCACGTACTCGGCGGTCTGGGTGCGATTCGGGGAGGGGCTGCTCAGCACGCTCTCCGCCTTCGCCGTCGCCGGTGTCGGCTCGTTGGTCCTCGGCTTCGTCCTCGGCATCGGCCGCCTCTCCGAGCACGCCTGGGTGCGGGAGCCGGTGCGGTGGATCATCGAGATCATGCGGGCGATCCCCGTCCTGATCCTCATGATGCTGCTGTACTACGGCCTCCCGGTGATCGGCATCAGGATGCCCCCGTACTTCGCGGTGGTCATCGCGCTCATCGTGTACAACGGCTCCGTGCTCGCGGAGGTGCTCCGCGCCGGGATCGAGTCGCTGCCGCGCGGACAGAAGGAGGCCGGCTACGCGATCGGCCTGCGCAAGACCGGGGTCATGTACTTCATCCTCATCCCGCAGGCCGTCCGGGCGATGATGCCCGTGATCATCGCGCAGCTCGTGGTGGCCCTGAAGGACACCGCGCTCGGCTTCATCATCACGTACCAGGAGCTGCTGTACGTCATCAACCAGATCGGCAACCAGGCGCCCTACGGGTCGCCGTTGATCCCCGCCGCGATCGTCGGCGGCTCGATGTACGTCGCGGTCTGTCTCGTGCTGTCCTACATCGCCTACCGCCTGCAGCGTCGGGCGAAGCGCTCGGCCAAGGCCGGGCCGGACGAGGCGGACCCTCGCCAGCACGACGGCGAGACGAACACGTCGCTCATCGTGGCGCAGCGCGGGCTGGGCAAGTTCGACGCCAACAGCTCCGGCGCTTCCGGCATCTGAGCCGCTACCGGCGCGGGACGCCCGTCCCGCGCCGGTAGACTCGATTCCCGTGTCAGAGTCTCCGGAAATCACCCCCGAAGCGGTCGAAGCCGCTGTCGCCGACGCCCTCGCGGCGATCGAGGCGGCCGCCGACACCGCCGCGCTGAAAGCCGCCCGTGCGGCGCACGTCGCGGAGGGATCGCCGCTCGCGGTCCTGAACGCGTCGATGCGCCAGGTCGCCCCCGAGAACAAGGCCGCGTTCGGCAAGCTCGTCGGCCAGGGCCGAGGTCGTGTGAACCAGGCGCTCGCGGCGAAGGAGGCCGAGCTGGCCGCCGCCGAGGTCGCCGCACGCCTGGAGGCCGAGCGCGTCGACATCACCGCCGTCCCGTCGCGGACCCGCGTGGGTGCCCGGCACCCGCTCGCCCTCCTGCAGGACCACGTCGAGGACGTCTTCGTCGGCATGGGCTGGGAGATCGCGGAGGGGCCCGAGCTCGAGCACGAGTGGTTCAACTTCGACGCCCTGAACTTCGACGTCGATCACCCCGCTCGCCAGGAGCAGGACACCTTCTACGTCGACCCGACCTCGCGCCACCTCGTCATGCGCACGCACACGAGCCCGGTGCAGGTGCGGTCGATGCTCGACCGCGAGGTCCCCATCTACGTGCTGTGCCCTGGCCGCGTGTACCGCACCGACGAGTTCGACGCCACGCACCTCCCGGTCTTCACGCAGTTCGAGGGCCTGGTCGTCGACAAGGGCATCACGATGGCGCACCTCAAGGGCACGCTCGACCACTTCGCGAAGCAGCTCTTCGGCCCGGAGGCCAAGATGCGGTTCCGCACGAACTACTTCCCCTTCACCGAGCCCTCCGCCGAGCTCGATCTGTGGCACCCGACCTTCAAGGGCGGCGCGCGCTGGATCGAGTGGGGCGGCTGCGGCATGGTCAACCCGAACGTGCTGCGCGCGGCCGGGATCGACCCGGAGGTGTACAGCGGCTTCGCGTTCGGCATGGGCATCGAGCGGGGTCTGATGTTCCGCAGCGATGTGCAGGACATGCGCGACATGGCCGAGGGCGATGTCCGTTTCAGCGAGCAGTACGGGATGGTGGTGTGATGCGCGTCCCGCTTTCGTGGCTGCGTGAGTACGTCGATCTGGCAGCGGATGCCACGCCCGAGGACGTCCTCGCGGCGCTGGTGACCGTCGGCTTCGAAGAGGAGGACGTGCACCGCTTCGACATCACGGGTCCCGTGGTGGTCGGCCAGGTCGTCTCGCTAGAGCCGGAGCCCCAGTCCAACGGCAAGACGATCAACTGGTGCCAGGTGGACGTCGGCCCCGAGCACGGCGGCGTCCGTGGGATCGTCTGCGGCGCGCACAACTTCGCCGTCGGGGACAAGGTCGTCGTGACCCTGCCCGGCGCCGTGCTTCCCGGTCCGTTCCCCATCGCCGCCCGCAAGACCTACGGTCACGTGTCGGACGGCATGATCGCGTCCGCGCGTGAGCTGGGGCTCGGCGACGAGCACAACGGCATCGTCGTGCTGAGCGACCTCGGCATCGATGCGCCCGTCGGCACGGACGCGATCGCGCTCCTGGGCCTCGACGACGTCGCGGTGGAGATCAACGTCACGCCGGACCGCGGCTACGCGTTCTCGGTGCGCGGTGTCGCCCGCGAGTACGCGCACGCGACGGGGGCGGCCTTCCGCGACCCGGCCGAGCGCGACTTCGCCGAGCTGCAGCCCGGTTCCGGACACACGGCCGTGGTGGACGACCAGGCGCCGGTGCGCGGCAAGGTCGGCGCGAGCGAGTTCGTCACCCGGGTCGTGCGCGACGTCGATCCGTCGCGGCCCACGCCGCCGTGGATGATCGCGCGCCTGAGCCTCGCCGGCATGCGTCCGCTGGGTGTGCTCATCGACATCACGAACTACGTCATGCTCGAGCTCGGGCAGCCGCTGCACGGGTACGACCTCGACAAGCTCACGGGCGGCATCACCGTCCGGCGCGCGACGCCGGGGGAGAAGATGACCACGCTCGACGGCGTGGAGCGGAAGCTGCACGTCGAAGACCTCCTCATCACCGACGGCTCCGGCCCCATCGGCCTCGCCGGTGTCATGGGCGGCGGCACCACCGAGATGAGCGACACCACGCGGAACGTGCTCATCGAGGCGGCGACCTTCGACGCGACGACCATCGCCCGCACGGCCCGCCGTCACAAGCTCCCGAGCGAGGCGTCCAAGCGCTTCGAGCGGGGCGTCGACCCGCTGATCCCCTTCGTCGCGGCCCGGCGCGCAGCCGACCTCATGGTCGAGCTCGCCGGCGGCACGCTCACGGAGGAGGGCGGAGCGCTCTTCGCCGAGGTCTTCGTCGCCGAGATCGAGCTCCCGCGCGGCTTCGTGCAGGGGCTGATCGGCGTCGACTACACCGACGACGAGATCACCGGCGCGCTGACGACGATCGGGGCGGAGGTCACCGCGGCGGAGAACGGCTGGACGGTCATCCCGCCGACCTGGCGCCCCGACCTCACCGACAAGTGGACGCTCGCCGAGGAGGTCGCCCGCATCCACGGGCTCGACCGCATCCCCTCGGTGCTGCCGACGCCGCCGTCCGGCCGCGGGCTCACCGCACACCAGCAGGGGCGTCGCCGCGTGGTGAACGCCCTCGCCGCCGCCGGCTTCGTCGAGACCCCGGCGTTCCCGTTCACGACCGAGGCGCAGAACGATCTGCACGGCTCCGCGTCCGGCGAGCACCTGCCCAGCATCCGCCTCGCGAACCCGCTCGACGGGCAGGTGCCGTTCCTCCGGCGCTCGCTCATCCCCGGCCTGCTGCAGACCGCGCACCGCAACATCTCGCGCGGGCTCACCGATCTCGCGCTGTTCGAGACGGGCGCCGTGTTCGTCCCGGAGCCGGGCGTGGAGTACGGCACCGCCGAGGTCCCGCCGCTCGGCGTCCGGCCCTCGGATGAGGTGCTCGCCGCGCTCGACGCCTCCATCCCGCCGCAGGAGCGCCACGTCGCGGTGCTGCTGACCGGCAACGTGTCGCCGCGTCAGCCGGGTCGTGCGGCCGAGGCCGCCGGGCTCGTCGAGGCACTCGACGCGGTCCGCGTGATCGGGGCCGCCGCGGGCATCGAGATCGACGTCGTGCAGACGCAGCGCGCCGCGCTCCACCCCGGACGCGCCGGTGCGCTCGTCGCCGCCGGCGAGGATGTCGGCTACGTCGGCGAGCTGCATCCCGCCGTCGCCGAGGAGGCCGATCTGCCCGGTCGCGCGACCGTGCTGGAGCTCGACCTCGACCGGCTGCTCACGCTCGCCGGAGGACGCATCGTGGCGGCATCGCTCTCCACGTTCCCGGCCGCGACGCAGGACGTCTCGCTCACGCTCCCGGCCGAGGTGCCGGCAGGCGAGGTCCGCGCGGCTCTCGCCGAGGGCGCGGGGGCCCTGCTGGAGTCGGTCCGGCTCGTGGACGACTACCGCGGCGAAGGCGTGCCCGAGGGATCGAAGTCGCTGACGTTCGCCCTGCGCTTCCGCGCCGATGACCGCACGCTGACCGCCGCGGAGGCCTCCGCGGCGAAGATGGCGGGCGTCGCCGTGGCCGCGGAGCGCTTCGGCGCCGCCCTCCGCGACTGATCGGGAGAGCGCACGGCCCCTTTCCGGGGAGCCGTGCGCTCTCGCGATAGCGTGGCCGGATGACGAGCCTCCTCCTGCAGCCCACGCCACCCTCGGTCCCCGCCGGAGCGCGATCGCTCGGGGAGGGGCCGTTCCTCTCGCCGGGTGCGCAGCTCGACTGGCACTACCGCAAGCCGGGGTGGACCACGGGGGAGGCGGCGACCATCACCCCCATGCGCGTCGTCCGTGACGATGAGCGCGGTCTCGTCGCGTGGCTCGCCGCCGGGACGCAGCAGGAAGGCCAGGGCACGCGGGACGGGGAGCGCATCCGGACCGTCCCGCTCGATCGGCGGTGGCGGGAGACCCGGCGCCGGATCGTCGAGGAGTGGTGGGGCAACGGCATCCTGCGCATCGCGCCCGCGGGAGTGCCGTGGTCGGTCTGGCTGTTCTGGAGCGCGGCCACCGGGACGACGTGGGACTTCGCCGGCTGGTACGTCAACCTCGAGAACGCGCACCTGCGCACCGACAGTGCCACCTACACCTCCGATCACATCCTCGACGTCGAGATCGCACAGGACGGGCGCGTGGCGATGAAGGACGAGGACGAGCTGGTCGCCGCCGTCGACCAGGGACGGCTGACCGCCGCGCAGGCTGCGCAGATCGAGCGGCACGCGGTCGCGGCCATCGCGTCTTTCCATGCCGGCGACTGGCCGTTCGATCGGGAGTGGATCGACTGGCGACCGGACCCGTCGTGGACGATCCCGGTGTTGGACGGACTCGACGACATCGTCGTCCCCTGACCGCCTCGAGGCCGCCCTCCGCGACGGCGCCGAGGCAGCGCGGCATCAGGCGTTCGCGCGGCATCAGGCGACAGCAGTGCCGGTCGCCTGTGCTCGCGTGATGACCTGTGTTCGCGTGAGGGCCTGGGCCCACGTGAAGGCCTGTCCTCGCGTGACGGCCTGTACTCCCGTGACGGCCTGTCCTGCCGCTCCGCTCTGAGCGGAGGCCCTTCCCCCGAGTCGTCGATCCTGGTGACATGGGCACATGACGGATGTGCTGATCCTCGGGGGAACCGGATGGCTGTCGGGACGCATCGCCGCGCAGGCGCTCGGGGCAGGGGCGACCGTGACCTGCCTGGCCCGCGGCGGACGCCCGGCGCCGCCGGGGGCGACCCTCGTGCTGGCGGACCGGGATGAGGAGGCCGCCTACGACGTCGTCTCGCGCACCGATTGGGACCACGTCGTCGACGTCTCCTCCCGCGCCGATCACGTCTCCGGGGCGGTCCGTGCGCTCGGCGACCGTGCCGCTCGGTGGACGTACGTCTCGTCGATGTCGGTGTACCGCGACGACGACACGGTGGGGACCGACGAGTCGGCACCGCGGCACCCGGCGGCGCAGGCCGGTGAGGACGACGACTACGCGCGGCAGAAGGTCGCGGCGGAGGATGCCGTGCAGGCGGGCGTCGGCGACCGCGCACTCCTCGTCCGCCCCGGCCTCATCGTCGGCGACGGCGACCCCAGCGATCGCTTCGGCTACTGGGCGGCGGCGTTCCTCCGGGCGTTGGACGAGCCGGTGCTGCTCCCGCCGCTGGAAGGGCGCACAGCGCAGGTCATCGACGTCGAGGATGTCGCCGCCTTCGTCATGGCCGCCACCGTCACCGGTGCCGTGAACGCGATCGGCGACGTGCGCGAGCTCGACGACGTGTTGCGGACCGTGCGCGCGGCCACCGGGCACACGGGGCCGCTCGTCGTCGGCACCGAGGACCGTCTCGTCGCGGAAGGCGTCGCGTACTGGGCGGGACCGCGGTCGCTGCCGCTGTGGCTGCCACCCGAGATGAGCGGATTCATGACCCGCTCGAATGCGCGGTATCGCCGCAGCGGAGGCACGCTCCGCCCCCTCGACGAGACGGTGGAGCGCGTCGTGGCGGACGAGCGCGAACGGGGCGTGGACCGGGAGCGCCGCGCCGGCCTCACGCGGACGGAGGAGCGGGCGCTGCTCGACGCCCTCGCTCGCTAGACTGCGAGGCAGTGACACGGGGTGCCGCATCCGCGGCTGAGATCACACCCGTCGAACCTGATCTAGTTCGTACTAGCGAAGGGATGTCGCCCATGAGCGATCCTGTGCGTCCGCAATCCGTCCTCGACCTCGCCGCCACGGCGGGAAGGCTGCGGGAGGAGGTCAAGGCTACGCCGCCGTTGACGCACTGCATCACGAACGCCGTCGTGACGGGGTTCACCGCCAACGTGCTGCTGGCGCTCGGGGCGGCGCCGGCCATGGTCGACATCGTCGGCGAGGCCGAGCCGTTCGCCGCTGCCGCCTCGGGGCTCCTCATCAATCTCGGGACGCCGACCCCGGAGCAGCGGGAGGCGAGCAGGGAGGCGGTGGCGGGAGCGCACGCCGCCGGCACGCCGTGGGTGCTCGATCCCGTCGCGATCGGCACCCTCCCGGTGCGGACGGCCCTGGCCCACGAGCTGGTCGCGCTGCGCCCCACCGCGATCCGCGGCAACGCGTCGGAGATCCTCGCGCTGGCCGGACACAGCAGCGGCGGCCGCGGTGTCGACGCGACGGACGGGACCGAGGCGGCGGCAGCGGCGGCGCGGGAGCTCGCCGACCGGCACGGTTCCGTGGTCGCCGTCTCCGGCCCGGTCGATCTCCTCACCGACGGGGAGCGGGTGATCCGCATCGCGAACGGGCACGAGCTGCTCACGCGGGTGACCGGCGGCGGCTGCGCGTTGGGCGCGGTGATGGCGGCCTTCCTCGGGGCGGCCCGCGGTTCCGCGACCGACGCGCTGACGGCGGTGGCCGCGGCGACCCTCGTCTACACGGTCGCGGCGGAGCAGGCGGCGGGCGTCTCGCGCGGACCGGGCAGCTTCGCCGTCGGACTGCTCGACGCCCTGTCCGCCGTGACTCCGGGGGACCTCCGTGCCCGCGCCCGCGTCGAGGAGGCCCGATGACCGTCGACCTGTCCCTCTACCTCGTCACCGATCGGTCGCTGTGCGGCCCTCGCGGGGTGGTCGAGACCGTCCGCGAGGCCGTGGCGGGTGGGGTCCGCATCGTGCAGCTCCGCGACAAGGAGGCGACGGACGAGGAGACCGTCGTGCAACTCCTCGCCCTGTCCGCGGCCATCGACGGTCGCGCGCTGCTCGTCGTGAACGATCGCCTCGATGCGGCCGTCGAGGCCCGTCGCCGCGGTGCCAGGGTGGAGGGGGTGCACCTCGGCCAGGCGGATGCCTCGGTGCTCCGCGCGCGCGAGCTCCTCGGCCCGGAGGCGCTGATCGGGCTCACGGCGAACACCCCTGCCCATCTCGATGCCGTGACGGCGCTGCCGCCCGGCACGGTCGACTACCTCGGGGTCGGCGTGATCCGCCCCACGCGCACGAAGCCCGACCATCCGGACCCGCTCGGCATCGACGGCTTCGCCGCGTTCGCCGCGCGCAGTGCGCTGCCCTGCGTCGCCATCGGCGGGGTGGACCTCGACGACACGGCGGCGCTGCGCGAGGCCGGTGCCGCCGGGATCGCGGTGGTCTCGGCGCTGTGCGCGGCAGAGGATCCCCGGGCCGCCGCCGCGGCGTTCCGTCGGCGGTGGCTGGGGCGGGCGGTGCCGCATGTGCTCAGCATCGCCGGCAGCGATCCGTCCGGCGGCGCGGGCATCCAGGCCGACCTCAAGGCGATCGCCGCGCACGGGGGCTACGGCATGGCCGCCCTCACGGCCCTGACCGCCCAGAACACGCAGGGCGTCCGCGCCGTGCACGTCCCTCCCGCGGAGTTCCTGCGGGCGCAGCTCGAGGCCGTCGGCGAGGACATCCGCATCGACGCCGTGAAGATCGGCATGCTCGCGGACGTCGAGGTGATCCGGACGGTCGCCGCGTGGCTCCGGGCGACGCAGCCCCCGATCGTCGTGCTCGACCCGGTCATGATCGCGACCTCGGGGGACCGGCTGCTCCAGGCCGACGCGGAGCGCGAGCTCCGGGACCTGCTGGCTCTGGCGACCGTGGTCACCCCGAACCTCGCCGAGCTCGCGGTGCTCGTCGGTCGTGAGGTGGCGGACTGGGCGGACGCGCTCGCCGCGGCGCGGGAGCTGTCGGCCGCCACGGGGACCGCGGTGCTCGTGAAGGGCGGTCACCTGCCAGGGGACGAGGCGCCGGACGCCCTGATCGATGCCGCGGCGGGAGAGCACGTGGAGTTCCCCGGGGCACGCATCATGACGGAGAACACCCACGGGACCGGTTGCTCGCTGTCCGCGGCGCTGGCCACACGACTGGCGAGGGGCGACGATCCGGCGACCGCGGTCCGCGCCGCGCGCGCCTGGCTGCGGGAGTCCCTCCGCGCGGCGGACGACCTGGACGTCGGGCGAGGACACGGCCCGATCCATCACCTCGCGGGGCTCTGGGCGCGCGGCGGGGTCGAGACCCGGCCGGCGCCGGAGGAGGTGGCCGCGGCCTGGTGGGATGAGACCGCCGCGATCCGCCGCGACATCGATGCGCTGCCCTTCGTGCGCGCGCTCGCCGCGGGGACCCTCGACCGCGACGCCTTCGTCTTCTACCTCGCGCAGGATGCCCTCTACCTCCGCGAGTACGCCCGGGTGCTCGCGGAGGCCTCGCGCCTCGCCCCGACCCCCGACGAGCAGGCGTTCTGGGGCGACGCCGCGCACGGAGCGATCCGCGGAGAGCTGGAGCTGCACGCGTCGTGGCTGACGCCGGAGACCGGGGTGAGCGGTGCCACCTTCGCGACGGAGCCCGCCCCGGCGACGGTCGCCTACCTCGACCATCTGCGGGCCGTCGCGTTCGGCGGCGACTACGCCGCACTGATCGCGGCCGTGCTGCCGTGCTTCTGGCTCTACACCGACCTGGGGGAGCGGCTCCATGCCGGGGCTTTCGGCGCGGCACCGCGCGACCCCCGGCATCCCTACGCGTCGTGGCTCGCGACGTACGCGGATCCCGCCTTCGCGGAGGCCACCCGGCAGGCCGTCGCGCATGTCGCCGCCGCGGCCGCGAGGGCCGACGACGCCGGCCGGGAACGGATGCGGCGCGCCTTCCTCGCCTCGAGCGCCCACGAACGCGCCTTCTTCGCCGCGCCGGTCGCGCGCGCTGTCGTGTGACGCCCCGGATTTGCGGTGCCGAACGCGCCCGCGCTATCGTCGCCGCATGCCTTCGGTCGCCACCGCTCCTTCGACGCTCGTCCCGAGCGTCATCGCCGTGCGCCGACGTCGCGGCCGCCGATTCTAGGCGACCCCGCCCTTCTGCCTGCGTCCGCGCGGCGGTCGAGTGCCGGTGTCGCCGCCTCCGGCCCCGCCCCCGGTCCCGAGATCGTCGAGGACCCGACCGTTAAGGTAGAAGCATGACGTTTTCCGTCGCCGTCTCCGGCGCCTCCGGCTACGCAGGCGGCGAGATCCTGCGCCTCCTGGCCGCTCACCCCGACGTCGAGATCCGCACCGTCACGGCGCACTCGAACGCCGGACAGCCTCTCGTCGCCCACCAGCCGCACCTCCGCTCGCTCGCCCACCTCACGCTGCAGGACACCACGCCGGAAGTCCTCGCCGGACACGACATCGTGTTCCTGGCTCTTCCGCACGGCCAGTCCGGGCAGTACACGGACGCCCTCGGCGACACCCCGCTGGTGATCGACGCCGGAGCCGACCACCGGCTCACGTCGTCCGCGGAGTGGGACGCGTTCTACGGAGGGGCGTTCCACGAGCCGTGGACGTACGGCGTGCCCGAGCTCCTCGTCGGAGCCGGTAAGCAGCGGGAGGCGCTGCGCAGCGCGACCCGGATCGCCGCACCAGGGTGCAACGCCTCCACGGTGAGCCTCAGCCTCGCCCCCGGTGTCGCGGCCGGGGTCATCGACCCGGGCGACATCGTCTCCGTCCTGGCCGTCGGCCCGTCCGGGGCAGGCAAGAGCCTGAAGACGAACCTCCTCGCCAGCGAGATCCTCGGCTCCGCGAATCCCTATGCCGTCGGCGGCACGCACCGCCACATCCCGGAGATCCGGCAGGCGCTCGCCGCCGCCCGCCCGTCGACAGGCTCAGGCCCTTCGGCAGGATCAGGGGCCCACTCAGGGGCCCAGGACATCCGGATCTCGTTCACTCCGGTCCTCGTGCCGATGTCGCGCGGCATCCTCGCCACGTCCACGGCGCCGATCGTCGAGGGTGTGAGCGACGCCGAGATCCGTCAGGCGTGGGAGAGTGCCTACGGCGACGAGACCTTCGTCCAGCTGCTGCCGGAGGGGAGCTTCCCGCGCACCGCCGACGTGCTCGGGGCGAACACGGCGCTCATCGGCCTCGCGATCGACCGCGCCGCGAACCGCGTGACGGTGGTCGCCGCCGTCGACAACCTCGTCAAGGGCACCGCCGGAGCTGCCGTCCAGTCCATGAACATCGCGTTGGGGCTTCCCGAGACCCGCGCCCTCTCAGTGAACGGAGTCGCCCCGTGAGCGTCACCGCCCCCGCAGGATTCGAGGCGGCCGGGGTCGCCGCCGGACTCAAGTCGACCGGCAAGCCCGATGTCGCCGTCGTGGTCAACCGCGGTCCCCGCAAGGTCGGCGCCGCCGTCTTCACGAGCAACCGCGCGAAGGCCAACCCCATCATCTGGTCCCAGCAGGCCGTCGCGGACCGCGTGGTCGAGGCCGTCGTCCTCAACTCCGGCGGTGCGAACTGCTTCACCGGCAGCTTCGGGTTCCAGACCACCCACCAGACCGCGGAGAGGGCGGCCGAGCTGCTCGGCATCAGCGCGGGCGACGTGCTCGTCTGCTCCACGGGGCTCATCGGGACGGGCGACGAGGTCTTCCGCGAGAAGGTCCTCGCGGGCACCGCGCAGGCGATCACCGAGCTGAGCTCGGACGGCGGGGAGAGCGCCGCGCACGCCATCATGACCACGGACACCGTCGCGAAGACCGCTGTGGTGACCCGCGACGGCTGGACGATCGGCGGCATGGCGAAGGGCGCGGGCATGCTCGCCCCGGGTCTGGCGACGATGCTCGTGGTGCTCACCACCGACGCCGTGCTCGAACCGCTCCAGGCCGACGAGGCGCTGCGTCGGGCGACGGGGCGCACGTTCGACCGCCTCGACTCCGACGGCTGCATGTCGACCAACGACCAGGTGACGCTGCTCGCCAACGGCGCGTCCGAGGTCGTGCCCGATCTCGACGACTTCGCCGAGGCTCTCACCGCGCTCTGCCATGAGCTCGCGGTCAAGCTGCAGGGCGACGCGGAGGGGGCGAGCCACGACATCACGATCGAGGTGCAGCACGCCGTCTCCGAGCAGGACGCCGTCGAGGTCGGCCGCTCGGTCGCCCGCAACAACCTGTTCAAGGCCGCCGTCTTCGGCAACGACCCGAACTGGGGACGCGTCCTCGCGGCGATCGGCACGACGGCCGCGCAGTTCGATCCCTACGACGTCGACGTGTGGATGAACGGCGTGCGCGTCTGCACCGCCGGCGGCCCCGACCGCCCGCGCGAGGAGGTCGATCTGACGCCGCGTGCCACGCACCTGGTGATCGACCTCAAGGTCGGGGAGGCCACCGCCACGGTGCTCACCAACGACCTCACCCACGACTACGTGCACGAGAACAGCGCCTACGCCTCATGACCGACATCCAGGACACCACGCCGGACATCGCGGCGCAGAAGGCCACCACCCTCATCGAGTCGCTGCCGTGGCTGAAGAAGTTCCGCGACCAGATCGTCGTCGTCAAGTACGGCGGCAACGCCATGGTCTCGGACGAGCTGCAGGAGGCCTTCGCCCAGGACATCGCGTACCTCCGCTATGTCGGCGTGCAGCCGGTCGTCGTGCATGGTGGCGGGCCGCAGATCTCCGACATGCTCCAGCGGCTGGAGATCCCCAGCGAGTTCAAGGGCGGCTACCGCGTCACCAACACCGAGGCCATCGGCGTCGTGCGGATGGTGCTCACCGGTCAGGTGAACCCGCAGCTCGTCTCGAAGATCAACTCGCACGGCCCCATCGCCACCGGGCTCAGCGGCGAGGACGCCGGACTCTTCGGCGGCCGCCGCCGCGGTGTGATGATCGACGGCGAGGAGGTGGACCTCGGCCGCGTGGGCGACGTGGTCCAGGTCGACCCGACGCCGGTGCTCGATCACCTCGCCGCGGGGCGGATCCCGGTCGTGTCGAGCATCGCGCCCGACCTCGACCATCCGGGGCAGTCCCTCAACGTCAACGCCGACGCCGCGGCTGCCGCGCTGGCCGTGGCCCTCGGGGCGCGCAAGCTCGTCATCCTCACCGACGTGCCGGGGCTGTACGCCGACTGGCCCAACCGGGACTCGCTCGTGTCGCACCTCACGTCCGGCGCGCTCGTGGAGATGCTGCCGCGCCTGGAGTCGGGCATGATCCCGAAGATGCGCGCGTGCCTCGATGCGGTCGAAGGCGGCGTCGACGCGGCCGCGATCATCGACGGACGGGTGCCGCACTCGGTGCTCGTCGAACTGTTCACCAGCAAGGGAATCGGGACCGAAGTGGTCCTGGGAGAGAAAGGGGCGACGGCATGACCGTCTGGCAGGACGACGCGGCACGTGATCTCGTGCTCAACGCGGGGGAGCGCCTCGCGCTGCTGACCCGCGGTGAGGGCTCGTACCTGTGGGACGCCGAAGACCGACGCTATCTCGACTTCCTCGCCGGCATCGCCGTGACCTCCCTCGGGCACGCGCACCCGGTGTTCGTCGAGGCGGTGTCGCGGCAGGCCGCCACCCTCGCGCACGTCTCCAACTACTTCGCGACCCCGCCGCAGCTCGCGCTCGCCGCCCGGCTCAAGCGCCTGGCCGGCGCGGGGCTCGACGGTCGCGTCTTCTTCTCGAACTCCGGTGCCGAGGCCAACGAGGCCGCGTTCAAGCTCGCCCGGCTGCACGGCGGGGCGGAGCGTCCGCGCATCCTCGCGCTGGAGAACGGCTTCCACGGGCGCACGATGGGCTCGCTCGCGCTCACCGCCAAGGAGTCGATGCGTGCGCCGTTCGCGCCGATGCCCGGAGGCGTGGAGCACATCCCGGCCACGATCGAAGCGCTGGAGGCCGCGATGGACGACCGCGTCGCCGCCGTCATCGTGGAGCCGATCCAGGGCGAGGCCGGCGTCGTCGAGCTCCCCGAGGGCTACCTCGCCGCGGCGCGCTCGCTGACCCTCGCGCACGGAGCGCTGCTCATCGTCGACGAGATCCAGACAGGCGCGGGCCGGACCGGCGCCTGGTTCGGGTTCAGCCACGAGGGCATCACGCCCGACGCCATCACGCTCGCGAAGGGCATCGGCGGCGGATTCCCGATCGGCGCCCTCGTCACCTACGGTGCCGCGAGTGCTCTGTTCACGCCCGGCTCGCACGGCTCCACGTTCGGCGGCAACCCGCTCGCGACGGCCGTGGCGGACGCCGTGCTGGCCGAGATCGAGCGCGCCGACCTCGTCGACAACGCCGCACGTCGCGGTGCCGAGCTGCGGGACATCATCCTCGGCATCGACTCTCCGCTGGTCGCCGGGGTCCGCGGCCGCGGACTCCTCGTCGGTGTCGCGCTCACGGAGCCCGTGGCGGGTGCGGTCGTCGCCGCCGCCCAGGACCGCGGCCTCATCGTCAACGCCGCCAACCCCGAGACCGTGCGTGTCGCGCCGGCGCTCACCATCGGCGATGCGGAGCTGGCGGAGTTCCGCGAGCTGTTCGCCGCCGCTCTCTCCGACGTCCACACCTCCGCCACCGGAAAGGTCCCCGCATGACCCGCCACCTGCTGCGCGACGACGATCTGACGCCCGCCGAGCAGGCGGAGATCCTCGATCTCGCGCTCGAACTCAAGAAGGACCGCTGGGCGGACAAGAGCCTCGCCGGCCCCCAGACCGTCGCCGTGATCTTCGACAAGTCGTCCACCCGCACGCGCGTCTCGTTCGCGGTGGGGATCGCCGATCTCGGCGGCACGCCGCTCATCATCTCCACGGCGAGCAGCCAGCTCGGCGGGAAGGAGACGCCGTCCGACACGGCCCGGGTCCTCGAGCGCCAGGTCGCGGCGATCGTCTGGCGGACGTACGCGCAGGCGGGTCTGGAGGAGATGGCCGCCGGCACCCGGGTCCCCGTGATCAACGCGCTGTCCGACGACTTCCATCCCTGCCAGCTCCTCGCCGACCTGCTCACGATCCGTGAGCACAAGGGCGACCTGAAGGGCCTGACGCTGACGTTCTTCGGCGACGGTCAGAGCAACATGGCGCACTCGTACGCGCTCGCGGGCGTCACGGCGGGCATGCACGTGCGCATCGCCTCGCCGGAGGACTACGCGCCGCGCGCCGACGTCATCGAAGCGGCCGACCGTCGCGCCGGGGAGACCGGGGGCTCGATCACGCTCTTCACCGACCCTGTCGAGGCGGCCGCGGGCGCCGACGTCGTCGTCACCGACACGTGGGTGTCGATGGGCAAGGAGGAGGAGAAGCTCGCGCGGATCCGCGATCTCGGGGGCTACAAGGTCACGCCCGAGACCATGGAGCTCGCGCACGACGACGCGATCTTCATCCACTGCCTCCCCGCCGACCGCGGCTACGAGGTGGATTCCGCCGTCATCGACGGCCCGCAGAGCGTGGTCTGGGACGAGGCGGAGAACCGCCTGCACGCCCAGAAGGCCCTGCTGGTCTGGCTCCTCGGGAAGAAGGACGCGTGATGGCCGGCTCGCACGAAGGCACCAACGAGGGCGCGCTCTGGGGTGCGCGGTTCGCCACCGGTCCGTCGCCGGAGCTCGTCGAGCTGAGCCGCTCGACGCACTTCGACTGGATCCTCGCGCCGTACGACATCGCCGGTTCGCACGCGCATGCCACGGCGCTGGCCGCCGCGGGCTACCTGGAGCCGGATGAGGCCGCCCGGATGCACGAGGGCCTGGACGCCGTGGCGCGCAAGGTCGCCGACGGCACCCTGCAGCCGCAGCCCACCGACGAGGACGTGCACGGCGCGCTCGAGCAGGCGCTGATCGCCGAGCTGGGTCCGGAGCTGGGCGGACGTCTCCGCGCCGGCCGCAGCCGGAACGACCAGATCGCCACGCTCGTGCGGATGTACCTGATCGACCACGCCCGCGTGATCGCCCGCGACCTGCTGCGCGTGATCGATGCCCTCGTGGCGCAGGCCGAGGCGCATCCCGACGCGATCCTGCCCGGTCGCACGCACCTCCAGCACGCGCAGCCGGTATTGCTCGCCCATCACCTCCAGGCCCACGCCTGGCCGCTGGTGCGCGAGCTCGAGCGCCTCGTCGACTGGCGTCGTCGCGCCGGCGTCTCGCCGTACGGCGGGGGAGCGCTCGCGGGATCGACCCTGGGCCTGGATCCCGCGCTCGTCGCGACGGAGCTCGGCCTCGACCGTCCCGCCGAGAACTCCCTCGACGGCACCGCCGCGCGGGACATCGTGGCGGAGTTCGCGTTCATCGCGGCGATGACGGGTGTGGACCTCTCCCGGCTGTCCGAGGAGATCATCCTCTGGAACACCCGCGAGTTCGGCTTCGTCACCCTCGACGACGGCTACTCCACGGGTTCCAGCATCATGCCGCAGAAGAAGAACCCGGACATCGCCGAGCTCGCGCGCGGCAAGTCCGGGCGCCTCATCGGCAACCTGTCCGGCCTGCTGGCGACCCTCAAGGGCCTGCCCCTCGCGTACAACCGCGATCTGCAGGAGGACAAGGAGCCGGTCTTCGATTCGGTGCAGACGCTCGAGGTCGTGCTGCCGGCGTTCGCCGGGATGGTCGCGACGCTGCGTTTCCACACGGAGCGCATGGCCGAGCTCGCCCCTCAGGGGTTCTCGCTGGCCACCGATGTCGCCGAGTGGCTGGTGAAGCGGCGCGTGCCGTTCCGCGATGCCCACGAGATCTCCGGCGCGCTCGTGCGCGCCTGCGAGGAACAGGGGATCGGGCTGGAGGACGCGTCCGACGAGCTGCTGCTGTCGGTGTCGCCGCACCTCGTCCCGGAGGTCCGCGAGGTGCTCACGATCGAGGGCTCCGTCGCGTCCCGCACGGGCGTCGGCGGCACCGCTCCGGAGCGGGTGGCCGAGCAGCGCGCGGAGCTCGTCGCCCGCGCGCAGGCCGCCGCGCACGCGCTCGGCCTGTAGTCGCTCCGGCGGCGGCCTCGCCTCAGTGCAGGTCGCCGTCGGCGGCCGAGCGCTCCCACCGGGTGAACCGGACGGTCAGGCCCGCTCGGGTGGGCGCTGCCAGGAACGGTCCCGCCGAGACGGTCGCGTCGCCGGCGAAGGGCGCCACCCTGACCAGTCGCCACGGTCCGTCATCCGCACGGGCCCGCACGATCATCGCGTCCTCCCAGCGACTGACCCGGACCGTGATCTCGCTCTCGCGCCAGTCGTCGACGTAGCCGACCGACCAGTCCGAGCGGACGGCGGTCACGACGGCCCCCAGACCGAGATGGCCGTCGGCGAACTCGACGCCCGCTTTGATCCAGTGCTCGTCGTCGGCGCGCACGAAGAGGCCTGCCTGGTCGAACTGCCCCTCCCACGGCGCACGGAACGCGACCTCGATCGCCTCGCCGACGGCGAGCGGCGCGAGCAGCGCGTGCTCCGTGTCGTGCACGAAGCCGTACGCCGTGTGGCGCCAGGCGTCGCTGCCCTCGACGGCGGTGGCGTCGAGGTGGCCGTCGATGTGCGTCAGAGCGGGGGTGTGGGTCCAGGTGCCATCGGTCCAGTTGATGATGCGTGAATCAGGCATATTTCCTATCTATAGCTAATAGAGGCATAAACTGCGGATATTCGTGCTACGGTTATGACATGGTCATCGCCGTGATCGCCGACATCGTGGGCTCCCGGGAGCTCGGAGACCGGAGCGCCGCACAGCGCGCTCTGGACGAGACCATCGCGCAGGTGGAACAGGACCGTCCGTTGGCCGTCCAGCCGCTCACGCCCACGGTAGGGGACGAGCAGCAGGGCGTCTACCGCGAGCTGCCGGACGCGCTCCTCTCGCTCCTGATGATCCAGCTCCGCCTCCCGGAGGGACTCGCCTTCCGCTTCGGCGTCGGCGTCGGCGAGGTGCGACCGGTCGCCTCGGTGCACGGCGAGCTGGCGGACGGCCCCGGTTGGTACGCGGCACGCGCGGCGATCGAGACCGTGCACGCGCGCGAACAGCGCGCCGTGCCGCGCACGCGCACCTGGATTGTCGGCGCCCCGGGTCAGGATGAGGTCATGGAGACCGTGATCGCCGCGTCCAACGCCTACGTCCTCGCGCGCGACGAGCTGGTGGGGGCGATGAGCGCGCGCGAGCGCCACCTCACGTACGGGCGTCTGGTCGGCCGGTCCCAGCAGGAGCTCGCGGCCCAAGAGGGCATCTCGCAGCCCAGCGTCTCCAAGTCGCTGCGGAGCGCGGGAGCCGCCGCTCTCATCGAGGGCGTGGCCGCGCTCCGGGGGGAGTCCGCATGATCCTCGCCGGCTTCGTCCTCCTCGCCGTCGGCGCGACCGACCTCGTCCGGCAGTTCGTGCCACGGCGGTGGGTCGGGTACGTCGTGGCCGCGGCCGTGATCCTCCTCCTCGGCATCGGCGGAGACGCGCTGCTGCCCGCGCTCCTGGGGCTCGGCTTCGGAGCCCTGTGGGCATGGAGCATGCCGGACGCGGGGTCCACGCGCGCCGGGTTCTGGCCCGCGGTGGCGCTGGCCGCGCTCAGCATCGGCGCCGTCGTCTGGGGCGGAGCCCGCGACACCGCCGGTCTCATCGGCGAGATGTGGACGCTCCGCTCTCCTTTCGGCGAGGTTCCCTTCGACCTCGTCGTGCTCGCACTCGGGGCCGGTGTCTTCCTGCTCGAATCCGCCAACCTCGTGGTCCGTGCCGCTCTCGACGGCGAGCACACCTGGCGTCCGGCAGAGGTCTCGGCTCCGGCGCCTCCGTCCGACGCGACGTCGGACCCCGTGTCCGCGCCGGCGGACGCCGGCGAGACCGCCGCGGTGTCCGCGGTCATCCCGACCGATCCGCGCCACGGCTTCAAGGGCGGACGCCTCATCGGCCCGCTCGAACGCGTCCTCGTGATGATCCTCACGCTCGCCGCGGCCTATCCCGTGCTCGCGGCCATGCTCGCCGCCAAGGGCATCGTCCGGTTCCCGGAGATCTCGCGCGACGGGGAGACCGGCGCACGTGCCGAGTACTTCCTCGTCGGCAGTCTCGTGAGCTGGGTGATCGGTCTCGGCGCGGCGTTCCTCGTGTGGTGGGCGGCGCACAGCTGACACCCCCGCGCACGACGCAGCGGGAGGGTCGTGCGCTGCTAGCCTGGAGCGCGTGTCAACTCCCGCTCTGACGACCGCGCCGCAGGCGATCGACCCCACGTTCGAGAACGTGTGGGACGAGATCGTGTGGCGTGGCCTCGTCCACGTGTCCACCGACCAGGAGGCGCTGCGCGCCCTGCTCGCGGGAGACCCCGTCACGTATTACTGCGGCTTCGATCCGACGGCACCCAGCCTGCACCTGGGGCACCTCGTCCAGCTGCTCCTGCTCCGCCGCCTTCAGCTCGCCGGGCACAAGCCGCTCGGTCTCGTCGGCGGCTCCACCGGCCTGATCGGCGATCCCCGCCCCACCGCGGAGCGCACGCTGAACACCCGCGAGACGGTGGCGGAATGGGTCGACCGTCTGCGCGGACAGGTCGAGCGCTACCTCAGCTTCGAGGGCGACAACGCCGCCCGCATGGTGAACAACCTCGACTGGACGGCGCCGCTCTCCGCGATCGACTTCCTCCGCGAGATCGGCAAGCACTACCGCGTCGGCACGATGCTGAAGAAGGACGCGGTGGCCGCGCGCCTCAACTCCGACGCCGGCATCAGCTACACCGAGTTCAGCTACCAGATCCTGCAGGGGCTCGACTTCCTCGAGCTCTACCGCCAGTACGACTGCGTGCTGCAGACGGGCGGCTCCGATCAGTGGGGCAACCTCACCAGCGGCACGGACCTCATCCATCGGGTCGAAGGGACGTCAGTCCACGCGATCGGCACGCCGCTGATCACCAACAGCGACGGGACGAAGTTCGGCAAGAGCGAGGGCAACGCGATCTGGATCGATGCGGAGCTCACGAGCCCCTACGCGTTCTACCAGTTCTGGCTCAGCACGGCGGATGCCGACGTGATCGAACGCCTCAAGGTGTTCACGTTCCTGACCAGGGCCGAGATCGAAGAGTACGCCGAACTCGTCGCCACCGAGCCGTTCCGCCGCGCCGCCCAGAAGCGCCTCGCGCTCGAGGTCGTCGCGACGGTGCACGGTGTGGAGGCGACGGCGGCCGTGATCGCGGCGTCCGAGGCCCTGTTCGGTCAGGGCGACCTCACGACTCTCGACGCGGCGACCCTGCGCACGGCTCTGGACGAGCTTCCGCACGCGACGGTCCCCGCCGGTACCCCGGTCGTCGACGCACTCGTCGCGACCGGGCTGGTGTCGAGCCTGTCGGAGGCCCGTCGCGCCATCGCGCAAGGCGGCGTCTCGCTCGACGGCGAACGGGTGGAGGACGACACCGCGATCGTGCAGGGCACGCTTCCCGGCGGCGTCTCGGTGCTGCGCCGGGGGAAGAAGACACTCGCCGGCGTCTTCCTCGGCTGATCCCGGTCAGTCATGCCGTTCACTCCGAGTCACGCGATCGTGGCGTTGCCCTTCGTGCGCACGCCCCTGGTCCCCGCGGCGATTGCGATCGGAGCGATGACGCCGGACATCTCGCTGTTCCTGCGGAACGTCGGGCTCAACTACGCCTTCCTGCATGATCCGGTCCACGTCGTGTGGACGGCGCTGCTCGCGCTCGTGCTCTTCCTCCTGTGGCGTGTCCTGCTGCGCCCCGCGACCCTGGAGCTGCTGCCGGACCGGGTGAGCACGCGGCTGCCCGCCGGGTGGGGTGCGAGCGGACTCCGGGCCGGGGTCGAGACGTTGACCCGCGACGACCGCCCCCGGTATCGGTCCGCGCGGTCGCTGTATCCGTTCCTGCTCGTGCTCTCCGCGATGCTGGGGGTGCTCTCGCACATCCTCTGGGATGCGTTCACGCACGAGTCGCGGTGGGGCGTCGAGCTGCTGCCCGCGCTCGCGGACTCGTGGGGTCCGTTCGACGGCTACAAGTGGCTCCAGTACGCATCCAGCGCACTCGGCCTGCTGGGCCTGGCGATCTGGGCGGAGCTGTGGCTGCGGCGTGCGACACCGCGAGCGGGTGCGCCGCGGATCCTTCCGACGTTCGTGCGGGTCGCGTGGTGGCTCTCGCTGCCGGTGATCCTCGTCGTCGCGTGGGTCGGTGGACTGCTGGCGTTCGGTCCGCTCTCCGCCGACTTCACGGTGCAGCATCTCGCGTATCGGGTGCTGCCGCCCGCCTGTGCGGTGTGGGGCCTGCTCACCCTGGTCCTCTGCGTGGTCGTCGCCGTGCGACGGCCCCGCCTCGCCGTCTGATCCCGCTTCCCGGAGGCCTCCCGCACCGGGGGAACCGCTCACCAGCGTGGTGCGTCCGAACCCCAGGCATGCGGGGCGGCGAAGGTCAGCCCGGGGAGCGCCGGTGCCGCCGTCACGACCGGGACCCCGTCCACGTCGAATCGCGCGAGATGCGCCGACGCGTCGATCTCCGGAGCGCGCACGACATCCGTCGTGCGCGGCAGCGCGAGCAGCTCGGCGGCGACGCGGCGCAGCGACGTGCGCACGATGCGCGAGTGTCCGTCGCGCGCACGGAGCAGCCGGGTGAGTGCGGCGGCGAGGAGATAGCCGCTGCTGTGATCCAGCGCCTGGGCGGGGAGTGCGCCCGGCCGTCCGTCGTCGCCCTCGATCATCGCGATGCCGCTCTCCGCCTGGACGAGGCTGTCGAAACCGGCGCGCTCGGGATGATCGGGGCCCCAGGCGCTGAGCTGCGCGACGAGGAGACCCGGGTGCTGATCGACCAGAGCGTCGGGGGAGAGGCCGAGCCGATTCAGCGCGGCGGGCCGATACCCGAGCACGACCGCATCCGCCGACTCGAGGAGGGCGCGCAGTTCGGGGGACCGGGCGTCGAGACGTGCGGTGCGCTTGCCATGACCGGTGTCGAGGTGCTGCCACGGGAGCTCGGGAAGCTGCGGAGAATCGAGACGCAGCACGTCGGCACCGAGGAGAGCGAGAGTCCGTGTGCACACCGGTCCCGCGATCACTCGCGTGAGGTCCAGCACACGGAGGCCGGCGAGGGGCAGGCGCGCCGAGGCGCCGGGGGACGGGCTCCGTCGCTCGCGCCGCCGTGCGTCCCCCGCCTCGATGGTCGCGACGTCGAGGAGGGGAGTGCTCCGCAGGGCCTGATCGGCGTCCGGGTCTTCGCGGCGCACGGCGACGGCGAGACCACCGGCTTCGGAGATCCGGCCGACGGCCGCGTCGCTCGACAGGGCCGCCACCCTGCGGGCGACCGCCTCCGGACCCGCCGCGTCGGTCAGGCCGAGCGCGCGACGAAGCGCCCGAGCATGGTGCGGGTAGTTGCCGTGCGTCCGGATCCAGCCGTCGGAGCTCTCCCAGAATCTGGAGAGGGGCGCCCACACCGGCGGGGGAGCACCGTCGACCCGCAGGTACCGGTCGCTCCGATAGGCGACGGCCACTCGATGGGGATCGATGGACGCCGGGTCGAGTCCTGCGGCGAGGGCGACCGAGGCCACGCTGACGAGAGCGAGCTCCGCGGTCGCGGTGCGCGAGGGGAGCGGCACGGCATCCCGGGTGCGCAGGACGGCGAGGGCAGAGGCGGATGAGGACTCCTCGCCCATCTCCCGCCGGACGCGGGCGAGTAGATCGGCAGCGGCGGGGGACGGGTGCGGGGTCATGGGCGTGATGCTACTCCCGGCACCGATCCGGCCGGAAAGCGCCCCTGACCCGGCCGAAGAGCTGCGAGCTGCGGGTGCGACACGCCCGGGGTGGTGCGCCCGATTTGCCAGACCCCCGGAATCCACGTAACTTATTACTTGTTCGCCCCACAGGGAAGCGGAGAAGCCGAGAGCTTCACCCCCCTCAAGCGGAGAACCACTCCCGATCCTCTCTCACTTGAGAGATCTGGCGCTTGCGCCTAGGATGGGAGATCCACCCCTTCTGCGGCTGTCACCGGCTGCGCAGCGGATCCAAGATCCGCACGGCGCGCCGATTTGACAAGCGGGTCGGGATGGCTAAGATAGAGAAGTTGCCCTGCGGGCCTGGTCGTGATGGCTGGGTCGTGGGAGCATCCGATCCTTGAGAACTCAACAGCGTGCACTTGTCAAATG
>NZ_JBIVTI010000001.1:2534857-2693899 GCF_044756645.1 Microbacterium sp. NPDC091676 | reverse complement strand
CATTTGACAAGTGCACGCTGTTGAGTTCTCAAGGATCGGATGCTCCCACGACCCAGCCATCACGACCAGGCCCGCAGGGCAACTTCTCTATCTTACCGATCTCGTTTCCGTTGTCAAGTCCGAGTTTCTTCGGCCTGACCGTGGGAACGGATCAGCATCCTTCATCCTGTTCACTCAGTGAGTGTGTGGGATTCGGGAGGTGTTAGCTGCTTGACGGGAGCCGGTCCGAGGACCTCCGCTCAACCGTTTGGGGCGAACAGGTAATAACTTACGTGGGTTCCGGGCATCGGGCAAATCACCGTCGATTCCCGGGCGTGTCGCCCGTTCCGCTCAGTCCGACGCCCTTCCGGTCGGCGCGAACCGCGCGGAGTCGGAGAGGTCCTCGGGCTGCATGTCCCCGATGCGCTTCGGCGTCGCGACGACGGCCAGCAGCGACACCAGGCAGGCCCCGATGACGAACAGCACCACGAACCAGAGCCCTCCCCCGGCGGCCGCGACGAGGGCGGTGGCGATGAGGGGAGTCGGGCCGGCGACCAGAGCGCCGTTGAGCTCCCGGGCCGTCGCGACGCCGGTGAAGCGGTATCGGGTCGGGAAGAGGTTCGTGAGGAAGGTCCCGGTGGAGGCCGCGGTCGCGCCCACGGCGACGACTCCGAGCGCCGTCATGCCGAGCGCGGCGAGCACCGGGTCTCCGGACTGCAGCGAGAGGAAGACCGGGTACGTGAGCACGATCCCGGCGACCGAGCCGAACATCACCACGCGTTTGGCCCCGAAGCGATCGACCGCCACCCCGCCGAGGACGGGAGCGAAGGCGGTGAGCAGCGACGACACCAGCACCGCGATCAGCGCCTCGACCCGGGGCATCCCGACCGTCAGCGTGAGGTAGCTCAGCGCGAAGGCGCTCAGTACGTAGTTCGTCACGTTGTGCCCGCAGACGCTGAAGAAGCCGATGACGAGTTCCCGGGGGCTGCGGCGGAACAGCTCCGCCAAGGGCACCTTCGTCGCGGACTGCTCCGCGTTCGCCACCGCATCCCGGTACTCGGGCGTCTCCTCCAGGCGGCGACGGATCCAGAGCGCCAGGACGAACAGGACAGCGGAGACCAGGAACGGGATGCGCCAGGCCCCGCCGAGCAGCACGTCGCCCGGCAGCATCGAGGCGAAGGTGAAGGCCAGCGTCGCGAGGAAGGCTCCACCGGGGGCACCCGAGGTGACCAGTCCGATGACCCGGCCGCGCCGCCGCTCGGGGGCGTACTCGGCCACGAGCGTGAGTGCGCCGGCGAGCTCCGCCCCGGCGCCGAAGCCCTGGACGAAGCGGAACAGGATCAGCAGGATCGGTGCCGCCACCCCGATCGCCTCGGCGGTCGGGAGGAGCCCGATGCCCACCGTCGCGATACCCATGAGCACGATGGTGAGGATCATCGCGGGCTTCCGGCCGACCCGGTCGCCGAGGTGGGAGATGACGAGCCCGCCGAGCGGTCGCACCACGAAGCCGACGGCGAAGGTCGCGAAGGCGAGCATCGAGGCCGAGGCCGGGATCACGTCGGGGAAGAAGAGCGGGCCGATCACGAGACCCGCGGCGGCGCCGTACAGCGCGTAGTCGTACCACTCGATGAGGGTGCCGAAGTAGGCGGCGGCGATCGCCCGCCTCGCCTGCGGGGTCATGGTGCGTTGCTGTTCGTTGGCCATGGGGTGTCCTTTCGTCATTGAAAAGTGCTGGCGTGGTCGTTGCTATCCGAGGGGCGCGAGGACGGCGCTCCCGCGGCCGCGCAGCTCGGCGGTCGTACGCACGCCCAGAAGCTGCATCGTCGACAGGGTCTCGTCCGCCACGAGGTCGAGCGCGCGCTCCACCCCGATCCGGCCGCCCGCCATGAGGCCGTACATGTATCCCCGGCCGAGGAAGACGAAGTCGGCTCCGCACGCGATCGCGGCCACGACGTCGAGCCCGCTGCGGATCCCGGAGTCGAGCAGGATCGGGACGTCGTCGCCGACGGCGGCGCGCACCGCACCGACGACCTCGACGGGCGCGATCGCACGGTCCAGTTGGCGACCGCCGTGGTTGGAGACCCAGATGGCATCCGCGCCCGCATCGAGGAAGCGCTCGGCGTCGACGGCGGAGAGAACGCCCTTCACGACGATCGGCCCGCTCCAGTGCATCCGCAGCCAGCGCACGTCGTCCAGCGACAGCGCGGGATCGAACATGCTGCCCACCACGTCGGTGACGCGTCCGGAGCGCGGGCCGAAGTTCGCCATGGCCGGCGCGTCGTGCGCCAGCAGATCCAGGGACCAGGACGGGTGCAGCGCCGACTGCGTGGCGGTGCGCAGGGTCAGACGCGGCGGCATCGAGAGCCGGTTGCGATCGTCGCGGTACCGCTGCCCCGGCACGCGCGTATCGACGGTCAGCACGAGGGCATCGAAGCCCGCAGCGGCGGCCCGCTCGACGAGCGCGAGGGACGCCGCGCGATCGCGACGCAGGTAGAGCTGGAACCATCGCCGTGCGGCGGGGGCCGCCTCGGCGACGTGCTCGATGCTGCGGGTGCCCATCGTGGAGAGCACGAACGGCACGTCGCGGTTCGCGGCCGCGCGGACACCGTCGGTCTCGCCGGCCGCACGCATGAGGGCGGTGAGACCGATCGGCGCGATGCCGATCGGCATCGCGTGCTCGCGTCCCAGCAGGCGGGTCTTGAGCGACGCGCCCGCGGCGCTCTCCGTGACGGAGGGCACGAACCGGCGACGGGCGAAGGACGACTCGTTGTCGCGCGCAGCCTGCTCGGTCACCGCGGCGCCCTCGACGTAGTCGAAGACGAATCCGGGCACCCGTCGCTTCGCGAGCCGTCGCAGATCGTCGAGACAGCGCGCCCCGGCGACGCGCGTCGCCTCGGTGGGAAGCGCGGGCGGAGCGAAGCTCAACAGCTCGGTGAAGGTGCGGATGCGACGTCGCAACAAACCTGGATCCTCTCGGCAGCTCCCATCGAGGCCGAAGAGCCGACCGCGGTGTCGGCACCACCATAGCTCCCAAATATCTTGGGCACAATAGTCATATTCCCGAGATATATCTCTAGCAATCCGCACGATCCCGGTCAGGGTGGCGGGCGCGGCTCAGGCTTCGAGGAAGGCGCGGAGGACGAACTCGCGCAGCTCGACGAGATGGCGGCGCATGGCCTCCTCGGCGGCCTGCGGATCTCCGGTGCGGATCGCCTCCAGGACCTGCTGGTGTCCGTTGTTCTCCACGTCCGAGTGGATGCGCGCATCGATGGCCGGGATCAGGTGGTGGCTCCGTGTCGTCTCGTCGAACAGGCCGCTCATGAGCGACTTCGCGCGTGCGTTCCGCGCCGCGCCGAGGATGCACTCGTGGAACGCGCGCGCCGCATCGGTCAGCGCCGCTGTGCCCGAGCCGGTGCGCTGCGCGTCCAGGATCGAGCTGAGCTCCTCGACGAAGGCCTCGTTGCCGTAGCGCGTCGCCCCTGCCGCCATCGGCGGTTCGATGATCAACCGCAGGTCGAGCACCTCGCGCACCTCGTTGATGCCCAGCGGGCGGACGACGTATCCGCGTCGAGGAAGGGCGACGACGAGCCCCTCGACGACGAGGATCTGCAGGGCTTCACGCACCGGCGTCTTCGACACCCCGAAGCGCGCGGCCAGCTCGGGTTCGATGACGACCTCGCCTGGGGCGAGCCGGGTGCGGACGATGTCGTCCCGCAGCGCCACGTACACCTTCTGCGTGCGCGACAGCACCCGATTCCCGTCGCCGAGGGCCGCCGCACGGCGCTGGCTGTCGACGGCATGCGTGTGCAGGGTCGAGCCGGATTCGCTGGGCGTCGCGTCCATGCCCTCAGCCTAGGGGCACCGAATCGAACCCCCGGCCGCTGCTGAGCGGCCTCGTCGCTGCGATCGGATCGGTCGCGTGCCCCAACGAAAGAACCTCGCCCCGCGAGGATGCGGTGCGAGGTTCTTGCGTTCTGTTCCTGTGGACCTGCTGCATGCGTACTCGAAACATATGGGTGCGCCGCACGGCGTGAGGGATCTCGTCGAGAAGGCCCAGAAATCCAAGCGGAACGGCGCTAGAACGAGCGCGCCAAGAACGGCACGTCAACTTCGGCCAGATGAGATCGAGCAGCTTCTCGCGCACTACCAGCACCACGGTAGCGTCGTCGCGGCCGCAAAGGCGTTGGGCGTCACCCGGCAGACCGCGGGCAAGCATCTGGCGGGCGCTGGTGTCTCAACGTTGCGACGCATGACCGCGGCTGAAGTCGATGAGGCCCGCTCAAAGCACGCCGCAGGCGCATCGGCCGCCGCAACCGGGCGGCAGCTTGGCATCTCGACGAACACGATCATCAAGGCCGTCACGCAGGCTCGGTAAGTCACCGCCCGGTCTACGGGGACACGGGCTTCTCCAGGCTGCATCGCTGCTTGAATCACGCGGCAGGGTCGCGAGTCGAGTGCGGCCACTCGAAGCCGCACCATGCTGCCATGCGCCTCACAGTGCGCAACAACGGCAAGCACGAAAAGAGCCCGCACTGTTACGTGGCGAGTGATCTCGACCATCAAGGTCGGACTCTTCTCGTTGAACGTCAGCGCGGGCTGTTGGCTGAAGAGCGCCTGTGTCAGGCTGTCAAGAGTGCGCCATGAACACGAGGAAGAGTGTCCGCATTTTGCTGATCGGGGCGATCTCTTCGGTCATACAGCACCGCCCGACGCGTCAAGCTTGAACATGATGAGAGCTAACGTTCGGAAGCCGAGTCAGGATGGAGGATGCGCCCGCGAGCTGAGGCAAGCAGGTTCGCCGCAGCGTCATGAGCGACCGCGCAAGGATGTGCCTGCGGGATATCCCTGCCGAGTATTCTGAGCACCTCACGACTCACGAGGGCTGTCGCCGAGAGCGTCCATTGTGTGGCCATAAGACCCCACCGCGCGCTGAGCTCCACACGGTAGATGCTCAAATCCTCATCAACGGTCACGAAGCCGTGTATCCCGAGAGACTCTCCATGCGCCACGCCGGATAAATCCGAGTACACCACTCGGCCGTCCGCCTTCCATTGGTCTGCCAGGGAGGCAGCCAGGGCGGTGTAACTAACCTTCAGCGGGGTTCGACTGCCTGTCAGCTGTTCAATATCGTCGATCACGCCGGCGAGCACAGCAGCCGCGTCCGTGTTGCGGCCACGCATCTCATGGAGGACCGCGTCGGGCCGGAGGCGATCAAACGTGCTCAGTTCCGATGCCAAGCCTGAGAGCCAGCGAACCAGTATCGCCGAATCCTCGTCCGGCTCTCTGATCCACCAGGCCCGCGCATACGCCTCCACGGCCCCGCGCGCGAGCGTCGCGATAGAGAATGCGGCGTCGTCGTGCAGCAGGGCCCTCGCAAGCAGCCGCGCATGATCCAGCCCCGCCAGGGTCGCGAAGAGCACCGTCTCGAGCGCGTTTCGTCCCGGATACGGCCCCTGGGAGTTGGACGGAAACGTCCCCTGCGCTAAACGCTCGGCCCGCGAGCCCGGAAGCTCCTCGCCGAATCCGCCCAGGAGCAGAGGTTCGAGCTCATCAAAGAAACGGAGAAGCGCAGCCGAGAACGCCTCCCGATCCTCCCTTGACAGGCCATGGGCGCTGCCCGGGGCATCACTCATTGACACGCCGGGGCATGCCGATAGAACGGGTCACGGCATCAACCGTACCGAGCAGTCTGTCACCGGGAACTCGGACGCTCCGCGCTCGGGGCCCTGAGTAACACGGGCTTTGTCTATTCACGGTCCCACCTACACGGTTTCGCCGGAAGCAACGGGTGCCTTGCGCAGGATGTTCTCGAGCTCCTCACGCGTCTCATCCGCAACGTCAGCCAGGGCAAGGAGCGCATCGACGTCGACCGCCTCGAGCTCTCCGCCCGACGTGAAGGTGAGATGGCTGGCGTACTTGCTGGTCAGGTCGAGTGCGACAGCACGAGAGAAGCCAACTTCCTGCAAGTTGATCACCCGTGGGTCACTCGAGCCATACTCCACGAGCTTGGCCACGTTGATCCCTGCGCCGTCCGCACCCATTGCTTGAACGGCGAGGTCGTAGTAGTTCTCGAGGTAGCTGATGATCTTGAACCGGAGTCCGGTCTCAAGGTCCCGCAAGGTCTTTTCGATGATGAGGTTGATGTGTTTCGGGTCGCGGGCGTTAAAGCGTTCGACTACCAGGGATGGGTCCCGCGTCCAGTCCCGGTAGGTGATCGTGCCTTGCTCAGCGTGGTAGGCGATTGTGCGACTCAGCACGAGAACGAGTGGGTCACCCTTCACCCAGTACGACATCAGCATCGCCCAGTACCGGAGACGTGCGCTGTAGCCAGGTTCTGTGGCAGGCACGAGCCGGTCATCGTTGCCGCCAGACTCCTCAACGATCCAGTTGTACGAGGCCCCGAGACGAATCAATACCTGCTCGAACAGGGAGTAGTCCAGATCGACCGTGTCCGCAGGCACCAGCGCGCCTGCCCGCCCTTCGGTGAGGTCGTCCCACACCGCGTTCTGATACTTCGGCTGGATGCCGGGTGCGCGGCGAAGCACCTCCTCCGAGCCAGTAAAGGACGTGACGGCACGATCGAGCAGCTTCGCGCCATCCTTCACCTTCTCCAGGAAGAGGGCACGAAGCGGTGTCTGCTGTTTGCCGAGGACATGCAGCATGAGAATCGACGTGTATTGCTCGACGGTGCGCTTGGCGTCGTTGGAGGGGTTGCTCGGGATCGGCTCCCCCCGAAGCACGTACCCAATGTCAGTGAAGTCTTTGCGCTTGTTGCCCGGATTGACAAGGAAGCTCTCCGCGATGATCGGCTCGCCGCGCGGAATCAGCTCCCGTCGAGTCTCGCTCCACCCATTCGACTCATGGCGCACGCAGATGACGTTGCCGGAGAAGTCGTATGTGAGGCGCCCGGCACGTCCGGCAAGGTTCTCGAAGTCGATCTTCCCGAAGCCCGCCGGCCCATGCGTGTCATTGAGGACGAAGATGTTCTTCGCCGGGAGATTGACACCCTCGAGGAGAGTGGAAGTGCAGACGACGTACTGAAGCTTCGACGTCGGATCGGAGAAGGAGGCCTCGACCTTCTCGCGCACCTCTTGTGGCATCTTCCCGTGGTGGAACGCGACGCCGTGCTCGAGCGTCTTCACGAGGAAGTAGTCCTTGTGGATGTGCTCCTTCACGAACTTGATCAGTTCGGCGATGGTGGGGTCTGTGGCCTTCGGCAGCGTCTTTGCGAGCTCAAGCGCGAACTCGGCAGACTTCGCCGAGCTGTTGATGTAGACGATTGACTTTCGTTCGGCGCTCAGCGATGTCACCAGCTGAATCGGCGTGCGGGCGTCGGGTACTGCCTGCAGCTTCCCTTCTCCACCGCTCGCTGCGGACAGGAAATACTGGGCACGGTCGACTAGGTCCACGAAGTAGCGCTGCTGAGCCACCGTGCGTTCGCGCACCGCGAGCGCACCGTTGGTCGCCTTCCCGAACAGCTCGAGAAACAGCTCCGGGTTCTCGATGCTCGGGGACGCGAAGATCAGCTTGGTCGCGAACCGGCGGGTGGTCTCCACGATCGCGTGGTAGTAGATCGAGGAGCGTGCGTCCTTCTTGGAGATGACCTTCTGGGCCTCGTCGACGATCAGGTAGTCGATGTCGCGCACCGAGTTCGAGAGGTAGCGCAGCAAGCGTTCGGGAGTGAGCACGAAGACGGTGCGCGGAAAGGTGCGGCGCAGGAACAGCGGGAGCGTCGGGAAGGTCGCGACATTCACCTCCGGCACATCCTTCAGCAGCTCTCGAAGGTCGGCGGCGGTTTGGCCAATGAGCGCCTTAGTTGGGACAAGCACGACGATGCAGTGCTGATCCAGATCGGAGCGGCGCACGATGTCATAGATCGCATCCTTCAGGATGAACGACTTCCCTAGCGACGTCGGGCCCGAGAAGCTGAAGAAGTCCTCCCCGCGCATCTTCTCAGCGATCTGGAACTGGGTGTCCGTGAGCGTCGCTGTCCCGTGCTTGGTCGCCTGCATGACCTCCTTGGCTGCACGCAGGATGCCCCGCGAAACCGGCAGCGCGTAGGTCGATTCCGTTGCGTTGGACAGCGTCCGAAGGCCAGGGAAGTTGCCCAGTTCGATGAGTACGGCTGTGGCGACGGCTGCGGCGCGCGTGCTCACGTGATCCGACAGCCCGACGAGCTCCTCGTACTCTCGCAGCAACGCAATGATGGTGTAGGCCGTTTCACGGTGGGCGGGCTGCGTCGAGTGCGACATGATGTCAGCGAATCGGAGCAGGCGAGTGACCTGCTCATCGGTGAGCTCGGAAGACGCAGTCCCAGTGAGGAACACTTCTGAAACTGCGGCTTCGATGGCGGCAAGGTCCTGTTGGTAGTCCGACCGCGCGACAATCATGTCCGACAGCGCGTCGGCGGCGATTTGACCAGGCATCTACTTCTTGGCCTCGTGATTTCCAAGCTGCGCGGCCAGATCGAAGCGGATTCTCTCGATGCCGTGCATCTTGTCTCCCTCGCCTCGTTTTGCGAATGGGACGGCATACATATGGATCGGGTACACGCCGAGGCCACGGTCGGTGATCTCGTGCTTGATGAGGTCGTGCTGGGCGACGATCGCGTCGGTCGCCCGCTTCCTGAGTTCGTCCTCGATGGCGTCCAGCTCCATGTCCTCCACTTTCAGGTCGCTCACGTCGACCTCGTAGCCCACGAAGATGCCGAAGGCGTTGTGCTTCTTGATTTCGTCGTCACCACCGCCCGACGACGGCAGCAGGATCGCCGACAGCAACGCCAGCTTCTCCGCGTCAAGCTCCTCCTTCAGCAGCTCGGACTGCACCAGCCAGGTGTCGAAGTCGAACCCGTCCTCGTGCACCTTGCCAACAGAAGTGAAGGCGGCTTTTATCCCGCGCTTCGCGCTCGACCCGACCGTACCGGCATCCCCGTACATTTTTGATTCTCCGAAGATCAGCTGGTAGCTGTTATCCCCCGTGCGAAGCAGATGTACGCCGTCCGACCCGTGGACGTAGTGTTCACTACTCGTCTTGATTTCCATCTTCGAGAGAATCTTGGGCGCGCCCAGGTGCCCCTCCAATAGCGAGTACAGGATCACCTCTCCACCTTCACCCGCCTTGTCGTCGGGCGTACGGAACTGTGACTGCACCTTTGTCGCGACTTCCATCATCCGCCCAGGATCCTCTAGCGCCTTCTGATAGTTCAGGCGCGACAGCACATACGCAACGCTGTTGTTCTTAAGCACGCGGTACAGGGCCGGAAGGTCGAAGTCGCCGTTCTGCACCCGCAGTACATGCAGATGCAGATTTGTCTTGGTCTGGAGTGCAACACTCACGGGCTCGTAGAAGACCGCGTTGAATTGCTCCCGGTTCGAAGCCAGCAAGGACAGCGGCAGTATCGGTTCCGGCGTTCCCGTCATTGGTAACTCCCCAGTTCGGCGCGAATCACGTCACCCCCAAGAATGGTGGGTACCCCAACACAAGGGCGTGCGACGCGTCGAGAACTGCTCATATGCGCCTCATTGTGAACGAAAAGTTCCTGCCGTCAAGCGCAAGCGGCATCTCATCAGAGGTGGCGCGCCTCGTCGATCTGCCGAAGTACCAGCCGAAAGATCGACGACGCTCTCGTCATGGCAGAGCTTCAGAAGCGAGGCGTCACCCTGATCTCCGCTACGGAGCAGATCGATGCCTCTCCCGTCGGCCAACTCATGCACGGCATTCTTGCTGCGTTCAACGAATATCAGTCGCGCGAGGATGGCGCCGACATCGCGTACAAGAGTGCGACCTGGAGCTTGTCATGGCGTGTCGCTTATAGGGATTCCTGCGATACTGCCCAGATGAAGCCCGAGGATTTGGACCAGCTACGCCAAGATTGGTTTCGCTCGGTCGCTGAAGATGCATTCACCGAACGAGATGCGAAGCGGTTCCCTGAGCTGGCTATGTTGCCTCCGATTTCGCGGCTGTTGGTGGTGCTCACCGTGGGGTCGGCCACCTGCTGGGATTGGACGATCAGGACCTTGCCATCGATGGGGTCCTCACCGAGACCGAAGTCGAAGATCTCATCATCCGCGGTTGGCGCAGTGGCGCCGTCGGGCCGGACTTCGCCGCGTGGTTGATTCCTTCCCTGCAATCGGCTCGGTGGGCCGCGAGGCGGTACGAACAGCTAGACGACTCTCCCGTCGGTCGCTGGATAGAGTCCCCGCACTTCAGTGCGCGGGTTGGGTCGTTGTCTGCTGCGTGGGACGCACCTCCGGACTACGTAGATCGGCTGACCTCCGCTTCCACGTTGGCCCCGGGGGGTCTGTCTCTAAACAGGCTCTATACCTGGCTACATGTGACCCATCGCGACAAGCCGGTGCTGTTCTGGTTCACGCCGCTCGAAGCCCGCCTGCTGGGAGTGGACCCGGAGCGAGACAGCGCCCGCGCGGTTCTAGAGGGCGCCCGGTCAGACATGTATATGTGGATGCTCATGCCGGGCGCATGGCCGAAAAGAGCCCACGGAGAGACCCCGGCGTGGTTCCGCGATGTGGTGACCGTAGACGGAGCCAGGCTTTGGCGGTCTTCCTCAGGCTACGTAGCCACGCTATCGGTCGTTGTAGAAACGGATCGCGACGAGCGCAGTATTTTGCGTTGGTCCTATGCTCCGACACTCGCGGCGAGATTCCCAGACGAAGCCTCGGTCGAATTGTTCATTGTCTTGGACCCCGACGATGATCCCGCGTATCTGCCCTTCTCGTTTGACTACCGGGCCCACACCGCGCTGCAGCAGCTCGACGTGATGCTGATTGTCGGGCTCGTGCGAGTCGAGTTCTACCGGCTGGACCCAGATGGACGGCTTCGACACCTTTGGAACTTCGGCATTCCCTTTCCGTCGCTTGGTGAGATCCGTGAGCACAGGGCAGCGTGGGCCGGATCCACCCGGGGTCCCATGGACATCACCCCGTCCCCGACCGAATTGCTGCAGATGATCGATCAGCGTCAGCGCTCGGTTTTTGAGTCCAGCCTGCCGTCCTTTGACGTCCGAAGCTCCGCACCGCAGGTCGTTGACGCGTGGAAGTGGCAGCTTCAAGTCCTCGACGACGCTGCACGCACGCACGCACGAGGCGGGATCGTTGATGAGCGCCTACTCGCAGAGGCGGCCTCAGCGTTGCGCGCAGCCGAGGCTACAGCAGAGCGCTCCCTCCCCCCAGCTCATGACAAGCGGATCCGTGCGGGCGAGGCGCTCCTTCATGTCTCCGTCAAGGAGGACACCGCCTGGTTCTCCTCCTCTGTCGTATTTCGTACACCCGACGGTGTACTCGACGGGGCCGTTACGCCGCTGGACACGCTCGACGATCAGGATCATCCTGAGACGGACGGCTCCTGGTCCGATTCACTGACCCAGCTCCTGGATCCGTTACGCGAGCTACTCAGCAAGGGGGTGACGGAGTTGGTGATCTCCGCCGGGTTGGGTGCGTATTCCCTCCCACTCCATGATGCGGCGCTCCGACTGGGCTTCCGAACGGCGACCTACGCGCACGCCTTGCGCCTGCTGCACGAGAACCGGCAACCAATGGTCACCGGTGCCGCGCTAATACTCGGTCACCCGGGAGAGGGCAGCCAGTACATTGCCGCAGCCGATGCGGAGCTGAATATCGTTGCGTCTCTAACAGGCAGCCCTCGAGTCAGCACGGGATGGCGCACAGCGTGGCCGGAGGTCGTTCATATCGCCGGTCACGGCATCGCCGGCGGACGCGAGCACGAAACCGGCATCCTTCTCGCCAACGAAGATTTCCTATCTGCGCCGGCTATTTTGCGCGACGTAAACGCTGAGGGCACTGCGATCGCGTTCTTGTCGGCGTGCAGCACCGGCACGGGCAGGTTCGATGTCGGCCGCAGCGCGCGAGCGGTGCCATTGGACGTCGCTCTGCTCGAGAAAGGGTGCCGAACTGTCATCTCCACGTCAGCGCCGGTCAACGACCATGTTGCTCTCATCTTCGCTACCGCGTTTCACCATGCGCGCTCGCTCGGCGCCGGCAACTGGGATGCCTATCTCGCGGCCCGTGCCTGCTTCGAAGCAAGGGGCCCGGGTGTCACCAGGGGGGTCCAAGAGCTCCTCGATGCAAACTTCCCGAGAGGGAGATTCCCGGCTTCTTCGGGACAAAACCAAGATTGGAGGCTATTCAGGTTCTCCGGGGATCGGTAAGGTCCAGGGCGATGTCCGTGACCATCGCGAGAATGAAGAGGTGTCGTTACCAAAAGCGAACTCACCGCGACGCCCAGTCGTCTACCTCGACCAGTGGGTGTGGATTCGACTGGCTCTTGCGGCAGCTGGTCGCCCGCGTGCCGCGGTCGACGTCGAAGCCTTGCACGCCATCCTTGAAGCAAGTGCAGCTGGAGTGGCCTTCCCTCTATCCGCGACTCACTACGAGGAGACTTTGAGAATCACTGACCCTCGCCAACGATCCGACTTGGCGAGTGTGATGGCCGTCGTGAGCCAGATGCGGACTCTTCGCCGCCAGACCGATCTCATGCGCCACCAATTCCTTGTGGCTCTGCATGAAACAGTGGGACGCCCGACGTTCCGCCCGAAGGAAATCGATCCCCTGGGGATCGGAGCCAACTGGGCCTTCCGTGGAGTCCACGCATTCATGCGTGTCTTGGATCCTGACGGTCGCGTTGTCACATCCGTTGATCCTGTTTGGCTACGCAGCGTCAACCAATATGCAGAAGCGAGGCTATTGGCAGGACCCGCGGATGAGGATCTGCCGGCCCTGCGAGAAGACGGGTATCGCGAACCACGCGAGCTCGAGAGCGCTGAGAATAGCCGTCTCGCTTGGGAGCAGCTTCTCGATGAGCAGTTGCTCGAGTATCCCGGAGTCTCACGTGCGGAACTTCGTGTGTGGTTGCTTGCTCGCGAGCTCAGCCACGAGTACCTCGACCTGCTGAACGGTCTGTTCAACGAGTACCGCCTGTCACTTTGGGCGATCAGTCCAACCGCGGACGGAGTCACGTCGCGCAAACGAGTCGTGTCCTTCGTAGAGCGCGTCCCGACGTTACGGATCGCCGCGGAAACGAAGCTCGAGATCTTTCGCGACAAGAACCGAACATGGAGCTGGAACATCCTGCGTGACATTGATGCGCTGAGTATCGCGATTCCGTACTGCGACGTTGTCGTTGCGGACAAAGATGCGGTCTCTCTAGTTACACGCGCCAAGGCCCCCGGACGCCATGGTTCAGCGGTAGTTAGCCGTCTCGAGGACCTGCTCGCACTGCTGCCGACTCTGACCAGCACGGCGATCACAGTAACAAGGGACTCCCGCGGTTGGGATCAGGTTGCGCCTGGCAAAGGCTTCTCTTTGGAGACACCGAGTTCTCTGGCGAGACGTGACATCGAAGCGGGACGCGTCGTACGAATGCTCGACGAGGACGGCACCCCGACGCTGTCGCGAGGCCACAACGGGGGGCTGCCCGATCGAGGTGGCATCCCGGCCAGGACATGAGTGAGCACGACTGAGTTCAGAGGCTGCGTCCCGCCGCGGCACCGGAACTACGATGCATCACCGCGGAAGAACGCTGTGGAAGGCGGGTCGACAGTGGCTCATGCCCAGAATCAACAGCACAGACTATCGCAACCGCCGGGCCGCCCTGCGCGCAGACTGGGAGAGGGGCGGCGTCTTGCTTGCCCGCCTCACCATCGAGCAGCGGGATACACTGCGCGCGTTCTACCTCTTCGACTCGCCGCTCCGCAGTTCTGACTTCGCTAGCGCTAGAAACGAAGCGATCAAACGCGATCCGAACCTCGTCCGGCAGTCTGGCCTTGCATATCGAGCCTTCGCAAGCCTCAAGGCAGAGCGAAGAGCGGACCCCGAACCTCGTAAGAGCCCAACGGTTCGAACCCCGACCCGCGCCGCCTCACGCCGGCCGCAGAAGTCGACGCGACGCCTCGGTGTTTTCTCCGAGACCAACCCGAGTGTGGACCCGGATCAGATGGCACGGATCATCATCGCAATGGCCCGAGAGCAACTCTCGAAGAAGCGAGCAACTGGCGACTCAGGACTTCAATGAGCGAGGACCCGGACCCAACACCCGTCTGGACCTTTTGAGCTGGGTACCGATACGCATGACACGTACCGGTAGACACCAAACGGGATTCAAAACACTCTCGATGGGAAACTAACCAGTTCAGAAGGGAAAAAGGGTGCCCCGAGGCACATGGCGAACTCAGTTCGATGAGCAAAGTTCGGGGCAGACAGAGGCACATACGGATGCGAAAACGGCCGATCAGTCATGATTTCTCGTAACTGATCGGCCGTCTTCTCGGTGGACCTAAGGGGATTCGAACCCCTGACCTCCTCGATGCGAACGAGGCGCGCTACCAACTGCGCCATAGGCCCGTGAACGACATCTACGTTATCACGCTCGCGATCCCGGACATGACGAAGGCCCCGCATCTCCGTGTTTCAGGGGAGTCGGGGCCTTCGTGGTGGCGGTGACGGTGGGATTTGAACCCACGGTAGGGGGTTACCCTACACAACTTTTCGAGAGTTGCACCTTCGGCCGCTCGGACACGTCACCGCGGATCAGTTTACGACACCGGGGCCGAGCGCGCGAATCGGCGGGTCACCAGGCGGTGGCGACCTCGGCGTGGGCGCGGAGGATGCCCTCCGTGGATCCGGCGGGGGCACGCCCGATGCCGCACTCCGTGGCGACGCCGAACTCCGGCGCGAACCGGACGGCGGCAGCGATCCGGCGACGCGCACCCTCCGCGCCGTCCTCCCGGTGCACGAGGCCGAGGTAGAGCTCCTCGACCGGGGTGAGCGCGGCAAGCGGAGCGAAGTACGCCTCGTCATCGTGGCCGATCGGCACGGGAAGGTGCAGCCAGGTGAGCGGACGGTGGGCCGCGGCGATGACGGCGTTGGCGTAGCGGACGAGGGAGCCGGCGTCGGTCGGCTCGAAGAAGTGCTTCTCCCCCGCGTCGCCGTAGCAGAGGTGCACGCCCACCTCGACGTCGTCCGGGACGGCGTCGACGAGGGCGGCCAGACGCGAGACGAGTCCGTCGAACGGGTCACCGGGCCACCACGCCTCCATGACGGCGCCGTAGCCGGAGGCCCCCTCGAGGATGCCCATCTCGCTCGCGACGTCCCACTGCACCGCGAGGTCCTCGTGGGGGATCGCGGCGAGGATCCCGTCGAGCTCACCGAGCATCGCGGCGGTGTACACGGGCTCGATCGCGGCCCGGTCGTCGCCGTGGAAGAACGAGGAGATGACGGCGAGCGGTGTCGGCAGCGACACCTGGAACCGGGTGCCCGCCGCGACCACTCCCTCCTCACGCAGCCGCGCGAAGAGCCCGTACGACTCGATCGCCGCGGAGGCGTAGCCGAGCGCAGGGAGCGCGATCGTCGCCGGGTCCACGCCCTCGGCGATCCGGAGGCCCCGGGCGTCGATGCCGGCGGGGAACGGGATGGGCTCGTCGCCGATCCGCTCGATGCCGTCCGCCTGGCCGATGACGTCGGGCTGGAACATGATCCAGTGGAACCGCTTGCCGACCTCGCCGTCCGGGATGCGACGCAACCGGTCGCCGAGCAGCTCCGCCGCGGTGCGCATCGTGGTCTCGGCGTCGTCGAAGTTCACACTGCCCACGAGAAGGGCACCCTGGGGCTGCGTCATGCCCTCAGAATATCCCTCGCCGACCCACCCCCTTCCGGCCGAGCCACCCCTCTGCGTGCGGCCGGAAGGGGGTGGGACACACGCAAGGGGGTGGGTCGGCGAGGGGAGGTCGGGATTAGGATTGCCTAAGAACCCGCCGCCTCCGGGGGCAGAACGACGGGAAGGATGCAAGCAGCATGGGATTCATCACGTCTGCGGCACTCGCCGAGACCGGATACGTGGTCCTCGACGACGAGACCACCCCGGTGGACCCGTCCGAGTGGCTCGACCTCGAGTACGTCGGCTGGCGCTCCTCCGGCATCACCCGCTTCGCGCCGCTGTCGAGCTATGCGGGCGAGATCGACTGCAACGGCTTCTGGAACCACACGCCGCCGCGCACCGACAAGGACGGCGTCTGGATTCCCTCACAGGTCGCGATCGCCCCGACCCTGCAGCGCCGCGCCCTCGCCCCGGGCGCCGGCGTCGGCCGCTGCCGAGTCATCGAGCTTCAGCCGAACGATTACGCCGACGCGATCTACAACCTGCACCAGGACGACAACAACCGCCTCAACGAGCCGGGCACGGGCTGGGTGGTCCGCGGGTATGACAACCTCACCGACGACACCGACTCGATGCTCATCCTCCGCTCCGACCGGTTCGACCCGGCCACCGAGGTGCGGCTGCCGCTGCGCGCCGGCTCCCGGATCATCGTCGACACGCAGCGCTTCTGGCACGCCGTGTGGCATCGCGGGACAGGTCCCCGGTACGCGCTCATCACCTCCTGGACCAGCGGTCCCGAGCTCGACGCGTACATCGCCGCGCACCACGGCGACCCGCATCCCCCGACGGTCGACCTCGACCCGCGTGTGGTCGACGAGGCCCAGGTGGAGATGCACCGACGGATCGAGGAGCGCCGTCGCGCGTTCGAGGCGCAGGGCATCGTGATGGAGCCGCCCGCCGACATGAACCTCGTCGGCTGAGGCTCAGACCGTCCGGCCGCCCTCGATCCGCACGACCCGGTCGACCGTCCCCGCGGGCGGCGCCACGTGCGAGATGAGCAGCACCGACTGCTCCCCCGTCGCCCGCAGCAGGTCGCGCAGCAGAGCATCCGAGGCCTCGGGGTCGACGCCCGCCGTCGGCTCGTCCAGCACGAGCACCGGGAAGCCGCGGAGCAGCGCGCGAGCCAGGGCGATCCGCTGCGCCTGACCTCCGGACACCAGCGCGCCGCGGTCGCCCACTCGCGCATCGAGGCCTCCGCACTCGCGCACCCACGCCGCGAGTCCCACGCGGTCGAGCACGGCGAGGAGCTCCTCGTCGGTGGCCGTGTCCCTGGCGAAGAGGAGGTTCTGCCGCACGTCCTCGTCGAAGAGCTGCGGCTGCTGCTCGCACAGGCCGACGACGCGGCGCAGCGACGGCCCGGACAGCGCCGCCGCGTCGAGATCGCCGATCCGGTACTCGCCGTCCACGCGGAGGAAGCCCACGAGCGCGGCCGCCAGCGAGCTCTTGCCCGCCCCGCTCGCCCCGGAGACGAGCACCCGCTCGCCGGGCGCGAGGTCGAGGTCGATGCCGGTCAGCGCCGCCGCTCCTCCGGGCCAGTGCGCCGTGGCTCCCCGCAGCGTGAGCGCGGGGACGCCGTCGACCTCGACGTCCTCCCCCGCGTCGGTCCGCAGCTCCGGCGGCATCCGTTCGGGCAGCACGTCCACGATGCGCTCCGCGCTTGCGCGGACGCTCCGCCACGAGGCCGCCGCGATCGGCACGGCGCCGAACACCTCGAACACGACCATCGGCACGAGCACGGCGACCGCGAGCCACGGGGCGTCGATGGCCCCGGTGGCAAGGCCAGGGGCTGCCACCGCCAGCGCCCACACCGAGGCGGCGCCGGCCATCAGCGAGACGACGCCGGCGGCGACGGCCTGCGCCAGCGACGCCCGACCGACGACCCGACGCAGGGCGGCATCCGCGACGCGGATCCGCTCTCGGGCCTGCGCCTCCGCGCCGAACGCGAGCAGCACGTCGAGGCTGCCGAAGTAGTCGACGAGGGCCGCGGACACCTCGGCCCGACGCGCCGACACCGCGGCCTCTGCACGGGAGCCGAAGATCCAGCCCAGCCCGACGGCGGCGAGCGCGGCGACGAGGAGGCAGACGGCGAGGGTGAGCGCGGCGGGCGGCGACACGAAGGCGAGGAAGCCGACGGCCCCCACGGCGACGACGCCCGAGACGGCGAGCGGCTGCACGACCCGGAGCGGGAGGTTCTGCAGGTTCTCCACGTCGTCGACGAGGGCCGCGAGCACCTGGCCGCGGTCCGTCGCGCCGAGCCCCGCCGGCGAGAGCGGGATGAGGCGGCGCACCATGTCGGACCGGGTCGTGGCGAGCTGCCGGAGCGCGGCGTCGTGACCGCTCAGCCGCTCGAGGTACCGCGTGACGGCCCTGGTCACGGCGAAGAACCGCACCCCGACGACCGCGATGGACAGCGGCACGAGGGAGTCGACGATCGACGCGCTCACGATCAGCCAGCCGCTCACCGCGAGCAGGCTCACCGCGGCGGCCGCCGACAGCACACCCCAGATCAGCCCGGGGAGGAAGCGTCGGAACGGCGGCTGCGCGAGCCGGAGCACCGCCCGGACCCGGTCGTTGCGGGTCGTCTCGCTCATGCGCTCACCCCCAGCGCCACGATCCGGTCGGCGATGTCCCGGGCCGAGCGGCGGTGCGAGACGAGCAGGACGGTGGCGCCGGCATCCGCCCGTGCGCGCAGCGACCGCCACAGCCGCTCCTCGGTGTCGGCGTCGAGGGCGCTGGAGGGCTCATCCAGAGCGAGAAGTCGCTCGGGCATCCCGGCGTGGCGGTACAGCGCCCTGGCCACCGCGACGCGCTGCGCCTGTCCTCCGGACAGCCCTGCGCCCTGCACGCCCAGCACGCGGTCGGCCTCGATCCCTTCGGCGCAGGCGGTATCCAGAGCGCTGCGCACACGGGCGAGGTCGGGATCGGCATCCCCGAGGGCGACGTTCTCCGCGACCGTGCCCCGCAGCAGTCCCGGTGCCTGCCCGGCCCAGGCGAGCCAGTCGGAGGGTGCGAGGTCGACGACGTCCCGTCCGTCCCAGGTCGCCGAGCCCGTGTGGTCCACCGCTCCGCGGAGGGCGGCGAGCAGACTCGACTTGCCCGAGCCGCTCGGCCCCTCGATCAGGGTCACCGTCCCCGGCTCCGCGACGAACGACACCGGCGGCAGGTCCCGCACCCGCAGCCCCTCGACCACGAGTCCGCGTCCCCCCGGCACGACGTCGACACGGCTGCCGGTCGAGTCCACGGGGGTCGGTCGTGCATCCGTGCCGAGGTCGTGCGGGCGCACCCCACCGCGGTCCCGGTCACGCGCCGCATCGAGCACATCGAAGACGTCTTCCGTGGCCGCGACGCCCTCGGCCGCCGCGTGGAACTGCACGCCCACCTGACGGATGGGGAGGAAGGCCTCCGGGGCGAGCAGCAGCACGAAGAGACCGACCTCCAGACTCAGGTCGCCCGACAGCAGCCGGAACCCGACCGCGACCGCGATGAGCGCGACCGCGAGCGACGACAGCAGCTCCATCGCGAATCCGGAGAGGAACGAGAACCGCAGCACCTTCATGGTCTCGCGGCGGTACTCGTCGGCGGTCACCTCGATGCGGTCGGCCGCCCGACGGTCCCGGCCGAACAGCCGCAGCGTCGACAGCCCCTGCACCGTGTCGGCGAAGCGGGCGGCGAGGTGCTGCAGCGTCTGCCACTGCTTCTTCTGCACCGTGCGGGTCGCGATGCCGATGAGGATGAGGAACAGCGGGATGAGCGGCAGGGTGATGACGGCGGTGAGCCCGCTCGGCCAGTCCTGCCACCACATGACCGCGACGAGCACCGGCGTCGCGATGACGGTGAGCACGAGCTGCGGGATGTACCGCGCGAAGTACGCATCCAGGGCTTCCAAGCCGTGACCGGCGGTGACGGCGATCTGCGTCTGGTTGCGCTGTGCGAGCCACCCCGGGCCGAGGCGTCCGACGGCCGCGACGAGCGCCGCGCGCAGCTGCATCCCGGTCCGGGCGGCGGCCTGCGTGCCCGCGGCGTCGGAGGCGGCGATGAGCAGACCCCGCAGGAGGGCGGTCCCGAGCAGCCAGAGCAGGGTCGCGGTGACGTCGCGCCCCGCGATGGCCCCCACGACCGCCTCGGTGAGCAGCCACGCGAAGGCGATCGTCACCGCGGTCTGGAGGATGCCGATCGCGGCCGACGCCAGGAGGAACCCCCGGGCGGCGGCCGCGTATCGGAGCAGCCTCGGATCGACGGGTTTCACGCGTGCGCCGGAGCCCCCTCGATCGACCGGCGGGTGACGCGTTTGCGGAACACCCAGTAGGTCCAGGTCTGGTACGCGATGACCAGCGGAAGGGCGATCAGCGCGGTCCAGCTCATGATCTGCAGCGTATACGGGGTGCTGGACGCGTTGGCGATCGTGAGGCTGTACGCCGGGTCGATGGTCGACGGCATCACGAACGGGAACAGGGCGGAGAACAGCATGACGACGGCGAACATGACCGTGAGCATGCCGGAGAAGAACGCCCACCCCTCGCGGCGGACCAGCGAGAAGCCGACCGCCGCGATCAGGCTGACCGCCGCGAGCGCACCGGCTCCGATGACCAGCCAGAGCAGCGGAGCCTCGCGGCCCATCGCTATCGCGACCGTCCAGATCACCGTCGCGGCCGCGACGAGGATCGTCGGGATGGCGGCCTTCTTCGCGAGCTTCTGCGCGTCCTCGTGCACCTGGCCGTCCGTCTTCAGCGCGACGAACAGCACGCCGTGCAGGAAGAAGAGCAGCAGGGTCGTCACGCCGACCAGCAGCGCGTACGGGTTGAGCAGAGAGAAGAAGCCGCCGACGTAGATGTGGTTCTCATCGATCGCCACCCCCTGCACGATGTTGCCGAAGGCGACACCCCAGAGCAGTGCCGGGACGACCGAGCCGATGACGATCATCCGGTCGAAGCCCTGCTTCCACTTCCGGCTCTCCCGCTGATGGCGGTACTCGAACGAGACGCCGCGGAGGATGAGCGCGAGCAGGATGAGCAGCAGTGGCAGGTAGAACCCGCTGAACAGCGTGGCGTACCACTCGGGGAACGAGGCGAAGAGCGAGGCGCCTGCCACGATGACCCACGTCTCGTTGAGGTCCCACACGGGACCGATCGTGTTGATGACCTGTCGGCGGGACACGTCGTTCTTGCCGAGGAACGGCAGCGACATGCCCACACCGAAGTCGAACCCGTCGAGGACGAAGTAGCCGACGAACAGGAAGGCGACCACCCAGAACCAGATCGTTGCGAGATCCATGATGCTCGTTCCTCTCAGTACACGACCGACGGCAGCTGAGCCGTCTCCTCATGGGGCTGTTCGTCGGTGTCCGGCCCCTTCTGGGCGGCCTTGACGATCAGCCGGACCTCGACCACGGCCAGCGCGGCGTAGATCGCGGTGAAGGCGATCAGCGAGATCAGGACCTCGAGCCCGCTCACGCCGGGCGAGACGCCGTCGCGGGTGGACATCAGGCCGAACACGATCCAGGGCTGTCGACCCATCTCGGTGAACACCCAGCCCATGATGTTGGCGGCGAGCGCGAGCGGGAACGACCAGATCGCGACCTTCCACATCCACGGCGCGACCGGCCTCGTGGCCTTCTTGCGGGTGACCCAGAGGCCCGCGACGGCGACGAGGGCGGCAGCCATGCCGAGGCCGATCATCCAGCGGAACGACCAGTACGTGATCCACAGGACGGGGGCGAAGTCGGTGAGGCCGGTGCTCGCGTACGTCTGGGCGTATTCGGCGTTCAGGTCGTTGATGCCGTGCACACAGGCATCGAGCGTGTGGGTCGACAGCAGCGACAGCAGATACGGCACCCGGATCGAGAACAGCTCCGAGCTGCCGTCCGGCGTGCCCAGCGTGAAGATGCTGAAGGAGGCGTCGGCGCCGCAGACGGTGTTGAACGTCGCCTCGGCGGCGGCCATCTTCATCGGCTGCGCGGCGTACATCGCCAGACCCAGCTGGTCGCCGGTGAGCACGACGCCCGCGGTGGAGAAGATCATCGCCCAGAGGCCGAACTTCAGCGAGATGCGCATCGTGTCGAAGTGCTGCCCGCGCGCCAGGTGCCAGGCGGACACCGAGATGACGACACCGGCGGCGAACATGAGCGCGCCGAAGATGGTGTGCGGGAACGCGGCGAGGGCGACCGGGTTGGTCAGCAGCGCCCAGAAGTCGGTGAGCTCGGCGCGGTTGGTCACCTCGTTGTACGTGTAGCCGACCGGGTTCTGCATGAACGCGTTGGCGGCGATGATGAAGTACGCCGACAGGATGCTGCCGATCGAGACGCACCAGATGGTGGCCAGGTGGATCTTCTGCGGGAGCTTGTCCCAGCCGAAGATCCAGAGGCCGATGAAGGTCGCCTCGAAGAAGAACGCCAGCAGGCCCTCGAAGGCGAGCGGGGCGCCGAAGACGTCGCCGACGAAGCGGGAGTAGTCCGACCAGTTCATGCCGAACTGGAACTCCTGCACGATGCCGGTGACGACGCCCATCGCGAAGTTGATGAGGAAGATCTTGCCGAAGAAGCGGGTGAGGTGCAGGTACTGCACCTTGCCGGTACGCACCCACGCGGTCTGGAAGATGGCGGCGACCAGCGCCATGCCGATCGTCAGCGGGACGAAGAGGTAGTGGTAGACGGTCGTCAGGCCGAACTGCCATCGGGCCAGGGCGAGCGGATCAAGCCATTCCATGAGCGACTCCCGTTCTGTTCGACGCCTGCGCGGCGGTGTCGCGCAGCTGCACGGTGCATTCGGAGGGCAGCGCGGCCTCGCGCACGCACTCGGCTTCGAGCGGACCCCCCGCTTCTGCAAGGATGCCCTGCATCAGCCCGAGATGCACCTGGCATAGCATCGGGCGGTCCTCCGGCCGGCCGGCCGCGTGCGGGCACGGGCTCAGGTCGACGGTCAGACCGCGGTCGTCCACGACCGGCTCGAAGCCGCTCTCCTCCAGGTGCTCGACGAGGGCGTCGAGCTGGTAGGTGGCGTCCTTGCCGAGGGCGGTCCCGGTGCCGGGGAGGACGCTGCGGAGCAGGTCGCCGCGACGGGCGGCGGCCTTGGCCTTGTTCCGCGCGACCGGGCTGGAGGCGTCAGGGGCCCCGGTGGCGGCGCGGTACAGCGTGCGCGGGCGACCCCGGGTGGTGCGGTGCTCCACGGTCGGGATGACGTAGCCGCCCTCGATGAGCCGCTGCAGGTGCTCGCGCACCGTGTTCGGGTGCAGGCCGGTGGCCTCGCACAGGTCGCCGATCGCGAGTTCTCCGGAGGCACCGGAGTGCCCGGCCTCGAAGAGGAGGTGCAGGATGCGCACCCGGGAGTAGCTGGAGATCGGCCCGCAGACGGACCCGCCGTTGGACATGTCTCAATTATCGGCCGGGGCCGACGGCCGCCGGGGGAACCGGGCCGTGAATAATCGCCTGGTCGATAGGGATGTCTGATCCCGCCGATAGCCTGGGGGCATGGCCACCCGGAAACCCGCTCCCCCCGCGTACGTCTGCACCGAGTGCGGGTGGACGACGGCCAAGTGGGTCGGTCGCTGCGGGGAGTGCCAGCAGTGGGGCACGGTCCAGGAGCAGGCCGCGCAGACCGGCATCCTCCGCCGCGTGAACGCGCTCGCGCCGACCGCCGACCGCGCGGCGCGCCCGATCACGCAGATCACCACGCAGGACGCCCCGCGGCGCACGAGCGGCGTCGGCGAGTTCGACCGGGTGCTCGGCGGCGGCATCGTTCCGGGAGCCGCGATCCTCCTCAGCGGAGAGCCCGGCGTGGGCAAGTCGACCCTGCTGCTCGAGGTGGCCGCGCAGGCGGCACAGAGCGGGCGACGGGTGCTCTACGCGAGCGCCGAGGAGTCGCCGGCCCAGGTGCGGCTGCGGGCGGAGCGCACGGGTGCTCTGCACGACGAGCTCTACCTCGCGAGCGAGACCGATCTCGCCACCATCCTCGGTCACATCGACGAGGTGCGGCCGCAGCTCGTCATCGTCGACTCCGTGCAGACCGTGTCGTCGTCGCTCACCGACGGCGCGGCCGGCCAGCCCAGCCAGGTGCGGGAGGTGGCCGCGACCCTGATCCGGGTGGCGAAGGAGCGCGATCTGCCGATCATCATCGTCGGCCACGTGACCAAGGACGGCCAGGTGGCGGGGCCTCGGGTGCTGGAGCACCTCGTCGACGTCGTGTGCCACTTCGAAGGCGACCGGCAGACCTCGCTGCGCTTCATCCGTGCCCTCAAGAACCGCTTCGGTCCCACAGACGAGGTCGGCTGCTTCGAGATGACCGGAGACGGCATCGCCGAGGTCCCCGACCCCTCCGGCCTCTTCCTGTCGCAGGGCGCCTCCGAGCCGGGGACCTGCGTGGCCATCTCCCTCGAGGGTCGTCGGGCCCTCCCCGTCGAGGTGCAGGCGCTCACCGTGCCGAGCAACGCCCCGAACCCCCGGCGCATCGTGCACGGCCTCGACTCCTCGCGGGTGGCCATGGTGCTGGCGATCCTCGAGCGCCGGGCCGGCGTGCCCACCGGCAGCCTTGACGTCTACGTGTCCACGGTCGGCGGGGTGCGCTTCACGGAGCCCGCCGCCGATCTCGCCATCGCGATCGCCGTCGCCGGGTCCATCCAGATGATCTCGGTTCCGCGCACGGTCGCCGCCGTCGGCGAGCTCAGCCTCGCGGGCGAGGTGCGGCCGGTGACGCAGGCCGCGCAGCGGCGGTCCGAGGCCGCCCGGCTCGGCTACGAGCAGGTGGTCGACGACCGCTCGAAGACACTGCGCGCGGCGCTGGGCGACATCAGGTCACGCAACAACACCCGTCGTCCCGACCGCGACATCCCGCCGTTCTGAGCCGGAGGACCGCCCGGGTCAGGCGTCGAGCGCCTTGAGCAGCTCCACCGGGTCGGCCTGCATCGGGTGCGGTCCCGCGATGTCGAGGAACACGGTCGTGATCGGGTGCGCGGAGAGGAAGGCGCGCAGCCAGGCGGCGTCGTAGATGCCGACGCCGGGCGGCAGGTTCGCGGGCTTGTTCTTCGCGTCGCTGAAGAGCAGCAGTGCGAGGTCGCCCGAGTTCGGGTCCCGATAGGTCCACACCTCGCCGCTGTCGAGCGGGTTGTCGCGGGCTCCGGGCTTGATGAGCGGGACGACGGTGGTGCCGTGGCGCAGCGCGAGGGCGACGGCCGCGACGTCCTGCTTCTCGAGGGCGAGCGCCAGAGCCTCCGACCGGAAGTCCTCGGGGGCGGGCTTCTTCTTCGCGGACTTCGCCTTCTTCGGTGCCATGCATCCAGCTTAGGCATCGAGGCCAGTGCGGCGGATCCCGGAGAAAGATTGGGGCCCTCTCGAGTCCTCCATTGGGGACTGGGGTACTCGAGAGGGCCCTCGGACTCTCGAGCGGCGGTGTCGAAGCGCTGGGGACGCTGTAGTTCGACGCCACTGGGGATGGCATGTTGCCGCATAGCGGGAGAGTCACCTCTATGGTATCCCAAAGACCGGGCCCTGTCAGCACAGGTGCCCATCATGCGCTCAGAACAGGAGGATCTGGGTGGTGGTGGCGCTCGGGAACCCGCCGATCGAGACGCCCACGTGATACGAGGCGCCGCCGCCGGGAGCCCGCTGGCGGTTCTCCTGTGCGCAGGTCTCGACACTGGAGCGCGTGCGATCCCAGACCACCGGCTCCTTGCTCACCACGGTGGACCCGGCGGTGAGGGTGGCGATCATGCTGCTGGGGTTCTCCTGGCAGTCGGTCGAGCGCCACCACTCGTCCGAGCCGCTGGAGATCGTGAACACCTGGGTCGTGGAACCCACGTCGATCGTGCAGTCCTTCGTGCCCTTGTTGGTCAGGGAGATCGAGAGCTTCGGGGAGGCGCCGTCGGGGTAGGACTCGGCGTCGGTGACCGCCTTGACCTCGATGTCCTTCGCCTCGCAGGCGACGACGGCCGGGGTGGCATCCGCCGACGGCGAGGGGGCGGGCGAGGCCGATCCGGACGGCGTGGGTCCGGGAGAGGCGGAGGAGGTCGGCGCGGGTGCCGGCTCCTGCGCGCCGGTGGCCGCCCACGGCCGGGCGATGAGGAGCCAGACGGAGGCCCCGACGATCGCGAGGACGAGGATCAGCCCGAGCAGCACGGCCAGCCGCCGACGGCGGTAGACGGCTGCAGAGTGTCGGGGCATGCCTCCAGGTTAAGCGATCCGCCTCCGCGAGCCTGGGAGGCGCGAGGCGGTCGGCCGGGGCTCAGAGCACCTTGAGCATGCGCGTGTTGCCGAGCGTGTTCGGCTTCACGTGCGCGAGGTCGAGGAACTCCTCGACGCCGGCGTCTCCACTGCGCAGGAGCTGCGAGTACACGTCGGGGTCGACGACCTGTTCCCCGATGGGGGTGAATCCGCGACGCCCGAAGAAGTCGACCTCGAAGGTGAGGCAGAACAGGCGCGTGAGTCCGAGGGACCGCGCGTTCTCCTCCAGCTGCTCGACGATCGCCCGTCCGACGCCGTGGTGGAGCCAGTCCTCGCGGACGAGCAGGGTGCGCACCTCGCCGAGGTCCTCCCAGATCACGTGCAGAGCCCCGCAGCCGATCAGCTCCCCGTCCGCCTCGGCGACGACGAACTCCTGCACGGCCCCGTAGAGCACGGCGAGATCCTTGCCGAGCAGGATGCGCTGCTCCACCATCGGCTGGAGCAGGTTCCGGATGCTGACGATGTCGGCGCTGCGGGCCGGCCGGACGATGTACGCGCTCACCCGACCAGCCTAGGACCCGCTCCTCCCGACGACTCCCAGACGCGGCGGAGTGGAGACGACGAAGGGGCGGATGCTGTCGCATCCGCCCCTTCGGGTGATCGTGTCGAGGATCAGTCGTTGCCGGTGATCGCCAGGTCGGGCGTGCCGGAGATCGCGCCGCCGCCGGTGTTGACGCCGACCGCGACCTTCTCGCCGCGCGGGCCGTGCTCGAACAGGAACTCCCCGTCCTTCGCGTCGACCTTCACGTGGTCGCCCGAGTCGAGCTCGCCGTGCAGGATCTTCTCCGACAGACGGTCCTCGATCTCGTGCTGCATCGCGCGACGCAGCGGGCGAGCGCCCAGGGCCGGGTCGAAGCCGATCTCGATCAGACGCTCCTTGGCGGACTGCGACAGCTCGATCGTCATGTCGCGGTCGAGCAGACGCTCGCCGAGGCGCTTCGTGAACAGGTCCACGATCTGCACCAGCTCGCTCTTGCTCAGCTGCGGGAAGACGATGATGTCGTCGACGCGGTTGAGGAACTCGGGCTTGAAGTGCCGCTTGAGCTCCTCGTTGACCTTGCCCTTCATCCGCTCGTAGCTCGTGGCGTTGTTGCCCTCGATCTGGAAGCCGACGGGGCCGCCGGCGATGTCGCGCGCACCGAGGTTCGTGGTCATGATGATGACCGTGTTCTTGAAGTCCACGATCCGCCCCTGACCGTCGGTGAGGCGACCCTCTTCCAGGATCTGCAGCAGCGAGTTGAAGATGTCCGGATGCGCCTTCTCGATCTCGTCGAAGAGGACCACGCTGAACGGCTTGCGCCGCACCTTCTCGGTGAGCTGGCCACCCTCTTCGAAGCCGACGAACCCGGGAGGGGCACCGAACAGCCGCGAGACGGTGTGCTTCTCGCCGAACTCGCTCATGTCGAGCGAGATGAGCGCGGCCTCGTCGTCGAAGAGGAACTCCGCGAGCGCCTTGGCCAGCTCCGTCTTTCCGACACCCGTGGGGCCGGCGAAGATGAACGAGCCCGAGGGACGCTTCGGGTCCTTGAGGCCGGCACGCTGACGACGGATGGTCTTGGAGAGCGCCGCGATGGCCTCCTCCTGACCGATGACGCGCTGGTGCAGCGCCTTCTCCATGAAGACGAGTCGGCTGGACTCCTCCTCCGTCAGCTTGAACACGGGGATGCCGGTCGCCTGGGCGAGCACCTCGGCGATCAGGCCCTCGTCGACGACCGCCTGGGTCGCGACGTCGCCCGCACGCCACTGCTTCTCGAGACGCAGACGCTCGGCGAGGAGGCTCTTCTCCTCATCGCGCAGCGAGGCGGCCTTCTCGAAGTCCTGCTCCTCGGAGGCGATCTCCTTCTGCTCGCGCACGGCGGCGATCTTCTCGTCGAACTCGCGCAGCTCGGGCGGGCTGGACAGGATCGACAGACGCAGACGTGCGCCCGCCTCGTCGATCAGGTCGATGGCCTTGTCCGGGAGGAAGCGGTCGGAGACGTAGCGGTCGGCGAGGTTCGCCGCGGCCACGATCGCGCCGTCGGTGATCTGCACCTTGTGGTGCGCCTCGTACCGGTCGCGCAGCCCCTTGAGGATGTTGATCGCGTGCGGCAGCGTCGGCTCGTTCACCTGCACCGGCTGGAAGCGGCGCTCGAGCGCGGCGTCCTTCTCGAAGTGCTTGCGGTACTCGTCGAGCGTGGTGGCACCGATCGTCTGGAGCTCACCGCGGGCGAGCAGCGGCTTGAGGATGCTGGCCGCGTCGATCGCACCCTCGGCGGCACCCGCACCCACGAGGGTGTGGATCTCGTCGATGAAGACGATGATGTCGCCGCGCGTGCGGATCTCCTTGGTGACCTTCTTCAGGCGCTCCTCGAAGTCACCGCGGTAGCGGGAACCGGCGATGAGCGAGCCGAGGTCGAGCGAGTAGAGCTGCTTGTCCTTCAGCGTCTCGGGCACATCGCCCTTGACGATCGCCTGGGCGAGACCCTCGACGACGGCGGTCTTGCCGACGCCGGGCTCGCCGATCAGGACGGGGTTGTTCTTGGAGCGACGGGAGAGGATCTGCATGACCCGCTCCGCCTCCTTCTCGCGCCCGATGACCGGGTCGAGCTTGTTGTCGCGCGCGGCCTGCGTGAGGTTGCGACCGAACTGGTCGAGCACCTGCGAGCCGCCCTGCGCACCCGAGGGGGTGTCGTTGGACTGCGCGCCGACGGACGCGGGCTCGCGGCCCGGAGCGCCGGAGAGCAGCTGGATGACCTGCTGCCGCACCTTGTTGAGGTCGGCGCCCAGCTTGACGAGCACCTGAGCGGCCACGCCCTCACCCTCGCGGATGAGGCCGAGGAGGATGTGCTCGGTGCCGATGTAGTTGTGACCGAGCTGCAGGGCCTCGCGGAGGCTCAGCTCGAGCACCTTCTTGGCGCGCGGCGTGAACGGGATGTGGCCGGTCGGCTGCTGCTGACCCTGGCCGATGATGTCCTGCACCTGCTCGCGCACGGCGTCGAGGGAGATGCCGAGCGACTCCAGCGCCTTGGCTGCGACGCCCTCGCCCTCGTGGATGAGGCCGAGCAGGATGTGCTCGGTGCCGATGTAGTTGTGGTTGAGCATCTTCGCCTCTTCTTGGGCGAGGACGACCACTCGACGGGCTCGGTCCGTGAATCTCTCGAACATGTTGACTCCTTATTCGCACGGGGCGAAGACGCATGAAGCGCTTGTACATCGAGAGTAACGACCAGAAATGGCGGGTATGCCCGTGTTCGCCGTGGGCATAGCGAGGCCTTGACGGGTTTATCGACAGTCGTTATGTTAACGAAAGTCGATAAACACCGACTCTCAGGAGGAGCTCATGCTCGCCATAGAAAGACGCCCCTCGCTCGCCGACGGCATCGCGCTCGGGCTCATCGCCACCGGCGCCGTCAGCGTCGGGATCGGGGCCATCGTCGCCGTCGCCCAGGCCGCCGGCGCCTTGTTCTCCCCGTCGCCGACGGTCGCGATGCCGGTGCACGACGTCGGCCTCGCCGCCCTCGACGGCGTGGCCGGGGTCGAGGGCGCCACCGTCGACTCCGCCCTCGTCACCCTCACCGCGCCGCCCACGGGCGCCCGCTGGCTGTTGCTGCTGGAGACGGCGCTGCCCGCGCTCGCCACCGTGGCCCTGTGCGCCGTGGTCTGGTGGCTGGGCGTCTCCCTCATCCGCTCTCGGCCGTTCCGCGCCTCCCTCGGGTGGATGTTCGCCGTCGCCGCCTGTCTGCTGATGGCGGGCACCCTGTTCGGGCAGCTCGCCGGCGGCATCGGCCGCGCCGAGATCGTGAAGGATCTGGCCGCGACGGACCCCGCGGTTGAGGACGTGCTGTGGACGCTGCTCATGGAGTTCGATCTCGCGCCCGTGGGGTGGGCGTTCGCGCTGGCTCTCGTGGCAGGTGTCTTCACCATCGGCCGCCGCCTGCAGCGCGACACGGAGGGGCTGGTCTGATGATCTCGTTCGGCTCGGAGGCCGTCTGGCTGTCTCTGCTCAACATCGGGATCGCGCTCGCGGTCTGTGCGGCCGTCGTCGCCCTCGTGGTCTGGAACAGCCGTCGCCGTGGCAGCCCCACGGTCGCCCTCGACGCGGCGCTCACGCTGTCCGGATGGTGGATCACGCTCTCCGTGCTGGGCGCGGTGGTCATCGTCGTCAAGGCCTTCACCGTGGACTGGGCGGAGCTGCACGGCGCGACGACCGTGTTCCTCGACTGGCCCGCGAGCCTCCCGTGCTCGGAGTACGGCGACAGCACGACGACGATGCTCACCTGCGGCGGTACGGAGCTGTCGGACTTCACGGTGGGCCACGCGTCGCTCGGGCTGCGCCTCCTCGCCGCGGCCGCACAGCTCAGCACCCTCGCCCTGACCACGATCCCCGCCGTGGTCCTCGCGCTCATCTGCTTCCACACCCTCCGCGGCCGCGCGTTCTCCCGCACCGTGACCCGCGCCCTCGTCGGGGGTGCGATCGCGTTCGGGGTGCTGGGCGTCTTCTCGGATCTCCTCAACGGCATCGCCGCCACCACCGGACTGCGCGAGGCCCTGCCGGCGGACAGCACCTGGTACCCGCACACCTGCTGGCTCACCGTCACACCGCTGCCGTTCGCCGCGGCGCTCGGCCTCCTCGCCCTCGCCGCGGTGTTCCGTCAGGGCATGCGCGTGGAGCAGGAGCGGGCCGCCCTGGAGCGCGAGACGGAGGGCCTGGTGTGAGCCCGGCGGAGAGCGACGACGAGTTCACCGGCATCCACTGCCGTCTGGACGAGCTGCTGGTCGCCCGCGGGATGACGCTGACGGAGCTGAGCGCCGCCGTCGGCGTCAGCATCGTGAACCTGTCCGTGCTGAAGAACGACCGCGCCCGCGCGATCCGCTACTCCACGCTGCGGGCCATCTGCGAGGCGCTCGACTGCGAGGTCGGCGACCTCCTCGTCCTCGCCGATCGCTGACCCCTCTCGACCCACCCCCTTCCGCGCGCCCCGGCCTCATACGGACGCACGCAGGGGGCCGGGACGCACGAAGAGGGGTGGGTCAGCGGGAGGGCGAGCACGGTCACGCACGGGAATGCAAGCCCCTTCTATGAGTCGGCTGTGAGTGGGTACCGTCGCCTCATGATCAGCACCCGCATCCCCTCGCGTCGCGGCCTCCGCCTCCTGGCGATCGCCCCGGCCGCTGCCCTCGCCCTCTCCCTCGCGGCCTGCGCCGGAGAGAGCCGCCCCTCGGTCGACGAGGTCGCCGACGGCATCCAGAAGGTGTTCGAGGGCACGCCGCAGGAGGAGGCCATGACCGACGACGCCGCCACCTGCCTGGCGGAAGCCCTGGTCGACTCCGATCTCAGCGACGAGACGCTCGGCTACATCGCCGACGGGGAGGACAAGCAGCGGGACGAGGCCGACAAGGCCCTCACGACCCAGATCATCCAGGACAACCTCCAGGACTGCGTCACGCCCTGAGGGCGGCACGCAGCGAAGGGTGACGGCCTGGGAGGGCGGCCGTCATCCTTCGTCATATCCACCCAGGGAATTCTCAGGCTCTCCTAGCGTTGAGCCTCATGGCGCGCACTCGGCGCGCCGCGATTCTGGAGTCCCCACCTCAATGAGCACCACCGCACGCGCCCAGAAGGCGCCAGACACCCGCGGGCCGGTCCGGAAGCTGCTGACCTCGTTCGGCTTCCAGATCATCGCCGCCCTCGTCCTCGGCATCGCCGCCGGTCTGATCGGCCGCCAGCTCGGCGCCACGGCTGAGAACCCGACCGCCCTGTCGGCCACCCTCGACACGATCGGCAGCTCCTACGTCACGCTGCTGCGCGCGGCCGTCGTCCCGCTGATCTTCACCGCGATCGTCGCCAGCATCTCGAACCTCCGTCGCGTGCAGAACGCCGCCCGCCTCGCCGGCCAGACGATCCTGTGGTTCGCGATCACCGCCTTCATCGCGGTCATCATCGGCATCGTCCTCGGCCTCGTGATCCAGCCGGGCAGCCGCGCCGGCGAGGGCCTGGAGCCGGGCGAGCCGTACACGGTCGGCACCTGGTGGAACTTCCTCCTCGGCCTCATCCCGCAGAACTTCCTCGGCCTGACCGTCAGCACCTCCCCCGGAGCGACCGAGGGTGCGTTCACCTCGAGCGTCGGCTTCAACATCCTGCAGGTCATCGTGGTCGCGGCCGTCGTCGGCATCGCGGCACTCAAGGCCGGCAAGAAGGCGGAGCCGTTCCTCGTCTTCACCGAGTCGCTGCTCAAGGTCATCCAGCGCGTGCTGTGGTGGATCATCCGCATCGCCCCGCTCGGCACGTTCGGCCTCATCGGCTCCGCCGTCATCAAGTACGGCTGGGAGAAGCTGGCATCGCTCGGCTGGTTCGCCGCCGCCGTCTACATCGGCCTCGCGCTCGTGCTGTTCGTCGTGTACCCGATCCTGGTCCGCACGCACGGCCTCTCCATCAAGCAGTACTTCTCCGGTGTGTGGCCGGCGGTGCAGCTCGCCTTCGTGAGCCGCTCCTCCATCGGCACGCTTCCCCTCACGGAGCGCGTGACCGAGCGCAACCTCGGCGTGCCCCGCTCCTACGCCTCGTTCGCCGTGCCGCTGGGTGCGACGACGAAGATGGACGGCTGCGCCGCGATCTACCCGGCCATCGCCGCGATCTTCGTCGCGCAGTTCTTCGGCATCGAGCTGAACTTCGTGCAGTACCTGCTGATCGTGATCGTCTCGGTCGTGGGTTCCGCCGCCACCGCGGGCACCACGGGCGCGGTCGTCATGCTCACGCTGACGCTGTCCACCCTGGGGCTGCCGCTCGAGGGCGTCGGCCTGCTGCTCGCGATCGACCCGATCCTCGACATGGGCCGCACGGCCGTGAACGTCGCGGGTCAGGCCCTCGTCCCCGCGATCGTCGCGAAGCGCGAGGGCATCCTCGACGAGGAGCTCTACAACGCGCCGCGCGAGGGCCTGCCCTTCGCCGACGACTCCGGCGACGACGCCCCCGAGGCGCCCGCCGCCTCCACCCCGGAGCCCGCCGGCGCACGCTGACCCGGTCTCCTCGAGAGCGCCCCACCTCCTTGCCGGAGGTGGGGCGCTCTTCGTCTCTCCCTCCCCCGCCGACCACCCCTTTTGCGTGCGCCCCGGCCCGTTGCGGACGGTCGCGGAGGGGTGAGTGGACCAGAAGGGGGTGGGTCGAGGGGAAGGAGGGAAGGAGGAGTCAGTTGCGGCTCAGGGGGCGGGTGGCGCCACGGGTGTCGAGCGCGAGCTCCTCGGCGTCCATCGCGGCCAGCAGCTCCCGCATGACCTCTTCGTCGAGCTCTCCGGCATCCCGCTCCGCGACGAGGATCTCCCGACGCACCTGCAGCCATCCCTTGGTCAGGGCGACGAGGTCGTCGTAGGACGGGCGGGCCACGGAGTCCTCGACCTGCTGCGCGTCGTCGGTGTCCTTCTCCACCCGGGTCATGCGCTTTGTGAACGCGTCGAACATGCCGAGGTCGACCTCGCCGTGCTTCTGCTCCCACTCCCGGCGCTTCTCGGCGAGGTACGCCTTGCCGGCCTCGCGGCTCTTGGCCTTGACCGTCTCCAGCGCCGCGACGTCCTCCTCGTGCTCCTCATCCCCCGCGATCTCGAGCCGCCGGATGAGCACCGGCAGCGTGAGGCCCTGCAGCAGGAGCGTGCCGACGGTGACGATGAAGGCGACGACGACGATGGCGTGCGAGGCCTCGGTGTCGAGCCCGGCCAGGTCCGCGGCGGCGACCGCGATCGCCAGGGTCACCACGCCGCGCATACCCGCCCAGGAGATGACGGCGTTGTCCTTCCAGGTGAGCCGCAGCCCGGCCATGCGCTCGCGCACGATCTGCGTCCGCAGCTCATCCGTGCTCTGGTCACGCCACCGCCGGGATCGCCGGCGACGCTCGTCGAACTCCCCGGACGCGATACCGCGGTCCATGCGTGCGAGCCGACGACGGTCCTGGAAGTTCGACCACGCGCTGATCGGGTAGATGTACAGCGGGCGGACGACGAGCACCACGAGCAGCACGGCGCCGGAGAGCAGGAGGATGTGCCCCACCGACTCGCTGCCGAGGTCGTTGAGCACCCGCGGGAACTGGAGGCCGATGTAGGCGAACACGAAGCTCTCCAGCAGCAGGTCGGCCGACAGCCACAGCGGCGCCTCCTGCTGCCGGGTCGTGTAGTCGGTGCGCGGGGCGTTGAAGCCGACGAACAGCCCCATGGCCACGACGGCGAGGACGCCGGAGCCGAGCAGGTGCTCCGCGATGTTGTACGCGCCGAAGGGGGCGAGCAGACCGAACGTGCCGATCACCACCGGGTCGCCGATGCGCATCCGGAGCTGATGCAGGACGATCCCGAAGACGAGCCCGATCCCCACCCCCACGCCGACGGCCAGGAGGAACTGCCCGATGCCACCCCAGATCGACACCGTCGCCCCGGCGAGGATGGCCGCGAACACCCGGTAGAGCGTGAGGGAGGTCGCGTCGTTGATGAGGCTCTCCCCGGACAGCACGGTCATGATGCGGCGGGGCAGACCGAGACGACGACCGATCGCCGCCGCCGACACCGCGTCCGGCGGGGCGACGATGGCACCCAGCAGCAGCGCGCCGGGCAGCGTGAGCGACGGCAGGATCCACCAGGCCACGAGTCCGACGGCGAACGCGGTGAGCAGCACGAGCCAGATCCCGAGGCGGCGGATCTGCGGCAGGCTGCGTTTGAACCCGACGAACGACACGTCGAGGGCCGCCGAGTACAACAGCGGCGGCAGCACGAGACCGAGCAGGAGGTGCCCGTCGATCTCCAGCTCCGGCATGAACGGCAGGAACGACGCGGCGAGCGCGACGACGGTCACGAGCAGCGGGGCCGGCCATCCGCGCCACCGCGCGACGGCGGCCACGGCGACTGCTCCGACGAGGACGTAGAAGATCCCGGCTTCCATGCGGAAAGCGTAGCGGCGTCGTCCGGCCCTCCCCGTCGCCGGAGGCTGGTCGGGGTGTCAGTCGCGTTCCGGTCCGTCGGCGCCGAGAGCCTGGCGGAGGCCCGCGTTCTCATCCTGCAGGTCGAGGACCCGGGCGATCCCGGCGATGTTGATGCCGTCGCCGCGGAGCGCGGCCGCGCGGCGCAGACGGGTGATGTCGTCGTCACTGTAGCGGCGCGTGCCGCCGTCGCTGCGGGCCGGCGCGAGCAGCCCCTTGCTCTCGAAGAGCCGGATCGTCGCCTCGGGCAGGTCGACGAGCTGGGCGGCCACGGCGATGCCGTAGAGCGGGGTGCGCGAGTCGGGTGCGGTCATCCGGGAGTCCTCGGTTCGGGGTTGCGAAGTTCCTACGTGTGTTCTATAACAAATCTATACCTGAGGTGCAGATAATCTGCACACCACCTCAGCCCTTGCAGGGCCGCACGAAAGGAGAACCTCATGGCACTGACCTTCGATCCCTTCAGCCAGCTCGATCGCTTCGCCGCGAGCGTGCTGGACTCCGTGCGCGCGCCCCGGTCGATGCCGGTGGACCTGTACCGCGACGGGGACCGCTACATCCTGCACGCCGATCTGCCCGGTGCCGACCCCGGCTCCATCGACGTCGACCTCGACGGCGGGCAGCTCACGATCCGCGCACAGCGCACGCCCGACACCCGCGAGGGTGTGCGCTGGCTCGCCCGCGAGCGCGGGGCCGGATCGTTCCTGCGCCAGTTCTCGCTCGGCGACGGTGTGGACCTCGACAACATCAGCGCCTCGTACGAGAGCGGTGTCCTGTCGGTCGTCATCCCCGTCAGCGAGCGGGCGAAGCCGCGCAAGATCACTGTCGAGTCCGGCGAACAGCGCCAGGCGATCGACGCCTGATCACCCGGGGGCGGTGCTGCGGCACCGCCCCCGCCGCTCTCCTCTCTTCCCGCAGAAAGGACGACCCATGGCACTCTCCTCGACCCTCGACCGTTTCCTCGCCGACATGGAATACCCGGCGACCCGCGACGACCTCCTGCGCGAAGCCGCCCGGGACGGACTGCCGGCGGAGGACCGCGCCGCGCTCCGCGACCTGCCGGAGCAGAGCTTCAGTGCCGCCTGGCTCATCCGCTATCGCCTCGCCAGGAACGCTCTCGCCGACGCGCTCACCCCCGCCTCCCGCCTCGCCGCCTAGGGAATGCCGGAGCGGCCGCCGAGGTTGCATCCGGAGATGAACGACGTCGCCCTTTCCGTCCTCGACCTCGTGCCGGTCCGCTCCGGCCAGACCAGCGCCGAGGCCATCGCCGCCTCCCTCGCCCTCGCCGCGACCGCCGACCGGCTCGGCTATCGCCGGTACTGGTTCGCCGAGCACCACAACATGCCCGCGGTCGCCTCGACCACGCCACCGGTCCTCATCGCGGCCGCCGCCCCGCACACCTCGCGGATCCGCCTCGGCTCCGGCGGCGTGATGCTGCCCAACCACGCGCCGCTGATCGTGGCCGAGCAGTTCGCCGCCCTCGAAGCCATCGCGCCCGGCCGCATCGACCTGGGCCTCGGCCGCGCCCCCGGCAGCGACCCCGTGATCACCCAGCTCCTCCGCGGCTCCGGGACGACCAGCGACGTGGAGCAGTTCCCCCGCCACGTGCAGGACATCGCGGCGCTCTTCACCGCCGACGGTGCCACCGTGCGCTTCACCTCCGGCGGGGAGTACACCGTGCGGGCGACCCCCGCCGCGACCGGGGTGCCCGAGGTGTGGCTGCTGGGGTCGAGCGACTACTCCGCGCAGCTCGCCGCCTCCCTCGGCCTGCCGTACGTGTTCGCGAACCACTTCTCCGGACAGGGCCTGGAACGCGCCCTCGACCTCTACCGCACGAACTACCGTCCGAGCGAGGAGCACCCGGAGCCGCGGACCTTCCTCACCGTGAACGCCGTCGCCGCCCCGACGGCGGAGGAGGCCGAGGCCCGCGCCCTCCCGCAGCTGCGGATGATGGCGCGGCTCCGGCTCAACCAGCCGCTCGTCGCGCTCGAGACCGTCGAGCAGGCCCTCGCCGCGGAGCACGACGCCGCGACCGATCAGGTGGTCCAGGCCGCGCGGTCGCGGTGGTTCGTCGGCACCGGGGAGTCCGTCGCCGCCGAGGTGCGCTCCTTCGCGGCGACCTATGGGGTGGACGAGGTCATGCTCTCCCCCGTCGCCGGGGCCTACGACGCGGAGCCGAAGGACTCGGCCGCCGGGCGCGCGCAGACGCTGGAGCTCGTCGCGGGCGCGTGAGTTCCGTCGCGGGCGTCCGAGTTCCGTCGCGGGATCACTAACGCTCCCCCACACGGCCCGGGCGGCACGTTTCTGATCCCGCATCCGGTGGGTCACTTGGTGCGGGATCGATAACGCTCCCCTGCGCGCTTCCCGCGGCACCTTTCTGATCCCGCGCGAGAGCAGGAGCTCCGCCACAATCGCAGGTCGGTCCGCGTTCTCCACAAGAGCCGGTCGGAGGGGCGATCGACCATCAGGACGCTGATGCTGCACGGACAGCATGGACGGATGCGACACCGTGTTCCCCTCCCGCCCGACCTCGGCCCTCACTTCGCCGTCCGTGATGCCGCCGCCATCGGGGTCGGGCGGAAGAGATACTCCAGCCGAGACCTCGCGCGACCGTTCGCCGGAGTGCGATCGACAGCGGAAGCCTCCACTTTCGATGATCGAGTCGCCTCCTACCTGCCGCGTCTTCGCGAGGGTCAGGCATTCGCCGGACGCACGGCTCTCCGACTGTGGGGGCTTCCCACGTCCGTCCGATGGTCGCCCGATGAGCCCCTCGACGTCGCCGTGCATACCGGGACCTCGCCGCCCCGGACGATCGGCGTCCGCGGACGTCGCATAGCTCCGGGGAGGGCAGACACATGGCAGGTCCACGGCGTGCCGACGATCGATCCGGTCAGCGCACTCTTCCTCTGCGCGCGGGAGTTCGTATCCGTGCCGATGGTCGTCGCGCTCGATGCCCTGCTCACCTCGTCCGACGTCTATCCGGGGCTGCGGACGGGCCGGCCCGTCGCCACCACCGAGAGCATCGATCGACAACTGACGCGATGGGGGCGGTTCCCCGGCTGCGGCCGCATACGCGATGCGCTGCCTCTCGCGCGCCCGGGCGTCGAGTCGCCGAAAGAGACCGAGACGCGTCCGCTCCTCCGCAGCTTCGGCGTCCCGGAGCCCGCGATCCAGCACGTCGTCTCCGTGGACGGACGCTTCCTCGCCCGGGTCGACCTCGCCTACCCCGAATGCCGCATCGCCATCGAGTACGAGGGCGATGGCCATCGGACGGACCGTGATCAATGGCGGATCGACATCCGGCGTCAGCGCGACCTCGAGGACCACGGATGGCTCGTGATCCGTGTGACCGAGCTCGATCTGCGCGACGGCGGCGCTGCCCTCGCCGCCCGTGTGCGCCGTGCGCTCACGGTTCGCCAGGGCATCCGGGGTTGAGTCCTGCTCGGGGACGGGCGTTGATCCCGCCCCCACTCCCGGGGAGGGACTGGCCCCGGATGTCACGGAGGCGTAGCCTCGGCGGCAGAGAGAGGGGTTCGACGATGAGCACCAAGACACTCGCACTCTGGGTCGCGTACGGGACGAACGGTGTGGTGGGGAGCATCCGCCACGATGAGAACGGCTATGTGGTGACCATGGCGGGGGCGGATGCGGCGGCCGGAACCTATCCCAGCCTCGCCTCCGCGAAGGGCGCGCTGCACGCCCGTATGCTGCCGGGCAGCGCCTGGCCGCGATTCCAGGAGCACTGACCCGCTCCTCGTCGTGCGGGATCGAAACAGGGCCTCCCGAGCCGGTACGAGGTGCACTTCTGATCCCGCGAGACCTGCTGCGGTCGGGGATCGCGGCGGCGGGGCGCGCGTTATCGATCCCGAACGCGGGAGGCACGCGCGTGCGGGCGGCGTCAGGACTCGGGTTCGCCGGAGAGGATGCCGCGGAGCCAGTCGCGGGCCTCGATGAAGACCTCGTCGGAGTAGCGGTCGGGATACTGCACGATCTGCCGGTCGGCGCGGGGATAGGACCCGAGGAACACCACGCGGGGGCTGAAGCGGCGGATCCCGAGCAGGGCGTCGGCCATCCGCTCGTGCTCGATGTGACCGTCCGCGTCGATCACGAACCGGTACCGGCCGAGTTCGTCGCCGATGGGCCGGGACTCGATGAGCGAGAGGTTGATGCCGCGCGTCGAGAACTGCTCCAGCATCTCGAGGAGCGAACCGGGGTGGTCGTGCGGGAGTTCGACGATCAGCGAGGTCTTGTCGGCACCGGTCGGCGCAGGCGAACGCGTGGTGCGGGTGACGAGGACGAACCGGGTCACGGCCGCCGCGTTGTCGCCGATGCCCTCGGCGAGCACTTCCACGTCGTAGTGCTGCACGATGCCGGGGGCGGCGATCGCGGCCTGGGCGGGCGAGCTGCCGTCGAGGACGCCGATGGCCGACGCGACATTGCTCGCCGCCGGCACATGCGCGTGCGTCGGGAGGTGTTCGCCGAGCCAGCCGTGGCACTGCGCGTAGGCGACGGGGTGCGCGGCGATGACCTCGACCTCGTCCAGGGTGGTGCCGCGCGGGGCGACGAGGACGAAGTTCACGCGCACGAGGTACTCGCCGATGATCCGGAGCCCCGGCAGCGTCGCCAGCGCGTCCTGGGTGGTGGAGACCCCGCCCTCGATCGAGTTCTCGATCGCGATCATGGCGGCGTCGCTGCGTCCTTCGAGCACGTCTGCGAGCGCCTCGCCCACGTTGTGCACCGGTCGCCAGTCCTGCCCCCTGGCCTCGGCCACCTGGTCGAGCGCCGCCTCCGTGAAGGTTCCGGCTGGTCCGAGATAGCTGTAGGTGCGGCGTGCGGTCACGGCGTTCAGCCTATCCCTCGGTGACTCATGGGGTTCCCGCGTGTCAAGGCGGATGCGCGTATCGGCTGCACGGGGCAGACTGAGAGCATGAGCAGCCGTGCCGGCCTCCCCGCGGAGGAAAGTGACCTGATCGACGTCGACGAGCTGATCGCCGCCTACTACGACCGCGTGCCGAATCCGGATGTCGCGAGCGAGCGGGTCGTGTTCGGCACCAGCGGACACCGCGGCTCGTCGCTCACGAAGAGCTTCAACGAGAACCACATCCTCGCCACGACGCAGGCCATCGTCGACTACCGCGCGGCACAGGGCATCACCGGTCCGCTGTTCCTGGGACGCGACACCCACGCGCTGTCCCTCCCGGCGGAGCGCAGCGCCATCGAGGTCCTGCTCGCGAACGGGGTGGACGTGCGCGTCGACGCCCGGGACTCCTGGGTGCCGACCCCCGCGCTGAGCCACGCGATCCTCACGTACAACCGCGACCGCGCCGCCGACGACCCGGGCCGCGCGGACGGCATCGTCGTGACCCCCTCGCACAACCCGCCCCGCGACGGCGGCTTCAAGTACAACCCGCCCCACGGCGGTCCCGCCGACACCGATGCGACCGGCTGGATCGCCGACCGCGCCAACCAGCTCATCGCCGACGGCCTGACCGCCGTGCGGCGCGAGCGCTTCGCCGACGTGGACTGGGACGCGATCACCGGGTACGACTTCCGCGACGCCTATGTGCGCGACCTCCCGTCGATCATCGACATCGAGGCGATCCGCCGCGCCGGCGTGCGTATCGGCGCGGACCCGCTGGGTGGCGCCTCGGTGGAGTACTGGTCGCTGATCGCCGAGATGCACGACCTCGATCTCACGGTCGTCAACCCCGAGGTCGACCCCACCTGGCGCTTCATGACCCTGGACTGGGACGAGAAGATCCGGATGGATCCGTCGTCCCCGTCGGCCATGGCATCGCTCGTGGCGAAGAAGGGCGACTACGACATCCTCACCGGGAACGACGCCGACGCGGACCGGCACGGCATCGTCACCCCCGACGCCGGGCTCATGAACCCGAACCACTTCCTCGCCGTCGCCATCGACTACCTCTTCTCGCACCGGGAGCACTGGCCGCGTGAGGCCGCGGTCGGCAAGACGCTGGTGTCGTCGATGATCATCGACCGCGTGGCCGAGTCGCTCGGGCGGCGTCTGCTCGAGGTTCCGGTCGGCTTCAAGTGGTTCGTGCCCGGGCTGCTCGACGGCTCCGTGGCGTTCGGTGGCGAGGAGTCGGCGGGGGCCTCGTTCCTCCGACACGACGGCTCCGTGTGGTCCACCGACAAGGACGGCATCCTCCTCTGCCTGCTCGCGGCCGAGATCCTCGCGGTGACCGGCAAGACCCCGTCGCAGCGTTACGCGGAACTGGAGGACGCCTTCGGCTCGTCCGCCTACCAGCGCGTCGATGCCCCGGCGACCCCCGAGCAGAAGGCGACGCTCGGCAAGCTCGCCCCGGAGTCGGTGACCGCGACCACCCTCGCCGGCGAGGACATCATCGCGAAGCTGTCGCACGCCCCCGGCAACGGTGCGGCGATCGGTGGCCTCAAGGTGCAGACTCCGCACGCCTGGTTCGCCGCGCGGCCGTCCGGAACCGAAGACGTCTACAAGCTCTACGCCGAGAGCCTGCGGGGCCCGGAGCATCTCGCCGAGGTGCAGGCCGAGGCCCGCGCCGTGGTGTCCGCCGCCCTCGGCGACTGACCCTCCCTCCCGCGGCGCCGTCTCCCGGGCGTGCTGCGGGATCGAAACCGCTCCCCTCGGCCGCCGCCGGGGGGAGTTTTCGATCCCGCCCGGGGGCCCTCGATGCGGGGCCTGATCACAATCCGACAGTTCTCCGGTGCACCAACGGGTGCGGGATCAAGAACGACCCTCGTCAGGGTTTCGCGGGAGCATTCCTCATCCCACGCGCCGGGCTGTCTCGTTCCGCGCACGTTCGGGCGATGACGCCACTCCCGTCGTGGCCGGATCGGACCGTCCGCCCCGATCCGTCCGCCAGTCCTCGCGCGGGATCGAAAACGGGCTCACCGGTGAACCCGGAGGGACCTTTTCGATTCCGTCCCGCCGACCGCCCCTGGCGCGGGATCGAAAACGGGCCCGAGGGACGCTGGGGAGGGGCGGTTTTGATCCCGCGCGCGGGCGGGGGGTGGGGGCGTGGTCAGTCGGCGTCGGTGGAGGAGCCGAGGAGCTCGCGGACGCGGCTGGAGACGCGGTGGAACTCCTCCGTCTCCAGAACATCGGCGTAGCCGCGGCGAGCCGGGAGGTCGACGCGGTGCTCCTCCAGGATCCGTCCGGGGCGCGGCCCCATCACGATGACGCGACTGGCGAGGTAGACCGCCTCCGCGACCGAGTGGGTCACGAGCAGCACGGTCGTGCCGGTGGCGCTCCAGATCCGGTTGAGCTCGACGTTCATGCGCTCGCGCGTGAGGGCGTCGAGGGCACCGAACGGCTCGTCCATGAGCAGCACCCGCGGCTCGTGCAGCAGCGCGCGGCACAGCGACACCCGCTGCTGCATGCCTCCGGATAGCTCGTGCGGCAGCGACTTCTCGAAGCCGGTGAGCCCGGTCATCTCGATGAGCTCATCGGCACGGGCCTGGGCCTTGCGCATGTCCATCCCGCGCATCTCGGCCTGCAGGAGGATGTTGCCGCGGACGCTGCGCCATTCCAGGAGCGCCGCCCGCTGGAACACGTAGCCGATATCCTGCCGCGGACCGCGGACCTCGTCGCCGCGCAGGCGGATGCTGCCGCGGCTCGGAGCGGTGAGTCCGGCGACGGCCTTCAGGAGCGTCGACTTGCCGCATCCCGAAGGTCCGGCGATGGAGAGGAACTCCCCCTCCTCGACGCGCAGGTCGACGCCCTCGAGAGCCGTGACCTGGCGCCGCTTGGAGGCGAAGGTGATCGCGAGATCCGAGACCTCGAGCGCCGGAGCGGTGCTCGTGGCCGCGGGTCCGCGTTCCTGCTGAACGTGAGTGTCCATGACGATCGGTCTCACTTCCCGGGGGTGAAGGCGTCGTCGAAGTAGGTCTCCACATCGCCGTCGCCCGAGATGAGCCCGGCCTCGGACAGCACCTCCAACGTGGACTCCCAGTCCTCGGTGGCGTTCGCGCCGGGAGCCTGGCCCTCGGTGGCGTCGGTGTGGAGCAGCTCGATGGTCTCCTCCCACTGGTGCAGCAGGACTTCCTGCGACGGCATCTGCGGGTCCTTGCCCTCCATCGCAGCCACCGCCGCCTCGGGGTCCTCCTGCGCGGCCTCGAAGGCCTCGGAGGTCGCGGCGACCAGCGCCTCGACGAGCTCCGGGTCGTTCTCGATGGTGTCGGTCGGGGCGATGAGGCCGTTGCTGAAGAAGTTCAGGCCGGCGTCGGAGTAACGCAGGTACTCGACGTCCTTGCCGCTCTTGTCGGCGATCGTCGGACCCTGGTCGTGCGCGAAGCCGATGAGGCCGTCGACCTTGCCGGAGAGCATGGCGGCGATCTTCCCCGCGGCGTCCAGGTTCTGCTGCGTCACATCGCCCTCCTCCAGGCCCACGGCCTCGAGGTACATCGGGAAGGTGGTGGTCGGGGCGTCACCCGCGGAGACCGCGATGGTCTTGCCCTTGAGGTCTTCGGGGCTGGAGATGCCGGAGTCGGCGAAGACCTGCACGGCCGACGGCGTGGTCTGCAGGAAGACGCCGACGCTCTTGATGCCGACGCCCTTGTCGATGTTCGCGAGGACGGCCGGGGTGTCCGCCCAGCCGAAGTCGACCTGCCCCTGCCCGACGGCCTGCGCGGTCTTCGTCGAGCCCTGGCCGGCCTTGATCGTGAGGTCGATGCCGTGCTCCTCGAAGATGCCCTGGTCGACGCCGTAGTAGAAGGCCGCGTGCTCGCCGTACGGGTACCAGTTGAGCATGAGGGTGACCGGCGTGAGCTCGCCGCCGTCACCGTCGCCGGAGCTCGCCGGGGCCGTCGATCCTCCGCAGCCGGAGAGGGCGAGCACCGCGGCGGACGCGAGGGCGATCGAGCTGAGGATGGTGCCTGACTTCTTCATCAGTGCCTTCTTTCGTGGGGGCGAGGGGGGTCAGAGTCGGACGGTGGCCGCGGCGACGTCGCGCTTGGAGGCGTGCCACGGGATGAGGAAGCGCTCGGCGATCTGGATGATGCCGAAGAGGATGACGCCGAGCAGCGACATGATGATGAGCGCGGCGAAGAGCATGGCCGTGTCGAGGTTGCCGTTGGCCTGGAGGATCACGTAGCCGAGGCCCTCGTTCGCGCCGACGAACTCGCCGACGACGGCACCGGTGACCGCGAGCGTCGCGGCGACCTTGAGGCCGGAGAGGAGCTCGGGCAGTGCCGCGGGCAGCCGCACCTTGAGGAAGGTCTTGAAGCGGCTCGCCCCCATGGTCGACGCGAGCTGGAGGATCTCCGGGTCGACGGTGCGCAGACCTGCGAGGCCCGAGATGACGACGGGGAAGAACGCCATGAGCACGGCCACGAGGATCTTCGGCTCCGCCCCGAATCCGAGCCACACGACGAACAGCGGGGCGATGGCGATCTTCGGGATGACCTGCGCGAAGAGGATGACGGGATAGAGCGTCTGCTCCAGACCCCGCGAGTAGACCATGAGCACGGCGACGAGGACGCCGACGACGACCGCGATGACGAATCCGATCACGGTCTCGTAGGTGGTGACCCAGGTGTTCTGCGCGAGGTAGGCGGCGTTGTCGGTGAACGCTGCCCAGGTGTCGGCCGGCGACGGGATGATGAACGCCGGCACCCAGCCGAGGCTCGTGGAGACCCACCAGAGCGCGAGCACCGCGAGCACGAAGACGAGCGGGTGCCAGTGGCGGCTCCACCAGCGGACGATGCCCGGAGGCTCGGGGCGATCGGCGGCGATCGCCAGGGTCATGGTCGCGGAGGGGGCAGACGACATGGGGTCCTCGACATCTTCGTGAAGGATTCGGGAAAGCGCATTCCCGTTCGGTGTTGCGAGTCTATGCCGACGCTTCTGCCGTGTCAACGCATGGCCGTGTCCGCGCCGACGTCGTCCCCGCGGGCGGGGCGTCCTGGCCGGTCACCGCGTCCGGGCGAGAGCCGCGCCCGCGACCCGCAGCCAGCGTGCGGGGTCGGTCAGGGCGGCGGTCGTCGACCCCGCCAACGCGGTCAACGACACCGCCTCCGCGAAGAGGCTCGTGTCCGCGTCGTCCGCGATCCGACCCGCGGCGAGCAGAGGACGCGCCCCTGCCTCGGCGGCGAGCGCGGCGAGGAACGACGGCACCTTCCCGTCGCCCGACTGTCCGTCGTAGGAGCCCTCGCCGGTGATCACGACCTCGGCGCCCCGGACGGCCCCGGCCAGATCGATGAGGGCCGCCACCTCGGCCGCCCCCGGAGCGAGGGCCCCGCCCCAGCGCACGAGCGCGGCCCCCGTCCCTCCGGCGGCACCCGTGCCGGGAAGCGCCGGATCGACGGGAAGGAGGGCGGCGAGGTGCGCGAGTGCGTCGTCGACACGGGCGATGTCCTCCGGCGCCGTGAGGCCCTTCTGCGGACCGAACACCGCCGCCGCACCGCGGGGGCCGACGAGCGGATTCGTGACATCGGTCAGCACGCGGACGTCGGGTGCCGTGCGCAGCGCCCCGAGCTCTGCCGTGACGATGTCCGCCAGACCACGCGCGCCTCGCGCCACCGGTTCGCCGTCCGCGTCGAGGAAGCGTGCCCCGAGGGCAGTGAGCAGGCCGGTGCCGCCGTCGGTGGAAGCGCTGGAGCCGATGCCGACGATCAGGCGGGAGACCCCGTGATCGAGGGCCGCGGCGATCGCCTGCCCGAAGCCGGTCGTGTCGGCCTCCCAGGGGCGCAGACCGTCGAGGAGCTCGATGCCCGACGTCGAGGCGATGTCGACGACGCCCGTGCCACCGGGGGCGTCGGTCGTGCTCGGCAGGAGCAGCCAGGACGTCTCGACGGGAGCGCCCGCCGGACCGTCCACCGTGACCGGCAGGCGCTGTGCATCCGGTACGGCCGTCGCGAACGCCGCGACGGTCCCCTCCCCGCCGTCGGCCATCGGACGGAGGACGATGTCCGCGGCCGGCTCGACCTCCCGCCAGCCGTCGGCGAGTGCCGCGGCGGCCTCGGCCGCCGTGATCGTGCCCTTGAAGCTGTCCGGAGCGATGACGACGCGGGTCATGCCCGGAGCCCCGGGGTGCTCGCGCGAACGACCACCTCGAGGGGGAGCGTCGGCTGCTGCCAGTCCTCGTCGACGATCGCGCGGAAGGCCTGGTACCCGGCATCGCTCAGCGGCACGCAGACCGTGGTGAGGGCCGGTGTCACATCGCGGCTCGAGGGCACGTCGTCGAAGCCGCAGACCGCGATGTCCGCGCCGACCTCCCGGCCGGCCGCGCGGATGGCCGCCATCGCGCCGATCGCCACGACGTCGCTGATGCCGAACACGACGGTGCCCTCGGGAACGCCGGTGGCGAGGGCTTCGGCCATCGCCGCCGCCCCGGATTCGCGGCGGAAGTCTCCGCGGACGGTCTGCGCGACCTCCCCGCCGCCCTCGGCGAAGCCGGCGCGGAAGCCCGCCAGCCGGTCGTCCGAGGTCCGCACGCCCTCTGCCGCCCCGACGAGCACGGCGGAGCGATAGCCGAGTGCCGCCATGCGACGGCCGAGCGCGGCGGCCCCGGCCCGGTTGTCGATCTCCACCCGGCGATCCCCGCCGCCGTCCGCACCGAAGGCGACCACACGGCCCCCGAGGCGGGTGAACTCGGCGAGCTCGCGAGCGGTCTCGGCCTGCCCCTCCTCCTGCGTCCGCGAGGCGGCGAGGATGAGGCCCTGCGGTCGCTGTCCGCGCAGCGCGCGGACGATCCGCGCCTCCCGTGCCGGATCGCGCTCGGTGATGGCCACGGTCACGACGAGGCCCTGCTCGTCGGCTCCGCGGGCGACGCCCGAGGCGATGAGGCCGAAGTAGGGGTCGGCGATGTCGGCGACGAGGAGCGCGATCACCGGCGAGCGTCCGCGGGCGGTCGCCTGCGCGGAGACGTTGGCCGTGTAGCCGAGGGCCTCGGCGGCGGCCTCCACCCGTTCCCGGAAGGGAGCGGCGACCTTGCGTTCGGAACCGTTGAGCACGCGGGACGCGGTCGCCAGCGATACACCGGCCTCGAGGGCGACGTCGTGCAACGTGGGCGCCGGTCCCCGCGCGTGACGGGGGCGGCGCGCGGCCGGCGGCTCTGCCGGAGTGGCGGACGGGGTCATGCTCCGAGCCTACCGACGGCGCCGGAACCGCTTCGAGGGCCGCTCACGGCTGCCGCCCCAGAAACCCGAGGAGGGCGGCGACTTCGCCGGCGAGCAGCTCAGGGGCGTCGCCGGGCACGAACTCCAGCAGCGCATCGCGCGGCGGGTTCGCGGAGGCGGCGGCTTCGGCGAAGAACCGGGTCCAGAGCGCGGACCTCGCGCGGAGGGTGTGACGCTCGGTGCGCGGCCACCAGGAGAAGACATGAGCGGCGGAGACCTGCGGGCCGAGCCGACGGAACTCCTCGAGCGCCACGGGGACGGTGGCGCCGACCGTGGGCTGCCAGTACGTCGACAGCATCGGGTGGTCGACCTCCTGCAGCAGCTCGAGCGTCGCCGGGGCGGTATCGGCGAGCGTGCCGCCGTGGAACTCCAGGGCGAGCCCGATGCCCCGGGCGGCCGCCTCGACCGCCGCCGCGCGGAGCCGGGTCGCGACGCGGGCACGCTCCTGGTCCGACGCCTCCGCGGAGCCCTGACCACCCGCCCACACCCGTACCCGGTCGGCACCGAGCGCCGCGGCGCTGTCGAGGACCGCGGTCAGCGACTCCTCCGGACCGGCGCGGAAGTACGACCCGTAGGACGCGACGGCGAGCCCGGCATCCGTCGTCATCCGCGCGACCTCCGCCGCGCGGCCGACGTCTCCCGGCGGCACATGCACGTCGCCGCCCCACTCGATCCCGTCGAGACCCGCGGCGGCCGCGAGCGCGACGATCCTCTCCGGCGGCAGCGCCCGGAACGTCACCGAGCACAGCCCCGCACGGATCCCCGTCATCCCGTCATCCTCTCAGTCCTCCCGATTCCCCCGACCCCTTCCGGCCCGTTCCGTCCCCCGTCGTCGAGCATCCGGAACCGAGCCGGGACCACGGAGGACCGGGGAGCCGGGACTCACAGGTGGGGGGCGACCGCCGTCGCGAAGGCCTCGGCCGTGCGGCGGACCACGCGGGCCGGGTCGTCGGCCCAGACATCGGCATGGAAGATCTCCACCTCGATGTCACGGTCATAACCGGTGTCCTGCACGGCCCGGGTCAGGGTGCCGAAGTCGATCACCCCGTCCCCGGGATAGTGCCGGGAGAGGAGGGGGTCCGCGGCGAGAGGGGTCTTCCAGTCGCACACCTGATACGTGGCGATGCGGCCCTCGCGTCCGGCCCTGGCGATCTGGTCGAGCACCTCCGGGTCCCACCAGATGTGGAACGTGTCGACGGCGGCACCGACCACGGCAGGGTCGAAGTCCGCGGCGATGTCGAGCGCTTGACCGAGGGTCGAGACCACGGCACGGTCCGAGGCGTACATCGGATGCAGCGGCTCGATCGCGAGGGTCACCCCGGCGGCCCGGGCGTCCTCCGCCAGGGTGCCGATGGCGTCGCGGACGCGCTCCCGTGCGCCGACGAGGTCGCGGGAACCCTCCGGCAGACCGCCCGCGACGAGGACGAGCACCGCGGTCGAGCCCTCCGCACCGGCCGCCGCGAGGGTAGCCGCCTCCTCGATCGCCCGGCGGTTGTCGTCGAGCGCGGCTTCGCGCTCCGGACCGGCCGGAAGCGTGAAGAAGCCCCCGCGGCAGTGCGTCGTGAAGCGCAGGCCGGAGTCGGTCAGCATGCGGGCGGCGACATCGAGTCCCACCGCCTGCACGGGCTCCCGCCACAGGCCGATGGCCTCGACCCCCGCCGCCGCCGTGACGCGCAGGGCCGTCGCGAGATCCGCGTGCTTCACGGTGGCCTGGTTGATCGAGAGCCGCGGGTGCGGCACGGTCCCGACGCCGGCCGCCCGGGACTCGCGCTCCGCCGCCAGGCTCCGGGGGGCGGTCATGCGTCCACCCCGTTCAGCCGGAGCAGGCCGTGCCATCGCTCCCGCGCGAGCTCCGGCCGCTCCAGGGCGAGCGCCCCGTTGGCCAGCTCGACGATGCGGCTGAGGTGCGGCAGGCTCCGCGCGGAGTGCAGGCCCCCGACCATCTGGAACGCGGGCTGATGACCGTTGAGCCAGGACAGGAAGGCGACCCCGGTCTTGTAGTAGAAGGTCGGCGCCGCGAACACCTGTCGACTCAGCTCCTCGGTCGGTCCGAGGAGGGCGAGGTACCGCTCGGGGTCGTCTGCATCGAGCGCCTGGATCGCGGCGGAGGCCACCGGGGCGAGAGCGGCGAACGCGCCGAGCAGCGCATCCGAGTGCCCGCGCGACGCGGACCCCTCGGGCGCGGCCGCATCGGTCAGGCTGTCCCCGCCGATGAGGCCCACGTAGTGGAAGTCGTCGCCGGTGAACATGCGCACGCCCTCCGGCAGCCGCTCGCGCACCCACACCTCGGACTCCGCGTCGAGCAGGCTCATCTTCACCCCGGCGACCGCGGCGCGGTTCTCGCCGATGATGTCGAGCAGCACCTCGGCGGCCTCCTGCCACCCGGCACCGCCGCTCCCGGCGGACGACGAGGGCGCGAAGTATCCCGCCAGCTCGGGATCGAACGCGGTGCCGAGCCAGTGCAGCACGACCGGTGTCGATGCGCGGGAGAGCACCTCGCGGTACACGCGGCGGTAGTCGTCCGCGCTCTCCGCGACCCTGGCCAGGTGCCGCGAGGCCATGAGCACCGGCCCCGCCCCCTGCTCCTCGGCGAAGTGCAGCTGCTCGAGGTAGGCGGCGATCACCTGATCGAGCGAGATGCGCGCGTCGTCGACGTGATCGGTGTTGACCCCGACGACGACCGCGCCGCCCTCCTCGCGGGCGACCTCGGCGCTGCGGGCGATGAGCTCGCGCACCGCCGTCGCATCCAGACCCATGTTGCGCTGCGCGGTGTCCATCGCGTCGGCCACGCCGAGTCCCCATGAGTACACGTTGCGGCGGAACGCGAGGGTCGCGTCCCAGTCGATGTCGGCCGGCTGCCCCGGGGTGTTGTCCGCGTGGACCTTCGGGACGACGTGCGCGGCGGCGTAGGCCACCCGACTGCGGAGCGGACCCTCGGGACGCGTGACGGCGCCGGCCTCCCGGAGCTCCGCCTCGGCGGTGCGGCCGTCGGCGGCGAGCAGGCGGAGGGTGGTCATGCGTGGTCCAGGGTCAGCGGCTCGAGCACGATCTTGCGCCCCTCGGCGCTGGACGCGAGTCCGGCCTCGGCGAACTGGACCCCGCGCGCGCCGGCGAGCAGGTCGAACGGGTAGTCCGTTCCGAGGGCGAACGAGGTGAGGTACTCCTCCCACTGCTGCCGGAACCCGTTCCGGAACACGTCGTTCGTCGGCACCTGCTGCCAGTCGGCGTCGTAGTCGTGGCTGTCCTCCAGGTCGGGGTTCCACACGGGCTTGGGCGTGGCGTTGCGGGGCTGGATCTTCGCGCCGAACAGTCCGACGACGGCGGAGCCGTGCGTGCCGTCGACCTGGAACTCCACGAGCTCGTCGCGGTTCACCCGCACGGTCCACGAGGAGTTGATCTCGGCGATCGCCCCGCCGTCGAGCTCGAAGATGCCGTAGGCGGCGTCCTCGGCCGTGGCCGTGTAGTGCTCGCCCTTCTCGTCCCAGCGGTCGGCGATGTGCACCGCGGCCTGCGCGTAGACGCTCTTGACCTCGCCGAAGAGGTTCTCCAGCACGTAGTTCCAGTGCGGGAACATGTCGGTGATGATGCCGCCGCCGTCCTCGGTGCGGTAGTTCCAGCTCGGACGCTGCGCGGGCTGCCAGTCGCCCTCGAACACCCAGTAGCCGAACTCGCCGCGGACGGACAGGATACGGCCGAAGAAGCCGGAGTCGATGAGGCGCTTGAGCTTCTGCAGCCCCGGGAGGTAGAGCTTGTCGTGGACGACGCCGGTCTTCACGCCCGCGTCGCGCGCCAGCCGCGCGAGCTCCAGGGCCTCGTCCAGCGACTCGGCGGTGGGCTTCTCGGTGTAGATCGCCTTGCCGGCGGCGATGGCCTTGCGGATCGCGGACGCCCGGGCCTTCGTGACGAGGAAGTCGGCGTAGATCTCCCACCGCGGATCGGCGAGGGCGGCGTCGAGGTCGGTCGTCCAGTCCTCGATGCCGTGCTTCGCCGCCAGCTCCGCGAGCTTGGCCTCGCTGCGTCCGACGAGGATCGGCCGCACGGTCACCCGGGTGCCGTCGGGGAGCTCGATCCCGCCCTCGTCGCGGATCGCGAGGATCGACCGCACCAGGTGCTGCCGGTATCCCATGCGCCCGGAGACGCCGTTCATGATGATCCCGATCTCGCGGGTGGGGGCCTGTGCCATCTCGGTCCGTTCCTCTCGGTGGAAGCTGTCGGCGCTGACAGGAGAATCTTGGTAAGCGCTTTCCGAGATCATGGCATGAGACGCACGACCTCGCAACCGCCCCTACCGCGGAGGGGCTGTGCTGGCTCGCACCTGCAGCGCCGGAGCCACCTCCACGCGCTCCGCCGGCCGGACCGCGCCCTCGCGCAGTCGCTCCCGGAGGAGTTCCACCGCGCGGCGTCCGACGTGCTGCTTCGGCGGCCGCAACGCGGTGAGCGGCGGAGCGCCGTGCTCCGCGACCTCGTCGTCGTAGGCCACGAGCGAGAGGTCGTCGGGGAGCCGCCACCCGTCGTCCTGCAGGTACTGCTGGAGCAGGAGCGCCTGCGGGTCGGAGTGCACGAGCAGGGCGGTCGTGCGGGTCTCGCGGATCTCGGCGAGCACCGCGGAGACGAGCTCCGCCTGCGCGGACCCCTCGACCCTGTCCAGCGCCGCGTCGCGGTCCACCGTCACCGTGAGCCCGAGCTCGGCGACCGCCCGCGACCAGCCCTGCCGCAGCCCGGCGGAGGTCGGCGACTGCGGAGAGGTGAGGATCCCGACCCGCCGGTGTCCGAGTGCGGCGAGGTGTCCGACGGCGAGCGCGCCCCCGAACGCATGGTCGGTCGCCACGGACTGCATCCGGGTGAGGGCGAGAGCCGGCGGGGTCCGGCGCTCCACGAGCACGACCGGCACCGGGAGCGTGTCCAGCCAGGAGAGCAGCGCGTGCCCGTCGGCGCCCTGCGTCTCGGGGGCCACGATGAGCCCGTGCACCGTCCCGGATTCCAGGAGCGCCGCGATCTGGCGGCGCTGATCTTCAGCGGCGTAGCTGGCCCCGCGGAGCACGAGCTGCACCCCCGCCTCGACCCCGGCGCTCCGGGCGCCGACGACCACCTGCGGCCAGTAGTAGCTCAGCGACGGCACCACCATCCCGATGCGGAACTGCGGTCCGGGGAGGGCGGCCCGCGCGACGGTCGTGTCCAGCGCGCTCCGCAGCACCGCTCCCCCGTGCACCCGGGTCAGCAGCCCGCGGTCCGCCAGCGTCGTGATGTCGCGGCGGATGGTGAGCTCCGCCACCCCGAAGTCGCGGGCGAGATCGGCGACGCGCACCGCCCCCGTCTGGCGCAGCTCGTCCAGGATCCGCTCCCGGCGGGAGAGGCCGAAACGCGGGGTGGGACGCTCCTCGGTCATGACGACCTCCGCGGTGCGTGCTCGCCGAGGGTGCCGCGGGGGATCATCCGGTTCTCGCCTTCGTTGTTCGAGTCTGTTCGATGCAGACGGTTTCGGTTCGATCACGTTGCCTGCGCTCGAACGCACAGTCTTCACTGGAACCCCGCGCCTCGGCAAGCGCATACCCAGAACTGCGGAGACTCATGACCCCCCGACCATCCCTCCTCGCCGCGCTGTCGACGGAGGCGTGGAACCTCGTGTTCGACGACGCGCGACGCGCCCGCCTGCAGGCTCTCGCCGCACCCGCCGATGCAATACACACGCCTGCCCTCGGTGCCGCGGCCCGGGACGACCTCCTCCGCGTGGAGGTGCTGGTGACGGGCTGGGGCGCTCCGGTCCTGGACGCGGAGCTGCTCGACCGTCTGCCCCGGCTGCGCGCCGTCTTCCACGCGGCGGGAAGCGTGCGCGGCCTCGTGTCCGACGCGTTCTGGGAGCGCGACATCCTGCTCACCTCGGCCGCCGAGGCCAACGCGGCTCCCGTCGCCGAGTACACGCTCGCGATGATCCTGCTCTCCGGCAAGCGCGCCCTCCTCCCGCTCCGTACGGCCGACGCACAGCACGACCTGCGCGTCGGCCCCCGCGTCGGGGGCCGTATCGGCAACCTCGACCGCACGGTGGGCATCGTCGGGTTCTCCCGCATCGGGCGCCGCGTCGTCGACCTGCTGCGCCCCTTCCCCGGATTGCAGGTGCTCGTCGCCGACCCGTACGCGGACCCCGAGGAGGTGGCCGCGGCCGGCGCCCGGCTCGTCCCGCTGCACGCCCTGCTCCCCGCCGTCGACCTGCTCTCCCTGCACGCACCGGCGCTGCCCGCGACGCGGGGGATGATCGGCCGCGCGCAGCTCGCGGCCCTGCGCGACGGCGCCACCGTGCTCAACACCGCGCGCGGCGCCCTCCTCGATCACGACGCGCTGCTCGCGGAGTGCGCCTCCGGTCGCCTCGACGCGATCCTCGACGTCACCGACCCGGAGCCGCTTCCGCCCGACCACCCGCTGCTGCACCTGCCGAACGTCGCGGTCACCCCGCACCTCGCCGGCTCGCTCGGCAGCGAGGCGCACCGGCTGGCCGACGCCGCCCTCGACGAGCTGGAGGCGTGGAAGACCGGCCGTCCGCCTCGACACCCCGTGCACCGCGCCGACCTCGCGCACAGCGCATGACGCCCCTCGCGCTGCCTCCGGAGGACCGCGCGCTCTCCCCGCACACGGGATGGACGCGCGCGCACCTGACGACGGTGGCCGATGCCATCCTCGACGGGGCCGCCCGTCACGCGAGCCCGGCGGGCGCGGGCATCCGGTACCCCGGTGCCCCTGGCGGCTTCGGCTCCGCGGTCGACGCCCTCGAGGGTTTCAGCCGCACGTTCCTCCTGGCCGCGTTCCGCATCGCCGGCGACCCGCTCGGCACGGTGCCGCTGGCCGAACGGTATGCCCGAGGCCTCGCTGCGGGTGTCGACCCCGATGGTGCCGAACGGTGGCCGCGCCCCGACGAGGTCGACCAGGCGAAGGTCGAGGCCGCGGCACTCGCCCTGGGCCTGCACCTCACGCGCGACACGGTGTGGGCGCGCCTCGACGACACCGCGCGGACGCACACCGTGGACTACCTCGCGGCGTTCGTCGGGGGCGGCTACCCGCCGAACAACTGGGCCTGGTTCCGGGTGCTCGTCGAGCAGTTCTTGGAGAGCGTCGGCGGGCCGTACTCCGCCACGGATCGCGCGACCGACCTCGCGCTCCTGGACGGCTTCGAACGCGAGAGCGGGTGGAGCGCCGACGGCGCCGCGCGGTCGTTCGACCACTACGCCGGCTGGGCGCTGTCCTTCTACCCGCTGCTCTGGGCGGACATGGTCGGCGGGGATCCGCGGCACACGGACCGCATCGTCCGCTCTCGCGCCCGGCTCGACGCGTTCCTCGACGACGCGCTGCATCTCGTCGGCGCCGACGGCGGGCCGCTCCTCCAGGGCCGCAGCCTCACCTACCGCTTCGCCTCCGCCGCGGCGGCCGGGGTCGCGGCGTTCTCCGGCACCTCGCGGCACGACCCCGGTCTCCTGCGCCGGGCGGTGGGCGGCCAGGTCCGGCACTTCGCCGACCGTGGCGCACCGGATGCGAGCGGAGTGCTTCCGCTGGGCTGGCACGGCGCCTGGCGTCCGCTCGCCCAGGACTACTCCGGCCCCGGCTCCCCGTACTGGGCGGCGAAGGGCCTCCTGCCGCTCGCCCTGCCCGCCGCGCATCCGTTCTGGACCGCCGTCGAACAGCCCCTGCCGATCGAGCGCGGCCCGTTCACCCGCGTCCTCATCGCCCCGGGGTGGCTGGCGACGGGCACCGCGGACGGCATCGTGCGGGTGGTCAACCACGGGACCGACCATCGGAAGCCGGGGTCGCACCAGCCGGACGCCCCGCTGTACGCGAAGCTCGGATACTCCACGGCGACCGCCCCGGTGCTCGCGGGGCCCGGCGTGCGAGACGGGCTGGACGGCACGGTCGCCGTGGTGCGCGGGGGCCGAGCGAGTCACCGCTCGGGCTTCCTGACGGGGCGCCTGCGGGAGACGGACCGCACGGCGCTCGGCGGTTCCTCCGGACCCGTGCACTGGCACGACGGCATCCGCGCGGAGTTCGACGTCGGCGGGGGCGGCACGGCCGCCGAGACGACGATCGGCCCCGTGGTCGATGTGGTGTCGGTGGTGCGCGGACCGTGGGAGGTGCGGCTCGTGCGGGTCCGGCCGGGCGCGGGGGCGGAGGGGGCGATCCGCGACGGCGATGTCGTCCGCATCGGCGGATGGGCGTTGTCCGCCCGCACCGTCGTCGAGACGGGTCCCGCGGCCGTCACCGCCACCCTCGCTCTCGGCGGCGGGACGCACAGCCGGGTCGTCGGGCTCCTCGGACTCGACGGCGCGACCGCAGGCGTCCGGCGGGAGCGGGACGTGACCCCGCTCGGCCCGGAGACCGCCACCCCGTGGCTCTCGGCGGGGGTGCGACCCGACACCTGGATCGCGGTCGGCGTGCTGCTCGGGAGCTCGCCCGGGGCACCCCGCCTCGATCTGCGGCAGGACGATGGGACGGTGTCCTGGCCGGACGGCGACACGACGACCTTTCGCCCCGAGGAGTTCCTGCCGCGGGGATGAGCGTCGTCAGCGCCGTGCCGTGCTCGCGCGCTCCACGAGCCGGGTCGGCACCACCACGGGTACGGCGGGATCGGTCGCCGTCCCGTCGCCCTCCACAGCCGCGATGAGCGCGGTCACCGCCCGCTGCGCGAGCGCCGCGAAATCCTGCCGGACGGTCGTGAGCGGCGGGAGGAAGTTCGCCGCCTCCGGGATGTCGTCGAAGCCGACCACGCTGACGTCCGCCGGAACCGCGCGCCCGGATTCCGCCACCGCCCGTAGCAGCCCGAGCGCCATCTGGTCGTTGGCGCAGAAGACCGCGGTCGCCTCCCCCAGGGCCGCGGCCGCGGCGAAGCCCGAGTCCGCGCTCCAGTCCCCACGCACGACCGCCGGCGGCGCCACGCCGGCGTCCGCCAGGGCCTCACGCCAGCCCCGTTCGCGCTCGGCGGCGGCGAAGGAGTCGGCCGGTCCCGCGAGGTGGTGGACGACGTCGTGCCCGAGGGCCAGGAGGTGGCGCGCGGCGACCTTCGCCCCTGCGGCATGATCGCTGTGCACCACGGTCGCTCCGCCGCCTCCCGGAGCATCGACCACGACGAGCTGCAGCCCCGGGGGCAGGGTGGCGGCGGGGACGAGCGCGGAGGCCTCGTTCAGCACGAGAGCCCCGTCCACGCCCTGATCGGCGAGCCGGACGAACGCGGCCTCCACGCCGTCGGCAGCGGTGACGACGGTGAGCGCGTATCCGCGGACCGCCGCCGCTTCGGCCGTGGCCTGCAGCATCCGGGAATTGCCGACCGTGGCCAGGGTCGTGACGACGAGGCCGAGGGTATGGCTGCGCCCGGTGCGCAGAGCCCGCGCCGCGCGATGCGGGCGGTAGCTGAGCTCGGCCATGGCGGCTTCGACCCGCGTCCGCGTCTGCGGGTCGACGCGGGGGCTGCCGTTGACGACGCGGGAGACCGTCTGCCCGGAGACGCCGGCGCGCGCCGCGACGGTCGCCATGGACACCCGGCTGCTCGCAGTCGTGGGCTTCTCGGCCACGGGCACCTCCGTTCGCAACGCCGTCGTGTTGACGTTAGCACGCGGCCCCGCCTACCATGTTGACGTGAACACGCCCGCATCCTCGGAGATCCCCCCGGAGCGTCTCGGCGCCGGTGTCGTCAAGCGCCCGACCACCCTCGCCGACGGCCGTGACCTCATCTACTACGACGACCCCGACACGACCCTCGGTGCGGAGCGGTCGGTCGACGCCCGGACGCTGGCTCCTCGACCGGACACCGCGACCATGCGGCTCGACGTGCTCACGGGCGACTGGATCACCGTCGCCGCCAACCGCCAGAACCGCGTCATGATGCCGGGAGCCGACGCCGACCCGCTCGCGCCGCAGACGCCGGGGAATCCGTCCGAGGTGCCGTCCCGGTACGACGTGGCCGTGTTCGAGAACCGCTCCCCCGCGTTCGGTCCCGCCCTCGCCGAGCCGGTCGGCACCGCCCCCGGGGCGACGAACCCCCCGCGGGGCCTCGACGACCTCGCCGCCCTCGGACTCGGGCGCACCCGCACCGCCGTCGGCCGCTGCGAGGTCGTGTGCTTCAGCCCCGAGCACTCCGGCTCCTTCGGCACCCAGACCGTGACCCGCGCGCGCACCGTGATCGAGGCCTGGGCCGACCGCACGGCAGCCCTGTCCGCCCTCCCCGGCATCCAGCAGGTCTTCCCGTTCGAGAACCGGGGCGAGGCGATCGGCGTCACCCTCCCCCACCCGCACGGCCAGATCTACGCGTACCCCTACGTGACCCCGCGCACCGCCCGGGTGCGGGAGGCCGTCGACCGCACCGCGCCCGACCTCTTCGCCCGCATCCTCGCCGAGGAGCAGGCGTCCGAGCGGGTGGTGTTCCGCGGCGAGCACTGGACGGCGTTCGTGCCCTTCGCGGCGCGATGGCCGCTCGAGGTGCACCTCATGCCGCATCGGCACGTGCCCGACCTCGCCGAGACGACGGCGGAGGAGCGCGACGAGCTCGCCCCGCTCTACCTCCGCCTCCTCCGCGGCGTCGACGCCCTCTACGACAGCCCCACCCCGTACATCGCCGCCTGGCACCAGGCTCCCGTCCACGTCGGCCGCGACAGCGTGCGCCTGCACCTGCAGCTCACGAGCCCGCGCCGCGCCGCCGACAAGCTCAAGTTCCTCGCGGGCTCCGAGGCCGCGATGTGGGCCTGGGCCGCCGAGGTCGCACCCGAGCAGGGGGCCGCCCGACTCCGCGAGGCCCTCGCCCGCGCCGACCAGGAAGCCTCCGCATGACCTCCGCACACGACGCCGCCGTCGACCTCTTCACCGCCCTCACCGGACACGCACCGGACGGCGTCTGGTCGGCCCCGGGTCGCGTGAACCTCATCGGCGAGCACACCGACTACAACGACGGCTTCGTGCTGCCCTTCGCGATCCCGCAGCGGACGGTCGCCGCCGTGGGGCGTCGCACCGACGGTCGGCTCCGCGTCGCCTCGACCTTCGCGGACGAGCCGGTCGATATCGCCCTCGACGACCTCGACCACCTCTTCCCCACCCCGGCCGGGGCGGCACCCGCGGTGCCGGAGTGGGCCGCGTACCCGCTCGGCGTCGCCTGGGCCCTCCGTGCGGCCGCCCCCGCGACCGCGGTCTCCGGCCTGGACATCGCGATCGCCTCCGACGTCCCGGTCGGGGCCGGGCTCTCGTCGTCCGCCGCGATCGAGGGCGCGACCGCGACCGCGCTGGACGAGCTCTGGGGCACCGGCCTCGACGCCGTCGCCCTCGCCCGGATCGGACGCACGGCGGAGAACGAGGCCGTCGGCGCGCCCACCGGGATCATGGACCAGATGGCCTCGATGCTCGGGGAGCCCGACGCCGCGATCTTCCTGGACTGCCGCTCTCTCGCCGCCGACGTCGTGCCGCTGGGCATGGCCGACGCCGGCCTCGCGGTGCTCGTGATGGACACCCGCGTCACGCACGCACACTCCACCGGCGGCTACCGGGAACGCCGCGCCGCATGCGAGCGCGGAGCCGCGATCCTCGGAGTGCCCGCGCTGCGCGACGTCGCCGTGGCCGACCTCGCCCGCGCCGAGAGCCTGATGGACGACGTGACCTTCCGCCGCGTGCGCCACATCGTCACGGAGAACCAGCGCGTGCAGGACACCGTGGCGACGCTGCGCACCGCGGGCGCACGCGGCATCGGCGACCTCCTCGTCGCGTCCCACGCGTCGATGCGCGACGACTTCGAGATCTCCACTCCCGAGCTCGACGCCGCCGTGGAGACGGCCCTCACCTCGGGGGCGGTGGGCGCGCGCATGACCGGCGGCGGCTTCGGCGGCGCCGCGATCGCCCTCGTCGACCGCGGCGCCCTGCCTCACCTCGCCGACGCGGTGCGGGGGCGGTTCGCCGCGGAGGGCTTCGTCGCCCCGCACCTGTTCGAGGTCAGCCCGTCCGCAGGTCCGCGCCGCGACGCCTGACACAATGAGGGGTCGAGCCGCCACCGCCGCGGCAGGAGAGGAACGCATGTCCTGGATCGTCACCGGCGGCGCCGGCTACATCGGTGCCCACGTCGTCCGCGCTCTCGCGGACGCCGGCCTCTCCCCCGTCGTGCTGGACGACCTCTCCAGCGGCGTGGCCTCGTTCGTGCCGGAGGGCGTGCCGTTCGTGCAGGGCAGCATCCTCGACCGCACGCTCGTCGAGGAGACGCTGCGCACGCACGAGGCGGACGGCGTGATCCACGTGGCGGGCTACAAGTACGCCGGCGTCTCGGTCCAGCGCCCGCTGCACACCTACGCCCAGAACGTCGAGGGGACGCGGATCATCCTCGAGGCGATGGCGGCGGCGGGTGTCGCGAACATCGTCTTCTCCTCTTCGGCGGCCGTGTTCGGCACCCCGGACGTCTCCCTCGTCGTCGAGGACACCGACAAGAGGCCCGCGAGCCCCTACGGCGAGTCGAAGCTCATCGGAGAATGGCTGCTCCGCGACCAGGCGATCGCCACCGCCGACTCCGACCGCCCGCTGCGCCACACCTCGCTGCGGTACTTCAACGTCGTGGGCTCGGCCGACCCGACGGTCTACGACGTCAGCCCGCACAACCTGTTCCCCATCGTCTTCGAGGCGCTGATCGAGGGCCGCACCCCCAAGATCTTCGGCGACGACTACGACACCCCCGACGGCACGAACGTGCGCGACTACGTGCACGTCGGCGACATCGCCGCCGCCCACGTCGCCGCGGCGCAGCGCCTGGCCTCCGGCGCCCCGATCGAGCCCGCGTACAACCTCGGCTCCGGCGACGGCCTCAGCGTGAAGCAGATCATGGACGCGGTCGCCCGCGTCACCGGCATCGACTTCACCCCCGAGATCGGCCCGCGCCGCCCCGGCGACCCGGATCGGATCGTGGCGACCGGCGAGCTCGCGGCCCGCGACCTCGACTGGACCATGCGCTATACGGTCGACGAGATGGTGCGCACCGGCTGGGAGGCCCGCCGCGCCGCCGCCGGCTGACCTCACACGTCGCGGGTGCGGAGCGGGTAGAGCCAGAAGCACAGCCATCCGACGGCGGTGAACGCCAGCGGGATGACCGCCAGCATGAGCCGGATGCCGCCGTCGACGGCCTCCGGCTGCGCGTCGCCGAGCTCGGCGTCGAAGCCGGTCGCGGTCAGCACGGCCGCGGCGACGATCGCCTGGAGGACGACGGAGCCGCGGACGACGAAGCCGTTCACGCCGAAATAGGCGCCTTCGCGGCGGTGGCCCGTGCGGTGCGCGTCGTCGTCGATGATCTGGGCGAGCACGACCTCGAGGAGCTGCAGCAGCCCGCCGACGCCGACGCCGACCGCGATGCCGACGAGAGCCGCCGCCCCCACGGAGGTCGGGACAAGGTAGCCGAGCACCGCCACCCCGAACACCCCGACGCTCCAGAGCAGGGCCGTGCGCGGGGAGGTGCGCCGGACCACCGCGCTCCACAGCACGATCGACGGGATGGCCGTGACGAAGATGGCGCCGAGCAGGAGGCTGCCCTCGCCCTCGGCCGCCCCCAGCGAGTAGCGGACGTAGAACGGCACGGCGGCGAGGATCACGGCGATCGAGGTCTGCACGCAGAGCGAGCCCAGCACGTACGGCACGAAGGCGCGGTTGCGGAACGTGTACACGAGCTGGTCCCGCCAGCGCATCGCCTCGGAGGCGGCCTCCGGTACCCGGCGCTCGATCATCCCGCCGAGGAACGACCAGGCGAGCAGCACGAGACAGACACCGGACAGCACGAGCGCCATCCCCGGCCAGCCGATCGCGTCGTAGAGCGCTGGAGCTCCGGCCGTGCCGAGCACCATGCCGAGTATCGCGAAGATCTGCCGCGGCACGTTCCCGCGGGCGCGCTCCTCCGTGGTCCGGAAGATCTCCGGGAACAGCGCGGAGATGTTCAGCACCACCACGACGAAGGCGATGTCGTAGACCGCGACGACCACGAGGAACCACACGATCAGCCCGGCCGCCGGGAGCGCGGGCGGCATCCAGACGAGGGCGAAGGCCACGACGAGCGGCACGATGCCCAGCCCGATCCACGGGATGCGGCGGCCCCACGGCGTACGGATCCGGTCGGAGAGCGCCCCGACGACCGGGTTGAGCGCCGCGTTGAGGATGCCGTGCGCGATCATCGCCGCCGCCACCCACCCCGCGGGGACGGCGAGGTGCGAGACGTAGAAGTACACGACGAACGCCGAGAACGTCTGCGTCATCAGCTGCGTCGGGAACCCCGAGGCCCCGAAGGCGATGGTCTGGGAGCGGGTGGGAGCGGCGTCGAGACGGCGGTCGCGCAGCCGTTCGCCGAGCGCCGTCACCGGGCGTCTCCGCGCTGCAACTCCCGCAGCGCGCGCCAGCCGACGCGGACCAGGCCCTCCGCAGCGATCGTCTGCTGCACGAGCGGGTCGTCGAGCAGCCGCAGCTCGTAGCCGCGTTTAGCCGCCGCGAAGTCCACCGCGGCGCGCAGCTCCTCGCCGTCGGCCATCGGGTGCAGGTAGATCTCGGTGACCCCGGGCGGGACGGCGCGCAGCACCGCGAGGAAGCCGTCTCGGACCTGCTCGTACGACTCCTCGTCGGCGGTGCCCTCGCCGCGCAGCTCGAACGGGTGCGTCCACAGCCGGTCGACGATCTCCACGCCGAACGCATCGGCCACCGCCGCCGCCTCGGTGAGCTTCGCCTGCAGCATCGGATCGGCGTCCGCCCCCTCCATCTCGCGGGGCAGGCGGAAGGGGAGGCCGTGCCGGGCGGCGAGCTCGAAGACGGCGCGCAGGAAGTCACGGCCGGTCAGCAGCCCGTAGACGGAGCCCATGTGGTTGTCGAGGTGGGTCACGTCGACGCCGGCATCGAGCGCGGTCTGCAGCTGGGCGGCGATCTCGGCCGCGACATCCGCTTCGGAGGCGTGCTGCTCCACGGTCGCGACGTCGGCGGGGAAGAAGCCGTCGGCGTCGACGAGGGTGGAGGCGCCCGCGGTGAGCGGACGCCACCGGTACCGGCGCCACTCGCTCGTGAGCACGAGGTGCACGCCCACGTCGAGTTCCGGGTGCGCGGCGGCGAAGGCGAGCGCTTCCGGGGACCAGGCGCAGGGCACCATCACCGTCGCCGAGTCGATCCGCTCACGGAGGAGGAGTCCGGAGATCGCGGCGTTCGCGGCATGGCACATGCCGAAGTCGTCGGCGTTGAGGATGACCGCCCTGGCACCGGACGGCAGTCCGAGTCGGTCGGCGAGGGCGGAGGAGGCGGTCATGGCGTGTCCTGTCGGGCGGGCGGTCAGCGGCCGGTGGCGGGTGGGCGGGAGGGCGAAAGGATACGCGTGAACACGTCGGCGCGGAGTGCGGACGCCGCCTCCCCGACGGCTCCGACGAGCGGCGCCTCCGGACCGAACGCCGAGGCGAGGAACCGGAGCGGCAGCTGCGCGGAGAACTCGTCCGCGACCCGTTCGATCGCGTCCAGGAGCGCCGGGTGTACCGCCTCCCCGCCGAGGATGAAGGCCTCGGGATCGAGCACGAGGGCGACGCTGCCCGCCGCGAGGAAGAGCCGCCGTCCGATCTCGGCGACGAGCGCCTGCGCCGCCTCGTCGCCGCGCTGTGCCGCCTCCAGGTGGGCGAGGAACGGCGCGTCGACATCCAGCCCCAGGCCGAGGGCGAGGTCGCGCACCACCGTGGCGCCCGCGACCGGGGCGCCGATGGGCACCGGCGTCTGCGGGAGGTACATCACCTCGCCCGCCACTCCGGAGAACCCGCGATGCAGCGTCCCGTCGATCACGATGCCGGCTCCGAGGTCGTCGTCGAGCAGCAGGAGCGCGAAGCTCGCGAGGTCGATGCCGACGCCGGTGGTCGACTCGGCGAGCGCGGCGAGGTTGACGTCGTTCTCGACGCGGACAGGGCAGTCGAGGGCGGCCGCGAGAGCCGAGCGGAAGGCGCCGCCGTCCGGCCCCTGGTCGTCGCGGATCGCGCCGTCGGCGGCCACGATGCCGGGCACGCCGACGACGGCGAGGTGGAGCGCGCCCTTCACGGATCGGCGGCAGGCCGCGACGAGGGCGGCGATGTGCGCGACCCGGTCCTCGCCCGCGGGGAAGGCTCCGTGCCGTTCGGCCCTGACGGCGCCGGTGGCGTCGACGAGGACGACGTGGGCGGCGTGATGGTCCACGTGCACGGCGGCCGCGAAGCCGAGGGCCGGGTGCAGCGCGACACGGCCGGCTGCCGGTCCGCGGGTGTCGCGGTCGACCCCGGCCGCGGTGACGGCTCCCGCGGCGTCGAGCATCCGCAGCACCTGGGTCACGGCCGTGCGGGAGAGGCCGGTCGCCGCCATGAGCTCGGCCCGGGTCTGCGGTCCGCTCCGGGCGAGACGCTCGAGGATCGCGCGGCCGTTGAGCGTGCGGAGCAGGGTCTGCGGTCCTGCGAGGGGTCGTGACATGCGGCGGAACCTCTGGGGGGTCGATTCTCGTGCGGAGTCGGTGCCCGCCAGCCTGCCACATCGTGTCGCACCCGTCGACCCGTCCGGCGGCGTCGCCTGCACCGGGTCACCGAGTACCGGGAGGGGACGGAAGGACGTCGGCGGGCACGCATAGGGTGGAGGGATGACGCCCCTGGTGATCCGAGACGCCGTCGCCGACGATGCCGAGGCCGTGGCCGGAGTGCATGTGCGGTCGTGGCAGGCGGCCTACGAGGGCCTCATCGACCAGGAGGTGCTGGACGGCCTGTCCGTCTCGGAACGGGCCGACGGGTGGCGCCGCATCTTCGCCGACCCGCTGCCCACGAGCCTCGGGACCCTGGTGGCCGAACGCGACGGCACCGTCGTCGGCTGGGCCTCGTTCGGCTCCGGCCGCGACCCCGACGGACTGGACGATGCCGAGCTGTACGGCATCTACGCCGATCCCGCCGCATGGTCGACGGGGGCGGGGCACGCCCTCCTCGACGCGGCCGAGCAGCGCATGATCGACGCCGGCCACACCCGCGCCTACCTCTGGGTCCTCGACGGCAACGACCGCGCCGACGGCTTCTACGCCCGGCACGGGTGGGAGCTCGACGGGGCCACGAAGATCGACCAGCGCCCGCAGTTCACGCTCCGGGAGCATCGCCGCGTCAAGCGCCTCGCCCCGCGCTGAGCGGTCCCGCCGTCAGGGCCGGACGTCGCCCGACCGTCGGGAAGCCCGCTTCAGCGCGCTGTCGAGCTGGGCTTCGAGACCCCGCCAGGCGCCGAGTTCGTACGACACCACGATGGCGACCGGTGACGCCACGATCGCCAGCAGGCACAACCACAGCGGCGCCTCCAGTGCCGCGAGGATGATGCCCGCCACCGGCAGCGCGAGGACGAGGATCTGACGGGCGGTGTGCCCGAGCAGCTCCGAGACCAGCCACCCGTGCAGCAGGAACAGGGTGACCAGGAAGGCGAGCACCGGCACCGCGATCGCCACGATCGCCGTGAGGGTGCTGACGTGGGAGTGCTCGTCGTACACGTATCCGATGACGTGCAGTCCGGCTCCGACCGCGGCGATCGCGGTGAAGAGGACGATGTGGCCGAACCCCCAGAGCAGCGCCTTGGATCGGTGGACCGCGAGGATCGGTGCGCTCGGGACCAGGAAGTAGACCCACCACAGGGCGAAGGCCATGAGGATCCCGAGTCCGATCACCATGATCGACGAGACCGACCATCCTTCCGCCTCGGTCACCTCCTGCGCGGCCGCCAGGGTGCCGAAGACCGTCTCCCCGAGCGCGATGATCGCGAGGAGGGCGTAGCGCTCCACGATGTGATGCGCGTGCCAGGGCGTGGTGCCCCCATGCCGGAGGCCTTTCGTCTCGGCGAGGACGGGACTGGACCAGTCGATCGCCGAGACGATGACGGCGCCGATGAGGAAGCCGAGCGGGTCCAACGGGAGGAAGAGCAGGATCACCCACCCGACCTGGGCGATGCCGATGGTGAGGGCGTACGTCTTGGCGACGGCGGTGTACCTCGGGCTCCCGTGCGCGGCACGCAGCCATTGCGCGATGACGGCGACCCGCATCACGACGTATCCCGCGACCATGACCTCGTTGGCGACGGGCTGCCCGCGCTCCAGCGACTCGAACATCGCGGGGAGCCCGATCGCCAGGACGACGACGCCCGTCATCTGCACCATCGTCAGCACGCGGAACAGCCAGTCGTCGGTGTCGAAGGCGGAGGCGAACCAGGAGTAGTTGATCCAGGCCCAGACGATCGCCGCCATGGCGAAGCAGAACCCGCCGATCCCCGCCGCGTAGTCGCCGTGCGCGACCGCGGACGCGAGCTGATTGCCCGCGACGCCGAAGGCCGCGACGAAGGTGAGGTCGAACAGCAGCTCGAGCGGCGTCGCCGCACGGTGCCCTTGCCCCGTGTCGCGCCCCGTCATCCGGCGCAGGCCATGGCGGTAGTAGGTGGTCGTCGGCATGTGAACCCCCAGGATCGAGAGGTTCACGATAACCGGGACTCGCCGACGAGCCCCGGATGCCGGAATGTCAGTCCAGCGCGCTCATCACGTGCTTGATCCGGGTGTAGTCGTCGAAGCCGTACTGCGACAGGTCCTTCCCGTATCCGGAGTGCTTGAACCCGCCGTGCGGCATGTCCGACACGAACGGGATGTGGGTGTTGATCCACACGCAGCCGAAGTCCAGGTCGCGGGAGAGGCGCATCGCGCGGGAGTGGTCCCGCGTCCACACCGACGCGGCGAGCGCGTACGGCACATCGTTCGCCATCGCGAGCGCCTCCTCCTCGGTGTCGAAGGGCTGCACGGTCAGCACGGGTCCGAAGATCTCCCCCTGCACGACCTCGTCGTCCTGCTGCACGCCGGTCACGACGGTCGCCTCCCAGAAGTAGCCACGGTCGCCCTGCCGCGCCCCGCCGGTCACGACCGTCGCATGCGCGGGAAGCCGGTCGACGAAGCCCTGCACCTGCGCGAGCTGGGCCGCGCTGCTCAGCGGCCCGTACAGCACGCCCTCTTCGTCCGGCGCCCCGGTCCGCGCGTGCGTGCGGGTCCGCTCCACCAGTGCGGCGACGAGCTCGTCGTGCACCGACGCGTGCACGAGCACCCGGGTCGCCGCGGTGCAGTCCTGACCCGCGTTGAAGAAGGCACCGGTGACGATGCCCTCGACCGCCTTCTCGATCGACGCGTCCGGGAAGACGATCGCGGGCGCCTTGCCGCCGAGCTCCAGGTGCACGCGCTTGACGTCGTCGGCCGCGGAGCGGGCCACGGCCATGCCCGCCCGCACCGAGCCGGTGATGGCCACCATCTGCGGCGCCGGATGCTCGACGAGGGCCGCTCCGGTCTCGCGATCGCCGAGCACGATGTTGAGGGTGCCGGCGGGGGTGTGCGCGGCGACGATCTCCGCGAGCAGCAGCGTGGTGAGCGGCGTGGACTCCGCCGGCTTCAGCACGACGGTGTTCCCGGCCGCGAGCGCGGGAGCGATCTTCCACACCGCCATGTTCAGGGGGTAGTTCCACGGCGTCACCTGCCCGATCACGCCGATCGGCTCCCGGCGCACGAAGGAGGTGTGCCCGGGGAGGTACTCCGCGGCGGCTCGACCCTCGAGGCTCCGTGCGGCCCCGGCGAAGAACCGCAGCTGGTCCACCGACTGCAGGATCTCGTCGGCGACGAGCGTCGCCCGGGGCTTGCCGGTGTCCTTCGACTCGAGGTCGGCGAACTCCTCGGCCCGCGCGGCCATGTCCTCGGCGATGCGGAACAGGGCGAGCTGGCGCGCGGACGGCGGGGTGTCCCGCCAGATCGGGAACGCCGCCGCGGCCGCGGCATACGCGGCATCCACGTCGGTACGGTCGGAGATCGGGATCTCGCCGTAGGCTTCCTCCGTCACCGGATCGATGAGGGGAAGGCGGCCGCTCCCGGCTGCCGTGACGGCGCGGCCGCCGATGAAGTTCTCCAGGGGCACGGTCATCGTCGACGGTGAGGACATAGCGCCATGGTAGCCATGCGAACGCGGAATCTGTAGCTTTTCGGCCAGAGATCGACGGATTCAGTTGCGCAGGACCCATCGGAATGTCACGATCGGTACATGAGTCCGAAGACGCCTCCCCCCGCCCTCGACGATATCTCGAAGCGCATCGTCGAACTGCTGCAGGAGGACGGGCGGCGTCCCTACGCGGAGATCGCCCGCGAGGTGGGGCTCAGCGAGGCCGCGGCCCGCCAGCGTGTGCAGCGCCTGACCGAATCAGGGCTGATCCAGATCGTCGCGGTGACCGACCCGCTGCAGCTCGGCTTCCACCGCATGTCGATGATCGGGATCCGGGTGTCGGGCGACCCCCGCGCGATCGCGGAGGAGCTCACGGCGATCCCCGAGCTCGCGTACGTCGTGGTCACCCTCGGGACGTTCGACATCCTCGTCGAGGCGGTGTGCGAGGACGACGACCACCTGCTCGACCTCATCGCCACCCGCATCCGCACCATCCCCGGCATCATCCAGACGGAGAGCCTGCTCTACGCCGGCCTCTACAAAGACCTCTACAACTGGGGAACGCGCTGACGCGCTCCCCTCGCATCGGAGTGAACATGGGCACCACGGTCTTCGAACGCCGGCGTCCTCCGCAGTCCGTCATCGACGACGCCCTGCGCGACACGGCCCTGTCGGTCTTCTGGCTCGACGACGTCGAGCGTCCCGCGCATCCGCCGCTGCGCGGCACCGTGCACACGGACCTCGTGGTCGTCGGCGGCGGCTACACCGGGCTCTGGACCGCCGTGCGCGCGAAGGAGCGGGATCCGGAGCGGAAGGTGGTCCTCCTGGAGGCGTCCCGCGTGGCCTGGGCGGCGTCCGGGCGCAACGGCGGCTTCTGCGAGTCCAGCCTCACGCACGGCCACGAGAACGGCGTGAACCGCTGGCCCGAGGAGATCGACCGCCTCGAGGAGCTGGGCCACGAGAACCTCGACGGCATCGCCGAGACCGTGCGGCGGTACGACATGGATGCGGAGTTCGAGCGGACGGGCCAGCTCGCGGTCGCCGTGGAGCCGCATCAGGTCGAGTGGCTGCGCGAGGAGGAGGGCTTCCTCGACCGGGAGGCGGTGCAGGCGGAGGTGCACTCCCCCACGTTCCTCGCCGGCGCGTGGGACCGGGAGGGCAGCGCTCTCGTGCACCCCGCGAAGCTGGGCCTGGAGCTCGCACGGGTGGCCGTCGAGCTCGGCGTGGAGATCCACGAGCACAGCCTCGTCCGGCGGATCGAGGGCGCGGACTCCGGCCCGGTGACCCTCGTCACCGAGCACGGCCGGGTGACCGCCGATGCCGTGGCGCTCGCGACGAACGTGTTCCCCTCGCTCCTGAAGCGCAACCGCCTCATGACGGTGCCCGTGTACGACTACGTGCTGATGACGGAGCCGCTGTCGGCCGAGCAGCTCGCGTCCGTCGGCTGGCGGAACCGCCAGGGTCTCGCCGACAGCGCGAACCAGTTCCACTACTACCGCCTCACCGCCGACGACCGGATCCTGTTCGGCGGCTACGACGCGGTCTACCACTTCGGCGGCAAGGTGCGCCCCGCCTACGAGGATCGGATGGAGAGCCACCGGCGCCTGGCCTCGCACTTCTTCACCACCTTCCCGCAGCTCGCCGGCCTCCGCTTCACGCACCGCTGGGCCGGGGCGATCGACTCGTCGAGCCGGTTCTGCGCGTTCTTCGGCACCGCCCGCGGCGGCCGGGTCGCCTATGCCACGGGGTTCACCGGTCTCGGGGTCGGCGCCGCCCGGTTCGCGGCCGATGTCATGCTCGACAAGCTCGCCGGCGAGGAGACCGAGCGCACACGGCTGCGGATGGTGCGTGAGAAGCCGATCCCGTTCCCGCCGGAGCCGGCCGCGTCCGTCGGCATCAACCTCGTCCGCGCCGCGATGGACAGGGCGGATCACAACGAGGGGCGCCGGAACCTGTTCCTCAAAACGCTCGACGCCCTCGGCATGGGCTTCGACTCGTGACCGGCCTCGCCCCGGGGGCCGCCGTCGACGCCGGACGCCTCGCGCTGACGCACGCCCCACTGCCCGAGGAGGACGTCCGGGACGGCGCGCCGACCACCGGGTACTCGGTGCTCGACGATGCCGGAGGGATCGAGATCGGCGTCTGGGAGATGACGCCGGGCACGGCGGTGGACGTCGAGGAGGACGAGGTGTTCGTCGTGCTCTCCGGGCGCGCGACCGTGACGTTCACCGCGCCCGTGCTCCCGCCGGTCGAGCTCGGACCGGGGTCCGTGATGCGGCTCACCACCGGCATGCGCACCGTCTGGACGGTGACCGCGACGCTCCGCAAAGTCTCGATCGGGATCTGACGCCTCCGCCGAGCGCGTGCCGCTCAGGCCCGTCGGACCTCCGCGTGCGGGATGCGCTCAGCCATGACCCGCACCGCCTCCGGGTTGTCGTCCACGAGCACCGCCTCCCGGCCGAGTGCGGACGCCACGGCTCCGGTAGTGCCGCTGCCCGCGAAGAGGTCGAGCACCCGGTCACCCGGCCGGCTCGACGCGGTCACGATGCGCCGCAGGACGCCCTCCGGCTTCTGCGTCGGATAGCCCGTCTTCTCGCGTCCGGTGGTCGGGACGATCGTGTGCCACCACACGTCCGTCGGGAGCTTCCCGCGCGCGGCCTTCTCCGCGGTCACCAGGCCCGGTGCCATGTACGGCTCCCGGTCGACGTCGTCGGAGTTGAACACGTACGTCCGCGGGTTCTTCACGTACACCAGGATCGTGTCGTGCTTGGTGGGCCACCGCCGCCGGGACTTCGCGCCGTAGTCGTACGCCCAGATGAGCTCGTTGAGGAAGCAGTCCCGGCCGAACACCGCGTCGAGCATGACCTTCGCGTAGTGCGCCTCGCGGTAGTCCAGGTGCAGGTACAGGGTGCCGTCGTCGGCGAGCAGCCGCCAGGCCTCCTCCAGCCGCGGCATGAGGAAGGCGCCGTAGTCGTCGAAGCTGTCGTCGTACGCGCGCAGCATGCCGCGCACCCGCTCATACCGGTGCCCGTGGAAACCGTGCCGCACCTCGGGCTCGCCGGGCGCCCGTTCAGGGCTCCGGCCCTCCGCCGCGGGCTCGGCCGGCTCGAGGCTCCCGCCGTCCGCATCCGTCGCTTCCTCCGGCGTCGGGGACGTGCGGCGGGCGGTGACCACCTGCCGCTCCCGCACCCGCCCGGTGTTGAACGGCGGGTCGAGGTAGACGAGCGTGAAGGATGCGGACGGCAGGGTCGCCGCGACCGTGAGGTTGTCCCCCTCGATCACCGACACCCGCCCCGGGACCTGGGCCCCTGAGCCACCGCCCTGGGTCCCTGAGCCCGTCGAAGGGTCCTGGGTCCCCGAGCCCGTCGAAGGGCTCACGGAACCCGGTGCAGCCACGCGTCGGTCGAGAACTTCGACTCCACGAGCGCCTGGGCATCGGCGTACTCGTCCGGCGTGATGCCGCCGTCCTCGGCGGAGGTGAGCGACCGGAACGTGTCCTTGAAGCGCTCGATGATCTCGGCGCGCTCCAGTCCGGTCTGGCTGCGCAGCGGGTCGACGCGCTTGGCCGCCGAGGTCGTGCCCTTGTCGCTGAGCTTCTCGCGCCCGATGCGCAGCACCTCGGTCATCATCTGGCCGTCGATGTCGTAGGAGAGGGTGGCGTGGTGCAGCACGCCCCCGTTCGCGAGGCGCTTCTGCGCGGCGCCGCCGATCTTGCCGGTCGGGCTCGCGATGTCGTTGAGCGGCTGGTAGACGGCGTCGATGCCGAGCGAACGGAGCGCCTGCAGCACCCAGTCGTCGAGGAACGCGTAGGAGTCGGCGAAGGTCATGCCCGCCACGAGCGAGGCCGGCACGTACAGCGAGTAGGTGATGATCTGTCCCGCAGCCATGAGCATCGCACCGCCGCCCGAGATGCGGCGGACGACGTCGAAGCCGTGCTTCGCGGCGCCTTCCGGGTCGACCTCGTTGCGGTACGACTGGAAGGAGCCGATGACGACGGCCGACTCGTCCCATTCCCAGATGCGCAGCGTCGGACGCCGACGCCCCTCGCCGACACGGGAGGTGAGCACCTCGTCGAGGGCGAGGTTCATGCGCGGCGAGACCGCCTTCTCGTGGACGATCTCCCAGTCGAAGTCGCGCCACCCCGGTGCGGTGACCAGCGCGCGACGCACGGCGGTGCCCACGGCCTCGGGGGTGAAGCCGAGCAGTTGCGCCCCCTCGGGGAGGGCGCCGCGGACGGCCGCGGCGATGGCCGTGGCGTCGGACTCGACGGGGAGACCCTCGACGGCGGCGTTGATGTCGTCGAGCGCGGAGTCCGGTTCGAGGAAGAAGTCCCCGGCGAGCCGGAACCGCGCGATCCGGTCGTTCTCGACCTCGAGGTCGACGACGACGAGCTTGCCCCCAGGAACCTTGTATTCTCCGTGCACGGATCCAGCTTAAGGCGCACGCTGCCGCCGTGGTCAGCCGCCGAGCACGACCACGCGTTCCCCGGCCCTGATCGGTGTGGAGTAGCGGTTGCCGGGCGTGGGCAGGGGGCAGATGAACTGGTCGGAGAAGGCGCAGGGCGGCAGATACGCCCGGTTGAAGTCGATCACCGCGGACCCGTCGGCAGCGGGCTCGTCGACGGGGAGGAACCGGAACCGGTACGTCTCCAGCCCGTTCGTCCCGTCGGCGAAGACCGCACTCAGCGCTCCGCTCCCGTTGCGGGTGACGGTGAGCTCGCGCGGGGCCCCCGCGAGCTCGAACCGCAGGCGTCCGGCAATCGGGGTCTCGCGCTCCTCGCCGTCGACCGCCGTGACGACGATCCGCTCATCGGGTGCGGGCTCGAACGTGGCCGGGAGGCGCCAGCGTTCGTCGGGCGCGTAGGCGTCGATCGCGGTGAACCACTCCCGCTGCGGACGAGCCGGGTTCCAGACGCGGAGCGCCAGCAGTCCGTTGCGGTCGAACACACGCAGCTCGCGCCGCCCGAGGCGCAGGGTCTGGGTGCCGCGGAGGGTGACGACCGACCCCGACGGCCCGAGTTCACTGCCGCGGATGCCGCCGTCGCCGGTGAGTGCCCAGAGTCCAGGCACGCCGTCGACCGCCGCGGGCTCGGTGATGAGCCAGTTCGTCGACTCCAGCGCGGACGGCCCGTACTCCGACCCCGCATAGCGCTCGCGCGCCGCATGCCACTCGTGCCAGTCCGTCAGGAAGCTCATCGCCGCGGGCCCTCCCCTCGCTCGTGCGGATGTGCCCCGAATCTAGGGCTGCCCCCGTCGCCCGTGACCCCCGTCCGTCACACGCCTTCACCGCGCGTCATCCCGCGTCACACACTCCTCCACCCGTCCCTCCATCCGCGTGCGGGATCACCCCCGTCCCTCGGCACCCCTTCCCCCGCCCGTTCCTGATCCCGCCACCAGGTCGCCCCACCGCACCCCTCCCGCGGGATCAAAACCGTCCCCCGGGACCTCGTCACCGTGCGTGTTCGAAAACGCTCCCCCGCAACCCACCCCAAGCACGAAAGTGGTCCCGCAGGGCCGGAGGGAGGGACGAACGTGATCCCGACACGTCAGTGTGCACCCGGACTCACGGGCGCGCCCACGCACGGTGCGTGTTCGAAAACGCTCCGCTGGGGCCTGTGCCAGGTACGAAAGTGATCCCGCGGGACCGGCGGAAGGGGCGAAAGTGATCCCGGAACGGGAACGGGACGGAACGGGACGGGACGGGACGGGCCGGGCGGGGGTCAGCGGGCGGGGATGTGGGCGTCGAGCCAGGCGAGCACGTCGGCGCGCACCTCGTCCTGTTGGAGCTCCTGGAAGATCTCGTGCCGGGCGTCGGGGTAGACGAGGGTCGTGACGTCGGTGAGCCCGGAGCGTTGGCGGTACGCGTCGGCGAGCTTGTGGACGCTGCGGGGACCGCCGACCGGATCGTCACGGCCGACGAGGAGGAGCACCGGGAGGTCGCGCGCGAGGTGCTTAGCCGGACGCCCGTAGAGTCGCGCCGCGTCGAGCGGACCGAAGAGCTTGAGCAGCGGCACCCCCGTCGTGAGCGGGTCCTCCTCGAAGGCCTTCCACACCGCGGGGTCCCGGCTCAGCCACTCGTATCCGGTCGCGTCGTCGGCGGCCCACGCGGCGTTCAGCGGCGCCGGGTTCAGGGAGCGGGGCGTCCGCAGCGCCGAGCCGGACAGGATCACCGCGTCGAAGGCCTCCGCGTGCTCGTTCACCAGCATCTGCGCGAGGAACGACCCCCACGAGTGCCCGAGGAGCACGAGCGGGAGGTCGGGGTTCTCGTCGCGGATGATGCCGGTCAGCTGCCAGACCGCGTCCTTGGCCGCCCGGAGACCGCCGGGGCCGAGCCGTCCGAGCCGGGCGGGGTCGCCGTGCTGGCGCATGCCGGTGCGCCCGTGCCCGCGATGGTCGTCGGCGTAGACGGTGAACCCGGCTCCGGTGAGCGCGGCGATCAGCGCCGGATACCGTCCCGCGTGCTCGCCCACCCCGTGCAGGAGCTGGACGACTCCGCGGGGCGTGCCCTCCGCCGGGTGGACGTCGTAGACGATGGCGATGCCGTGGCTGTCGGTGTACTCGCGGGTCTCGGTCATGATCCTGCCTTACCGGTCGGTCTCCGCGAGGGCGCCGCGGAGGGCGTCACGGATGGCGAAGGCGATGTCGCGATCCGTCACCTCGTAGCCGCCGACCCCGTCGGAGGCGGAGCCCATGCGCACGCCGCCGTCCTCGGTCACGGCCCGCTTCGCGGAGAAGTGGAGGGCGTCCACCCCGGCCCGGGCGAGCACCGGAGCGCTCGCGACGTCGACGCCGCTGCCGGCCATCACCTCGATCTGCCCCTCGGCTGCGGCGACGAGCGCGCGCAGGGTGTCGATGCCGTCGATCGCGGCGGATGCCCCTCCGGAGGTGAGCACGCGCCGGAGCCCGAGCTCCCTCGCGGCCCGCAGGGTCGCCACCGGGTCGGCGGTCACGTCGATCGCGCGGTGCAGGGTCGCGGGAGCTCCCCCGGCCGCATCCCGCAGCCGGGCCATGGCGTCGCGATCCAGTCGGCCTTCGCCGTCGAGCGCGCCGATCACCACTCCTGCGGCCCCCGCCGCGACCGCGTGCCGTACGTCGCGTTCGGCGACGGCCAGCTCGTCGGCGCTGTAGTGGAAGCCGCCGGCGCGCGGACGGATGAGGACGTGCACCTCGGGGCCGTTCGCCCCCGCGGCTTCGAGCGCGAGCTCCAGGGTGGCCGGCGACGGGGTGAGCCCACCCAGCGCGAGGGCCGTGGCGAGCTCGACGCGAGCGGCGCCGACCTCGGCGGCGATGCGCACTCCGGCGGGATCCTGGACGGCGATTTCGAGAGGGATCGTTCGGGTCACCCCTCCATTGTGCCCGCTGCCCCGCCCCCGGCCGCCCCCGGGTCAGAAATATTAGATAGACTAACTAAGTATGTCTGCGTCCGATGATTCCCTGCACCTCACCGCCACAGACCTCCGCATGGCCACGTTCCGGCTCGCCCGCCGGCTCCGCTGCGCCCGTGCCGCCGACATGATGAGCGACACCCAGCTCGCCGTCCTCGCCGAGCTGCGCATGAACGGTCGACGCACCATCTCCACCCTCGCCGAGCGCGAGCGCGTGACCGCCCCGTCGATGACGAGCATCGTGAACGGCCTGGAGGAGCAGGGCTTCGTCGCCCGCACCCCGGACGAGGACGACCGCCGCCGCGTGCAGGTGGACATCACGCCCGCCGGCGTCGAGATCGTCGTCGAGACCATCCGCCGCCGCGACGTGCTGCTGGCCGACATGCTCCGCGAGGTCGACTACACCGAGGCGGAGCTGGCGACGCTGCGAGAAGCGAGCGCCCTGATGCGGAGGGTGGTGGAGCGATGAGCGCCATGTTCCGCTCCTTCGCGAACATCAACTACCGGATCTGGTTCGCCGGAGCCCTCGTCTCGAACGTCGGCGGGTGGATGCAGGCCACCGCGCAGGACTGGGTCGTGCTGACCGAGCTCACCGACAACGACGCGACCGCGATGGGCGTCACCATGGCGCTCCAGTTCGGCCCGCCGCTGGTGCTCGTGAGCCTGACCGGCTGGGTGGCGGATCGCTTCGACCGGCGGAGGATCCTCCTGACCACGCAGAGCGCGCTCCTCGCTCTCGCGATCGCGGTGGGCTCCCTGCTGCTCGCCGGGGTGATGACCCTGCCGATGATGTTCGCATTCGCCCTCGGATTCGGCATCGTCAATGCGTTCGACGCCCCCGCGCGACAGGCCTTCGTGTCGGACATGGTCTCCGCCACGGAGACCTCCAACGCCGTGGCGCTCAACTCCGCCTCCTTCAACCTCGCCCGGATGATCGGCCCCGCGGTCGGCGGTCTGCTCATCGTCGCGATCGGCTCCGGCTGGGTCTTCATCGTCAACGCCGCGACCTTCCTCGCCATGATCGTCGCGCTGCTGCTCATGCGCACGCACCTGCTCGCGCCGCGACCGAAGAACCGCAGCAGCGGGGGTCTCGCCGAGGGTTTCCGCTACGTCTGGGCACGCAGCGACCTCAAGGTCGTGTTCGTGACGGTGTTCCTCATCGGCGCGTTCGGCATGAACTTCCCGATCTTCGCCTCGACCATGGCGCTGGAGTTCGGAGCCGGCGCCGACGGGTACGGGGTGCTGAGCTCGGTGCTCGCGATCGGGTCCCTGATCGGCGCCCTCCTCGCCGCGCGTCGGGACCGGGCGAGGGTCCGCGTGGTGATCCTCGCTGCGGGCGGCTTCGGGATCGCGGCCTTCGTCTCGGCCGCGATGCCCACCTACCTCTCCTACGCGGTCACGCTCACGTTCACCGGCTTCATGATCGTGACGCTGCTCACGACCGCCAACGGCTACGTGCAGATCACGACGGATCCGGCACTGCGCGGCCGCGTGCTCGCCCTCTACATGGCGGTGATCATGGGGTCGACTCCGGTCGGCGCGCCGATCGCCGGGTGGGTCGCCGACGCGTTCGGTCCTCGAGCCGCCATCATGCTCGGCGGGACCGCCGGCTTCATCGCGTGCGCGATCGGCGTGACCTGGGTGCTGACGTCGGGGAGACTGCGCCGTGAGGAGAGCAGCCGCTTCCGGCTGACGCTCGACGAGACCCGGCCGCTGCGGGTCGTGCAGCCCGTCGAGCCGGTCGACTACACGGAGAAGGCGGCGGCGACCACGCCCATCCGCCTCCCGCGCCGCGACGGCGAGTGAGCTGCGAAGGCGTTTGTCAACGCCTTCCTCATCTTGGCCCGACGGTCGTAGCGTCGGGTCATGGACGAGAACATGAGCACCCCGCACCCGCAGGATCCGGCCGAAGGCGCTCCCGGCGTCGACGTCCCTGACGAGAACTCCGGCCAGGGCGACGGCACCGGCGGCGCGATCCAGGGCGACAGCTCCCGCGGCGAGTCGACCGGCGGCGCCATCCAGGGCAGCTCCGGCCCGGGCCACGACGCTCCGCTCGGCGGCGACGAGAACACCGAGGACGAGCTCGCGGCCGACAACGCCGCCGAGGAGGACACCCTCCGCACGCTCGACCCCGACTCCCCGCCGGCCTGATCCGTCGACCCACCCCTTTCGAGACGAGCCACCCCCTTGCGAACGTTCGCAAGGGGGTGGCTCGTGCAGAAGGGGGTGGGTCGGCCGCGGTCAGGCGTCGAGTACCACCTTGAGCTGCTCGACGGCCCAGTCGAGCTCGGTCGCCCGGATGACGAGCGGCGGGGCGATGCGGATGGTCTGCCCGTGCGTGTCCTTCACGAGCACACCCCGGTCGAGCAGCTTCTCCGCGACCTCACGGCCGGTGCCGACGGCGGGATCGATATCGACGCCCGCCCACAGCCCGGCGATGCGCACCTCCGTGACGCCGTGGCCGATCAGCGGCTGCAGCGCCTGCTCGAGGTGGGCACCGAGCGCACGCGCACGCTCCTGGAACTCGCCCGTCTGCAGCATCTCCACCACGCGGAGGCCGACGGCCGCCGCGAGCGGGTTGCCGCCGAACGTGGAGCCGTGCTCACCGGGGCGGATGACGCCCAGCACATCCGTGTTCCCCACCACGGCCGAGACCGGCAGGATGCCGCCACCGAGCGCCTTGCCCAGCAGGTACAGGTCCGGCACGACGCCCTCGCGGTCGCACGCGAACGTCTCGCCGACACGTCCGAGGCCCGCCTGGATCTCGTCGGCGATGAACAGCACGTTCTTCTCGTCGCAGATCTCGCGGATGCGGCGCAGGTACCCCTCCGGCGGGATGACGACACCGGCCTCGCCCTGGATCGGCTCCACGAGCACGCCCGCCGTGTCCTCCGTGATCGCCGCGGCGATCGCCTCCGCGTCACCGAACGGCACGCGGTCGAAGCCCGGCGTGTAGGGGCCGAAGTCGTCGTGCGCGGTCTCGTCGTCGCTGAAGCTCACGATCGTCGTCGTACGGCCGTGGAAGTTGCCCTTCGCCACGACGATCCGCGCCTTCCCCTCGGGGATGCCCTTCACGCGGTAGCCCCAGGCCCTGGCGACCTTGATGCCGGTCTCCACCGCCTCGGCGCCCGTGTTCATCGGCAGCACGAGCTCCTTGCCGCAGAGCTCGGCGAGCGCGGCGGCGAAGGGCTCCAGCATGTCGCTCTGGAACGCGCGGCTCACGAGCGTGACCCGACCGAGCTGCTCGGTCAGTGCCGCGACGAGCGCGGGGTGACGGTGCCCGAAGTTGACCGCGGAGTAGGCCGCGAGCAGGTCGAGGTAGCGCTTGCCCTCGACATCGGTGACCCACGCCCCCTCGCCGCGCGCGATCATCACGGGCAGCGGGTGGTAGTTGTGCGCGACGTGCGGCTCGGCGACCGCGCGGGTCGCTGAGCTCGTCGAAGCGCCCGCCGCCTGCTCAATCGTCACTTCGCACCCCGCAGCTCGAGCGTGCAGCACTTGATCCCGCCGCCGCCGAGGAGGAGCTCGGACAGGTCGACGGTGATCGGGTTGTACCCGCGCTCCCGGAGCTGCTGCTCGAAGCCCTTCGCCCGCGGCGAGATGATGACGTTGTGGCCGTCGCTCGAGGAGTTCAGGCCGAACACCGCGCCGTCCTCGTCCGACACGAGGATCGCGTCCGGGAAGCGCTTCTCCAGCTCGGCACGGCTGGCGTCGTCGAAGGCCCCGGGGAGGTAGGCGATGTTCGCCCGTTCGGGGCCGCCGTTCTCCACGCCCTGCACGGGGTCGAGCACCGCGATCGCGGTGTCGAGGTGGTAGAAGCGGGGGTCGGTGAGGTTCAGCGACACGACCTCGCGGCCGAAGACCTCGCCGACCTCGCGGTGGCTGTCGCCGGTGGAGCGGAAGCCGGTCCCGGCGAGGATCACGTCGCCGACGAGCAGGAAGTCGCCCTCGCCCTCGTTGACCTCCTTCGGCATCACCGTGTCGTAGCCGGCGGCGCGGAACCAGTCGGCGAAGGCCGGAGCCTCGCCCTGGCGCTCGACGAACCGGAACTCCGGCACGTAGGCGCGCCCGTCGATGAGGAAGCCGCCGTTGGCCGTGTAGACCATGTCCGGGTAGCCGGGGAGCGGATCGATGAGCTCGACCTCGTGACCGAGCTCGACGTACAGGTCATAGAGCTTCTGCCACTGGGCGACGGCGTTGGCGGTGTCGGTCGGCCGCGACGGCTCCATCCACGGATTGATGGAGTAGTTCACCGTGAAGTGCTCGGGACGGCACATCAGGTAGTGGCGGCGGTGCGCGGTGCGCGTGGGGGCGGTGGTGACGGCGGTCTCCGGCGTCGACATGGATGCTCCTCGTGTGAACGGGCGCGGCGGACGCTGTCCAGGGGCCCGGCGGTCCTTCGACCCCCTGCTCGGAAGAGGCGGAGGGGAAGATGCGACTCGGGCACGCCGGTGACCATTGTGCCACCGGACCCTGGGCGCCACCAGCATCCGTCCCGTGTCGCCCTCAGCCCTCGCGCTGCGTCACCACGACCTTGCCGACCGCATGCCCGGCCTCGACGTGCGCGAGCGCGGACACGGCCTCGTCGAACGGGTACGTGCGCTCGATCACCGGAACCAGATGCCCCTCCTCGACGAGCTCGAGCAGCTTCGTGAGGACCTCGGGGCGCGACGTCGCCGCGAGGGACAGCACCCGGGGTCCGCGGAGCGAGAGCACGGCGGCGCGGATCATCCGCGGCACCGGACCGAGCACCCGTCCGCCGTCGCCGGTCACGAGCACCACCCGGCCACCTGGACGGACCAGGCGCTGGAGCTCACGGATCGGCACGCCTCCCGCGAGGTCGATGACGGCATCGAACCGCGAGGAGGGCAGGTGCGTGAGCGGAGACGTGCGGTGGTCGAGCGTGCGCACGGCTCCGAGACGCTGCAGCAGGAGGGCGTTGCGCGTACCGCACGTCGCCCAGACCTCGGCCCCGCGCAGCGCCGCGAGCTGGACCGCGAAGGTCCCCACGCCGCCGGACGCCCCGATCACGAGGATCCGCTGCGCACGGTGCCGCAACCCCACGCCGGCCGCGTCGAGCGCCTGCCAGGCGGTGCCTCCGGCGATCGGCAGGCATGCAGCCGCCTCGGGCGTCACGTCCGGGGGCACGGGCACGACGCGGTCGGCCGCGATGCGGGCGTGGGAGGCGAGGCCGCCGCCGCCCTGCAGCTCCCCGACGACGAGTTCACCGAGTTCGGCGTTCACCACGTCGGCGCCGACCGCCACGACGGTGCCGGCGACGTCGAGTCCCCGCACCGGGTTCTTCGGGCGCGTGAGGCCGAAGACCGGCCGGACCAGCAGCGGGTCGCCGAGGAGCAGCCGCACGTCGCCGGCATTGAGGGCGGTGGCCTGCACCCGCAGCACGACCTCTCCCCGATGCGGCTGCGGGACCGGGACGGGGGTCAGCGTCGTCCCGGCGGCCGGGCCGTACGTCTCCCGGGTCCAGGCGGGCATGGTCTCGGTCATACGGCACCTCCGGCGTCGGCCGGATACGCGAACAGGTCGTCGATCCCGACGCCGAAGGCCCGCGCGATCTGGAACGCGAGCTCCAGCGTCGGCGAGTACTTCTGCTGTTCGATCGCGATGACGGTCTGCCTGGTGACCCCGATCGTGCGGGCGAGCTCGGCCTGCGTGAGTCCGGCGCGCTCGCGATGGGCCCGAATGGTGTTGGAGACGAGGGTGGGCTTGACCATCAGCGGAGCCCCCGGCGGTACGCGATCGCCCGGGCGACACCGCCGACGACGGCCGCCACGAGGAACCCGGCGAACATGGTGTTCGCGATCCAGAACACGTCGGCCCCGAGACCGCAGAGGACGATGACGCCGAGACCGGCGATGGTGACGAAGGCCTGTTCCACGCGGGCACCCATCCGGCCGATATCCCGGTCGCGGATGTCGGAGCGGCCGACGCCGTCCGGATCGGACATCCCGGCGATGATGCCCCAGAGGACACTGAGCACGATCGTCCCGACGATGCCCCCGCCGATCGTCCACAGCATCAGCGGGAACCAGTCCGTGGCGGTGAGCGGTCCGCCGCCGGCCTGCTGCAGCAGCAGCACGACGTAGACGACCGCGACGATCGGGCTGACGATGAGCCCGGCCCAGACGTTGCGCTCCTCGTAGACCATGCGAATCTCCTCGTGTCAAAAATTCTTGACACGACACTACGTCCACCCACCCTCCGTGTCAAGAATCTTTTACACCCCCGCCCCGCGCCCCCCGCCCCTCGCCCCTCGCCGCACCGCGGGATCAATAACGCGCCTCCCCAGGCCCACAGCGGCACCTTTTCGATCCCACGTCCCAGGAACCTCCCGCCCCCCATCCCGCACACCCCCCGTAGGCCGGATCGAAAACGCACCCCCGTCGCTCCGGAGCGGCGCCTTTTCGCACCCGCACCGAAACCGGCGCGGCGGCCCCTGGCCGGGCGGGATCAGAAACGCACCCCGGATGGCGCGGGGAGGCGCCTTTTCGCACCCGCACCGGAGACGGGCGCAGCGTCCCCCGGCGGGCGGGCCACCGCGGGGGTCAGATGACGGAGGCGCTCCAGGGGTCGGGGTTTCCGTAGCGGTGAGCGGTGATCGAGACGGACTGCTCGTGCACGAACGGGAGGAGCTCGATGCGGGCCGCCGCCGTCACCTCCGCGTCGTACACCGCGAGGTCCGGGTCGCCGCCCGTCGCCACCCCCAGTGCGGAGCGCAGCGCCGCCACCGACTCCCGTCCGCCCACGAGCCGCACGCGCCCATGCCGCGGAAGCGCCGGAACACCGGCATCTCCCGAGGCCCCGGCATCCTCAGCCACCCGCATCCGCTGGATCCACTCGTCCTCCGTCTCCAGGAACACCACGGCGTCGAGGTCGCCCAGAGCATGCCGCACGCCCGCCGGAAGCCCGACCGGAGTGGACACGACGAAGCCGGCGCCGGCTCGCACTCCCGCGATCACGACCCGCAGCAGGTCGTGCAGGGCGGCGTCGTCGGTGGCGCGGATCTCCACGGGCACAGGGCGGTACCGGAAGAGGTTGCGCTCGATCTCCAGCCGCGAGACGTCCCGCACCCTGCCGAACTCCCGGTCCCAGGCCAGGGCGTCCGACAGGGCGGACCGCCGGAGCCACTCGAACGACTCGAACGGGAGGGACGGCTGCGCGGCCTCGATGAGCCCCGTGATCCGGGAGTCGAGCCCCCGCAGATGAAGGGTGCTCGACGCCGGGGACCCGTGCTGGGCGCGCCACGACCCGAGTCCGATGAGGTGGTTCGGCCCGCCCGGCTTGGCACCGGCCCCGACGGAGGAGCGCTTCCACCCGCCGAACGGCTGCCGCTGCACGATCGCCCCGGTGGTGCCGCGGTTGACGTAGAGGTTCCCGGCCTGCACGCGGTCGAGCCAGAAGGAGAGGTCGTCGGGGTCCTGCGTGTGCAGCCCCGCGGTGAGACCGTAGGCGACGGCGTTCTGCAGATCGACGGCCTTCGCGAGGGTCGGGGCATGCATGATCCCGAGGACCGGGCCGAAGAACTCCTCGGTGTGGAAGCGGGAGCCGGACTGAACGCCGACCCGCACGCCGGGACGCCAGAGCCGGCCGCTGCCGTCGTCGGCGGGGTCGAGGGCAGGTTCGATGAGCCATCGCTCGTCGCCCTCCAGCTCGGAGAGGGCCCAGGCGAGCTTGCCCTCGGGCTTCTCGATGACGGGGCCCACCTCGGCGAGCGGATCCGAGGGCCAGCCGACCCGCAGCGAGCGGACGGCATCGGCGAGCTGACGGGCGAAACGCTGCGAGCGCCCCACCGGCCCGACGAGGATCGCCAGCGAGGCCGCGGAGCACTTCTGCCCCGCATGCCCGAACGCGCTCTTCACGAGGTCGGCCACGGCGAGGTCGAGGTCGGCCGAGGGGGTGATGATCATCGCGTTCTTGCCACTGGTCTCCGCGAGCAGGGGCAGGTCGGGACGCCAGGAGCGGAACAGCTCCGCGGTCTCCCACGACCCGGTGAGGATCACCCGGTCCACCGCCTCGTCCGTGATGAGAGCACGGCCGAGGTCGCCTTCCTCGATGTCGACGAGAGCCAGAGCCTCACGGGGAACGCCGCCGTCCCACAGGGCCTCCACGAGCACCGCCGCACACCGCCGCGCCTGCGGGGCGGGCTTCAGGACCACGCCGGAGCTCGCGGCGAGCGCCGCCAGCACGCCGCCGGCGGGGATCGCGAGGGGGAAATTCCACGGCGGCGCGACGACGGTCACGCGGGCGGGGACGAAGACGGCGCCGGAGATCGCATCGAGCTCACGGCACGTCGCGGCGTAGTACCGGGCGAAGTCGACGGCCTCGCTCACCTCCACGTCGGCTTCGGCGAAGACCTTGCCGGTCTCCGCGGCGGCGACCTCGATCAGCTCCGCACGCCGGGACTCGAGCGCCGCCGCCGCGCGCAGCAGCACCTCGGCGCGTTCGGCCGCAGGACGCGATCCCCACGCCGCCGCCGCGCCCTGCACGCCGCGCACGATGCGGCCGAGCTCGTCGGCGTCGTCGACGCGGGCGGCGTCGAGGACCTCCGTCCCGACCGCCGACTCCGCGAGCCGCGCGCGGATCCCCGCCGCCCACTCGCGGTTGGCGGGGAGGGCGAGATCCGTGTCGGCGGTGTTCGCGAAGCCCGGGGCGCCCCCGGTGTCCTCCCCGCGCTCGCGCGCGGCGTACACGGCGGTCTCGAGGTAGGCGCCGGTGTCGGCGTCGTCCGAGCCGCGCACGATGCCGAGCACGGCCTTCGTGAGATCGGCCTCCGCGGCCGGGCTGGCCGGCGCCGGCCGCACGGACTCGTGCACGGGCGCGAGGCGGTCCTGCGTGCGCCGCGGACCGAGGCCGAGGGCCGGGTCCCTCGCCCGGTCGAGTGCGTCGAGGAAGCGGTCCGCCTCCCGGGCGAAGAGCGTCTCGTCGTCGTGCAGGTGGAACGCCGCGGAGAGGAAGTTCTCGGACGACGCGTTCTCCTCCAGCCGCCGCACGAGATAGCTGATGGCCACGTCGAACTCGGCGGGCGCGACGACCGGCACATACAGCAGCACCGGACCCACTTCCCGGGACACCGCCTGCACCTGCCCCTGGGCCATGCCGAGCAGCATCTCGAACTCGACATCGTCGCGGACGCCCCGCTCCCCGGCCAGCAGCCACGCGTGGGCGATGCCGAAGAGGTTGTGGCCGGCCACGCCGATCCGCACCGAGGTCGTGTGCTCGGGCTGCAGCGCCCAGTCCAGACAGCGCAGGTAGTTGGCGTCGGTGTCGAGCTTCGTGTTGTAGGGCGCGAGCGTCCACCCGTGCAGCGTCGCCTCGACGTGCTCCATCGCGAGGTTCGCGCCCTTCACGAGGCGCACCTTGATGCGGGCTCCCCCGTGGATCACGCGGTCCTGCGCCCAGGCGGTGAGCTCCTGGAGGGCCGGGAGCGCGTCGGGCAGATAGGCCTGCAGCACGATCCCGGCCTCGAGCCCGATGAGCCGAGGGTCCTCCAGGACCCGCGTGAAGACGGCGATCGTGAGGTCGAGGTCGCGGTACTCCTCCATGTCGAGGTTGATGAAGGTGCCGTCTGCCGCAGCCGTCACGTAGAGCGGGAGCAGCCGCTCCACGACCCGGTCGACGACCTCGTCGAAGCCCCACATCGAGATGCGGCTGACGATGGCGGAGACCTTGACCGACACGTAGTCGACGTCCGGACGCCGGATGAGCTCGTGGATGCCGTCGAGCCGCCGCTGCGCCTCCGCCTCGCCCAGCACCGCCTCTCCGAGGAGGTTGAGGTTCAGACGCGACCCCGACTCCCGCAGCTTCTCGATCGCGGGTCCGAGCTTCGCGGGCCGGGCGTCCACCACGAGGTGCCCCACCATCTCGCGCAGCGCCCGCCGCGCGAGGGGGACGACCGGTGTCGGCAGCACCGGGGCGACGCCGCCGCCGAGCCGTACCGCGGAGCGCAGGTACCACGGCAGGAACTCCGGCACGATGGGCGCGATCCGGTGCAGGCGGGCGGCCGCGGCTGTCAGGCTCTCCGGTCGCATCACGCCGTCGACGAAACCGAGGGTGAACGGCAGACCGTTGGCGTCGCGGAGCACTCCGGCGAGACGCGCGGCGGCGGGGTCGACGTCGGCCGCGGCCGCCTCGATCACCCAGCGGCGCGCGAGCTCGACCGCCTGATCGGCGAGGGATGCGGATGCCCCCGCCTCCGCGGAGGATGACGACGACTCTGCCATGTGACCACCCTAGGTCGCCGGTCGCGGAATCCCGGGGTGCCCGACCGGGCGGGCCGCAGTCGGGTCAGTTCCAGATGCTGGGGGCGGGGGTGCGCACGGGCGGCAGGGCGGACGCGGCCGCCCAGTCGTGCACCCACGCGTCGATCTCCGGCACCCCGTCGGGCTTGCCCACCGCGGCGAAGAGCTCCTCGTTGCTGACCGTGCCGCCGGAGCGCCGCAGCACGCGGGCCCGCACGATGGCCCTGGCGTAGACCTCGCCGCCGACCACGGCGCGATGCTCCAGGAACAGGGCCTTCTCGTCGTGCCCGATGAACCGGGACTGCACCTCGAACCGCTGCCAGAGCTGGAGCGACTTACGGAAGGTGATCGTCTCGCTCGACACGACCGCGTACCAGCCCTGCTCCTTCATCACGTCGAACAACCCCGTGCGGATGAGGTGGTCCCAGCGACCGAGGTCGAACAGCGACAGGTACCGGCCGTTGTTCATGTGGCGGAGGATGTCGAGGTCGGTGGGCAGGGTGGTCACCGTCACGGTGCCGACGGCTGTCGGGTCGAGGGTCTTCCCCTGACGCACGCGGCGACGCGCACCGAGGATCACGAGGAGGGTCCGCCAGATCACGTTCACGAGGACTGATCGTAGCCATCCGCGCACGACGGCCGAACTTCGTTGTCCGATTCCTCTATGCCCCCGGTGGGCCTCTCGCCGGCCGTCATCCCGATTTCCGATTTCCACGGACCCGCCGTAGAGTCACCGCATGAGCGCCGAAGCCCAGCCCGAAGTCATCGTCCGTCCGGTCCGTGATGTGGATGCGGAAGCCCTCGGTCGCGTGCATGCGCAGTGCTGGCACGAGACCTACGATCACCTCATCAGCAAGGCGGCGCTGGAGAAGGTCTCGCCCCGCCGCATGGCCGAGCTCTGGACGCACTGGGCCGCGCAGGGCCCCGACTTCAAGATGAACGCGGCGCTCGTCGACGGCGAGATCGTCGGCTTCGTCGGCTCGGGTCCGGCGCGCGACAAGGACGCCCCGGCGTTCCGCGAGCTGTACTTCATCTACCTGCTCGACGCGTACCACTCGACCGGCATCGGCCAGAAGCTCTTCGACGCCGCCGTCGAGAAGGACGAGCCGCTCTACCTCTGGGTCGCCGAGGACAACCCCCGCGCGCACCGCTTCTACACGCGCAACGGGTTCCACCTCGACGGCGCCGCGCACACCGAGCCGTTCCTCGGTGAGACGCTCACCGAGGTCCGCTTCGTGCGCCCCTGACCCTCGTCCTCACCGGAAGGGCCGCCCCGCGGGGCGGCCCTTTTCGTCTGCCCTCAGAGGCGTTCGATGATCGTGACGTTCGCGACGCCGCCGCCCTCGCACATGGTCTGCAGGCCGTACCGGCCACCGGTGCGCTCCAGCTCGTTGAGCAGGGTCGCGAGGATGCGGGTGCCGGTCGCGCCGATCGGATGCCCCAGGGCGATGCCGCCGCCGTTGACGTTGACCTTCTCGTGCGGCGCGCCGGTCTCGCGCATCCACGCGAGCACGACCGAGGCGAACGCCTCGTTGACCTCGAACAGGTCGATGTCCTCGATCCGGAGTCCCGTGCGCTCCAACGCGTGCCGGGTCGCCGGGATCGGTGCCGTGAGCATGAGCACGGGGTCGTCGCCACGGACGGAGACGTGGTGGATGCGGGCCCGCGGGGTGAGGCCGTGCTCCTGCACCGCCCGCGCACTGGCGATGAGCACGGCACTCGACGCATCGCTGATCTGCGACGCGACCGCGGCCGTGATCCGTCCGCCGGGCGCGAGCGGCGGCAGGCCGGCCATGCGTTCGAGGGTGGTGTCCCGGCGCACGCCCTCGTCGTGGTCGAGCCCGGCGAGCGGCGCGATCTCCGCCGCGAACCGCCCCTCGTCCTGGGCGACGGCCGCCCGGCGGTGGCTCTCCAGCGCGTACCGCTCCATCTCCTCCCGCGAGATGTCCCACCGCTCGGCGATGAGCTCCGCGCCCCGGAACTGCGAGATCTCCTGGTCGCCGTACCGCTCCTGCCATCCGGGCGACTCGGCGTACGGCGTCGTGAAGCCGTACTCCCGGCCGACGGTCGCGGCGGCGGTGAGCGGGATTCGTGACATGTTCTGCAGCCCGCCGGCGATCACGAGGTCGCTGGTGCCGCTGAGCACCGCCTGCGCGGCGAAGTGCACGGCCTGCTGACTGGATCCGCACTGGCGGTCGATCGTCACGCCGGGCACGTGCTCCGGGAAGCCGGCGACGAGCAGCGCCGTGCGCGCGACGTTCCCTGCCTGTCCCCCGATCGCATCGATGGCTCCGAGGATCACGTCGTCCACGGCTGCGGGGTCGATGCCCGTACGCGCGACGAGGGCCCGCAGACTGTGCGCGCCGAGGTCGGCGGGGTGAATCTCCGCGAGAGCGCCGCCACGGCGTCCGACCGGCGAACGGACCGCGTCGACGATGTAGGCCTCTGCCATGATCTCCCTCTCCTCAGTCCTCCGCGCCGGTCGGCAGGAGCAGCCGGAAGCGCTCACACAGCACCGGCATGTCGGGTTCGTAGCCCCGGGGGCTCTCGGAGTGGGTGCGCCAGTAGCGCTCGTGCACCTCGCGCCAGTGCGCCAGGGTGCGGTCCCCCTCCCCCTCGGCGAAGGCGTGCGCCTCGTCGACCTCGTCGAACGGCACGATGTCGATCGCCGTGGTCTCGATCACGGCGCGCGGGGCGCCGGTTCCGTCGAGGATGATGCTGAGCTCGCCGACGGTCGGCAGCGGGTCCCCCGTCTCCTCGTAGTCCCAGACGGAGGACGCGGTGCCCACCTTGATGCCTCGGAGCACGAGCTCCAGGAGCTCGTCGGCATGCTCCGGCGTCGCGCCGAAACCCCACGCCTCGGGAAGGACCTCGGGCAGGTGGGGCAGCGCGATGCGAGCCTCGCGCCAGTAGTCCTCGATGGCGGTGCGGTCGGTCATGGATCAGCGCCCCGAGACCTTGCCGAACGCCTTCGCGATCGGCGCGAGCACGAGCGGGCGCGCCGCGACCCACGCGATCGCGATCACGACGAGCGAGGCGACGAACACCCAGAACCCCGTCCACGTCGCGGCATCCTGCGCGGCGAACATGTGGTTGAGGTTGCGCAGGAAGCCGGTCAGCATCACGAGCGCGACGTGCGCGATGATGAACGCCACGAAGTAGAGCATCACCGGGAAGTGCAGGGCGCGGGCCCATTCCACCGGGTACGCCTTCGACAGGCGCTCCGCCTTCTTGGGCCAGAGCCCCGACATGCGGAACCCGGTGACGGCGGCGAGCGGTGCCGCGAGGAAGACGGTGACGAAGTAGGCGAGCTGCTGCAGGCTGTTGTAGTTGTTCCAGCCGTTCTCGTGCGGCCAGTCGAACGAGATGTACTGCAGTGCCGCCGACAGCGCGTTCGGGAAGACCTCCCAGCTCGTCGGCACGATCCGCACCCAGTGCCCCGTGGCGAACAGCAGCACCACGAAGATCACGCCGTTCAGCAGCCACAGGATGTCGAGCGCCTGGTGGAACCAGAGGTTCAGGCTGATCTTGCCCTTCGGGTTGTTCCTCGGCGACCAGAACACGCTCGGCCGCTTCTCCGTGCGCACCTGCAGCCCCGACCGGATGATGAGCACGATCAGGAACATGTTGAAGAAGTGCGCCCAGTTGACCCACGGCGCGAAGCCGGGCTCGACCTGGATCGGCGGCTCGTACTCGCCCGGGAAGGCCGCCAGGAAGTCCTGCATGAACGGGAGGCTCAGCAGCGTGCGGACGAGAGCCACGGCCGCGGCGGCGAGCACGCCGAGAGCGGCGGCGCCGAACAGCACGGCGATCGCCTGGGTCCAGGTCGGGCGCCGGCGAGCGGTCGGGTCGGCGGCCGCGGCGGCGGCCGGGAGGTGCCGGGGGGCACGACCGTTCCAGACCGTGCGGGTCCAGGGCAGCGGTGTGCTGATGTCGGCGGCCGGGGCGAGCGCGGTGCCGGGGACTGCGGGTTCCGCCGTCGCGGGTGCCGCGGCCGGAGCCGGGGTCTCCGCGATCGCGGGCGCGTCCGCCGCCCCGGCCGAGGTGGTGTCGGCGGTCGCACGAGCGGGCACGGTCCCGGCGGGCGGCCAGGGCTCGCCGCCCGGGACACGCGGCAGTCCGCGCCGGATGCGGGAGGCTCCGGCAGGCGTCGCGGCGGCGGACATCGCGGCGGCAGGCGTCGCGGCGGACGCCGGCGCGACGGCGGCGGGCTCGGCGGCGGGAGCGTCGGGTGCCGTGACCGCGGCACGTGACGTCTCGGCCGGCACCGCGGCGACGGCGGACACCGCCGGCGCGGCCTCGGCCGGTGGCCACGGCTCGCCGCCCGGGACGCGCGGGAGGCCTCGACGGAGAGTCGGGCGCGGGGCGGCGTCCTCCGGCAGAGACGGGGTCGTGACTGCGGCCTCGACCTCGGGGGCCGTGCCCTCGACGCGTTCCGTCGTCGGGGACGCCGGAGCCGACGCCGACGTCTCGACGGCGGCGGCCACCTCGACCACCTCGGCCGACTCGACGGTCACCCCGGCGGGCGGCCAGGGCTCGCCGCCCGGCACCCGCGGAAGCCCGCGGCGCAGCACCCGCGTCGCCATGACTACTTCTTCCGCGCCTCGAGCGCGGCGATCACCTGCGGGACGATCGCGAACACGTCGCCGACGATGCCGAAGTCGGCGACGTCGAAGATGGGCGCTTCCGGGTCCTTGTTGATCGCCACGATGTTCTTCGACGTCTGCATGCCGGCGCGATGCTGGATCGCCCCGGAGATCCCGAGCGCGACGTAGAGCTGCGGCGACACCGAGACGCCGGTCTGCCCGACCTGGTGGGACTGCGGGATGTAGCCCGCATCGACCGCGGCACGCGAGGCGCCGACCGCGGCCCCGAGGGCGTCGGCGAGCTCCTCCACGAGCACGAACTTCTCCTTCGAGGCGAGACCGCGGCCGCCGGAGACCACGCGGGTCGCTCCGCGCAGCTCGGGCCGGGATGAGGTGGCCTCGACCGTCTCGACGGGGCCCGCCGTCGCGGCGACCGCTCCGGACGGCGTGACCGCGAGCTGCTCGACCTGCGGGGAGGCGACCGCCTCGGCCCTGGCGTCCACCGCACCCTGGCGCACCGTGACGACGAGCGTGCCGTACGTCGCGGCCGCGTCGACGAGGTACGCCCCGCCGTAGACCGAGTGGTGGGCGACGATGCCCTCGTCGTCACGGGAGACCCCGACCGCGTCAACGGTGAGAGCGCTCTTCGTCCGCACCGCGAACCGCCCGGCGACATCGCGTCCGGAGATCGAGTTCGAGATGAGCACGGCCGCGGGCTGCACCTGCGCGGCGGCGGCCTGCAGCGCGTCCACGATCGGGACCGTCAGCGCAGACGGGTCGCCCTCGGCCGTGAGCACGACCGCGGCTCCGGCCTCCGCCGCCCTGGCGACCGCGGCCTCGGTACCGCCGACGATCAGCGCGACGGGGCTGCCGACACCCGCCGCCGCGCCGAGGAGTCCGGCGGCACTGCTGGCGAGCGCGCCGGACGGGTCGACGTCGAGGAGCACGAGGATCGGGTTCTCGGGGTACGCCATGTCACACCAGCCTGTTCTGCACGAGGAACTCGACGAGCTTCTCGGCGGCATCGCCCTCGTCGACGATCTTGACGCCGGCGGCCCGCGGGGGCTTCTCCGAGACCGCGGTCATGATGGTGCGCGGAGCGAGCGCCGGGTCGGCCGACACGTCGAGGTCGGCGAGGGACAGCACCTCCAGCGGCTTCTTCTTCGCCGCCATGATGCCCTTGAAGTTCGGGAACCGGGCGTCCGGGAGCGCCTCGGTGATGGAGATCACGGCGGGCAGCGGCGCGGTCACCTGCTGGTTGCCCGCGTCGGCACCCCGGGTACCGGAGACGCCCTCGGCGGTGATCTCGACCGCGGTGAGGGCGGTGGCCTGCGCCCAGCCGAGGTGTTCGGCGAGCATGGCGGGGAGGACGCCGCCGGCGCCGTCGGTGGACAGGTTGCCGGTGATGACCAGGTCGGGCGCGCCGCGGCGGATCGCGGCGGCCAGGACCTCGGCGGTGAGACCCAGGTCGGCACCGACGAGCTGCTCGTCGACGACGTGCACGGCGGACGCGGCACCGATCGCGAGGGCGCGTCGCACGGAGGCGGTCGCGCTCTCCGGCGCCATCGTCAGGGCCACGACCTCGGTGCCCTCGTTCTTGTCGGCGTGGGCCAGGGCGACCTCGAGGGCCCGCTCCGTGATCTCGTCGAGGACCACATCCCCGGCGCCGCGTTCGGCGAGTCCGGTCTCGAGATTCAACGTGCGATCGCCATAGGTGTCCGGCACCTCTTTGACCAGGACGAAGATCTTCATCGAATGCTCCTCACGACACGCTGAGTCTATCCGCACGCTCTTCTATGTAGCCAAAGGCGGAGGGATCCGCAGGCCGCACCCCCGATTTCCGCCGCGAATGTATACATAGTCGACAGTCGCGCCCCACGGCTCGCCGCTGGCGACCGGGGGCGGCCTGCCCCGGTACCGTAGAGACGTGGTCCGACCCCGCCCGCTTCCCGTCGACCCGCTCGCCGAGGCGAAGCGGCAGTGGATCGCGCACGGCTGGACCGAGGCCGCGGACGGCATGACCGTCGTCACCTCGGTCATGCGCGCCCAGCAGCTGCTCCTGGCCCGTGTCGACGCGGCCCTCAAGCCCTTCGCGCTGAGCTTCGCCCGCTACGAGGTCCTCCGCCTGCTGGCCTTCAGCCGCGCCGGACGCCTGCCGTTGTCGAGCGTCGTCGCGCGCCTGCAGGTCCACGCCACCACCATCACGAGCACTGCCGAGCGGCTCATGCGCGACGGCCTCGTCATCCGCGAACCGCACCCGCACGACGGGCGCGCGGCGATGCTCGCCCTGACGGACGACGGCCGCGACCTCGTCGAGCGCGCGACGACCGCCCTCAACGCCGACGTCTTCGCCGACCCCGGCATGAGCGAGGCCGACGCCGCCGAGCTCGTCGCCATCGTCGCCCGCCTGCGCCGCGACGCCGGCGACTTCATCGACCCGCGCCCCCTCCCGGAACCGCTCTGATGCCCCGTTTCGTGCGCGCGGCACCCTCATGCGCGACACGATCGAGTTCCGCTCACCCTTCGGACCCCTCGGCCGCCTCATCGATGCCCTCGTGCTCGGCCGATACATGGAGCGGCTGATCACCGAACGCAACTCCGCTCTCGTCGCCGCGATCGAGGACGGCGGGCGTACTCTTCCTGCATGAGCGAACTGCGCGTGCACACCGTCCTCACCGGTCGCGGCCCCGCTGCGGCGATCCTCCTCACCGACGAGCAGGTGGCCTCCTTCGGCGCGGGCAAGGCCTTCCCGGTCGCGGTCACGATCGGCGGCCACACCGCCCGCCTGCGCCTGGCCCGGATGGGAGGCGAGAACATGATCGGTCTCAGCAAGGCCGCCCGCGCAGACCTCGGGGTCGAGATCGATCAGGAGGTGGACGCCGTGATCCGGCTCGACACCGCGGAGCGGACGGTCGAGGTGCCGCCGACACTGGCCGCCGCCCTCGACACCGATCCGGCCGTGCGCGCGGCGTTCGACGCCCTCTCCCCGTCGGCGCGCAAGGAGCACGCCAGGGCGGTCGCCGAGGCCAAGCAGGAGGCGACGCGCGAGCGCCGGATCGCGAAGATCGTGGAGTCCCTGCGCGGCTGACCGGTGTTCCGCGGTCAGCGGTTCTGGAAGTCCGGCGTGCGCTTCTCGCGGAAGGCCGCCATCCCCTCTTTCTGATCGTGCGTGTCGAACAGTGCCGCGAACGCCTGCTTCTCGTGGGCGAGGCCTGCGGAGAGCGTCGTCTCCATCGCCGCATCGAGCGCGGCCTTGGCGGCGTAGACCGAGGGCAGCGACTTCGACGCGATCGTCTCGGCCAGCGTGGCCGCCTCGGCGAGCAGCTCCGCCGCGGGGACGACCCGGGACACGAGTCCGGAGCGTTCCGCCTCGTCAGCGCCCAGGAAGCGACCGGACAGCACGAGTTCCGCGGCCTTGTAGTACCCGACCGCACGGATGAGCCGCTGCGTGCCGCCCATACCGGGCATCACCCCGAGGTTGATCTCCGGCTGACCGAACTTCGCGGTGTCCGCGGCGAGGATGATGTCGCACATCATCGCCAGCTCGCAGCCGCCGCCGAGCGCGAATCCGGAGACCGCGGCGATGACCGGCGTGCGCACGGCCGCGAAGTCGTGCCAGACGCCGAAGTGGTCGGTCTCGAGCATCTCCGTCGCGGACATCCCCTCCATCTCCTTGATGTCGGCGCCGGCCGCGAAGGCCTTCTCGGAGCCGGTAACGACGATGGCCCCGACGCCGTCATCCGCATCGAAGGCCTGCGCGGCCGCGGTGACCTCCTCGGCGAGCCGGCTGTTCAGCGCGTTGAGCGCCTCGGGACGGTGGAGGGTGATCCAGCCCACGCGTCCGCGCTGCTCCACCAGGATCGTCTCGTACTCGGTCATCGCTCCCGCCTTCCTGTCGTTATCCACCCTCCCCTTCGAATCGCCCGAATTGCTGCATTTCGGCCGGATTCGCGACCATTCAGGCGATTCGAAAGCCGGAGGTCAGCCACGGATGTCCGTGATGATGCCGGAGAAGTCGCGGGTCCCGCCCTCGCCGGCGGCGTACGCGGCGTACAGCTCCTGCGCCAGACGGCCCATCCGGGCGTCCGTCGAGGTCTGCTCGATGGCCTGCAGCGCGAGACCGAGGTCCTTCGCCATGAGGGCACCCGCGAACCCCGGCTGGTAGTCCCGGTTCGCGGGGCTCGTGGGCACCGGTCCGGGGACGGGACAGTTCGTGGTGAGCGCCCAGCACTGCCCGGACGCCTGGGACACCACGTCGAAGAGGGCCTGATGCTCGAGCCCGAGCCGCTCCCCCAGCACGAAGGCCTCGGCGACGGCGATCTGCGACACCGCGAGCACCATGTTGTTGCAGACCTTCGCCGCTTGACCGAGCCCGGGTCCGCCGCAGTGCACGATGCGCTTCCCCATGATCTCCAGCAGCGGAAGAGCCGCCGCGAAGTCGTCGTCGGAGCCCCCGACCATGAACGCCAGGGTCCCGGCCTCCGCCCCGACCACGCCGCCGGAGACCGGAGCGTCGATGTGCCGGTGGCCCGCGGCGAGCGCGAGCGCATGCGCGGCCCGCGCCTCGTCCACGGCGATGGTCGACGACTCGATGAACAGCGTCCCGGGGCGCGCGGCCGCCAGCAGCTCCGTGCGGTAGGCCTCGATGACGTGCTTCCCCGCCGGGAACATCGTCACCACGACCTCCGCGTCCGCCACCGCCTCCGCGCCGCTCGCCGCCACGGGGATCCCGGCCGCCCCGGCCGCCTCGATCGCCGCGGGCACGAGGTCGAAGCCGTGCACCTCGTGTCCGGCGGCGACGAGGTTCTTCGCCATCGGCAGCCCCATGTGCCCGAGTCCGAGGAACGCCACGCGGGTCATGACGCGCTCCGCATCGACGTCGACCCCGCGGGTCGCAGCATCTCCCGGCCGACGATCAGGCGCATGATCTCGTTCGTCCCCTCGAGGATCTGGTGCACGCGGAGGTCGCGGACGATCTTCTCGATGCCGTAGTCCTGCAGGTAGCCGTAACCGCCGTGCAGCTGGAGGGCGCGGTTGGCGACCTCGAAGCCCGCGTCGGTCGCGAAGCGCTTGGCCATCGCGCAGCGCATCGTCGCGTCCGGCGCCTTCTCATCCACCGCCTGCGCGCCGTCGCGCATCATCAGTCGCGCGGCCTGCAGGTCGGTGCGCATGTCGGCGATCGCGAAGAGGATCGACTGCTTCTCCGCCAGCGGCTCCCCGAACGCGACGCGCTCGTGCACGTACTGCACGGCCTTGTCGAGCGCGGCCTGCGCTCCCCCGAGAGAGCACGCCGCGATGTTGAGGCGGCCGCCGTTGAGCGCCGACATCGCGATCGCGAAACCGCGCCCCTCGTCGCCGAGCATCGCGGACGCCGGCACCCGCACGCCGTCCATGATCACGGGCCGGGTCGGCTGCGCGTGCCATCCCATCTTCTTCTCCGGAGCACCGAAGCTCAGGTTCTCCGCGTCACCGGGGACGAGGAAGGCGCTGATGCCCCGGGCTCCCGGCTCGCCGGTCCGCGCCATGACGACGTACACCGCGGCCTCACCGGCTCCGGAGATGAACTGCTTCACCCCGGTCAGCACGTACTCGTCGCCCTCGCGGACGGCGCTGGTCGCGATGTTCGCCGCGTCGGATCCGGCTCCCGGCTCGGTGAGGCAGTAGCCGCCGAACTCCTGCATGGCGGTCAGCGACGGCAGCCAGCGCGACCGCTGCTCGTCGTCGCCGTAGGTGTCGATCATCCACACCACCATGTTGTGGATGGAGATGTAGGCGGCCACGGCGGGGTCGGCCTTGGCGAGCTCCTCGAAGATCGCGACGGTGTCGACGCGGGTGAGGCCCGTGCCGCCGAACTCCTCGCTCACATAGATCCCGCCGAGGCCGAGCTCGCCGCCGCGCTGCAGCGACTCCCGCGGGAACAGGTGCTTCTCGTCGCGTTCCGCGGCGAACGGGGCGAGCTCCGCGTCGGCGAACTCCCGCACGGCATCGAGGATCGCCTCGCGCTCCTCGTCGGTGGTGGTGACGGTGGTCATGGTCATCGCGTGTCCTAGTGCATCGTGGGGATGACGAAGCTGGCGCCCTCGCGGATCCCCGACGGCCAGCGGCTCGTCACGGTCTTGGTCTTCGTGTAGAAGCGGAAGGCGTCGGCGCCGTGCTGGTTGAGGTCGCCGAAACCGCTGCGCTTCCAGCCGCCGAACGTGTAGTAGGCGATCGGCACCGGGATCGGCACGTTCACGCCCACCATCCCGACCTCCACGCGAGCGGCGAAGTCGCGAGCCGCGTCGCCGTCGCGCGTGAAGATGGCGACCCCGTTGCCGTACTCGTGCTCGGAGGCCATGCGCAGCGCCTCCTCGTAGTCGGCGGCACGGGCGATCACGAGCACGGGGCCGAAGATCTCCTCGCGGTAGATCGCCATGTCGGTGGTCACGTGGTCGAAGAGCGTCGGTCCGAGGTAGAAGCCCTCCTCGTGCCCGTCGACGGTGAAGCCGCGGCCGTCGGCGAGCAGCGTCGCCCCTTCGTCGATCCCCTGCTGGATGTAGCCCTCGACCCGCTCGACGGCTGCCCGCGTGACCAGGGGGCCGTAGTCGACGTCCGCGGCGAGGGACGGCCCGACCCGCAGCTGAGCGACGCGTTCGGTGAGCTTGGCGGCAAGGGCGTCCGCGGTCTCCTCGCCGACCGGCACGGCGACCGAGATGGCCATGCACCGCTCCCCCGCGGAGCCGTAACCGGCGCCGATGAGGGCGTCCACGGCCTGGTCGAGGTCGGCGTCGGGCATCACGATCATGTGGTTCTTCGCGCCGCCGAAGCACTGCGCCCGCTTGCCGTGGGCGGCCGCGGTGGCGTAGATGTACTCGGCGATGGGTGTGGAGCCGACGAAGCCGACCGCGCGGATCCGGTCGTCGGTGAGCAGCGTGTCGACCGCCTCCTTGTCGCCGTGCACCACGTTGAGGACGCCGGCCGGCAGCCCCGCTTCGAGGAACAGCTCGGCGATGCGCACCGGCACCGAAGGGTCGCGCTCGCTGGGCTTGAGCACCACGGCGTTGCCGGCGGCGAGCGCGGGACCGGCCTTCCACAGCGGGATCATGGCGGGGAAGTTGAAGGGCGTGATCGCGGCGACGACCCCGAGCGGCTGCCGCATCGAGTACACGTCGATGCCGGCCCCGGCACCGGTGGAGTACTCGCCCTTGAGCAGGTGCGGGGCTCCGGCGGAGAACTCGATCACCTCGAGCCCGCGCTGGATGTCGCCCTTGGCGTCGTCGACGGTCTTGCCGTGCTCGCTCGCGAGGAGCTCGGCGAGCGAGGTCATCTCCTGCTGCACGAGGTCGAGGAACCGAAGGAGGACGCGGGCGCGCTTCTGCGGGTTGGTCGCCGCCCACGCGACCTGCGCCTCTTCGGCGTTCGCGATCACGCGGCGCACCTCCTCCGCGGACGCGAGCGGCACCCGGGCCTGCACGGCTCCGGTGCTCGGGTCGAAGACGTCGGCGAAGCGGCCGTCTTCCGGGGTGACATGCGTTCCGCCCACGAAGTGCGGGATAGTACGGGTCATTGTGCGACATCCCTCCGTGCCCTCTTTGGCACATCGGCGAGTTTACTCCGACGACCGTGAAAATACGAGGACGTCCTTGTATCCTGCGTCACCCCGCGTTCGGATGCCGCCGTCACCCGTTCTCCAGCCGTTCACCCGCCGGACATCCGGGCCGATTACAACTGCAGATGCACGGCACAGACTCAGACCGGATCGGGTAGTCGCGTCTCCCGTGCACACGGTGAGCACTCTCGCTCCCGAGACCCCCGCCGAATCGGGTCGGCGGGGGTCTTCTCTTCCTTCGAATCGCTTGCTTTGCTCCATTTCGGCCGGGAATGGAGCACAGTGCGCGATTCGAACGGGGGTTGTGGACAGCCGACCCCGGCGCGACCGCAGGGGTGCGAACGTGGGGGCATGGGACGACGACAGCAGCTTCCGGCCCGCTTCGAGGGGGACTTCGCGGTGCGAACGGCGCGACTGCACGGAGTCAGCCGCGGACGGCTGCGCGGATCCGACCTCGAGGCACCGTTCCACGGGGTCCGCGTGCACCCCCGCCCGGCTCTCGGGCCCGATATCGCTGACCCGTACGAGCGGCAGCGGCGAGCGCGGGTGGCACGAGCGCAGTCCTATGCCCCGATCCTGCATACCGGGCACTTCTTCAGTCACGAGACTGCCGTGTCGATCTGGGGAGGCCCGTTGCCGCTCGCCTTCGACGACCACGGGGGTATCGCGACGGCGGACGACCTCGCCCTCCACGTCAGTGCGTCCGGCGGGATCCCGTTCCCCCGCGCCCGCGGCGTGACCGGACACCGCACGCTGTCCAGCCTCACCTCGATCCGCTATCGGGACGGACTCCGCGTGACCTCCCCCGCCGCGACCTGGGTCTCCCTGGGCACGCTGCCGCTCACGGACCTCGTGGCGCTCGGCGACTACTTCTGCCGGCACTGGAGACCGGGCGTCGGGCGGCCGGGTGTCGGGCGGCAGCCGTGGGCGACGGTCGACGAGCTGCGGGAGATGCTGGCGGCCGGGCGGAGGCGCGGGGCGGCACGGTTGCGGGAGGCGGTCGAGCTCGTGCGGGAGGACTCGTGGTCGCCGCGGGAGAGCAGGCTGCGGTGCCTCCTGGTCGCGGCCGGAATCCCGGAACCGCAGCTCAACGTGGACGTGTTCGACGACCGGGGCCGCTTCCTCGCCTGCGTCGACATGGTCTGGGAGGCCGAACGCGTCGCAGTGGAGTATCACGGCATGGTGCACGGCGCACAGTGGGCACGCGATGTCGAGCGGGTCGCGACGCTGCGGGCTGCCGGGTGGACGGTGATCGAGGTCACCGCACCTCTCCTCCACAAGCCAGAGGAGCTGATCCGCCGTGTGGCCTTGGCGCTGGGGCGGTGACCCGGCGTTCGAATCGCGCGAATGGCGGCATCCGGCCCGGATTCACAGCCATTCGCGCGACTCGAACGGGAACTAGAATCGACCAGGCGCCGCGACCCTGGCGCCGCCACCCCGCGTCCGCACCCCGACGCCGCTCACCCCGAGGACCGCACCATGTCCGCATCCGCGCCCGTCTCCGAACCCGTCACCGTCTCCATCCGCCGCGAGGTCGACCCGGAGCGCATCGCCGAGGCCACCGCGTGGGTGCAGACCGGGGTGAACCTCGCGACGAAGTACCCGGGGTTCCTCGGCTCCGGCTGGGTCCGTGCCGGCGAGGACTCCCAGGTCTGGCACATGCTCTACCGCTTCGCGAGCGAGGACGCGCTCACCGCGTGGGAGCAGTCCGGAGAGCGCGCGTGGTGGCTGTCGATGGGCCAGGGCTTCGTCCGCAGCGAGCGGTCCAAGCGCCGCTCCGGCATCGAGGGCTGGTTCGACGAGCCGTCCACGGGCTCCATCCCCGTCGTCGACCCGGACGGCACGACCAGCACCGTGACCGTCGCCCCCGCGCCGCCGCGGTGGAAGCAGGCCGTCTCGATCTGGCTCGGCTTCTTCCCCGTGAACCTCGCGTTCACCTACGCCATGAGCCCGGTGCCGGGATGGGACGCCGTGCCGCTGTGGCTCCGCGTGCTCATCACCACCCTCGTGCTCACGCCGATCATGACGTATTGGGTGCTGCCGTTCGTCACGCGCTCCCTGCGGAACTGGCTCGCCCGCTAGCGGAAGCGCCCCGTCAGGACCCCGACTCCGATCCCGGGGTGACACCCTTCTTCGCCGGTTCCACGAGCGAGAGCGGATCAGCGATGTCCTCCAGCGACTTCCCGGCGGCGCTGACGCCGAAGACACCGCACACGACACCGCCGAACATCATGATCGCCGCGCCGAGCACGTAGCCCCAGAACAGCGGACCGCGGTCGCCGGACTCGGCGCTCGCACCGATCAGTGCGCCGTAGAGCACCGGGGCGACGGCGCCGACGAGCTGCCCGATCGAGAAGACGTACGAGATCACCTGGCTGCGCAGCTCGAGCGGGAAGATCTCGCTCACCGTCAGATACGCGGCGGAAGCCCCGGCTGAGGCGAAGAAGAACGACGCACACCAGAACGCCGTGTGCGTGCCCGCGTTCAGCACCCCCGCGTTGAAGAGGAAGGCGCTGACGAGCAGGATCAGTCCCGCGAGCACGTAGGTGCCGAACAGCATCCGCCGACGACCCCACGTGTCGAAGAAGTGGCCGAGGATGAGGGCGCCGGCGAGGTTGCCCACGGCGAAGACGATGAAGTACTGCGACGCCGACGCGGGCGGGGTGTCGTAGAAGTTCTCCAGCACGAGCGCGTACGTGAAGAAGATCGCGTTGTAGAGGAAGGACTGCGTCACCATCATGGTGATGCCGACGAGCGTGCGCCGCGGGTACTTCTTGAACAGCACCTTCGCGATCACGAGGAACGGGACGCTGCCGTACTCCTTGACCGTGATGGCCTTGCTCTCGTCGACGGGCTCGATCGTCTTGCCCTCCTTGCGGATGCGCTCCTCGATCTCGTCGACGTTGCGTTCCGCCTCCTCCTCGCGGCCGTGCGTCATCTGCCAGCGCGGGCTTTCCGGGATGTGCCGCCGCAGCCAGATGATGAGGAGGCCGAGGATCGGGCCGACGAAGAAGCTCAGCCGCCAGCCGATGTCGGCGGGCAGGATGTCGGTGTTGAGGAAGAACATGTTGGCCACGGCGCCGAGGGCCGCACCACCCCAGTAGGTGCCGTTGATGGCGATGTCGACGCGGCCGCGGTACCTGGCGGGGATGATCTCGTCGATGGCCGAGTTGATGGCCGCGTACTCGCCGCCGATGCCCGCCCCGGCGACGAAGCGCCAGATGTAGAAGAACCAGGGGGCGAACGCGAGTCCGGCGACGGCCGACCCGACGAGGTACACCCCGAGGGAGAGCAGGAAGAGGTTCTTGCGGCCGAGGCGGTCGGCGAGACGGCCGAACACGAGGGCGCCGAAAACCTGTCCGAGCAGGTAGCAGGTGCCGGCGAGACCGACCTCGGCCGGCCCCATCCCCAGTGTCTGGGCGTAGCCGTTCGCCGCGACGATCTGCACCTCGAGGCCGTCCAGGATCCAGGAGAACCCGAGTCCGACGACGATCATCCAGTGGAATCGCGACCAGGGGAGCCGGTCCATGCGCGCGGGGACGAGCGACCGGACCTCCTTGACGGTGACGTCGGACGCGGACATGGGGGCCTCCTTCTCGCGGGACGGGCTGTCGTCCCGGATCCGGTTTACTCCTCCCCGAAATCCGCCGCATCCGCTTGACCCGGGGCCGCCGGCACGCTACGGCTCCGAATCGCGCGAATGGCTCCATTCCGGGTGGAGGTGGAGCGATTCGCGCGACTCGAACGGGGAGGACGCTACGGTGAGCCCATGCGACCGACGCTCCGCATCCTGCTCTTCACCCTCGCCGGCTTCTCCGTCGTGTCCGCCCTGATCGGCATGATCGGGCTGACGATCGGCGGCGGCATGGGCCTGCCCGCGGAGTGGATCACCGGGACGATCTTTGCGTCCTACTTCTGGCCGGGCGTGATCCTCGGCGTGGTCGTGGGAGGGACTCAGTCGCTGGCACTGATCGCCCAGGTCGGCCGCTTCCAGGTCGCATGGGGGCTGCACGCGGCCGCCGGCCTCACGCTGATGATCTGGATCTTCGTCGAGATCGCGCTGATGCTGGTGTGGTCGCCGCTGCACGGCATCTTCTTCGCGACCGGGCTGGTCCAGACGGTGTGCGCCGTCCTCATGCTCGGCGCCTGGCCGCGCCCGCTCCTCGCTCGCACCGCTCCGAATCGCGCGAATGGCTCCATCCCGGGGTGAGATGGAGCCATTCAGGCGATTCGAACGGAGGGGGTCAGCCGGCCACGTGCCGCTCGTCGGGGCCGTCGTAGTGCGACAGCGGGCGGATCAGGGCGTTCGCGCCGGCCTGCTCGATGACGTGGGCCGTCCACCCCGTCACCCGCGCCGCGACGAACAGCGGCGTGAAGGTGAGGGTGTCGAAGCCGATGAGGCTGTACGCGGGACCGGACGGGTAGTCGAGGTTCGGGTGGATGCCCTTGCGCTCGACGAACTGCGACTCCAGCGCGTCGTACAGCTCCGCGACGTCCTCCCGGCCGTAGTGCGCGACGAGGGTGTCGAGCGCGGCCTTCATGGTCGGCACCCGGGAGTCGCCGTTCTTGTAGACGCGGTGCCCGAAGCCCATGATCTTGCGCTTCTCGGCGAGGGCCTTGTCGAGCCAGGCCTCGACGGCGTCCGCCGACCCGATCTCGTCGAAGATGTGCAGCACGGCCTCGTTCGCCCCGCCGTGCAGCGGGCCCTTGAGCGCACCGATGGCTCCGACGACCGCCGAGTAGATGTCGCTGAGGGTCGAGGTGATGACCCGGGCGGTGAAGGTCGAGGCGTTGAAGGAGTGCTCGGCGTACAGGATCATCGACCGGTTGAACGCGTCGACCACGACGTCGTCGGCCTCTTCCCCGAACGTCATCCAGAGGAAGTTCGCCGAATAGTCGAGGTCGTCGCGCGGAGCGATAAGCTCCTGGCCGCGACGGCGACGCTGACCGTAGGCGACGATGGCCGGCAGCGCCGCGAACAGGCGGATGCTGCGCGCCAGGTTCTGCTCCGGGCTGCCACCGGCGTCGAGCACCGAGCCGCCGGCCTCGGGGTCCGATGCGCCGATCAGGCTGACCGCGGTGCGCACCTCGTCCATCGGATGCGCCTCGAGCGGGACGAGATCGATCGCGGCCTTCACGTTGTCGGCCAGGGCGCGGTGCTTGCGCTCCTCCAGCCGGAACGCGGCCAGCTCGTCGCCCGTCGGCAGCTCGCCGTTCCACAGCAGGTACGCCACGGCCTCGAAGGACTGCGTGTCGGCGAGCTCCTGCACGGGATAGCCGCGGTAGAGCAGGCTGTTCGTCTCGGGGTTGACCTTCGAGATCGCCGTCGTGTCGACGACGACCCCCGCGAGGCCCTTCTTGATGTCCGGCTCGGTCATGGTCACTCCTTCGTGTACTTCGACTCGTCGCTGCGCTCCTCGCTCAGCAACCGCGTCGTGTGTCCGCTTCGCTGCGCTCAGCGACCGGTGTTGTCGAGTGTGAAGTTGAAGACGCCCGAGTCGAAGTGGTTGTACGACTCGTAGTCGATCAGCTCGTAGAGGTCGGCGCGGTGCTGCATCTCGCCGAGCTTCGAGGTCAGGTGCCCCTCGTCGTTCAGCGTATCGAGCGCACGGCCCGCCGCCCCCATCGCGATCCGGAGCAGCGACACGGGCCAGATGACCATGCGCACCCCGGCATCGCGGAGAGCATCGACGGAGAACAGCTCGCTCTTGCCGAACTCGGTCATGTTCGCCAGGATCGGCACGTCCAGCGCCGCGGCCATGGCCTCGAACTCGCCGATCGTGCGCATCGCCTCGGGGAAGATCGCATCGGCTCCCGCGTCGACGAGCGCCTTGGCGCGGTCGATCGCGGCGTCCAGCCCCTCGATCGCCCGGATGTCGGTGCGCGCCATGATCAGGAAGTTCTCGTCGCGGCGGGCGTCGGCGGCGGCGCGGATGCGCTTGATCGCGGTGTCCTCGTCGACCACGGCCTTGCCGTCGAGGTGGCCGCAGCGCTTGGGGTTGACCTGGTCCTCGATGTGCGTTCCCGCGAGGCCGGCGTCCTCGAGCTCCTGGATCGTGCGGGCGACGTTCATCGGCTCACCGAAGCCGGTGTCGGCGTCGACGATCGCGGGGAGGTCGGTCATGCGGGCGATCTGCTTCGCCCGCCCGGCGACCTCGGTGAGCGTGGTGAGGCCGATGTCGGGCAGGCCGAGGTCGGCGGAGAGCACGGCGCCCGAGATGTAGACACCCTCGAACCCCTTCTGCTCGATCAGTCGGGCGCTCAGCGGGTTGAACGCGCCGGGGAAGCGGAGCAGCTCGCCGGAGGCCAGGCGTTCCCGGAACAGGCGCCGCTTCTCGGCAGGCGTGACGGTGGAGTACAGCATCAGTTGCTCCTTCGTGATCGTGCTTCGACAAGCTCAGCAACCCAGCTGACTGGGTTGCTGAGCCTCTCGAAGGGCATCAGAACAGACCCGCCGGGGCGTCGGCGTCGTCGAGCAGACCCGGCTTCGCGACGATCGAGAGCTCGGCGACCTCGGCGGCCGTGAGCTCGGGAAGGCGCTGCACCAGGTCGAGGAACCGCTCGATCTCGGCAGCCTCGAGCACGGGCTCCGCGAGCAGACGGAACTTGGCGACGTAGTTCTCCCGCGCGAACGGACGGGCGCCGAGCGGGTGGGCGTCGGCGACGGCGATCTCGTCCACCACGGTCGAGCCGTCGGTGAGGCGGATCTCGACGCGGCCGCCGAAGGCCTTCTCGTCCGGATCCTCCGAGTGATAGCGGCGCGTCCATTCCGCGTCCTCGGCCGTGGTGATCTTGTGCCACAGCGCGACGGTGTCGGGGCGGCCTGCGCGCTCCGGCGTGTAGGAGTCGACGTGGTGCCAGCCGCCGTCCTGCAGCGCCACCGCGAAGATGTACGGGATGGAGTGGTCGAGCGTCTCGCGGGAGGCCGTCGGGTCGTACTTCTGCGGGTCGTTCGCGCCCGAGCCGATCACATAGTGCGTGTGGTGGCTGGTGTGCAGCACGATCGAGGCGATGTTCGCGGGGTCGCGGAGGGCCGGGTTCGCGGTGCCGAGCTTGCGGGCGAGGTCGATCCACGCCTGCGCCTGGTACTCCGCGGAGTGCTCCTTCGTGTACGAGTCGAGGATCGCGCGCTTGGCCTCGCCGGCGGCGGGCAGCGGCACTTCGTAGGCCGCGTCCTTGCCGTCGAGCATCCAGGCGATCACGCCGTCCTCGCCTTCGTAGATCGGCGCGGGGCTCGTCTGTCCGCGCATCGCCCGGTCGACCGCCTCGACGGCCATCTTCCCGGCGAAGGCCGGGGCGTGCGCCTTCCAGGTGGAGATCTCGCCCTTGCGGCTCTGGCGCGTGGCGGTCGTGGTGTGCAGCGCCTGTCCGACCGCCTGGTAGATCGTCTCGACGTCGAGGCCGAGGAGGGTGCCGATGCCGGCGGCGGCGGACGGGCCGAGGTGGGCGACGTGGTCGATCTTGTGCTTGTGCAGGCAGATCGCGCGCACGAGGTCCATCTGGATCTCGTAGCCGGTGGCGATGCCGCGCACGAGCGCGCGGCCGTCCTTGCCGGTGTGCTGCGCGACCGCGAGGATCGGCGGGATGTTGTCGCCCGGGTGCGAGTACTCGGCGGCGAGGAACGTGTCGTGGTAGTCGAGCTCGCGCACGGCCACGCCGTTCGCCCAGGCCGCCCACTCCGGGCTGGTGCGGCGGTCGAGGGGTGTCCCGAACAGGTTGGCGCCGGCCCCGCCCGTCGAGACGGGGTGGCTGAACGCCTGCGCGCGGGCGGCGACGATCGGCGCGCGGGTGAGCGAGGCCGCGGCCACGGCCGCGTTGTCGATGATGCGGTTGATGATCATGTCGACGACGGGCTGCTCGACCTCGACCTGGTCGACCGCGACCTCGGCGATCTTCCAGGCGAGCTGATCCTCGCGGACGAGGTTCTCGGAGCTGGCGTGCACGCGGACGTGGTGGGTGACGGTCATGAGTGTCCTTCGCTGTCGGGGAGGGAGTCGAGGATGCCGGTGAGCGCGTTGTGCAGGTGCACGTGCGTGGCATGGGCGGCGAGGTCGCCGTCGCGGGCGGCGAGAGCCTCGGCGATGGTGCGGTGCTCGGCCGCGGAGGCGGCGAGGCGGGCGGGCTTGTCCCGCGCCATGCGCCGCACGCGGACGAGGTGGGTGCGGACCGTGCGCAGCGCCGCAGCGATGTAGTCGTTGGCGACGGCGTCGTCGAGGGCCGCATCGAATCGCGCGATCAGGGCGTAGTAGGCATCGCGACCCTCCGCCCTGGTGAGGTCCACGTGCGCGAACTCCGCGGCGAGTGCGGCGAACCGGTCGGCGTCGCCCCGGACGGCCGCCAGTCGGGCGGAGGTCTCCTCCAGCGCGCGACGGATCTCGAACAGGGACCGGATGTCGTCGGCGTCGAGGTCGGCGACCACGGTGACGCGAGGCGACTGCTGCACGACCAGACCGTCGGCGGCCAGGCGGCGCAGAGCTTCCCGCAGCGGCGTCCGGCTCACACCCAGGCGCTCGGCCTGCTCCACCTCGCCGAGCACGTACCCGGCCGGCAGCTCCCCGGACTGGATGCCGTCGAGGAGCGCCGCATAGGCGCGATCACCCATGGACGTGCGCTCGACAGGAAGAACCATTCCGTCAGTGTATACATAAACGGCCCCACTCGGTCGACTTCTCGGGCGAGGGCGGTCCATTCGTATACATAGTCTCCGAAGTTGTGCGCGCGGGAGCGGGCTCAGGCGGCGGGGCGGGGCTCGCCGAGCTTGACCACGACCACGCCGGCGAGCACGAGCACACCCCCGAGGGCCTGCAGCGGGCCGGGGAGCTGTCCGAGCAGGAGCCAGCCGAAGAGCAGGGCCGCCACGACCTCGGCGAGCGCGACGAACGAGGCCAGCCGGGAGCCGAGCATGCGCGTCGAGACGATGCCGAGCACGTACGCGAGGGCCGTGGCGATCACGCCGATCGCGAGGACCGGCACGAACCACGGCACCGCGCCGAACCGGTAGTCCACGTCGGCCGTCGTCCATGCGAACGGCAGCACGCCGACGAGCCCGGCGAGACTCAGACCCACGGCGCCGAGCAGCAGGCCGCTGCCCGCGAGGGCGATCGGCGGGATCCCGGTGTCGGCTCGGGCGGACAGCACGAAGTAGCTCGCGGCACCCACCATCGCCCCGAGCGCCCAGAGGACACCGACCACGTTCACCTGCGCCCCGGTGACGATGTCGAGCATGAGGACGAGTCCGACGAAGGCGATGCCCGCACCGAGGATGCTGCGGCGCGTGGGACGCTCGCCCCGGCGCAGCCAGAGCCAGAGGAGCACCGCGACCGGGGCGGTGTACTCGATGAGCAGCGCGATCCCGACGTCCATCACCGCGACGGCCTGGAAGTAGCAGAGCTGGGTGGCCGCGACGGCGAGGAGGCCGTACGCGCAGACCATCCCCGCGTTCCGGCGCAGCGCACGCCACCGCCCCCGCAGCGCGAGGAGCGTGGGGACGAGCAGCACGACCGCCGCGACCCACACCCGCACCGTGACGGCGGCACCCGGCGTCCACCCCGCATCGATGAGCCCGCGCGCCCAGGCCCCGGAGGAGCCGAACGCGAAGGCGGCCGCGACGGCGAGCGGGAGGCCCAGGCGCATGCCGGTCCGCGTCCGGGTGATGTCATCAGCCACAGCGCTCATGAGACGTGACGCTACGCCGGCCGGAGTAAGCTGTCAATATGGTCTTCACCGATGACACAGAGGATGCGCTGCGCGCGGCGGTCTGGCTCGCGAACTCGGCGGAGGACCCGGACACCCTCGTCGACATCGAGGACGAGAAGACCTTCCTGCAGGTGTTCCCCTACACGGGGCGCGTGGACGGGGACACGGTGGAGCTGGACGACCTCCGCGCCCTGCGTCCGCGGCTGCGCGCGATGCTGCTGGCCCCGCGCGACGAGATGGCCGCGCACGTCAACGCCGCCCTCGCCGAGGTGCGCCTGACCCCTCGCCTCGTCCGCCACGGCGAGCTGGACTGGCACCTGCACGGCCTGGCCGACGAGCGCCCGCTCGCCGAACGCGTGCTCGTGGAGACGGCGATGGCCCTGATCGACGTCATCCGCACGGACGAGGGCTCCCGGCTCACCGTCTGCGAAGACGCGACCTGCCAGGCGATCGCTCTCGACCTCTCCCGCAACCGCTCCAAGCGCTACTGCTCCACGAGCTGCGCCAATCGCAACGCCGTGGCGGCCTACCGCGCCCGTCGCGCCGCCGGTTGAGCCCGTCGCCCGCCACGCTCGAGGTCCGCCTTCTTCGAGCGTGACCTGATGCTGCCCGCTCTTCACAAACGATTATCGATTAGTGTAATGTCGCGAGCGGCCCTCCCTCATGCATCAGGAAAGGATCAACGATGATCAAGGCCCGAGTCCTCCCCCTCGCCGGCATCGCGGCGGTATCCGCCCTCGCCATCGCCGGCTGCTCGACCACCGCCGGTGACGACGGCGGCGACGCCGGCGGCGGCGACGTCACCGTCCGCATGCTCGTGAACGTCACCCCGAACCTGACCGAGGAGTTCTGGAACGATCTCGTCGCCCCGTTCGAGGACGCCAACCCGAACATCGACGTCGTCATCCAGAACCCGGGTGCGGAGGGGGTCGAGGCCGCCGTGCCGCGCCTGCTGGCCGCCGGTGACGCGCCCGACGTCGTGCAGTCCATCGCCCCCACCACGAAGCTCGCGCCCGAGCTCGTCGACCTGTCGCAGTACGAATGGGCCTCGTCCGGTCCGCTCGCCGACCAGTACTCGATCGACGGCAAGAACTACATGGCCGGCATCGGCGTGCAGCTGCAGAGCCTCTTCTTCTACAACAAGACCGCTTTCGAGGAGGCCGGGATCACGGAGCTGCCGACGACCGTCGACGAGCTCACGGACGCCCTCGGCAAGCTCGCGGACGCGGGCTGGACCCCCGTCCAGACGGGCGGCGACTGGATGACCAGCCACACGCTGCAGGCGCTCGGACTGCCGACCATCATCGCCGAGGACCCGGAGTGGTTCCAGGACATCTCGGCGGGCGACGTCACCTTCAGCGAGACCTACGGCGACGCGGTCGAGACCTACGCGGACTGGGTGTCCGAGGGGTACATCCCCGGCGACGCCCTGGGCATCAAGTATCCGGACGCCGAGCAGGCCTTCCTCTCGGGCAAGACCGCGGTGTACTCGATGGGCAGCTGGTTCGCCGGCACGCAGGCGAAGGCCGCCGACTCGGCCGACATCGGCGTGTTCCGTGCCCCCGCCACGAGCGCCGACGAGCAGCCCGCGATGGGCGCCAACATCGCCAGCCCGTACTCGATCCTCAAGGCGAGCAAGAACCAGGACGCCGCGGCGAAGCTCATCGAGTTCCTCACCACCGATCAGACCGCGGTGAGCGACCAGCTCGCGGTCGACGGCAACTTCCGCGACGGCTACGAGTACGACATGACGCCGCTCGGCGAGGAGCTGCTGCAGATCGTCGCCGACACCCCCGCCGAGGCCTACACGCCCACCGGCGGCGGCTACGGCGAGCGCACGCTCCCCGACGGCTACGCGGGCGAGATCAACACCCAGACCCAGGCCCTCCTCGGCGGCGCGCCCGCCGACCAGGTGCTGCAGGCCATGGACGACTGGTTCGCCGCCAACGCCGGCTGACCCTCGAGGAGCCGGGGACGCACCGTCCCCGGCTCCTCCCCGGCGCCGCGCGCGCCCTCCCCGCTTACGCGCCACCGAGAACGAGAGTGCCGCCATGACCCCGCCCACCACGACCGCGCCGCCCCCGGCCGCGGCCACCTCCCCGACAGGACCATCGACACCGATGAGCTCGACCCCCGCCCCGCGCCGCCGCACCGCGCTGCAGCAGTGGCGGAACCGGATCCCCGGGATCCTCATGGGCGGTCCGGCCGTCGCCGTGTTCCTGGCGATGTTCGTCATCCCGATGATCCTGGCTGCGGTGCTGAGCTTCACCGACTGGAACGGCTACAGCCTCAACTTCACCTTCGTCGGGTGGGACAACTACATCAAGGCGTTCCGCAGCCCGCGCTCGATACAGGCCGCGATCTTCACGGGCGTCATCGCGGTGGTCGGCACGATCCTCTGCAACGCCATCGGCCTCGCGATCGCCGCACTCATCGCCGGCCCCGGCCGCTCGAACACGATCCTGCGCACGATCTTCTTCTACCCGTACGTGATCAGCGCGCTCATCATCGGCTTCCTGTGGTCGGCGATGCTCTCCCCCACCGGCGCCGTCAACGGCCTGCTCGGCACACTCGGCCTCCCGGCGATGCCGTTCCTCACCGACCCGACCTTCGCCAAGGCGAGCGTGATCTTCACGATCGTGTGGTCGCACTTCGGCTTCAACATGATCCTGTTCCTCGCCGGCATCAAGTCGGTCCCCGCGGAGTACTACGAGGCGGCGACGGTGGACGGCGCCACGCGGTGGCAGCAGTTCCGCTCCATCACGCTGCCGCTCATCGCCCCCGTCTTCACGGTGAACCTCGTGCTCACCCTCGTCGGGCTCCTCAAGGCGTACGACGTGGTGCTGTCGCTCACCGACGGAGGACCTGCCGGCTCGACGCAGACGATCGTCTACCAGATCCTCAAGGACTCCTTCGCGAACTCGGCCCTCGGCTTCGGCGCCGCGCAGTCCATGATCCTCCTCATCGTCACCGCGGTCGTCGGCCTCGCCGTCACCCTGGTGCGACGCCGCGCCGAGCAGAAGGCGACCGACTGATGAAGCAGACCCGCAACCGCCCGGCCCTCGCCATCAGCGCGATCCGATGGATCGTCCTCGGCGTCGTCGCGATCACGATGCTGATCCCGATGTACACGATGCTGATCAACGCCTTCAAGCCGCAGGCCGACATCATCGAGAACCCCCTGCTGATCACTCCGCAGATGTTCACGTTCGACTACCTGTGGGCCGCGATCACGAGCAGCAAGTTCAACGTGATCGCCGCGTACGGCATCACGCTGCTGTTCGTCGTGCTGGTGAACCTGTGCTGCATCGCCCTCGCCGCGCCCGTCGCCTACGTCATCGCCCGCGGGCGGTCGAAGTGGCACCTGGGACTGCTGCTGCTCTTCGTCTCCGGGCTCTTCATCCCGGGCCAGGTGACGCTGATCCCTGTGGTCTTCGTGCTCCGCGTGCTCGGGCTCATCAACACGATCCCGGGATTCATCCTCTTCGAGACCGCGGCGACCCTGCCGGTGACGATCTTCCTGTTCACCGCCTACCTCCGCAGCGTGCCCCGCGACATCGACGAGGCGGCGTCGCTGGACGGCGCCGGTCCCATCCGCGCGTTCTGGGCGTGCATCTTCCCGATCATGAAGCCCGTGGTCGCGACGGTCGTGGTGCTCAACTCGATCGGGGTGTGGAACGACTTCGTGAGTCCGCAGATCATCCTCGGGCCGAGCTCCGGGATCTACACGGTCACCACCGGCGTCTACGCGGCGGTCGGACAGTTCTCGACCGACTACACGCAGGTGTTCCCGACCCTCCTGCTGGCCGTGCTGCCCGCGATGGTGTTCTTCATCGTGATGCAGCGCCACATCATCGGCGGCCTGGTCGCCGGAGCGACGAAGGGATGACCGTGCCGGAGACCCCGCTCACCCGTCCGCTGCGCACGATCCCGGCCTGGGCCGTGCTGCAGCGCCGGCTCTTCGCCGAGGTCGAGGAGGCCCGCCGCCTCTTCCGCGACCGTTACACGCTGCCGGACGGCCACCTCCGCGGCGTCGCCGAGTTCATCGACCGTGACGGCGTGGACGACCTGTACGAGCCCTTCTTCAACTGGCCGGCGTTCTATCTGCTCGGCGGCCCCGACGAGGTCCTCGCCGACGCCAAGCGGCACTGGGAGGGCGTGACCGTGCAGCTCGCCGAGGCGGGCATGCTCGCCGAGGAGTACGACAACGGCTACGACTGGTTCCATCAGGGCGAGTCGCTGCTGTTCCTCGCCGGCATCTGCGCCGCCGACCCGGCCGATATCGCGTTCGCCGCGCGCGCCGCCCGGTTCGCGGCCCTCTTCACCGACCCCGCGAAGGGCAACTACGACGCCGAGCGCAACATGATCCGCTCACCGCACAACGGAGCCCTCGGCGCCCGCGAGGGGCTGGACGAGAAGATCGTGCCGTACTCGGCGGATCGGGAGGAGATGCGCCCGTACGGTCTGCCGCTGCACGGCCTGGACGGCATCGCCTCCTGGGACGACCTCGCCGACCCCGCGCACGCGCAGCGGATGGCGGAGGAGATGCAGCGCCGCGCGGCCGGCGACATCGCCGTGAACCTCGCCGCGACCTCCCTCGCCGCGAACCGCTGGCTCTACGACGGCGACGAGGAGGCGGCCGCCTGGATCCGCCGGTACGTCGACGGCTGGCGTGCCCGGGCGGCGGGCGGACTGCTCCCCGACAACGTCGGCCCCGACGGCACCGTCGGCTCTCTCCACGACGGCCGCTGGTGGGGCGGCCACTACGGCTGGGCCTGGCCGCACGGGCTGCACTCCGTCGGCATGAGCGCCCTGATCGGCGCGCTCAACCACGCACTCGTCACCGGCGACGACGCCGCCCTCGACCTCGTGCGCACGATGCTCGACACGGTGCTCGCCGAGGCGCGCAGCGGCAGCGTCGCGGAGTCCACCTACAGCCTGCGCGGCGGGTGGATAGCCCGGCTCGGCGCCGCCGCCACCGAGCCCGCACTGCTCGTCCCCTACCGTCACGGCGCGGAGGGCTGGTTCGACTACGGTCCGCTGCAGCTCGATCTCCCGCTGTGGCTGTGGTGGTGGTCGCGACGGGCGTCCGACCGGGAGCGGCTGGAGACCGCGATCGCCGGCCTCCCCGACTCCACCGACCTCGTCGCGCCGTTCCGCGACAAGGAGGAGGCGGGTCACGAGGCCGGCTGGTTCGCATATCTCTCCGGCGACCTCCCGGAGTACCCGGTGCGGGCGCTGGAGATGGCGCTCGGCCAGGTGGCGCGCCGTGCCGCGATGATGCTCGCCGACGACCGCGACCCCGACGCCGCGCACCTGCACTTCTGGCAGCGTGTGAACCCCGTCGTGACGGAGGTGCTGACCCAGCTCGTCGGCGGGGCGCCGCAGGTGCTCTACAACGGCGGACTCGGTTTCACGGCCCTCCGCTACGAGGACGTCGACCGCGCGCGGCCCGGACTCCCGGAGGACGTCGCCGCGCTCGTGCACCGTCTCGACGACAGCGGCATCGGCGTGCAGCTCGTGAACACCTCTGCCGTGCACACCCGCACCGTGCGCCTGCGCGGGGGGCGCTTCGGCCTCGACCGGATCGTGCGGGTCACGGCGACCGGCGAGGAGCCCGGCTTCTGGCCCGGCGCCTCGGGCACCTACACGGCCCCGGACGCCCCGACCGTCACCACGACGTTCGACGTGGACGACGACCTCGTGGTGACCCTGCCCCCGGCGCACACCGCCGACCTCGACCTGACCATCGCGCGTGCGACCGGCTCGCCGCGCCACCTGTTCCCTGAAGGAGACGCATGAGCGCCGATCTGATCCGACCCGACTTCGCCCTGCCCGTGCGGGGTGGGGCCTACCAGCGGCCCTCGCGCGAGGTGGTCGACTCCTTCGACGCGATCTCGTCCGCCACCGCGTGCGCCAAGCTGCACGGGCTCGGGATCCGCCGCAGCTACATCGACGGGCCGGAGCCGCTGAGCCTCGGCCAGCGCGTCGTCGGCTCGGCGCTCACCCTGCAGTTCATGCCGCAGCGCGAGGACATGGCCTCGGGCGACGGCCAGGAGTACGCCGAGCGGCACACCGCCCTGTGGCACGTGCTCGAGGCCGTGCAGCCGGGCGACGTGCTGGTGATCCAGGCCTACGGCAGCCGGTTCTCCGGATGCATCGGCGACATCCTGGCGCGCTACTTCGCACGCAAGGGGGGCGCGGGGATCGTCGTGGACGGCCGCATCCGCGACGCCGGCCGCATCCGCGAGCTCGGGATCCCGGTGTGGTCGACGGGCACGACCCCGCACTACGCCTCGCAGTCGGAGCTCGTGCCGTGGGCCTACGACGTGCCGGTCGCGGTGGGCGGTGCGCTGTGCATGCCGGGCGACCTCGTGGTCGCCGACGACGACGGCCCCGTCGTGGTGCCGCAGGCCCTGGCCCCGCAGGTCGTGGACGACGCGCGCGATCATGAGGAGTGGGAGGTGTTCAGCCGCCGCCGCCTCGACGAGGGCGCGCGCCTGAGCGACTACTACCCGTTGACCCCCGACAGCCGCGAGGAGTACGAGGCATGGCGTTCCGTCCAGAGCTCCGTCCGCTGAACCCTGCCGTCGCCGCGCGCGACGACGTCGGACTCGGCTGCGCGCCGATCGGCAACCTCTTCGCCCCGGTGCCCGACGGCGACGCGGTGGCGACCGTGCAGGCTGCGCTCGCCCGCGCCGTGCGGTTCTTCGACACCGCACCGCTGTACGGCTCGGGCGAGAGCGAGCGGAAGCTCGGCCTCGCCCTCCGCGGCGTGCCGCGCGACGACTACGTGATCGCGACGAAGGTCGGCCGGGTGCTCGTCGATGTGGACGGCCGCCCCGTCGCGGGTGCCGCCAGCGGGCACGACTCCGTCGTCGATCTCAGCAGGGACGGCGTGCGGAGGAGCCTCGACGGCAGCCTGGCCCGGCTGGGCGTCGACCGCGTGGACGTGCTGCACCTGCACGACCCCCTGGACGTGGAGACGGCGTTCGCGACGGCACTTCCGGCCCTCGTCGAGCTGCGCGACGAAGGGGTGGTACGCGCGATCAGCGTGGGCCTCGGCAGGCTCGATCCTCTGGAGCGCTACGTCGCCGAGGCGCCGCTCGACGTGGTGATGGAGGCCGGCCGGCTCACGCTGCTCGACCGCACCGCCCTGGACCGGCTGCTGCCGACCGCGGCGGCCCGCGGCATCGGGGTGCTCGCGGCCGCGGTGTTCAACTCCGGCATCCTCGTCGACCCGGTCGGCTCCCCGTTCTTCGAGTACAAGCCCGCACCCCCGGAGCTCCGGGAGCGGGCGCAGCGCCTGCAGGCCCTGTGCGCCACGTACGGCGTGCGCCTCGCGGATGCCGCGGTGCAGTACCCGCTGCGGCAGGGCGCGGACGCCGTGGTCGTCGGGGCGCGGACCCCCGCCGAGGTGGACGCGTTCGCGGACGGCCTCGACGCCGTGCTGCCCGCCGCGCTGTGGGACGCCCTCGATGCGGAGGCCGACGCGCTCGCGCGGCACGGGAACTGACGTGCGCATCGTCGACGCGCACGTGCACGTCTGGGACGCGGATGCCGTGCCGATCCCCTGGTTCCGCGACGATCTCGGGCTCCCGCGGCATGCCGCCGCCGCCCACCTCGCGCAGGAGCTGACCGACGCCGGCGTCTCCTCCGCCATCGCCGTGCAGGCCGCGGACTCGGTGGCGGAGGCGGAGTGGCTGACCGCGACGGCCGCCACGGACCCGTACCTGCGGCGCGTGGTGCTGCAGTACACCCCCGCGCCGGGACGGGCCGCCGGGGCCACCGCTGTCGCGTTCTCCCCCGCCGTGGTCGGCGTGCGCGCCGCGGTGCCGCAGTACGCCGCTGACCTGTCCGATGTGGACGGCCTCGACGCCCTCGCCGACCACCTCGGCGCGACCGCCCGCACCCTCGAGCTCCTCATCCGTCCGGAGCAGCTTCCCGCCGCGGCCGCCCTCTCCCGACGGCACCCGGACACCGCGATCGTCGTCTGCCACCTCGGCCTCGGCGCCCGGACGGCCGATGCCGCATGGCTCTCCGCGCTCGCCGAAGCCGCGTCGGCACCGGGGGTGTCGGCGAAGGTCTCCGGGCTCGACCTCACGGCGCGCGGGGCGGAGGAGTCGCGGGAACTGCTGCGCTCCGCCTTCGCCCTCTTCGGCGCGGAACGGCTGATGTACGGCAGCGACTGGCCGATGTCCACGCGGACCACGACCTACGCGGAGGTGCTCGCCGCGACCCGGCGGGCTCTCCCTCCCCTGTCCCCGGCCGAGGCTCGAGCATTCTGGTCCGGCACCGCCGACCGTCTCTCCCCCTTCACCGCGTAGCCCCGTCGGAGTTTCGTACCGAGGTCGCAGGGGCTCCGACCACCCGTGCGACGGGGGTGCGAAACTCCGACCTCGCACGGCGGGAAGCGGGGGTCAGTCGAGGAGAGTGCCGGCGGCGTGGGCGCGGAACAGGGAGGACGCAGCCTCTTCGTCACCGGCGTCCAGGGTGTCGAGCAGGCCCTTGTGCCAGTCCGCGACCTCGTGCCAGTCCCCCGTGAAGGTGGGGTCGCCGAGCACGTGCATGACGCGCAGGCTCGGCTCCAGGAGGTCCCACATGCGCGGGAGGTACACGTTGCCGCTGGCCTCGATCACCGCACGGTGGAAGGTGAAGTCGAGCTCGCGGAACCGGGCGAGGTCTTCCGCCTCGGCCGCCTCATGCATCTGCGCGATGAGGCCGACGAGCTCGGCCCGGCGAGCGGGGTCGAGCGCTCCGCAGGCCAGCCGTCCCGCCAGCCCCTCCAGCTCGACGCGGGCGACCTTGGCCTGCGCCGCCTCCTCCGCGGAGTAGCTCGCGACGAAGTTGCCCTGATGCCGCACGTGCGACACGAGACCCTCGTGGGCGAGCCGCTTGAGGGCGTCGCGCACGGGCGCCTGGCTCACCTGCATCTGCCGAGCGAGCTGCGACTCCACGAGCTGCTCGCCCGGAGCCAGCGTGGAGTCCTTGATCATCGCCTTGATGAGCGCGTAGATCTGATCGGACAGCAGTCCGCGCTGCAGTCCGGCCGTGCCGAGAGCATCCGTCATGACCATCAGTCTACGTCCATTATCGACTATCGCTAATGGACGCGGCCGTGCGCCAGGCATCCGCGATGAGGGCGGATCCGCGGGGCGTCGGGTGCACCCCGTCCGGCGCGAGCTCGACGACCGGATGCTCCTCCGCCGCCGCCGTGAAGACCTCGTGCAGGGGCACGAACGCCGCCCCGTGTTCCGCCGCGAGAGCCCGCACCGCCGCCCGCTTCCCGTCGAGGTCGTCGAGCCATGCGCGCTGCTCCTCCGTCACCGGGAGGAAGTACGGCTCCATGAGGATCAGCCGCGGGGCGTGCGCCGCCACCGCGCGGCCGAGGAGGTCGCCGAGCGTCGCGGCGAAGTCCTCGGCCGAGGTCGGGTCGTCGCTGTCGAACCGCCGCCACATGTCGTTCACGCCGACGTACACGGTCAGCAGCTCCGGCGCCGTCGGCAGCAGCTCCGCGTCCCACCGCGCGGCCAGGTCGCGGGCGCGGTCCCCGGCGATCCCGAGGTTGCGGACCGTGGCTCCCGCGGCCTGCAGCTCGGGCACGAGGAGCGACACGTAGCCGTCGCCGAAGGAGCCGGGGTCGGAGCGATCGCGCCCCGCGTCGGTGATCGAGTCTCCGATGAAGGTCACCCGCATCGTGGCACGTCCTGTTCGTCGTCCTTGAGCTTCGGTCGCACCGAGATCGGGAGCTCGACGCTCGCGCCAGCGTACGTCACGGTGAGCGTGTGGTGCGGGCGCACCTTGCTGCTGTCGAAGCCGCTGACCATGTCGGCGGTCACCTGCTGCGTGGTGCGGGACCCGTCGCTCCAGTCCACGCCCAGCAGCATGCCGGTCACGTCGAGCTCCTCGCCGCGCACGTAGCGGGTCTTCGGGTCGGCCTCGGGGGCCCAGCAGATGCCGGTCACGGTCGCGGGCGGCGGCGTCGGGCGCACGGCCAGGGTGTTCGTCTTGCCGTAGTGGTAGACGTTGAAGAAGCCGTCGGCACCGACGCGGAGGTTCTCTCGGGCGTCGACCATGTTCCACACCGTCACGTCGTCCACCCGGAGCACGATGCGCGTGCCGCCGTCCTCGGCGACGGCACCGAACTCGATCCGGTGCGTGGAGCCCGGCTCGATGACCGTGTTGGGGATGCTGTCGAGCATGGTCTGCCCCGGGGTCCAGCTCTGGAACTCGATCACGTCTTCCTTGATCACCGCGAGGTACCCGGTGTTGGAGTTCTGCCAGGCCGGGAGGCCGGTCTGGTCGGAGCGCGCCTGGAAGCCGTACCAGCCGCCGTCGAAGGCGCCGAACTCCGCCTCGAACTGCAGCAGGGTGTCGCCGAAGCGCTCGGCCTCGTAGCCGTGCACGCCCTGGCCACTGATCACGACACCCGTGTCGTCCACCGTGATGAGGTCGGACTCACTCCAGTTCACCCCGTCCGTGAGCTGGCCGTCGAGGCGGGTGGTCGGGTACTCGGCGTCGTCCACGGTCACGGTGACCGTGTCGCTGAGGCTCGGATCGCCGACCGAGGTCGCGGTGATCGTCGCCGTGCCGGCTGCGACCCCCGCGATCCGTCCCCCGGAGACCGTGGCGACCTCCGGACTGTCGGTCGTCCAGGTGACCCGGGCGTCGCTGGCGTCCTCCGGGGCGACCGTGGCCGCGACCGACCGCCGCTCCCCCACCGTCAGCCCCACGGCGTCGGCGTCCAGACTCACGCCCGTGACCGGCACCCCGGAGAGCGAGAACCCGATGTCGTCGAAGTCGAGCGAGGCGTAGTTCTCCACGTAGAACCCGACCCGACCGGCCTTGCCGGGCCCGGGGTCGGCACCTTCCAGCGCGATCGCCCCGTTGACGGAGATCCGGATCTGCCCGTCCTGCACAGCGATGCGGACATGCGACGTCTCCCCGGGGGTCAGGCCCTGCGCCGCCGGCACGACCTTCTCCGCGACGACCTTCCAGGCGTCGTCGAAGATCGTCCAGGTAGGCCCGGCCGCGGCCTGCCGGAAGCGGATGTAGCCGCCGCCCTTGCCGTTGCGGTCATAGACGATGAGTCCCGCGTTCGCGGGGGTCGTCGCCGGAGCCGTGACGTCGAAGTCGAGCACGAACTCGGTGAAGTCCCGCGGCAGGATGCTGTTCGCCCCCTTGAGGATGCGGTACACCTTGTCGCCCGACGCATCCACCTGGATGCTGCGGTTGGGGTCGGTCGGCCAGCCGTTCGCCCCCGACTCGAAGTCGGTGAAGTGCAGCACGCCGTCGCCCTCCTCGACGATCACCTCGATGGTGGCGGTCTTGGCGGCATCGGCCTTCGCCGTCGCCGTGACGGTGGTCGTGCCGGGGCCCATGTCGAGCACCACGCCCTTGTCGTTGACGGTGGCGACGGCGGCATCGGCCGAGGCGTAGGTCACCGCGGCGTCGTCGGCGTTCCAGGGCAGCGGCACGGCGCGCACGCGCACCTCGTCGCCCGCGTCGATCGTGAGCGTGTCGCTGTCGAACGCGATGTCCTCGAGCGGGATGGTCTGCGGCTGCTGGGTCTGCCCGATCGCGCCGTCGACCCCGATCTCGCCGAAGGCGATGGACTCGAAACCCGGGATCCGGTCGAACACGGCGGCATCGGCCTTCAGCGTGTAGTCGCCGTTCGCGGCGTCCACGAAGCCGGGGTCGGCGTCGGCCACCCAGTTGTCCCCGTAGTTCAGGAGGTTCTTCCCGTCCTTCGCGCCGTGTTCGTTGACGCCGGCCATCCGGGCCCGGTTCGGGTTCCACACGACGTTCTCGGCGAACGTGCTGTGGTTCGGGAAGTGGTGGTCGTCCTCGAAGAAGTGCGCGAGCTCGGGGTACTTCGTCAGATACGGCGTGCCGACGAAGTCGTTGTTGTCGGCGAACACCTTCTCCCAGGCCGGCATGTAGTCGCGGTCGACGACGTTGCCCTCCTGGTCGCCCATCCACTGCTCGTAGTTGTCGTACGGCGCGTACGCGTCGACGAAGACGTTGTTGCGCGCCTCGATGTAGTCGGCCGAGCCGCTCTTGATCGCGCCGTTGCCCATGTTCACGAACACGTTCTTCTCGATCGTGAGGTCCCACGTGAAGTTGTCGGCGTAGATGCCCTCGACACCCGCCATGCCGACGCCGATGTCGTGGAAGTAGTTCTCCCGGAACACGTGGCCGCGCTGCTGCGGGGTCTTGCCGGAGTTCATGTAGATCGCACCGAGGTCGTGGAACTGCTTGCAGACGTCGTACACCTCGTTGCGTTCGAACAGGTGGTCGTTGCCGTGCACGATGATCCCGGGGTGGGGAGCGTCGTGGATCTCGTTGTCCCTGGCGATGTTGCCGACGCCGTCGAACATCACACCGGGGTTGTAGGCCTTGTGGTAGTAGGCGAAGTCGGCAATCTCGGAGTTCTCGACCCGGTTGCGGCCGGGCTCGAGCGTCGTCTTGTCGCCGCCCTGGAGCACCACGCCGACGCCGCCGACGTGCGTGAGCCGGCTGTCGGTCACGGCGTGGTCGCGGCCGCCGCGGTTCACCGGGATGCCGTCGTAGGTGTAGCGCCCCGGCGAGTTGATGAGCACGCCGCCGTCGGTGAAGTTGCGGATGTCGCTGTGCGAGATCGTCACGTGCGAGCCGCCGAGGATCACCGCGGCCGTCGCGCGGCCGTACTCCATCACGAGGTCGTCGAAGTTCACGTACGAGGCCCCGTCGGCGCGCAGCATCGGCTCGTCGAGGGTCGTGACCGTCACGGCGCCGCGACCCGACGTGAACGCGGCGTTGGGGATGAGGTACAGCTTCCCGGCGTCGCGGTCGATGTAGTACTCGCCGGGGGCGTCGAGCTCCTCCAGCAGGTTCTGCGCGAAGTGGAAGTCGGGGAACCAGCTCTTCATGATCCCGGACATCTCGCCGTAGCGGAGCGTGATGGTCTTCGCCTCGGTGTCGATGCTCTCGATCTTGTTGTACGACCACTCCCAGCTGTAGCCGAAGATGCCGTCCAGCCACACGTCCTCGGCCTGGGTCCAGTGCTTCGGGCGGTCGTAGCCGTAGCTGAACGTGCCGCCGCGCTCCTGCAGGTCGGCGTCGTTGCGGTCGGGCCCGGCGTCCACGATGTCGCCCATCTGCACGGTCGGGGTGGCCGCGTCGGCGTTGGGCCACCGCGCGAGCGTCATGCCCTGGCCGTCGATGAACAGCTCCATGGGGGGCGTGGTGCTGACGTCGTTGGCCTTCCAGTAGCCATGGCGGCTGAGCTGGCCGTAGTCGGTGATGCCGAGGTCGGCGAGGTCGATGCCGACGACGCGGTCGCGGGCAGCCGGGTCGATGATGCGGTCGGTCACCGCCGCGTCGTCCACCGCGGCGAACTGGTCGCGCGGCAGCTCGCGACCGCCGGTGAGAGTGGCGGTCTCCCCGGGGTACGAGCGGTAGGTGATGGGGGCGTCCGCGGTCCCCGAGTCCTGCGCGCCGATCTCGAACGACGCCGAGCGGGGGTACGTGCCCTCTCGGAGGTAGACCGTGAGGCCGTCGTCCGGCAGGGCGGAATCCGCCTTCAGCGCGCGGATCCGGTCGCGGGCGCCTTCCAGCGTCGCGAGCGGGTCGTCGATCGTGCCGGAGGCCGTGTCGTCACCTCCCGGCGCGAGGTAGAGGGCGTCGTCGTCTGCGGCCGCGGCCGCCGACGGGATCGCCGCGCCGAGGGCGGACCCGAACACCGCCGCCAGGGTCAGGCTTGCCAGTACACGCTTCATCGCGTCTCCGAACTGTCGCTTCCCGCACGGCCGATGCGCGCGGCGCCGCGGGAGCGGCTGCTCCGACCGTAGCCAATCGATAATCGACTAGCAAGGATCGATACTGATCGTTTCGGATCGGCGGAGGCAGGTCGCCTAATGCTCCCGGGCCGCGCGGAGGGAGGTCGGGATGTGTCCGATCGCGAGGATCACCGCGGCGAGCGCGATCCACGGGTTCTGCAACCAGGCCGCCGTGCCGAGGAAGGCGGCCACCGGCGCGAGGGCCATCGGGACCGGGATGCCGAAGACGGTGTCGAACAGCGCCGACCCGGGCCGGCCGCGACGGAGGTAGCGGATCCAGAGGGCCCCGTACGCGAGCACCGCCAGCGCCACCGGCACCGCCCACCCCCACACGATCGGGCCGGCCGCCGTGATCGCAGGGACCGTCATGCAGAGCGCCTGCCCTGCCCTCTCGAACACGAGGAGCACGCGGGGCACCGCCGGGCTCTCGAGCTTCGGCCTGGGCGGGAAGGGGATCAGCAGCAGGTTCGGCAGGAAGATCGCGAGACTCACCGCCAGGCCGAGCACTGAGAACCCCATGTCGTGATCGTACCGAGGGCGCTCTCCTGAGGAATCAGTTCACAAAACAAACACTTTCCACCACTTTCTGACTATTGCGCTCTCCAGTTGACGTCGCTGTAATCTGCCGGAAATACTGAGGAAGCCCGAGACCGCACCGCGAGAGTGCGGACACATCACCCCAGGCCAAGGATGACCTAGATGACAGAACAGACCATTTCCTCACAGATAGGAACAGGTCGCCGGCCCCGTCGCCTCTCGGACGGGATGTTCGCGCTCCTCCTCACGGCTCCCGGCCTCGCGCTCCTCGCCGCCGTGGTCGTGTACCCGCTGATCACGGCCCTCATCACCGCGTTCTACAAGCAGAGCCTCGTCGAGCCCGGTCGCGAGTTCGTGGGCTTCCAGAACATCGTCGACGTGCTCACCGGTGAGTTCTTCCCGCTCCTCACCCAGACGCTCGTCTTCACCCTCGGCACGACCATCGCGCCGTTCGTGATCGGCTTCGGCCTCGCCCTCGCCCTGAACACGCGCATCCGCGGCGCCAAGGTGCTCCGCGGCCTCATGCTCATCCCGTGGCTGATCCCCGGCGTGGTCGTGTCATTCCTGTGGATGTGGATCTTCAACGCCAACTACGGCGTGCTCAACGCCGCCCTGGAGACCGTCGGCCTCATCGACTCGCCCCAGGCGTGGCTCGCGAACCCCACCACCGCCATGATCGCCGTGATCGTCGCGAAGACGTGGCAGTCGTTCCCCTGGATGATGGTCATGCTCCTCGCCGGCCTGCAGACCGTGCCGATCGAGCTGCACGAGGCCGCCGAGATCGACGGCGCCGGCACCATCCGCCGCTTCTTCTCCATCACGGTCCCGCAGATGAGCGGCATCATCGGCCTCGTGATCCTGCTGGAGTTCATCTGGAACTTCCAGCACTTCGACATCATCTACGTCCTCACCGGCGGCGGTCCCGCCGGCTCCACCCAGACGTTCGCGACCGCGGTGTACGAGACCGCGTTCGACGGCTTCGACCTCGGCCACGCCGGGGCGATCGGCCTGCTCTGGATGATCCTGCTGATGGCGCTCGTCGTCGTCTACGTCCGTCTGTCCGAGAAGGGAGAGAAGCGATGACTGCCGTGCTGACCGAGGAGACGGTGGCCGCCGTCTCCGCCCCGCCCGCCGCGCCCCGCCGTCGACGCCACCGCGCCGACCGCCGCGCCTCCACCGTGAGCGCCTGGATCGCCGTCGTCGTGTTCGGCGGGTTCGCCCTGCTGCCCGTGTACTGGCTGCTCGCGACCTCGCTCACCCCGCGCACCGAGGTGTTCAGCTACCCGCCGAAGCTGTTCCCCACCGAGATCACGTTCGAGGCCTACGCCGCCCTCGCGAACAACCCGGCCCTGTTCGGCTACCTCCGCAACAGCATCGTCGTCTCCGTCATCACCGCGATCCTCTCGGTGCTGGTGTCGGCGTACATGGGCTACGCGTTCTCGAAGTTCCGCTACCGCGGCCGCCGCAGCCTCATGTACTTCGTGCTGGCGTCGCAGATGTTCCCGCAGGCGCTGCTGCTCATCACCCTCTACGCGGTGTTCTCGGCCTACGGCCTGCTCAACACCTACACCGCGCTCGTGCTGTCGTTCACGACGTTCACGCTGCCGCTGTGCGTGTGGATGCTGAAGGGCTTCTTCGACACGATCCCGGACGAGCTCATCGAGGCCGCCCGCGTCGACGGCGCCTCCCGCCTGCGCATCATCCACTCGATCGTGCTGCCGCTGGCCGCCCCCGGCCTCATCGCCGCAGGACTGTTCGCGTTCGTCCGGGGCTGGAACGACTTCATCTTCGCCCTCACGCTCGCCGGTCCCGACAAGCAGACCCTGCCGCCGGGACTCGTCAACACGTTCATCGGCGAGGCGTCCACCGCCTGGCCCGAGCTCATGGCGGCTTCGCTCGTGGTCTCGCTCCCCGTGGCCATCGCGTTCATCGCCCTGCAGCGCTTCCTCGTCGGCGGGCTCACCGCCGGCGCGGTCAAGGGCTGACCCGCACCACCCCCTCATCCGCAGTCCCTCGAAGAAGAGAGAGCACCCCCATGTCCGAGAACACCACCGTCTCCCGTCGCCAGCTCCTGCAGTTCGCCGGGCTCGGCGCCGCCGGCCTCCTCCTCGCCGGTTGCATGCCGAGCGGCGGCGGCAGCGGCAGTCCGTCCTCCACCCCCGGCGCCGGGCTCGGCGCGGGCGACTTCACCGCCACCGACTTCTCCTTCTCCAGCTGGTCGCTCACCGAGGAGGCCGCTGCCCCGGCCACCCGCGCGCTGCTCGACGGCTACAAGAAGACCAACGAGGTCGGCATCACCGAGGTCTCCTTCCCCTACAACGAGTACTTCAAGCAGCTCATGCTCCAGGTGCGCGGCGGGCAGTTCACCGGCGCCGCGCACGTCGACGTCGCCTGGCTCGCCTCGCTGGCCGCGCTCGGCAAGCTGGAGGACGTCTCGGCGCTCACGAAGGGTCGCGGCTACACCGCGTCGAGCCTGGACGCGACCCAGCTCGACGGGAAGCAGTACGCGTTCCCGTGGACCATCGGCGCGATCGGCCTCATCACCAACTCCGAGCTGCTGAAGAAGGCGGGGATCTCCACGTTCCCGACCACCGTCGACGACTTCGAAGCGGCGCTGAAGAAGCTCAAGGCCCTCGGCGGCGGCCTCATCCCCTACGCCGCCTCGACCAAGGCCGCCCAGCTCAAGGACGTCCTCATCTGGATGCAGACGTTCGGCAGCGACCTCGTCAAGGACGGGAAGGTCACGATCGGCGACGACGCGAGCATCGAGGCGGTCACCTGGTACAAGTCGCTGTACGACCAGGGGCTCATCGCCGCCGACGTCGACCGCTTCGACGCCCGCTCCCTGTTCTCCCAGGGCCGCGCCGCCATCTACGACGACGCCCCCGTCGGTCGCGCGTCCGTCACGAAGGACTCGCCGGATCCCGACCTCGCCTCCAAGCTCGTGCCCGAGTCCCGCCCGGTGCTGAAGAAGGGCGACACCCCGCGCGCCCTCGTCTGGGGTGGTGCGATCGCCATCGTCGGCGGCGGCTCCGGCGACAGCACCCGCACGGCCGCGGACTTCGGTCAGTGGGCCACGAGCGATCTGAAGGCGGTGCTCGGCGACTACGAGCTGCGCGGCCTGCCGCCCGTCACCGAGGAGGCCCAGGCCTCGAAGGAGGTGGCGTCCGACGCGTTCGGCGCCCGCTTCGCCGAGAAGATCACGGCGACCGCCACCACCAACCCGTTCTGGCAGTACCCGCAGTACGCCCAGATCGAGACCGTGATCGCCGACCGTGTGCAGGCCGTCCTCGTCGGTCAGCAGAGCGCCAAGGACGCGATGGCGCAGGCCGGCGACCAGGCGCAGAAGCTGCTGGGCTGAGGAGCATCGCCATGACCCTCCGCTGGAAGGCCGGCGCCACCGCTGCCGCCGCCCTCACCGCACTCGTCCTCGCCGTGCCCGCTCCGGCGGCCGCCGCGACCCCGGACGTCGAGACCGTGCCCGTCACGGTCGACAGCTCCAACCAGTCCGGCTGGTGGAACCCGCTCGTCGTCGACGGCGACGAGACGTACTTCGCCTACAACGTGCCCGGCTCGGTGGCGGCGAAGCATCAGGTGAACGTCGCCGTCCGCGCCGCCGACGGCACGTGGACCTCGGGCTGCCTGCGGCTGGCCACCGGGGTCTGCGCGGAGTACCTCGACGACAACGGCCACAACCAGCCGTCCATCGCGATCGACGGCGACGGGTACATCCACGCGTTCGTGTCGATGCACCACGAGCCCTGGAAGTACTTCCGCTCCACCGCGCCCTACGACGCGACCTCGCTCGTCGACGTGAGCGCCGAGATGCCCGACGCCGGCGCCGCGATCTCCTACCCGGTCACCGCGCAGGGCGCCGACGGCGACATCTGGCTCATGGTACGGGTCGGCGCCGACCCGCAGGCCCGCCGCGACGGCGTCCTGTACCACTACGACCCCGCTGCCGGGACGTGGAGCCGGGAGACCACGATCGCCGCGGCCGTGAACCACTCCTTCTACCCGGACGACCTCGAGGTCGACGCGGACGGCAGGGTGCACGTGCTGTGGGAGTGGGGGCCCTGGCCGGCCGACCCCTACCGTCACCTCGGCTCCTACGCGGTGTACGACCCGGCCGCGGGCGGCTTCCGCGACGTCGCCGGGCAGGCGCTGCCGACCCCGATCCGCCCGGACACCCCCGGCGCCGTCGTGTGGCGCGGCTACGAGCCCGGCGAGACCATCGGCGACGCCGTGCCGGCGGTGCAGACCGCGAAGATGTCCATCGCCGACGGCGAGCTCGTGGGCGTGACCTACCGGTACGCGGACGAGACCGAGAACGCCTTCGACGTGCGGTGGGCGACCTGGACCGGCTCCGCCTGGACGAGCGAGACCCTCGTGGACACGGACGCCCTGGGTGGCGGCGTGCAGACCATCGCCGCCCTCGACACCACCACCGCCGGCGGCGAGACCCGCGTCTACGCCGTGGTGTCGGTGCAGGACTGCGGCATCACCCGCAGTCAGACGGTGCTGCTCACCGCCGGCGCCTCCGGGTGGACCGCCGACACCGTGGGCGCGCCGGTCGTGGGCCAGCAGCGCCTCCGCGCGGCCACCCGCGCCGACGGCACCGACGTCGTCTACCTCAGCGCCCCCGCCGTTCCCAGCGGAGGGACGCTCCGGCACGCCGAGGTCCCGCGCGACGGCCAGCCGGGGGCGACCACCCTCCCCGCCATCGTCGCCTCCCTCCGCGGCGACGCCGGCGGCGAGAACCTGGCGCTCGGCGGCACCGCGACCGCCTCGTCCCAGCTCCGCGCCGACACCGGTCCGGAGAAGGCGATCGACGGCGGCTGCACGGATGCGAGCCGGTGGATCTCGGCGGCCTCCGACACCCAGCCCACCATCACCGTCACGTGGGACGAGCCCGCGCCGCTGGACGTGGTCCGCGTCCGCAGCGGATACACGGTCGGCCCGCCGCAGACCTCCGTGCTGCGCGACTTCACCGTCCAGCTGCGCACCGCGAGCGGCTGGGTCACGGTCGGCACCGTCACCGGCAACACGCAGACGACGGTCGTGGTCGATGCCCAGGGGCGGACGGCCGATGCCGTGCGTCTCGTCATCACCGACCCGTCGGACTCCGCCACCGACGTCGCCCGCGTCTACGAGATCGAAGCGATCGCCGCGCGCTGAGCGGCATCACCACCCCTCCCGAAAGGAACCCCATCCCATGCGCACCCAGACCGTCGAAGCCGACATCATCGTCGTCGGCGGCGGCCTCGCCGGAGTGAGCGCCGCCGTCGCGGCGGCCCGCCTCGGCCGACGTACCGTGCTGATCAACAACCGGCCGGTGCTCGGCGGCAACTCCTCCTCGGAGGTGAGGGTCTGGGTGTGCGGAGCGACCGCCCACGGCAACCAGCGGTGGGCGCGGGAGACCGGGATCATCGGCGAGATGTACCGGGAGAACCAGTTCCGCAACCCCGAGGGCAACCCCGTGTACTGGGACGACGTGGTGCTCGACATCGTGCGCCGCGAGCCCAACCTCACGCTGTTCCTCAACACGGAGGTGCTCGAGGCCGAGGCCACCGGGCCCGACGACGCCCGTCGGGTCCGGTCGGTCACCGGCTGGACGATGGGCTCGGAGATCCGCACCGTCTTCCGCGGGCCGCTCTTCCTCGACTGCACGGGGGACGGCCTGGTCGGACGGCTCGTCGGCGCCCGGCACCGACTGGGGAAGGAGAGCCGCAGCGAGTTCGGCGAGGACTGGGCACCCGAGCAGCCCGTGCGCGAGTTCCTCGGCTCGACGCTCCTCTTCTACACGAAGGATCTCGGGCACCCGGTGAAGTACGTCGCGCCGGAGAGCGCGAAGGACATCTCGACCACCCCGATCCCCTCGTCGCGCATCATCCGCAGCGGCGACAGCGGCGCGCACTACTGGTGGATCGAGTGGGGCGGGACGCTCGACATCGTCGACGACAACGAGGCGATCCGCGACGAGCTGCGCGCGGTGATCCTCGGCATCTGGGACCACATCAAGAACTCCGGCGAGTTCGACGCCGACAACCTGACCCTGGAGTGGATCGGCAACATCCCCGGCAAGCGCGAGTACCGCCGCTTCATCGGCGACTACACGCTGCGCCAGCAGGACATCCTGGAGCAGACGTCGTTCGACGACGGCATCGCGTTCGGCGGCTGGTCCATCGACCTGCATCCCGCCGAGGGCATGTACGCGACGGGGGCGGGCGCGGTGCAGCGCTTCTCGGACGGCGTCTTCGAGATCCCGTTCCGCTCGCTGTACTCCGTCAACGTCGACAACCTGCTCATGGCGGGCCGCGACATCTCGGCCACGCACATCGCCTTCGGTGCCGCCAGGGTGATGGCCACGTGCGCGGCGATGGGCGAGGCCGCGGGCACCGCCGCCGCCCTCTGCTACGCGCACGACGCCACGCCCCGCGAGCTGTACGAGCACCATCGTGCGGAACTCCGCCAGACGCTGCTCCGCGCCGACGCCTCCCTCATCGGCGTCGCGAACGAGGACGCCGCCGACCGCGCCCGCGCCGCCGCCGTCACCGCGTCCAGCACCCTGCGCACGATCGGCACCCCGGAGAGCACCGTGGCCGCGGCGACGCCGCACGCCCTGACGGACGACCTCGGCATCGTCGTCCCCGTGCACCCGCGCCTCGACACGACCGAGCTGCTGCTCGGCGCCGAGGTCGACACGCAGGTCACGGTGGAGGTCTGGTCCACGGGTCGTCCGCAGAACATCGTGCCCGCGGTGCTCGAGCACCGCACCGTGATCGACGTCCCCGCCGGGGGTCCGTCCTGGGTGCGGGCGGAGACGCCTTTCGCCCCGGAGGACCCGCAGAACGCGATCATCGTGCTCCGCGCGAACCCGCAGGTGCAGGTGCAGCTCGCCTCCGAGCTCCCGCCCGGGGTGCTCACCCTCGTGCACCGGGTCGACAACGACGACCGGAACGTGCAGGTCGACCGCGACGGTCTCCTCGTGCAGTGGCCGACCAAGCCGCTGCGCGGACGGGTGCCCGCGTTCCGCACGAGCCCGGACTCCGAGGCCGTCGCCCCGGAGCGCGCCGTCTCCGGGTACAACCGCCCGTTCGGCGGACCGCACCTGTGGGCGTCCGCCCCGGAGGCCGAGGGTCCGCAGTGGCTGCGCCTGGACTGGGAGCAGCCGGTCACGGCCTCCGAGATCCGCCTCGTGTTCGACGACGACGTGGACCTCGAGCTCAACACCCTGCATCACCACCGCAGCCCCGACGAGGTGCTGCCCCAGCTCGTGCGCGACTACCGGGTCGAGGTGCAGCAGGCGGGTTCCGAGGAGTGGCGCACCGTGGCGGAGGAACGCGACAACCGCCATCGCCTGCGGGTGCATCCGCTGCCGGACGACCTCGGCGCCCTCACGGCCGCCCGCCTCGTGGTGGAGCGGACGAACGGCGTCGCGGAGGCACGCGTGATCGCGTTCCGAGTGCAATCGTGACGGAGGGCGCTAACGTGAAGGGCATCCGTCGTCCCGGCGGAGACCGTCGTCCCTCCAGGAGGCCGCAGGTGACCACCTCGCCCGGCGGCCGCGTGCTCCCCGTCGCGCGGGCCACCCGCACGGGACTCATCGCGCTCGCGGTGCCGCATCTGGAGGAGCCGTACTTCGCCGAGCTCGGCTCGCGCATCGTCCGGGGCGCCGACGACCGAGGGCTGGCCGTGCTCATCGTGCAGACCGAGGGCGACCACGGCCGCGAGATCGACGTCGCCAACGGCGTCGGCCTGCCGCCCATCGACGGGCTGATCCACATCCCGCGCTCGCTCACGGTCGCCGACCTCACGCGCCGCACCTCCCCCGGCCCCTTGGTGCTGCTGGGCGAGCACATCCAGGTGAGCCCGTTCACGCACGTCACGATCGACAACCGGGCCGCCGCCTACACGGCCACCGAGCACCTGCTCGCGGTCGGCTGCCGCCGCATCGGTTTCGTCGGACGCCGCGACGCCCGCCCCTCGGATGCCGCCGACCGTCGTCACGCCGGGTACCTGGAGGCTCTGGCCGCCGCCGGGATCCCCGCCGACCCCGCACTCACCGCGCAGGTCGACGCCTTCACGGCCGAGGAAGGCGAGCGCGTCGCCGGGGCGATGGCCGCCGCGGTCCCCGACCTCGACGGCATCGTCTGCTCGAACGACTCCGTCGCCCTCGGTGCGCTGGCCGCTCTTCAGGCCCAGGGACGGAGCGTGCCGGGCGACGTCGCCGTCGTCGGCATCGACGACATCCGGGCCGCGCGCTTCGCCGTCCCCGCCCTCAGCACCATCGCTCCCGACCACGCCCGCCTCGTGGACGCCGCGTTCACGGAACTGGAGCGGCAGATCGCCGCGCCGCCGGGAGCCGATCTGCCGGTGCGGCATGTGACGGTCGGCGCCCGGCTGATCCCGCGGGCGAGCACGGCCCGATGACCGCGGCGGACTCAGTCCGCGAGGGCCGTCGCCGGCGCGCGCTCGTCGCCGCCGTCGCGCGGCGCGACGTGGAGGGTGCCGACGTGCGCGGCGAGCAGCTCCCGCGCGCCGTCGTCGAGGCCGTCGTCGGTGACGAGGCGGTCGATGTCGCTGAGGTCGGCGACGGTCGTGAGCCCGACCACGCCCCAGCGGCTGTGCTCCGCGAGGACGACGACCTCCCGCCCCGCGGCCATGAGCGCCCGGTTGGTCTCGGCCTCCAGCAGGTTCATGGTCGTGATGCCGGCCTGCTCGTCGAGGCCGTGGGCGTCGAGGAACACGAGGTCGCAGTGCAGATGCTCCAGGGCGCGGACGGCGACCGGTCCGACGAGGGCCTGCGAGGGCGTGCGCACGCCCCCGGTGAGCACGACCGTCTGCGTGTACGGAGCGTCCGCGCGGTCCGGCGGCGAGAACAGGTCGGAGACCGGCAGAGCGTTCGTGACGATCGTGAGCTCGGGGACGCGCACGAGCTCCCGCGCGAGCGCCAGGGCCGTGGGTCCGCCGGAGATGCCGACCGCCATGCCGGGCTCCACGAGGTCCGCGGCCGCCGCGACGATCGCCCGCCGTTCGGCCGAGGCCGCCGGGGCCGGGACCAGGCGCTGGTGGCCCCGCGCCCGCACGCCGCCGCGGATGCGCTCGACGGCGCCCTCCTCGGCCAGCTGGTCGATGTCGCGCCGCACCGTCATCTCGCTCACCTGCAGCGTGGCAGCGAGCTCGACGATGGAGGCGGTACCGCGATCGCGGGTCAGGGCGAGGATGCGCTCGCGGCGTTCCGTGACCAGCACGCGGTCTCCTTCCGATGGAGCCTCCAGTCTGCCACGCACCCCCGCCCGCCCCACTCCCGGAACAGGATCCCTCAGCCCGCATGACCTTCCCCGAGCCCTACGCCACCTGGTTCCCCGATGCCGCATTCGACGGCAGCTACGGCCGGACCGAAGCCGACCTCCGTGCCGTGCGCCCGGTGCCCGCGCCGCCCGGGTTCGCCGACCGCTGGCGACGCTGGCGACGCGAGGCCGCCGCGGTGGACGCCGCCCCCGTCGTCCTCTCCACCTCCGAGGAGCAGGGCCGTCGGGTGTCCGTCGTCGAGCATGCCGGCGTCGACGGCGTGCGACTGCGGGCCTGGGTGGTCGAGCCCCTCGACGGCCCTCCCCGCGCCGGCATCGTGCACGGGCACGGCTACGGGGGCCGGGAGGCGGTCGATCTCGCCCGGGTGCCGGACGACGTCGCGGCGATCTATCCCGTGGCTCGCGGGCTCGGCGTGCTGAACGCGGGTGTCGGTGCGCCCGAGCCCACCCCGGAGCACGTGCTCGCGGGCATCGACGATCCGGAGCGCTACGTGCTCGGTCTCTGCGCCCGCGACCTGTGGCTGGCAGCCGACGTCCTCGTCGCGGTCGTCGGCGCGCTTCCTCTCTACTACGTCGGCGAGAGCTTCGGCGGCGGCATCGGCGCGCTCGCCCTGCCGTGGGACGACCGGTTCGTGGGGGCCACCCTCATCGTGCCGAGCTTCGGCCAGTACGACGAACGGCTGGCCGTGCCGTGCCTGGGGAGCGGCGAGACCGTGCGTCAGCACGTGCAGCGCCACCCCGAGGCACGGGAGGCGCTGCGCTGGTTCGATTCCTCCACGAGCATCGGCTGCACGGAGATGCCGGTCCGGGTGGAGGCGGCCCTGTGGGACCAGTACGTGCCGCCGCAGGGGCAGTTCGCGGTCGCCGCCGGGGCCCGCGACCTCGACCTGGCGGTCCTTCCGGCCGGTCACGCCGAGTACCCGGGGTCGGCGGACGTGACGGCGGACGCCATCCGCGGCGGGCGCGCGCACCTGGAGCGCGTACTCGCCGGCTGACGGCCGTCGCGCGCGCGTCCTCCTCCGCGCAGGAGAGCACTGGACGCAACCTGTCATAACAGGTACAGTGAGCTTGTCATTACAGGTTGCGCGACGACGCAGCACCCGTTTCGAGGAGCATGGATGCCCGAGTACCAGACCCCGCCGATCTCCCCGATGGCGATCGCCTTCGACGCCGAGAAGCTCACCCTCTCCCCCGAAGGCCCCACGCTGACCCGGCGGATGTCCGACCTCGAGGGCCTGTTCCGCGACCACGACGCCTGGGCGACCGCCGCCGCGGGCGAGGACCCGATCGTCTACACGGTCGTCAGCTCCCCGGTCCCCGAGATCGAGCGCGAGCTGCCCCAGTCGATCACCACGATCATGCCCGGCGACACGGGCGGCGAGCTCTGGATGACCAAGGGTCACCAGCACCCCGACCACCAGGGCGAGATCTACCTCGCGCTGCACGGCCGCGGCGGACTGCTCATGTTCGACGGCGAGCGCACCGAGTGGCTCGACATGCTCCCGGGCACCATCGGCTACATCCCGCCGGGCTGGGCGCACCGCTCCGTGAACACCGGGGACGAGCCCTACTCCTTCCTCGCCGTGTACCCCGGGGGCGCCGGCCACGACTACGGCTGGGTGCTGGAGCACGGCATGGGCTCGCGGGCGTACCGCGCGGAGTCCGGCGTCGACCTCCGCCCCTACGCGGAATAGGCTCCGGCCATGATCATCGCCCACGACCTCGGCACCACCGGGAACAAGGCGTCCCTGCACCACGACGACGGTCGCCTGATCGCCGCGGTCACCGTTCCGTACCCGGCCCACTTCGCGGCCGGCGGTGTCGCCGAGCAGAACCCGGCGGACTGGTGGCACGCGGTCGTCACGGCGACCCGCGACCTCCTCTCGCGCACCGGCACCGCCGCCGCCGAGGTCGCCGGCCTCGTGGTCAGCGGACAGATGATGGGCGCCGTGCTGCTCGACGCCGACGGCGAGCCCGCACGACCCGCGATCATCTGGGCCGACACCCGCGCCGGCGCCCAGCAGCGCGAGCTCGAGGCGGCGGTCGGCGCCGAGCGCGCCTACGGGATCCTCGGCCACCGTCTGAACCCCACCTACTCCCTCGAGAAGATCATGTGGGTGCGCGACAACGAGCCCGACGTGTGGCAGCGCGTGCGCCGGGTGTGCGTCGCCAAGGACTTCATCGTGCTGCGGCTGACCGGGCGGCTCGCCACGGACCGCTCGGACGCCTCCGGCACCAACGCCTACGACCAGGTCGCGGGCACGTGGTCCCCGGAGATCCTCGCCGCGGCGCGGCTCGACCCCGCCCTGTTCCCCGAGATCCTGGAGTCGACGCAGATCGCGGGTCCGCTCACGGCCGCGGCCGCGACGGCGCTCGGGCTGCACACCGGCGTCCAGGTCGTGATGGGCGGCGGCGACGGGCCGCTCGCCGCGGTCGGCTCCGGCGTCGTGGCCCCGGAGGACGGCGCCTACGTGTGCCTCGGCACCTCCTCCTGGATCTCCTTCGCGGCGGACGCCCCGCTGCACGACTCCGCGATGCGGACCTTCACGTTCGACAACGTCGTCCCCGCGTCGTTCGTGCCGACCGCGACCATGCAGGCCGGCGGCGCCTCGGTGCAGTGGATCGCCGAAGCCCTCTCCGTCGACCCCGCGCACCCGGAGACGGGGCGCCTCGTCGCCGAGGCCGCGAGCGACATCGACACCGACGACCTCTACTTCCTCCCCTACCTGCTCGGCGAGCGCTCCCCGCTGTGGGACCCGGATGCGCGCGGGGCCTTCGTCGGCCTCGCCCGCCACCACGGGCGGGCCCACCTCGTGCGCGCGGTCCTGGAGGGGACGGCATTCAACCTCCTCACCTGCATCCAGGCGTTCCGCGAGGCCGGCGCGACGATCGACCGCATCGACGCCGTCGGCGGCGGGGCGCAGAGCGACGTCTACCTCGCCGTCCTCGCCGACGTGTGGGGCGTGCCGGTGCGACGCCGCACGATCGTGGAGGAGGCGAACAGCCTCGGTGCCGCGGTCACGGGGGCCGTCGGCCTCGGTCTCGCCGACTTCTCCGCCGCCCGGGCGCTCAGCGAGGTCACCGCCGAGTTCACGCCCGATCCGTCCCGGCACGCGGTCTACGCCGAACGCCACGCGCGCTTCACCGACGCGTACACGGCGCTCGCGCCGTGGTTCGCCGGGAGACCCTGCTGATGGGCGTCATCCTCGTCACGAGCCGTTCCTTCTCGGACGGCGACCTCGACCTGGTCGAGCGCGCCGCGCAGGCCGGCCATCGCATCCTCCGCGGACCCGCCCACCACGACCTCGACGAGCTGCGCGTGCTGCTGCACGGCGCCGACGCCTGGATCGCCGGGACCGGACCGGTCACCGACGCGCACCTCGCCGCCGGCCCGAAGCTCAAGGTCGTGGCGCGCTACGGGGTCGGCACGGAGGCGGTGGACCTCGCGGCGGCGCGCGACCGCGGCATCCCGGTCACGAACACCCCCGGCGCGAACGCGGATGCGGTCGCCGACCACGCGGTCGGCCTCATGCTCGCCGCTCTGCGCACCATCCCGGACGGCGACCGCCGCGTGCGGACCGGCGACTGGAGCGTCCGCCGCGGGCGGGAGCTCGGCGCCGCGACCGTCGGCATCGTCGGCTTCGGGCGGATCGGCCAGGGGGTCGCGCGGCGACTGGGCGGGTTCGGTCCGCGGCTGCTCGCCTCCGATCCGTTCCTGCCCGCCGACCTCGTGCGGGACCGCGGCGCCGAACCCGTCGACCTCGACGACCTGTTCCGCATCGCCGATGTGATCACCCTGCACGCCCCCGGCGGGCAGCAGCTCGTCGACGCCGACCGCCTCGCCGGGATGCGACCGGGGACCGTACTCGTCAATACCGCCCGCGGCGACCTCGTGGACGAGCAGGCCGCGGCCGACGCGCTCCGCGACGGCATCCTCGCCGGGTACGCGGCCGACACGCTCGACGGCGACACCGCCGCGCACGACAGCCCCCTGCTCGCCGCGGACCTCGCCGACCGTGTCATCGTCACCCCGCACCTCGGCGCCCAGACCACCCAGGCCGTCGACAACATGGGGGCGCTGTCCCTCGACGACGTGATCGCGGTCCTCCGCGGCGCCGACCCCGCCCACCTCGTCCCCGTCCCCGCGTCCGCCCCCGAGGAGAACCGATGACCACCGCCGCGACGTCCGCCCCCGCCACCGCCGACTACATGGGCTTCGTCGGCGTCACCACCGCCTCCTCGTCGATCATGAAGGTGTTCCCGCTGTGGGCCGACATCCTCGGCCTCCCCACGCGGACCCTCGTCGGCCACGACCTGCCGATGGATGCCGACCCCGCGCAGTACCGCGCCATGGTCGAGCAGATCCGCGACGACCCGCACCACCGCGGCGCGCTGGTCACCACGCACAAGATGAACGTGTACGCGGCGGCGTCCGACCTGTTCGACGAGCTCGACCCGTTCGCCGTGTCCTGCGCCGAGGTCTCCAGCATCGCCAAGCGCGGGTCCACGCTGTCCGGCCGCGCGAAGGACCCGATCACGGTCGACCTGGCGCTGCGCGACTTCCTCCCCGCCGACCACTTCGCGCGCACCGGGGCCGAGGTCGTGATCCTGGGTGCGGGCGGATCGGGCACCGCGCTGAGCTGGGCCCTCGCCGAGCGGGAGGATGCCCCGGCCCTCATCACCGTCACCGCGCGCACGCAGGACAAGCTCGACCACCTCCGCGAGGTGCACCGCCAGCACGGCACCCCCGAGGGACTCCTCCGCTACGTCGTCACCGAGACACCGGAGGAGGCCGATGCCCTGGTCGCCGCCGCGCCCGCGGGATCGGTCATCGCGAACGCGACCGGGCTCGGCAAGGACCGCCCCGGCTCCCCGCTGACCGACGCCGTCGTGTTCCCCGAGGGCGCGTACGTGTGGGAGTTCAACTACCGCGGCTCGCTGGAGTTCCTGCACCAGGCCGAAGCCCAGGAGGACGATCGCGCGCTGCACGTGGTCGACGGCTGGCGGTACTTCATCCACGGCTGGTCCCAGGTCGTGGCGGACGTGTTCGACCTCGACCTCACGCCCGAGACCGTCGAGCGCCTCGCGGAGGCCGCGGAGTCGGTGCGCTGATGCCCGCCGTGCGGACCGTCCTCGGCGACCTCGACCCGTCGCGGCTCGGGCGGGTGGACTACCACGAGCACCTCTTCCAGGTGTCGCCGCTGCTGGTCGGGGACGAGCTCGACGACGAGGCCGCGTCCGGCGAGGAGGCCGGTCTGCTGCGGGCGAGCGGCTTCGAGGCCATGGTCGACGCCACCCCGTTCGGCCTCGGTCGCGACCCGGCCGCCGTCGCCCGCATCAGCGCCGCGACCGGACTGCACGTGATCGCCACGACGGGTCGGCACCGCGAGGCCCATTACGGCGCCGACCATCCGATGCAGGTGTGGGGTGCGGACCGCCTCGCCGCCCTGTTCGTGTCCGACCTCACGCGGGGGATGTCGACAGACGACGCCGCGGTGTTCGAGACGCCCGACGTGCCCCTCGCCGCGGGTCCCGACGGGCAGCCCGTCCGCGCCGGCATGCTCAAGGGCGGGGCCGACTACTGGCGCCTCAGTCCGTTCGAGCGGACGACCCTGGTCGCCGTCGCTCAGGCGCACCGGGAGACGGGAGCCCCCGTCATGGTGCATCTGGAGTTCGGCACCGCGGCCCACGAGGTCCTCGACCTGCTGGCAGCCGAGGGGGTGCCGGCGGATCGCGTCGTGCTGGCCCACGCGGACCGCGACCCCGACCCCGGTCTGCACGTCGCGTTGGCCGAGCGCGGCGCCCACCTCGGGTACGACGGCTTCGCCCGCCCGCGCACCCGCTCCGACGCGGAGCTGCTGGCCCTCACGGTCGCCGTGGTGGAGCGGGGCGCCGGTGACCGGATCCTGCTCGGGGGCGACGTCGCCCGGCGCACCCGGTACATCGCCTACGGCGGCATGCCGGGTCTCGCCTACCTCGGCGACCGCTACCTTCCGCGGCTCCGCGAGGCCGTGGGCGACGACGCCGTGCACCGGATGCTCGTGACGACACCGGCGCGTCTCCTGACCCTCCGCCCCTGACCACCCGAACCCGAGGAGTCGTCATGCCCGAACCCACCGTCCTCCACGCCGTCTTCACCGCGCAGCCGGGAGCCGCCGACCGCGTCGCCGCGCTGCTGCGGGACTTCGCCGAGGTCGTCCGCGCCGAGGAGGGCAACGTCGTCTTCGAGGCCCACCGCCTCGTCGACGACCCTGACCGCTTCTTCGTCTACGAGGTCTACCGCGACGAGGACGCCTTCCAGGCCCACCTGAACGCACCCGCCGGTGTCCCCTTCAACGCCGCCCTGCAGGAGCTCATCGTCGAGCCCACCTCGATCCTGACCTTCCTCCGCCCCCTCTGACCCCTCTCCCTCTTCCACCTGCACGACCCCGACACGGGTGCACGAGGAAACCGCGGGTCCGATCGCGCAGCCGCCCACGGGCCACGGACCCACACCGGAGCCGGAGTTCCCCCGCCCACGACGAAGCCCCCCGCCCGAAGGCGAGGGGCTCCGTCGTGCGGGTCACTCGTAGAGGACCGCGGCGATCTTGTCGTCGTCGATGTTGTTCTTGTCGTACCAGTAGGAACCGGTGTCGTAGAACTCCTCGACGTCGTCCCCGTTGGCCGCGTCGTAGGCCGCCTGCACGACCTGGGCGCCGATGCCGATCGGGTCCTGCGTGATGGCGCCGGCCATGGTGCCGTCCTTGATGGCGTTGATCTGGGCCGCACCGGAGTCGAAGCCGACGATGGTGATCTTGCCCTTCTCGAGGCCGAGCTCGTTCACGGCGTTCACGACGCCGATGGCCGAACCCTCGTTGGTGCCGTAGATGCCCTTGAGGTCGGGGTGGGCCGCGATGAGCGTCTTGGCGATGTCGGCCGACTTCAGGTGGTCGCCGTCACCGTACTGGATGTCGACGATCTCGATGTCGGGGTAGTCCGCCTCGATCTTCTCGACGAAGCCGTCGCGACGCTCGACACCCGTCGAGTTGATCTGCGAGTGGCCGACGATGGCGACCTCGCCCTCGCCGCCGATCAGCTCGGCCATGTGCTCGGCCGCCAGCGCGCCGGCGACCTTGCTGTCCGTCGCGGAGAGGCTGAGTCCGACGTCGCCGTTGCACGGGGCGTCGAAGTACACGACGGGGATGTCCTTCGACTTCGCCTGCTCGAGCGGGGCGACGCACGCCTCGGGGTCGAGGGCGGCGTAGGCGATGGCGTCCGGGTTCTTGTCGATCGCGGCGGTCAGCATCTCGAGCTGCTGCGCGATCTCCGTCTCGGCGGCCGGGCCCTCGAAGGTGATCTTGACGCCCAGCTCCTGGGCCTTCTCCTCCGCGCCCTTCTTGACGGCCTGCCAGAACTGGTGCTGGAAGCCCTTCGAGACCATGGCGATGTACATCTCGCCGTCGCCGCTGCCGGTGTCGCCGCCCGAGCCCTCTTCGATCACGTCGCCGCCGCCGGCACAGCCGGCGAACACGAGCGCGGATGCGGCCACGAGTGCCGCGAATGCGGTCTTCTTGCCGAATTTCATGGAAACTCCGTTGTTCTGTGTGGGTGCCGGCCAGGACCGGCGGGTGGACATTCGTGGTGCCTGTGCGGAGGGTTCCGCGGGGTCCGGCCGGAGCCGGGGACGGCGGCGGGCACGGGTTTCGCCGCCGCCGTGTCTCAGGTCCGCTGGCGGTTGCGCAGCGAGTCGAGGAAGACGGCCAGCAGGACGACGACGCCGACGACGATGTTCTGCCACTCGGGCTGGATCGACATGATCCGGAGGCCGTTGACGAGGACGCTCATGATGAGCGCACCGATCACGGTGCCGAGGATCGAGCCGCGGCCGCCGAGCAGCGAGGTGCCGCCGATGATCACGGCCGCGATGGCCTGCAGCTCGTAGCCGGTGCCGATCTGCGGCTGCGCCGAGTCGAGGCGGGCGGCGATCACGATGCCCGCGATGCCGGTGAAGGCGCCGGCGAACATGTAGATGAGGATCGTCCAGCGGCGGGTGTTGACGCCGGAGAGGCGCGTGGCCTCCTCGTTCGATCCGATCGCGAAGGTGTACCGGCCGAGCAGCGTCTTCGACAGCACGAGCCAGGCGACGATCGCGAGGGCCGCGGTGATGAGCACCGCGTTCGGGATGCCGGGGATGAGCACGCCGAGCGCGATCTTCTTGAAGTCGGGAGCCGAGGTCGAGAAGTAGATCGGCGCGACGTTCGAGATGACGAGGGCGAGGCCGCCGGCGATCATCATCATGGCCAGCGTCGCGATGAACGGAGGCAGCCGCAGGAACGTGATGTTGACGCCGTTCACCAGACCCATGAGCACACCGGTCGCGATGCCGCCGAGCACGCCCACCCACACCGGCAGGCCGAGGTTGGTGATGAGCACACCCGTCATCACGGCGCAGAGCGCCATGCCGGTGCCGATCGACAGATCGATGCCGCCCGTGATGATGACGAACGTCGTGCCGAGAGCGAGGATGCCGATGACCGCGGTCGACAGCAGCACCGTGGCGATGTTGCTGAACGTGAAGAAGTTCGGGCTGGCGACCGAGAAGAAGATGACCAGGACGATCAGGGTGCCGAACGCGAGCGACTGCTGGAACTGCCGCTTGAGGAACCCGGCGACGTCGCGCTTGTCGGTGTCCTCGTTGACGGCCGTCTGGATGATCGTCGTCGTCGACGATCCGGACTGCTGTGGGGTGCTCATCAGTCTTCCTCCCCGTGGGCTGCGAGTTGCATGATCTTCTCCTGGCTGGCTTCCTCGTTGCGGAGCGTCCCGGTGATGCGGCCGTTCGCGAACACGGCGATGCGGTTCGCGACCCGGAGGATCTCGGGGAGCTCCGACGAGATGACGATGATGGACTTGCCCGCGTCGGCGAGCTGCTGCATGAGGCGGTAGATCTCCTCCTTCGCGCCGACGTCGATGCCTCGCGTCGGCTCGTCGAAGATGAGGATGTCGCAGTCGCGCATCAGCCACCGCGCGATGACGACCTTCTGCTGGTTCCCTCCGGAGAGGAGCTTGACGACCTGGTTGACCGAGGGGGTCTTCACCCGCAGCTGCTGGACGTACTCCTTGGTGCGGTTCTTGGCCTTGCTGTCGCCCATCCAGCCGATGCCGTTGGCGTAGGAGCCGAGCGACGCGAGCACGGTGTTGAAGGTGACGTCCTGCTCGAGCATGAGGCCGAGCAGCTTGCGGTCCTCGGAGAGGTAGCCGACGCCGTGCTTGACCGCGTCCGCGGGCTGCGCGATGCGGACGGTGCGCCCGCCGATCGTGATCGTGCCGCCGTCACGGTGGTCCGCGCCGATGACGGCACGGGCGGTCTCGGTGCGGCCGGCACCCATGAGGCCGGCGAATCCGAGGATCTCGCCCTTGTGCAGCTGGAAGGACACGTCCTTGAGGAGCTTCCGCGTGGACAGCCCCTGCACGTCGAGCACGATCGGGTCGTTGAGGTGCTCCCGGGCCTGCGGGCGGGTGCCCTCGTCGATCACGCGGCCGACCATCATCTCGATGATCGTCGGGATCGTGATCTCGGACTTGTCGAGTGATCCGATGTATGTGCCGTCGCGCAGGACGGTCACCCGGTCCGCCAGGCGGCGCAGCTCGTCCATGCGGTGCGAGATGTACACGATGCCGGTGCCGCGGGCCTTGAGCTGCTCGATGAGGACGAAGAGGGTCTCGACCTCGCTGTCGGTGAGGGCCGACGTCGGCTCGTCCATGATGAGGACCTTGGCGTTGAAGGACAGCGCCTTGGCGATCTCGACCATCTGCTGCTCGGCCACCGTCAGCTCGCCCACGCGCTGACGCGGGTCGAGGTGGATGTCGAGGCGCTGCAGCAGCTCCGCCGTCTGCCGGTTGAGCTTCCGCTCCGACAGGAACGGGCCGGTCGTGGGCTCGCGGCCGACGTAGATGTTCTGCGCGACCGTGAGGTCGGGCATCAGGTTGAGCTCCTGGTGGATGATCGTGATCCCCAGCTCCTGCGCCTGCAGCGGGCTGGTGAGCTCGACCTCCTGCCCCTCGAACGTGATCGTGCCCTCGTCCTTGGTGTAGATCCCGGAGAGGATCTTCATCAGGGTGGACTTGCCGGCACCGTTCTCACCCACGAGCACGAGCACCTCGCCGGCGCGCACCTCGAGATGCACGTCCTTCAGCGCCTGGACACCGGGGAATCCCTTGCTGATCCCCTCGACCCTCAGGATGGGTCCACTCATGCGCTCACCTGCTTCCTTGAAGGTTCTGTCGCGATTGCGGCGGACCGTTCCGCCGCAAACATCGGATCAATTCTGCGACCTGCACCCGGGTCAGTGCAAGTTGTATCTAAATGTATCTAACGATCGGCGGCGAGGGAAGACCTGTAATAACATCTTGGTCTCGAACCGCCGCCCGGCGTCAATGGAGGCGGATCGAGTCGACGGCGACGAGCTTGTCGCGGATGTACGCGTTCGCGTGCGCACCCAGTTCGTCGTTGTCGGTCCAGAGGTTGCGCCAGATGCCGAGCATGCGGCTGAGGTCGGGCGCGACCACGGCCGAGGAGAACGACTCGAACACGATGGGGCCGTCGTAGCCGATGCGCCCGAGCGCCTTGAAGAACGTGTCGAAGTCGACCGTCCCGGTGCCGAGATAGCCGCGGTGGCTCTCGCCGATGTGCACGTACCGCAGGGCGGGAGCCGCATCGAGCACCGGCGCGAACATATCCGACTCCTCGATGTTCATGTGGTACGTGTCCAGGTGGATCCCGAGATTCGGGCGGTCGACCTCGCCGAGGTACGCCAGCGCCTGCCGGGCGGTGTTCAGCACGTTGGTCTCGTACCGGTTCACGACCTCGAGCGAGACCGAGACCCCGCGCGCGGCGGCATGGTCGGCGACCCGCGCGATGGTGCGACGACTCGATGCCAGACCCTCCGGCGTCACCGGATCCATGTACTTCTTCATGGCGCTGTAGATCACCCCGCAGAAGTGCGTACCGCCCAGCTCGGCGAGCACGTCGACCGCGCGGAGCAGGAGCGCCTCGCCCGCGGCGACCACGGCAGGGTCACCGCTCGTGATGTCGGTCTCGTCGGAGAGCCCGAGCGAGGCGCTGACCGCGAGTCCGTGCTCCGCGAGGGCGGCCTGGGCGGCGGCGACGTCGAACGAGAACGGGTCCATCAGGGGGAACTCGATGAGGTCGAAGCCCGCCTGCTTCGTCTTCTCCACCGCGAGCCGGATGCCGTCCGCGTCGAAGGTCCCCGTCCAGACGAGTCCGTGGCAGCCGATGTTCATGAGCGCTCCTCCGGCGGGTGTCCGGCACCGTCGCCGCGCGGACTTGGCACGTTACAAGTCCGGTGTGCGAGTCACGCTACGTCGCCATCCGCCGGGGTGTCAAGAACTTTCTTGGCACGTTACAAGTCCTCCGCTAGCCTGGGCCTCATCCGGCCGCGCCTGCGGTCCATCGCCGAAGGAGGCCCATGTCCGCGAGCGTGAAGGATGTCGCGGCTCTCGCGGGGGTCTCGGCATCGACCGTGTCCAACTACCTCAACCACCCGCACGTCCTCGGGGCCGCCAGCCGGGAGCGGGTGCGGGCGGCGATCGCCGAGCTCGGCTTCGTGCCGAACGAGTCGGCCCGCCAGCTCCGCGCGGGATCGAGCAAGGCCCTCGCCCTCATCCTCCTCGACGCCTGGCTGCCCTACTTCAACGACCTGTCCCGCGGCGTCGACGACGTGGCCCGTGAGGGCGGCTGGTCGCTCTTCTTCAGCGACAGCGCCCGCGATGCCGCTCGCGAAGAGCAGAACATCGACATGTTCGAGGCCCACCGGGTGCAGGGCATCGTGATCTACCCGCATGGAGACGTCGTGCCGCGGCTGGAACAGCTCGCGACCCGCGGGATCCGCGCGGTGGTCGTCGGCCCCATCCGCGATTCGCCCTCGGTCGCCGCGGTCACCTTCGACGACCGCGGCGGCGGGCGGCTGGCCGGCGAGCACCTGGTCTCCCTCGGCCGTCGCCGCATCCTGTTCCTCGGAGCCCCGACGGTGAGCCAGTCGAACGACCGCCTGGCGGGCCTGCAGGACGCCGTGGCGGGGACCAACGCCCGCGTCTCCGTCCTCGACGTCGAGCATCTCACGACGGAGGACGGCCTCCGTGCCGGGGCGCACCTGGCGGAGCTTCCCGCGGAGGAGCGCCCGGACGCGGTCTTCGCCGCGAACGACGGGGTGGCCCTCGGTGTGCTGACGCAGCTGCTCCGCCACGGCATCCGGGTGCCGGAGGAGATCGCCCTCGTCGGCTTCGACGACGTGGCCGCCGCGCATCAGGGCGTGGTGCCGCTGACGAGCGTCCGGCAGCCCGGCTACGAGATCGGTCGCGCCGCCGGGGCCGCGCTGCTGCAGCTCCTCGCCGATCCGACCGCCGCGCCTCCGGCGCCCACGCCGTTCCCCGCCGAGCTCATCGTGCGGGAGTCGACCATCGGGCGCTGAACCCCCGGGTCAGGCCGAGGGGTGGCCGACCACGCCCTTACGGAGGAGCGCGTTGCCGTACTTCCGCGTCTCTCCCGTGCGCACCATCAGATACGCCTCCTTCGCGACCTCGTAGTACGCGAAGCGCTCGACGAAGCGCGTGGTGTCGAGCTCCGTGCCCGCCGCGGCCATGAGCTCGCGCTGCACATCCAGCACCTCGCCGTCGGCCGAGGTCATCAGGTCGATGCCGGGCGCGTCGTCGAGCGGCAGCACGCTGCGGATGGCCGCGACGACCTCGGGCGTCGTGGTGCCGGGAAGATCGACCACGCGCGCCCCGAGGCCCCAGGCCGGGAAGTGCGCGTCGGCGACGACCACGGCATCGGAGTGCCCCATCCGGTCGAGATGCAGCAGCAGCTCCCCGGTCAGCAGCGGGTGGATTCCTTCGAGCACGGCGGCTCCTCTCGGTGGGCGGAGGTCAGGAGGCGGGGATGAGGCCCTCGGCCGCGAGGTTCTCCCACAGGGCCGACGGGATCTCCAGGGCAGCGTACTCGGCGTTCTGCCGGAGCTGCGCGGGTCGACTGCCGCCGACCACCACGGAGCGCACGACGTCGGCCTGCAGCGGGAACCGGATCGCGGCGGCCGGCAGAGGCACATCGTGATCGGCGCACACCGCGGCGATGCGCACGAGCCGATCCCACAGCTCGTCGGGGAGCTGCCCGTACTCGTAGCGGCCGTCCCGTCGCGGCTCGTTCGAGGCGAGGAGTCCGGAGTTGAACACCGACGCCGCGACGATCCCCGTCCCGGTCTCCCGGCACGCGGGCAGCACGTCGACGGCGGCGGGCTGCTCCAGCAGCGTGTACCGGCCCGCCACCATCACGAGGTCGAGGTCGGCGGAGCGAACCGACGCCGCGAGAGCCTCCGAGACCATCGAGCCGATGCCGATCGCGGTCACCTCACCGTCCGCGCGCAGCTGCTCCAGGGCGGGAAGGGCCTCGGCGAGCGCGAGGTCGAGGTCGTGCCGCTCCGGGTCGTGCAGATAGAGGAGGTCGATGCGCTCGATGCCCAGGCGCTCGCGGGACTCCTCCAGGCTCGTCCGGATGCCGTCCGCCGAGAAGTCCCACACGCGCTGGAGCTCGTCCGGCACGTGGAAGTCGTTCGCGGTGTCGAGGCCGCCGGCGTGGTCGGGGTTCGGGCGCAGCAGCCGGCCGACCTTGGTCGAGAGCACATACTCGTCCCGCGGCTTGGTCCGCAGAAAGGCACCGAGTCGGCGCTCGGAGAGTCCGAGGCCGTAGTGCGGAGCGGTGTCGTAGAACCGGATGCCGCTCTCCCACGCCGCATCCAGCACGGCCCACGCGTCGTCGTCGGACAGTTCGCGGAACAGGTTGCCGACGTTCGCGGCACCGTAGCCGAGGGTCGGGACGGTCAGGCGGTCAGGCGTGGACATGCGCACCCGTCCAGGTGTACTCCGCGATGCTGTCGGCCTTCATCTCCATGCCCGTACCCGGCGCGGTCGGGGCCATGTAGGAGCCGCCCTGGATGTCGGTCGGCACGACGAAGTGCTCGTGCAGGTGGTCGACGAACTCGATCAGGCGGCCCTCGCGGGTCCCGGAGACGGCGACGAAGTCGAACATCGACAGGTGCTGCACGGCTTCGCACAGCCCCACGCCGCCGGCGTGCGGGCACACCGGCACGTCGAACTTGGCCGCGAGCAGCAGGTTGGCGATGTTCTCGTTCACGCCCGCGACCCGCACAGCGTCGATCTGCATGACCGAGATCGCGTCAGCCTGCAGGAGCTGCTTGAAGATCATCCGGTTCTGCGCGTGCTCACCGGTGGCGACACGGATGGGCGCGACGCCGCGGGCGATCTCGGCGTGGCCGAGGATGTCGTCGGGGCTCGTGGGCTCCTCGATCCAGGCGGGGTGGAACTCGGCGAGCGCGTTCACCCATTCGATCGCCTCGGACACCTCCCAGCGCTGGTTGGCGTCGATCGCGATCGGGAAGTCCGGGCCGCACACCTCGCGCGCCTTCCGGAAGCGGCGGATGTCGTCGTCGAGGTCGGCACCCACCTTGAGCTTGATCTGCGTGAAGCCGTCGGCCATCGCCTCGCGGGCGAGGCGCTCGAGCTTCTCGTCCGAGTAGCCGAGCCAGCCGGGGCTGGTCGTGTAGCCCGGGTAGCCGGTGGCGAGGAGCTGCTGCTCGCGCTCGGCCCGGCCGGGCTCCGCCGCGCGCAGGATCTCCAGCGCCTCCTCGCGGGTGAGGGCGTTGGTGAGGTAGCGGAAGTCGACGAGGTCGACGAGCTCCTCCGGGGTCATCCGGGCGAGCAGCTGCCAGAGCGGCAGGCCCGCGCGCTTGGCCTTGATGTCCCACAGCGCGTTGACGACCGCGCCGATGGCCATGTGCATGACACCCTTCTCCGGTCCCAGCCAGCGGAGCTGCGAGTCGCCGATGATCTCGCGGAAGGTGCCGCCCATGTCGTCGAGCAGCGGCTCGATCTCACGCCCGACCAGGTGTCCGGCGAGCGCGTCGATGGCGGCGACCTGCACGTCGTTGCCGCGGCCGATCGTGAAGACGAAGGCGTGCCCCTCGATGCCGTCGCCGGCGTCCGTGCGGACGATGACGTACGCGGCGGAGTAGTCGGGGTCCGGGTTCATCGCGTCGGAGCCGTCCAGGCTCAGCGACGTGGGGAAGCGGATGTCGGTGGTGTCGAGGGCGACGATACGGCTCACGGGGTTCCTCTCCATGCGCGGGTCGTTCTTCCGCGCGGATCTCTTGGAGTGTAAACATCCGATGTCTATACTGTCAACGAGACCGGCCGCTGAGCAGCGGCCTCCCGAACGATCAGGAGAATCATGAAGTTCGCGCGGCTCGGCACCCCGGGGGCGGAGATCCCCGTCCTCCTGGAGGGTGACCGCTACCTCGACCTCCGCCCGGTGACATCCGATGTCAACGGCGACTTTCTTGCGGGAGACTTCGTCGCCCGCGTCGCCGCCGCCCGCGACGCCGGGGAGCTCTCCGAGCTGCCGGACGCCGCGACGATGCGCATCGGCGCCCCGATCGCCCGCCCGAGTGCGGTGATCTGCATCGGGATGAACTACGCCGCCCACGCCGCGGAGTCGGGGTCGGAGCCGCCGACCATCCCCATCATCTTCCTCAAGACGCCCAACACGGTGGTCGGCCCGAACGACGCCGTGACCATCCCGCGCGGGAGCGAGAAGACCGACTGGGAGGTCGAGCTCGGCATCGTCATCGGCACCCGCACCGCGTACCTCGACTCCCCGGAGGAGTCGATGGCGCACGTCGCCGGCTTCGTCGCCGCGAACGACGTGTCGGAGCGCGACTTCCAGATGGCGGTCTCCGGCGGGCAGTGGTCGAAGGGCAAGATCGCCTTCGGCTTCAACCCCACGGGTCCGTGGCTGGTCACGCCGGACGAGGTCGACCACCAGGCGCTCGGCCTCCGCAGCCTCGTGAACGGCGAACCGCGACAGGACTCGAACACGAGCGACATGATCTTCACGGTCGAGCAGATCGTGCACCACCTGTCGCAGTACGTGACGCTCGAGCCCGGTGACCTGATCCTCACCGGCACCCCGCAGGGCGTGGCTCTGTCGGGCAAGTACCCCTACCTGGCGGCGGGCGACGTGGTCGAGATCGAGATCGACGGCCTCGGCCGTCAGCGCCAGGACTTCATCGCATGGGAGGCAGAGAAGTGACCCTTCGACAGGCTCAGGGACCCGACGCCGGCACGGAAGGCCTCGTGGCCATCGTCACCGGTGGCGCCTCCGGCATCGGCGCGGCGATCGCCGACCGTCTGCACGCGGACGGCGTCACCGTCGCGGTCCTCGACCGCGACACCACCCACGCCGACGAGCGCTTCGCCGCGTTCACCGCCGACGTCTCCGACCGCGCGAGCGTGGAGGCCGCCGTCGCCGCCGTGGCAGAGCGCTTCGGCCGCATCGACATCGTCGTCAACAACGCCGGCATCGGCGCACAGGGCGACATCGCCGCGAACGACGACGACGAGTGGGCGCGCGTCCTCTCCATCAACGTCACCGGCATCGCGCGGGTGACGTCGGCGGCACTGCCCTGGCTGCGGAAGTCCCCGGCCGCCGCGGTGTGCAACACGGCCTCGATCGCCTCGACCACCGGGCTCCCGCAGCGCGCCCTGTACTCCGCGTCGAAGGGCGCCGTGTCGGCGCTGACCCGCGCGATGGCCGCCGACCACCTGCGCGAGGGCATCCGCGTCAATGCGGTCAACCCCGGCACCGCAGACACGCCGTGGGTCGGACGACTGCTCGACTCCGCGGCCGACCCCGCCGCCGAGCGCGCCGCGTTGGAGGCACGACAGCCCCACGGACGCCTGGTGAGCCCGGACGAGGTCGCCGCCGCGGTGGCCTACCTCGTGAGTCCCGCCGCGGGCTCCACCACGGGCACCTTCATCGAGGTCGACGGCGGGATGGCGCAGCTCCGCCTCCGCCCCGAGTGACCCGATCTTCCCGACGGCCCGGTGTCTCCCCGCGAGACCCCGGGCCGTCCCCGTCCCCGGGCCCTCCCGCCCTGCAGGCCCCCTTCTGATCCCGCACACCGCCTCGCCACGCGGGCGGGATCAGAATCGCTCCTCGATGCGGCTGCCGCGGACCGTTTGCCATCCCGCACGCCACAAGACGCCCCGGAGGGACGACCGTGAGCGGCACGGCACCCCCCGTCCCGGGATCAGAAACGGGCCTGGAAGGGGCTCCGGAGGTGGCATATTGCACCCGCCCCGCGAAAGGGGGGCGGGGGGGTTAGAGGGAGTAGACGGAGGTGGCGGTGGAGTGGAAGAGGGCGTCGTGATCGATGCCGCGGGAGGAGGCCCACGTCGCCACGGCGTCGGCCCAACGGCTGCGGGCGGACGGCTGATACACCGGCGCACCGTCGACGGGAGCGTGCGGATCGTCATGCTCCGCGGGGCCGACCGCCGACACGGGCCAGTCGCTCCCCCACATCAGGCGCTCGGGACCGAAGACGTCGGCCGCGGTGTCGAGGAAGGGTTCGAGCTGCGCGAGGCTCCAGTCCCCTCCGGCCTCCGCGGGGAGTCCGGACACCTTGCAGAACACCCCGGGGTGTCGCGCCAGCTCGGCGAGGTCGCGCTCCCACTCCACGGAGGGCGTGCGCGGAGCAGAAGCCGTCCCGACCTCCGGCTTGCCCAGGTGGTCGAGCACGATCCGCAGCTCGGGGATCGCGCCGGACAGTCGTGCGACGTCGGGAAGCTGCGCCGCCCGCACGCACGCGTCGAAGGTCCACCCGTGCGCCGCGACCTCCCGGGCTCCGGAGATGAAGGCCGACGAGAGCATCACGCCGTCCGGCTCCCCCTGCAGCAGATGACGCACCCCGACGACCAGGGGTTCCGCGGTGAGGCTCTCCAGGTGCACCGTGGTGTCGGTGCCGCGATCCAGACGGACGCCGGCGACGATGCCGACCACCCCGAGCCGCTCCGCCTGCCCGGCCACCCACCGCACCTCCGCGAGGAAGTCGTCCTCGGCGGTCTCGGCCTGCACGAACACGGCCCGCTCGGCCGTGGCCCGCTCCGCCCGCGCACGCTCGAGCTCGACGGCGCCGAAGCGCCCCGCGAGCGGCCCCTCGAGCCACGTGTACTCGAGGACCTCCGGATCCCACAGGTGCAGGTGCGAGTCGAGGATGCGCATGTCCCCATCCTGCCGCAGACATCGGATGTTGTGCGAGGATGAGCGCCATGGCAGTGACGGACGAGGCGATCGAGAAGATCAAGGCGATGATCGTGTCGGGCGAACTGGCCCCCGGCGATCGCCTCCCCCCGGAGAAGGAGCTGTCCGAGCGGCTGGGCCTCTCCCGCAACTCGATGCGCGAGGCGGTCAAGGCGCTGGAGGTCATCCGTGTCCTCGACGTGCGGCGCGGCGACGGCACCTATGTCACAAGCCTGGAGCCGCACCTGCTGCTGGAGGCGATCGCGTTCGTCGTGGACATGCACGACGACGACTCGATGCTGGAGATGTTCGCCGTCCGCCGGATGCTCGAATCGCAGGCCACCGGGCTCGCGGCCACCCTCGGCACGGACGAGGCGATCGCGACCCTGCAGGAAGAGGTGGAGGCCGTCGACGCGTCCGTCGGGATCGAGGAGCTCGTCGACCACGACATCCGCTTCCACCGCGAGATCGTGGGCATGGCGGGCAACGCCTACCTCGCGAGCCTCATCGAGCACCTGAGCAGCCAGACGGTCCGGGCGCGCGTGTGGCGGGGTCTCACGGAGGGCGGCGCCGTGGAGCGCACCCTGTCGGAGCACCGCGCCATCGCCGATGCCATCGCGCAGCGCGACTCGGCACTGGCGACCTCCCTCGCGACGGCCCACATCGCGGGTGTCGAGCGGTGGCTGCGGCAGGCCGCGTCGGCCTGAGCCGTCAGGCCCCGAGGCGCTGCATCGCGGCGTCGAACTCCGCCGCCGAGCTGTCGCTCACCTCGTGGAACAGCATCTCGTCGAGCACGTCGGGCGCGGCGGTGAAGTACGGAACGCCGGCCGCGCGCAGCCCCGTGATGTCGTCGGCCGAGCGCAGGGAGGCGGCGAGGACGTTGGCGTCGCTGCCCGCGCACATCTCCTGCATCCGGGCGATGAGCGCGTCGCCGTCCATGCCCGCGTCGCGCATGCGCCCGAGGTAGGGCGCGATGTACTGGGCCCCGATCGAGGCGCATGCGAGCGCCTGCGCGACGGAGTACACCGCGGTGACGAGGACCGTGGCCCCGTCCCGGACGAGGGCCGAGGCCGCCGCGAAACCGGCTGCGGTGGCGGGCACCTTGACCGCCACCCGGTCGCCGAGCGCACGGATGCCCTCCGCGTTCCGCAGGAAGGAGTCCGTGTCGCCACCCCACGTCTGGAAGAACACCTCCCGAGCCCCCTCGTCCACCCAGCGGGCATAGAGGTCGGGGATCTCCGCGGCCGTCCGCCCGCCGCGCTCGAGGATCGTGGGGTTCGTCGTGACGCCGTGCACGACACCGGCGGAGAGCAGCCGCGAGACGCGGTCGGTGTCGGCGCTGTCGACGTACAGGCGGGGCGCGATCGCGGTCATCGGGGTCTCCTCGCGGACAACCTGTCGTTACAGGTGGGGCTTCGGCTAATGTAATGACAGCTCCCGAACCTTGTCAAAGACCGGGAGCCCCGCGCTGTCGAGGAGGATCAGGAGCGAGATGACACCCGCACACCCCGGCGACCGCTCCGGCGTCGTCATCGTCGGCAGCGTGACGGCCGACGTCACGACCTTCTCCCAGCGGCTTCCCGCCCGCGGCGAGACCATCCTCGGCGACGAGTTCACGCTGATGCTCGGCGGCAAGGGCGCGAACCAGGCCGTCGCGGCCGGGCGCTCCGGAGCCCGCACGAGCTTCGTCGGCTGCGTCGGCGACGACCTGTTCCACGACCTCGTGGTGGACGGGCTCACCGCGGCCGGCGTCGACCTCGCGCACCTGCGCACCGTGCCGGGCCCGACCGGCATCGCGCACATCCGTGTCGACGCCTCCGCGCAGAACGACATCGTCATGGTGCCGCTCGCCAACGCCGCCCTCAGCACGGCGCAGATCGACGAGGCCCTCGCGGCTCTCGCCCCGACGACCTCCGTCCTGCTCACCCAGCTCGAGACCCCGTCCGCCCTGACCGCGCACATCACCGCGCGCGGTCGCGCGCACGGGATGACCGTGATCCTCGACCCGGCACCGGCGGCAGAGCTGGCACCGGAGATCTGGCGCAGCATCGACATCGTCACCCCGAACGAGACCGAGGCGTCGCTCATCAGCGGCATCGAGGTGACCGACGCCGCCTCCGCCGAGCGCGCCGGGCACTGGTTCCTCGAGCAGGGCGTGGGCGCCGCGGTCATCACCCTGGCCGGGCAGGGGTCGTGCGTCGTCACCGCCGAGGGCGCCACCGTCGTCCCGCCGTTCCCCGTGGAGGCCGTCGACACCACCGCCGCGGGCGACGCCTACGCCGGCTACCTCGGTGCCGCGCTCGCGAGCGGAGCGGCCCTCACCGATGCGGTGCGGCTGGCGACCGCCGCGGGCGCCCTCACCGTCACGAAGCAGGGGGCCTCACCGAGCCTCCCCCACCGCGCCGACGTCGAGGCCTTCCTCGCCGCGCGCACCGCGGCCCCCGTCGCGAACTGAACCAGGAGCACACGATGCGCAAGACCTCGACCACGATCAACCCGGCGCTCTCCCGCGTCATCAGCGAGACCGGGCACACCGATCTGATCGTCGTGACCGACGCCGGGCTGCCGATCCCGCCGGGCTCCGAGCGCATCGACCTCGCCTACCGTCCCGGCGCCCCCGCCTTCCTCGACGTGCTCGACACGGTGCTCGCGGAGCTCGTGGTCGAGGGGGCGACGATGTCGGCCGAGGTCGCCGAGAAGAGCCCGGAGGTGCTCGACGCCCTGCGCGAGCGCTTCGCCGATGCGGGGTTCGAGATCGAGCTCGTCCCGCACGTCGAGTTCAAGCAGCGCACGCACGCCGCCCGCGCCTTCGTGCGCTCCGGGGAGTTCACCCCGTACGCGAACGTGATCCTGCACGCGGGGGTGGCGTACTGATGTCGCTCATCGAGGATGCGATCGACCGCCACAGCGCGGCGCCCATGTACGACCAGCTCCGGCAGCTCATCATCGACGGCATCGCGCGCGACGGTCTGCAGCCGGGGGATCCCCTCCCCGGCGAGCACCGGCTGTGCGAGCGCTACGGCATCTCCCGCACGGTGGTGCGCCAGGCGCTCGCCCAGCTCGAGCACGAGGGACTCGTCGAGCGCGTGAAGGGCAAGGGCACCTTCGTCTCCCGCCCGCGCACGAGCGAGAGTCTCGTGCACACGCTCGTCGGGCTGTACGACGACGTCGAGCGGCGCGGCGGCCACGTGCACAGCGACGTCCTCCGGCACGAGCAGACCGTCGCCGACGAGGAGGTCGCCCTGGCCTTGGAGGTGCCGGTCGGATCGCCGGTGATCGTGCTGGAGCGGCTGCGGCATGTCGACGGCGAGCCCTGGTCGCTCTCGACCACGTGGATGCCGGAGGCGGTGGGAGCGGTGACGCTCGGCGCCGACCTCACCGAGGCGTCGCTGTACCGGCTGCTCGCCGACCACGGCATCATCGCCACGCACGGCGTCCGCTCCGCTGAGGCGACGGTCGCCACGCACGAGCAGGCCCAGCACCTCGGCGTGAGTGCCGGTTCCGCCCTCCTCCGCCTGCGCAGCATCAGCCGCAGCGAGGACGGGCTGCCGATCGAGTACTTCATCGCGTATCACCGTGGCGACCGCTCGCGCTTCGAGTTCCAACTCCAGCAGGAGCAGTCGCAGGCGTCGCTGATGCACGTCGACGGATCGGGCGGCGCCTCGCCCGCGGGCACGGTGGGCTGAGCCGGGGCGGCTGTTCTCCCATACCGGGATGACGGCGCCGGCCCCGGTACGCTCGAGGGCATGAGCGACTGGACCAGCACCGCGATCGCCCTGCTGGAAGCCGATGCCAACCGCAGCGCCGACACGCACCTGCACCTGTTCCCGCTGCCGCCGGAGTGGGGCATCGACCTGTACCTCAAGGACGAGTCGGTGCACCCGACCGGCTCGCTCAAGCACCGCCTCGCGCGCTCGCTCCTCCTCTACGGACTCGTCAACGGGCGCATCCACGAGGACACGACCCTCGTGGAGTCGTCGAGCGGGTCGACCGCGGTGTCGGAGGCCTACTTCGCCCGGATGCTGGGGCTGAAGTTCATCACCGTCGTGCCCCGGTCGACGGTGCAGGAGAAGATCGACCTCATCGAGTTCTACGGCGGCACCTGCCACTTCGTGGACCGCGCGGAGGACATGTCCCCTGAGGCGCAGCGCCTGGCGGCGGACTGCACCGGGCACTACCTCGACCAGTTCACCTACGCGGAGCGTGCGACCGACTGGCGCGGCAACAACAACATCGCCGACAGCGTGTTCGGCCAGCTCGCCCAGGAGCGGCATCCGATCCCCCGCTGGATCGTCACGGGCGCCGGCACCGGTGGCACCAGCGCCACGTTCGGCCGCTACGTGAAGTACCGCCGCCATGACACCCGGATCGCCGTCGTCGATCCCGAGGGCTCGGCCTTCTACGACGGCTGGGCGGGCACGGTCGACCCGCCGGCCGGGCGGCCGAGCCGCATCGAGGGCATCGGGCGTCCGCGGGTGGAGGCTTCCTTCGTGCCGTCCGTGATCGACGAGATGATCCAGGTGCCGGACGCGGGCTCCATCGCCGCGATCCGCCTCCTCCGCGAGCGCACTCTGCACTGGGCGGGCGGCTCCACCGGCACGAACCTCTACGGCGCGTTCCAGCTCATCGCCCGGATGCGTGCCGCGGGCGAGACCGGCAGCGTCGTGACCCTGATCTGCGACAGCGGTGTGCGGTACGCCGGCACCTACTACTCGGACGACTGGGTGGCACAGCAGGGGTGGGACCTCGCGCCGCACCGTGCGCGGCTGGAGCGGTTCCTGGAGACCGGGGTCTGGGCGGAGTGATCCCCGGGTTACGCTGACCCCATGACCACACTCATCCTCACCGTCGCGGGTGCCGATCGTCCGGGCCTCGTGGCCGCCGTCGCCGATGTCGTCGATGCCCACGGCGGCAACTGGGAGAACAGCTCCCTCGCCGAGCTCGCCGGCACGTTCGCGGGTGTCATCGAGGTGTCCGTGCCGACGGAGCGCACCGGGGAGCTCGAGACCGCACTCCGGGGGATCCAGGGCCAGGGGCTGCTCACGCTCTCGGTGCTCACCGGCACGCCAGGGCCGTCCGAGGACGAGGAGCAGCTGCTCGTGATGCAGGTGCTCGGCAACGACCGCCCCGGGATCGTGCGCGAGGTGTCGGCGGTGCTGAACGCGCACGCCCTGAGCATCGAGGAGCTCACGACCGAGACCCGGGAGGCCGCGATGGCCGGCGGGCGGCTGTTCGAGGCCTCGGTGATCGCGAAGGTCCCGCCGACGGTCGATCTCGACGCCCTGCGTGCCGACCTCGAGCGCCTCGCGTCGGAGATCCAGGTCGACATCACCCTCGGCTGACCTCGTTCGAATCGCCTGAATGGCTCCATTCGGCCGCCGGATGGGACCAATCGGGCGATTCGAGCGGAGTCAGAGGCCGGAGTACCGCCGCACCCAGTACTCCGTGTAGGCGACGTGGGCGGACGCGGCGGCCGAGGCCGCGACGGGATCCGCGGCGGCGAGGCCGCGCAGGATCGCGCGGTGGCCGGCGTCGGAGTGGATCTTGAGCTCCGCGGCGTCCTCCGGGTCGGAGATCCGGTACGCACGGGAGCGGGAACGCAGCACGTCGATCAGGCTGGTCAGGGCCTCGTTGCCCGCGACCGACGAGATGGCCATGTGGAACTCGTGGTCGAGGCGGGACTGCGCCTCGAAGTCCGTCGTCGACTCGATCTCGGTGAGCACCTCGTCGAGCGCGGCCACCGTGTCGTCGTCGATACGGGCTGCGGCGAGCGCCGCCGCATGGGGCTCGAGCACCCGTCGGAGCTCGGTCAGCTCCAGCACCCCGGCCATCGGCAGCAGCCCGACCGTGAGGGACAGGCTGCCGATGAGGTCGGCGGCGCGGAGCTCGCTGACGTAGCTGCCGGAACCATGCCGCGTCTCCAGCACGCCCAGTGCGGCGAGGGTGCGGATGGCTTCGCGGAGCGATCCCCGCGAGACGCCGAGCCGTTCGCACAGCTCCCCCTCGCTCGGCAGCCGGTCGCCGGGGCGCAGAGCACCGTCGGCGATGAGAGCCCGCAGCCCGTGCAGCGCCGTGTCGAGTGCGCTCATCGTCATCCTCTCTGCCACTCCCCACCCCTCGTGAAGTCTGTCGGACACACCGGTCGCCGCAAACTCGTATGACAACTATGTTTCATCTTCTCGGTTTCGTAGCCAAAAGCGAAGGCGTATGGCAAAGTTGTGCAACAACTCGCCCCCACTCATCGATGAGGTCCGATGCCCGCTCCGCAGTTCCCCGCTCCGCTCACGCTGAACTCCGGCCTGCGGGCGCGCGACGCCTGGCCGCTCGACCCGACCGTGATCCACCTCAACCACGGGTCGTTCGGGGCGGTGCCGTCGGTGGTGGTCGCCCACCAGGACGCGCTGCGCCGCCGCGCCGACCTGAGCCCCGTCGAATGGTTCCCGCGGATCGCGGAGCGGGTGCAGGACGCCAGGCAGCGGACGGCCCCGTTCGTCGGAGCGCGCGCGGAGGACAGCGTGTTCGTGCCCAACGCCTCCGCCGCGGCCACCGTCGTCTACAACGCCCTCCAGCTCGACAGCGGCGACGAGATCCTCGTGACCGACCAGGGCTACGGCGCCATCACCATGGGCGCCGAGCGCCTCGCCCGACGCTTCGGCGCCGCCGTCCGCACGGTCGCGCTTCCCCTGCTCGCGGATGACGACGAGATCGTGCAGCTCTTCGCCGACGCCCTCACCCCGCGCACCCGGCTGCTCGTCGTCGACCAGATCACCTCGCCCACCGCCCGCCTGCTGCCCACCCGCCGCCTCGCCGACCTCGCGGCCGAGCGCGGCGTGCGCACCCTCGTCGACGGCGCCCACGCTCCCGGTCTCATCCCGGACGCGGCGGCCGTCGCCGGCGGCGACTGGTGGTTCGGCAACCTGCACAAGTGGCCCTGCGCCCCGCGCGGCTCCGCCCTCCTCGTCACCACCGCCTCCGACCGCGACGAGCTCTGGCCGCTGATCGACTCCTGGGCCGCGCGCGAGCCGTACCCCGAGCGCTTCGACACCCAGGGCACGATCGATGCGACGACCTACCTCGCCACCCCCACCGCGATCGAGTTCATCGAGGCCGAGTTCGGATGGGCGGCCGCCCGCGACGCCATGGCCGCACGGGCCGACGCCGGCGCCGAGCTCATCGCCGAAGCCCTCCGCCCCTTCAGCGACGAGGACCCGTTGACCCCCCTCCCCTCCCCGGTGCCGTCCATGCGGCTCATCCGGCTGCCGCTCGGCCTCGGCGCCACCCGCGAGGAGGCCGACGCGCTGCGCATGGACCTCCTCGACGAGGTCGGCGTGGAGACCGCGTTCACCAGCTTCCGCGGCGTCGGCTACTTCCGCCTCTCCGCGCACCTGTACACGGAGGCGTCCGACATCGAGGCGTTCGTCGAGCGCTGCGTCCCTGCGATCCTGCGCCGCGCCGGCATCCGCCCCGCGGACGCCCTCATCCTCCCCTGACCCGCATCACCTCCCGCACGACCCACCCGAACACCCACCCACCCCCACCGAGAGGCACATCGTGAAGAACAAGATCTTGACGACCGCAGCCGGAGTCGGCACCGTCGCCGTCCTCGCACTCACCGGCTGCTCCGGAGGCTCCGGCTCGTCCGGCGGCGACGGCAGCGTCACCCTCCAGATGGTCGAGAGCCTGACGAACCCGGCGCGCACCGAGCTGCTCCGCGGACTCCTCGACGAGTTCGAGAAGGACAACCCCGACATCACTGTCAACCTGGTCTCCCCGCCCACCGAGCAGGCCGACCAGAAGATCCAGCAGATGCTGCAGTCCGGCAAGGGCGTCGACGTGCTCGAGGTGCGCGACATCACCGTCGGGCCGTTCGCGAACAACGGCTGGCTCTACGACCTCGGTCCGGATCTGAAGAAGTGGGACGGCTGGGACGCCCTGACCGAGAACGCGCAGTCGGCCTCGGTCGCGGAGGACGGCAAGAGCTACTTCGTCCCCTACGGCTTCTACGGGCTGTCGCTCTTCTACCGCACCGACCTCGTGGAGGACGCCGGCTTCGACGGCCCGCCGCACAGCTGGAAGGACCTGTTGGAGCAGGCGTCGGCGATCCAGGACCCGTCGAACAACATCTACGGCTACGCGTTCCGCGGCGGTCAGAACGCGAACAGCAACGTCGTCGCGGCGATCGAGGCCTACACGATCGACGGCCTCGACACGGAGGACGCGTTCCTCATGGAGGACGGCTCGACGATCTTCGCCGCCCCCGAGGCGCAGGAGGCGGTCGACGACTACTTCGACCTGTTCAAGGAGGCCTCGCCGCCCTCGGCCGTCTCCTGGGGCTACCCCGAGATGGTCGCCGGATTCACGAACGGCACCACGGCCTTCCTCCTGCAGGACCCGGAGGTCATCGCGACGGTGCAGGACTCCTCGCTGGCCGAGGACCAGTGGGACACCGCACCGCTGCTCGTCGGCCCGTCCGGCAAGGCCGCGCAGCCCCTCGCCGTCGCCGGCTGGGGTGTCGCGGAGAACAGCGAGCACAAGGAGGCCGCGGTGAAGCTCGTCGAGTTCCTGTCGTCCGCCGAGCCCGCCACCGAGTTCGCGCAGGCGAACAGCCTCGTCCCGATCATCGCGGCCGCCGCGGACGACGAGTTCTACTCCACCGGCCCCTGGACCAGCTACGTCACCATGACCGAAGACCCGGAGACCTACGTCAACGTGCGTCAGCCGCGCGGGGTGAGCTGGTGGACCGAGTGGATCCAGAAGTCCGACCAGGACGTGCAGAGCGTGCTGCTCGGCAACATGTCCACGAAGGACCTCCTCGCCTCGTGGGACGCGTTCTGGACCGAGAAGTACGCCGCGGAGAAGGGTTGATCCGTGGCCCGCACCATCCGTGAAGGGGGCTCCGTCGGCACCGCCGGCGGGGCCTCCCCGGCATCGCGTCGACGCCCGTTCCGGGGTCGCACCGCGCTCACGCTGCTGGCCTTCCTCGCGCCGGCGATCGTCTTCGTCTGCTGGTTCACCTACTGGCCGATGCTGCAGGGCGCCCGCATGGCCTTCCACGACTGGAACCTGTGGGACCTGACGTCGACGCCGTTCGTGGGTTTCGACAACTTCCTCGCCGTCTTCCGGGATCCCGCCTTCCCGACCGTGGCCTGGAACTCGGTGCTCTGGGTGGTCGGCTCGCTCGTGCCGCAGCTCGTGATCGGGTTCCTCATCGCCCTCGCCCTGCGCAAGCGGTTCCGCTTCCGCGGGCTCTACCAGGCGCTGGTGTTCTTCCCGTGGGCGGTGTCCGGCTTCCTCATCGGCATGCTGTTCCGCTGGATGTTCAACGCCGAGTTCGGCGTCGTCAACGACCTGCTCATGAAGGCCGGTCTGATCGACGCCCCGCTGCCGTGGCTGGCCGACCCGAAGCTCGCGATGTTCGCCGTGATCGTCGCGAACATCTGGTACGGCGTGACGTTCTTCGCGATCATGATCCTCGCGGCTCTCCAGTCGGTGCCGGACGAGATGCTGGAGGCGGCGAGCCTCGACGGCGCCGGCAAGGTGCGGCAGCTGTTCTCGATCATCATCCCGTACATCTCGATGACGCTGCTGCTGACGATCCTGCTGCGCGTGATCTGGATCTTCAACTTCCCCGACATCATCTACGCGATGACGAACGGCGGACCGGCCAACCAGACCCACATCATCACGACGTGGATGATCAACTACACGCAGCAGGGCAACTACGGCATCGCGAGCGCCATCGGGCTCATCGTCGTGGCGTTCCTCATGGTGTTCTGCGCGTTCTACCTGATGGCGATGCGGAGAGTGCAGCGATGACCATCACCTCATCCGTCCGGACCGGCTCCTCGGTCACGGAGACCCGTCGCATCACGGTGCCCGACCCGAAGGCCGCCCCGCGTCCCAAGCCCCGCCTCACGGTGGGCGGCGTGGTGCGTGTCGTCGGCCTGGGGCTGTGGCTGCTGATCACCCTGTTCCCGCTGTACTGGATCACGCTCACCGCGTTCAAGTCGCCGGGGACCATCAACCGCTTCCCGATCGAGTACTGGCCGAGCGAGCCCTCGCTGGACAACTTCACGAGCCTGTTCGAGAAGAGCTCCTTCGGGACGTTCCTGGCGAACTCGGCCATCGTGGCGGTGTCGGCAGGCGCCGTGGCGACGCTCATCGCCCTGCTCAGCGCCTACGTGCTGGCGCGGTTCGAGTTCCGCGGCAAGGGGGCGGTGCTCATCGCGTTCCTGTTGACGCAGATGATCCCGGCGTTCATCGCCCTCGGACCGCTGTACTCGATGATGACCGACCTCGGCCTCGTCGACACCAAGCCGGGGCTCATCCTCGTCTACATCGCGATCTGCATCCCGTTCTCCACGGTCATGCTGCGGGGCTTCTTCGAGAACGTCCCCGACGCGCTGGAGGAGGCGGCGATGATCGACGGCTGCTCGCGTCTCGGCGCCCTGTTCCGGGTGCTCGTGCCGGTGATGACCCCCGGCATCATCGCGGCGTTCATCTTCAACTTCGTGAACTGCTGGAACGAGCTGTTCCTGTCGGTCGTGCTGATGAACACCGATGCGAACCGCACCGTGCCCTCGGCGTTGAACGGCTTCATCTCCACGTTCAACATCGACTGGGGCTCCATGAGCGCCGCGGCCCTGCTGACGATCCTCCCGACGATGGTGATGTTCGCCCTCGCCAGCCGCTGGATCGTCCAGGGCCTCACGGCCGGGGCCGTCAAGGAGTAACCCGCCCGAGTAGCGGGGGGGGGGGGGGGGGCGGGCGGGGGGGGGGGCGGGGGGCGGGGGGGGGGGGGGGCGTCGCGGCGCCGGGCGGGGGGGTGGCGGCCGGCGGCCGCGGGCGGGGGGGCGGGG